>NZ_SCTC01000037.1 GCF_004299445.1 Phenylobacterium sp. | reverse complement strand
CCCGCGCCTTCACCGCCGGCCTGCACGCGACGGCCCCGGATCTCACCCCGGCGCGTCCCTCGAAACCGCCCTGGCGCCCCTCCGGCTGACGCGCCACCCGCGCGAAGCGCCCTCCATTTCGAACCACGAACCACACGAACGCTCCCAGGCCACAGCTCGGGGCGCGCCGCCGCATGTTCGTGTGGTTCGTGGGGTTCGTGGGGTTCGTGGACGAATCCGACGGCGCCTGCGGCGCGCACAGCGCCCCAGGCCCAGCGCCCCCGTGTTTCCCTGGTCCAAACCCGGAAGGTTCCGTTTTCAGCCCGCCTGTGATACCTGCCCCCGCATGGTTCGCCTGATGGACATCGTCGCCCTGATCGCCCGGACGTTTGCGCCGGCGATGACTGCGGATGCGCGAACTACTCCCGCCGGCGCGGCTTGAACCTCTCGGGGCCTCGGCGTACGCACGGGGCCTGCAATCGCAAACCGCAGCCGGCATGAGCTTCTACGAGAGATGCGTCCGTGGGCTTCTACGCGCCTACAAGCTGACGCTTTCGCCGCTGATCGGGCGGTCGTGCCGGTTTGCTCCGACGTGTTCGGAGTACGCCGCTGAAGCCCTGATCGGCCACGGCCCTGTGCGAGGAACGGTCCTCACGGTGCGCAGGCTGTGCAGATGTCATCCCTGGGGCGGTGCGGGCTGGGACCCGCCGCCGCCGTCGCCCCGGAGGGGCGCAAAGGGAAAACTGACGCGCCCAAAGGCCGAGCCCAGGAAAGGGCAGACCGGGGCGCGCGATTGGAAGTGTGAAGAACCATGATCGACCTGATTTTCCCCGACGGCTCGAAGCGCGAGTACGAGCCCGGGACGACGGGCAAGCAGGTGGCGGCCTCGATCGCCCCCTCGCTGGCCAAGCGCGCCGTTCTCATCAAGCTGGACGGCGAACTGCTGGACGTGGACCGGCCGCTGGAGAAGGGCGGCAAGTTCGAGATCCTCGACCGCAACGCACCCGACGCTCTCGAGACGATCCGCCACGACGTCAGCCACATCCTGGCCGAGGCGGTGCAGGAGCTGTTCCCCGGCACGCAGGTGACCATCGGCCCGGCGATCGAGGACGGCTTCTACTACGACTTCGCCCGCGACGAGCCGTTCAGCCTGGACGACCTGGCGAAGATCGAAGAGCGCATGAAGCAGATCGTCGACCGCGACGAGCCGATCGTGCGCGAGGAGTGGGACCGCGACGAAGCGATCGCCCACTTCAAGTCGATCGGCGAGCACTACAAGGCCGAGATCATCGGCGGCATCCCCGCCGGCGAGGCGGTCAGCGTCTATCGCCAGGGCCAGTGGAAGGATTTGTGCCGCGGCCCGCACCTGCCGTCGACGAAGGCGGCCGGCAAGGCGTTCAAGCTGACCAAGCTGGCGGGCGCCTACTGGCGCGGCGACAGCAACAACCCGATGCTCCAGCGCATCTACGGCACGGCCTGGGCCAACGAGGCCGACCTCGAGGCCTATCTCAAGCGTGTCGAGGAAGCCGAGAAGCGCGATCACCGCAAGATCGGCCGCCAGATGGACCTCTTCCACATGCAGGAAGAGGGCCGCGGCATGGTCTTCTGGCACGAGAAGGGCCTGACGCTGTGGCGCACGGTCGAGGCCTACATGCGTCGCCGCCTCGAGGACGCCGGCTACGTCGAGGTGCGCACGCCGCAGGTGCTGGACCGTGTCTTCTGGGAGAAGTCGGGCCACTGGGAGAACTACCGGCCCAACATGTTCGTCTGCGAGACGGTCGAGGGCGAGGAACTGGCGCTCAAGCCGATGAACTGCCCGGGCCATATCCAGATCTTCAGCTTCGGCCAGAAGAGCTACCGCGACCTGCCGCTGCGCATGGCCGAGTTCGGCGCGTGCCACCGGTACGAACCTTCCGGGGCCCTTCACGGGTTGATGCGGGTGCGCGCCTTCACGCAGGACGACGCCCACATCTTCTGCCGGGAGGATCAGATCGTCGACGAAGTGGCCTCGTTCATCGAGCTCGCCTCCTCGATCCACGCCGACTTCGGCCTGACGCGCGACCACATCACGCTGGGCACGCGGCCGAGCCCGCGCGCCGGCACGGACGAGTTCTGGGACATGGCCGAGAACCAGCTGCTGGACGCCGCCCGCAAGGCCGGCGTGGAGCCGGTGGTGGCCGAGGGCGACGGCGCCTTCTACGCGCCCAAGCTCGACTTCCAGCTGAAGGACGCCATCGGCCGCTCGTGGACGTGCGGCACGATCCAGAACGACTACGTCCTGCCCGAGCGCCTCGGCGCCGAGTTCGTCGGCGAGGATGGCCAGAAGCACAAGCCGGTGATGCTGCACCGGGCGATCCTGGGCTCGTTCGAACGCTTCATCGGCGTGGTGATCGAGAACTACGCCGGCGCCTTCCCGCTGTGGCTCTCGCCGGTGCAGGTGGTGGTGGCCACGATCACGTCCGACGCCGACGACTTCGCACTGAAGGCGGCGGCGCGGCTGCGCGCGGCGGGCCTGCGCGTGGAGACGGACCTGCGCAACGAGAAGATCAACTACAAGGTCCGCGAGCACAGCCTGTCCAAGACGCCGATCATCGCCGTCGTCGGCCGCCGCGAGGCGGAAGAGGGCAAGGTCGCGCTGCGGCGCCTGGGCTCCGACGGTCAGCAGATCCTGGGGTTGGACGAGGCCTGCAACGTCCTTGCCTTGGAGGCTCAAGCGCCGGATGTTCGGCGTAAGGCTGGGTTGGGGTCCTGATGAACGGCATCGCCACACCGATCGTCGCTGCGTCTCCGGCGTCGATTGCGGACTCCCTGCGGCCCCGCCGCAGCGTGTCGGTGGTGATGGTGGTCTACATGACGGGCGAGGCTCTCGAGCAGAGCCTCGCCTGCGTGCTCGCCGACCCGCTGGTGGACGAACTGGTCGTGGTCGACAACGGCTCGGCCCCGGGCCAGTTCGAGCGCCTGCGGGCCTTGGCCGACCAGGACAGCCGGGTCATCCTCGTGACTGGCCAGGGCAACGTGGGCTTCGCCAAGGGCGCCAACCTGGGCGCCCGGACGGCCAAGAGCGACCACCTGGTCTTCCTGAACCCGGACGCCTTCCTGCAGCCGGGCTGCGTCGCCGCGCTCGTGCGCGAGATCGAGACCCAGCCGGTCCCGTCGATCGTCGGCGGCCGGGTGCTGAACCCGGACCGCACCGAGCAGCGGGGCGCCCGGCGCGGCGAGATCACGCCGATCAGCGCCCTGCTGTCGATGAGCGGCCTCGCCAAGGCCGTCCCCGCGTGGGGCCGCTTCGAGGTGCACTGGGAACAGGACGCCTTGCCTGACCAGGCGGCGCCGGCGCCCACCATCTCCGGCGCCTGCTTCTGCATGCGGCGCGCGGACTTCGACGCCGTGGGCGGCTTCGACGAAGGCTACTTTCTGCACGTGGAGGACGTCGACCTCTGCTGGCGCGTCCGCGAGGCGGGCGGCAAGGTCCTGTTCCACCCCAAGGCCGAGGTGGTCCACATCGGCGGCACCAGCCAGACCAGCCCGCTGAAGGTGGAGTTCCACAAGGGCGTGGGTCTGGCCCGCTACTTCCGCAAGCGCGCGGGCGGCAACCTCAGCGGCCACCTCGCCGCCCTGATCCTCGGCCCCCTGGTCATCGCCGCCGCCGTCGCCCGCCCGCTGATGCGGCGGATGAGGAAGCACTAGCCTGGGACGGGGGACGGCATGGTTTGGTGGACCGAGCGTGGCTTCCTCTCGCTCCTGTTTCTTATCGGCGTCGTCGGCCTCTTTGGAGCTGTCGTCACGGGCGTCGCCGGTGATGCAGCCTTTGAGCAGCAGCCCTGGCTTTGGGGCATCGCCTGGCTGCTCGCCGCCGCAGCAAACTGGATCGGCGGCGCGCGCCTCAACCGGTCTCCCATCAACCCGCTCCGAGGCAAGGTGCGCGACCGGCTGACCTACCGAGCCCGCAACCGATTCCTGTCGTTCCCGATGGAAGTCTGGTCCGCTCCGGCGGCCCTGCTGGGCGCCGTCCTGATCATTCAGGGGCTGGTCTAGCTGGTCCCCCCTGCCTCGCCCAATGCGCCGCACAGGCAGGTCCGCGACCGATTCTGACGTAGCCGCATGGCTCAGTGCTCGACATGCGACACATGTCTCTTCGCCGGTCGTCAGGCCGGCTGTGGGAATGCCCCCGCCTTCGCCACCGACGACGCCACCCGCTTGCCCAGCAGGTCAGAGGCCCAGACGCCGATCTCGATGAGCTGCTGCAGGTCGTAGCCGGTCTCGTAGCCGGCGCGCTCCAGCATATAGACGAGGTCCTCGGTGCCGATGTTGCCCGTGGCGTTCGGCGCGAAGGGACAGCCGCCCAGGCCGCCCACCGAGGCGTCCAGCACGTCGACCCCGGCCTCCACGCCCGCGAAGGCGTTGGCGAGGCCCGTGTTGCGGGTGTCGTGGAAGTGCAGGCGCAGCGGGATGTGGCCGGCCGCCGTCTTCGCCAGCTCCACGCGGCGGCGCACCGTCCAGGGATCGGCCACGCCGATGGTGTCGGCCAGCGCGATCTCGGCCACGCGCAGGTCGGCGGCGGTGCGGACGATCTCCATGACCCGTTCCTCGGGCACCTCGCCCTCGAAGGGGCAGCCGAAGGCGACCGAGACGGTCACGCTGATCGGCGGGTCTTCCTTCTTCCGGGCGGCGACGATGTCGGCCATGGCCTTCACCTGCTCGTCGACCGAGGCGCCCTGGTTGCGGATGCCGAAGCCGTCCGAGGCGCAGACCACCACATTGGCCTCGTCGCATCCCGCCGCCACGCAGCGCTCCCAGCCCCGCATGTTCAGCACCAACCCGATGCGCGAGCGGCCATCTTGGTGCGGCAGGGCGGCCATGATCTCCTCGGCGCCGGCCATCTGCGGCACGCGCTTGGGGTTCACGAACGAGACCACTTCCATGCGCCGCGCGCCAGCCGCCTCGAGACGCCGGATCATCTCCAGCTTCTGGTCGATCTCGAAGAGGGTCTTCTCGTTCTGCAGGCCGTCGCGGGGCCCGACTTCCACGATCTCGATACGCCGGCTCATGGCTGCAACTCCCTGACGGGCGCCATGTAGACCCGAAGCGTCATGGGATCACCCTTCGAGTAGTTCACGCCCTTCACGACCGCCACTTGGATCGCCCTGCCGCCACGTGCGGCAAGCGCCTTTCGGAAGTCGGCCTCGTCGGCCTGTTCGACGATGGCGGGACGGCGCTCGACCACCGCCTGCGCCGCCTCGGCCGGGCCTTCGAGGCCGGTGTCGGTGCCCAGGGCGAAGACCAGGCTGGGCTCGGCGTAGCCGGCGACGGCCACGGGCGCCTCGGCGATCCCTTGGCGCGGCAGCAGGCGAGCGTCCCCCAGCGCCTGCTCCAGCCGCGCCGACAGCCACAGCGGGTCGAGGCGCGGGGCAAACAGGGCGGCCAGGGCGCCGTGGCCCAGCAGGCCCAGCGCCAGCGCTGCGGCGATCGCCGTGTCGGCGTCTCTCCGCAACAGCAGCCAGCCGCCGACGAGCCCAGCCGCAGCCAGCAGGCCGGCCGACAGCACCGCGGCCCAGGCGTCGGACGCCTCGCCGTACTCCGCCAGCAGGTAGAAGACCCCGCCGGCCAGGGCGAGGCCCACGACGGCCGCAAGGCCCGCGCCCACCCCCTTCGCCACCGCGCCCAGGGGCTCGCTGAGCGCGCGGGCCGCCAGCCAGGCGATCGCGCCGTAGGCCGGCATCAGGTAGTGCGGCAGCTTGGTGGGCAAGAGCTCGAACACCAGCCAGGTGGGGATGAGCCAGGCCAGGGCGAACCGCACGCCCGGCTCGCGGCGGAACCGCCATGCCGCCACGGCCGCGGCCGGCAGCAGCAGGGTCATCGGGAAGGCCAGGATCGGCGCCAGCAGCAGATGGTAGCCCGGCGGCGCCCCGTGGCTCTCCTGGCCGCCCGCCAGCTTGGGCGCGAGGTCCGAGCCCACGGCCTCGCTCCAGAACCCGCCGTCGGTGGCCACCGTGACCGCGCCCGCCCACGGACCCACGACGGCCAGGATGATGATCAAACCCCACCACCACTTCAGACCGCCGATCCAGCCGGCGCGGCGGTCCCAGACCGCCAGCACCACCATGGCCAGGCCCGCCACCAGCAGCGCCACCGGCCCCTTGATCAGCATCGCGACAGCCAGCGCGCCCCAGAACGTCCAGATCACCCGCCGACCCGCCGGCGGGCCGCCGTTGCGCGCGGCGTAGAGCCGGCCCAGCGCCGCCAGCGCCAGGGTGGTCGTCCCGGCCAGGGCCGCGTCGGTCTTGGCGATGAAGGCCTCGGTGGAGAGCAGGAAACTGGCGCCCAGCATCGCGCCCGCCATCACCGACGCGCGCCGGCTGAAGAACGCCGCCGCGCCCCAGGCGCAGGCCGCCGCCGCCAGCATCGCCCCCAGCAGCGAAGGGATGCGATAGGCCCAGATCTGCCGCGCCTCGGGGCTGGACAGCACGCTGACGCTCGCGGCCTGCAGCCAGTGGATGCCTACCGGCTTCTTGAAGCGGGGATCGTCCTGGAAGCGGATGACGACATAGTCGTCCTGCTCCAGCATCTGGGCGGTGGCCTGGGCGAAGCGGGCCTCGTCCCGATCCAGCGTGGGCATGGCCATCAGACCCGGCAGCCCGGCCAGGAAGGCGACGAAGGCCGCCAGCGCAGGCCCGCGCCAACCACCGCTCCAACGCGCCAGGATCCGGTCGAGACTCATCGTCGCCGTGCATAGCACGATCCTTTCGCAGCCCCGCTTTTCCGCTATGGAGGGCGCATATGGCCCAGACCTCCGGCGCTTCGCCCGACATCTCGATCGTGATCCCCGTCTTCGACGAGGAAGGCGCCGCGCCTGCGCTGGCGCGCGAGATCGCCGCCGCGTTCGCCGGCCGGTCATTCGAGATGATCTTCGTGGACGACGCCAGCCGCGACGGCACCCGCGGCGTGCTGAAGGCGCTGTCAGCCGAGATCCCGCAATTGCGCGTACTGGCCCACCGCAGGAATTCGGGCCAGAGCCGCTCGATCCGCTCAGGCATCCTGGCGGCGCGCGGCGCCGTGGTGGTCACCCTGGACGGCGACGGCCAGAACGACCCGGCCGACGGCCCGGCGCTGGTGGACGCTCTGCTGGCGGGCCCGCCCCAGCTGGCCCTGGTGGGCGGCGAGCGAGTGAAGCGCCAGGACAGCCAGGCCAAGAAGCTGGCGTCCAAGATCGGCAACGGCGTGCGCAAGCGGCTGCTCAAGGACGCGGCCAACGACACCGGATGCGGGCTCAAGGCGTTCCGGCGCGAGGCCTTCCTGCGCCTCCCCTACTTCGACCACATCCACCGCTACCTGCCGGCGCTGATGCTGCGCGAGGGCTATGAGGTGGCCTTTCGGCCGGTGAACCACCGGCACCGCCAGACCGGCCGTTCGAAGTACACGAACCTGGGGCGCCTCTGGGCCTCGGCGTCCGACCTGTTCGGCGTGATGTGGCTGCAGTCGCGCGCCCGCAACCCGGGCGGCGTCGACGAGGTCTAGACGGCTAGAGGGTCGCGAGCAGCCAGACGGCGACGCCGGCGAACAGCAGGCTGCCGGCGAACAGGAGCTGAGCCCAGGCGGCGGGCGCCTGAGAGGCGGACTTGGCGGGAGCGGGCTTGGACATTGCGACCCTCGACGCTGGAACAACCGAGGGTCCCAGCGTCGCGTCCGCAGCCTGAACGCAGCCTGAAATCGCCGTTTAGATTTTGCTGACGCTCTTCGTCAGGCGCGGCTGCGGATCCAGGCCCGCACGCGCGTGTCCAGCACGTTGAGCGGCAGGGCGCCGGCGCCCAGCACCGCCTCGTGGAAGGCCTTGATGTCGAAGCGCGCGCCCAGCGCAGCCCTCGCCTCCTCGCGCAGCGCCAGGATGCGGACCATGCCGACCTTGTATGAGGTCGCCTGGCCGGGGTTGACGATGTAGCGGCGGATCTCGGAGCGGATCTTGGCCGTCGGCTGCGGCGAGTTGGCGGTGTAGTATTCCAGCGCCTGAGCCTCGCTCCAGCCCTTGGCGTGAATGCCGGTGTCGACCACCAGGCGGATCGCCCGCCAGATCTCGCGGCCCAGCCGCCCGAAGTCGCTGTACGGGTCGACGTAAAGCCCCGCCTCCTTGGCCAGCAGTTCGGAATAGAGCCCCCAGCCCTCGGCGTAGGCGCCGTAGTTGCTCTGGCGCCGGAACAGCGGCACGCCGGTCATCTCCTGGGCGAGCGAGATCTGCATGTGATGGCCCGGCCAGCCCTCGTGATAGGCCGTGCCCTCCAGTTCGTAGATGGGCGTGGCGCCGGTATCCGACAGGTGGACGTAGAACACCCCGGGCCGCGATCCGTCGGGCGCGCCCGACGAGTAGTGCGCCGCGCCGCCCGGCTCCTCCCGGAAAGCCTCGACCCGCTTCACGACCAGGTCCGACCTGGGCATGCGGGCGAAGTACTGCGGCAGCCTGGCTTCCATGCCGGTGAGGTAGCCGTCGGCCAAGCGCAGGTACTGCTCGCGTCCCTCGTCGTCGTTGGGGAGGTAGAAGCGCTTGTCGGTCCGCATGAAGACGAAGAACTCGGCCAGCGAGCCCGCAAAGCCGATCCGCGTCTTCAGAGCCTCCATTTCGCCGCGGATCCGCGCCACCTCGCGCAGACCCAGCTCGTGGATCTCGTCGGCGGTCATGTCGGTGGTGGTCTCGTCGAGCAACTGGGCGGCATAGAAGGCCGCGCCGTCCGGCAGCGATCCCGCGCCCTTGGGATCGGCCGCCGCATTCTCGCGGTCGGCGCTCAGCCAGGCCGACAGGCGGTCGTAGGCCGGCTTCACCTCGCCGCCCAGGGTCGCCGAGACGGCGGAGACGAACTTCTGCTCCTGGGGCGTGTCGATCAGGCCCCGCTCGCGCAGCCTGCGCAGCTTGGCCATGGCATCGACGAAGAGCGCCGACTCGCCGTTCCCGGTGAACGGCGCGCCGGTCATCAGGCGGGCGACCTCGGCGATCGACTGGTCGTAGGCGAAGCGCGGCATCCGCACGCCTGCCGCGGCGGCGGCCTTCGCGCGATCCAGGTTCTGGTCCAGCACCTTGGCCATGGCCGACAGGCGCGCGACGTAGGCGTCCATGTCGGCCCGCGTGTCGACCCGGTGCGCGTTGATCAGGAAGTTGGGCAGGCTCGTGTGCGGCCCGCCGCGATTGAAGACGTACTTGTGGTTCCGCCACTTGCGCGCCGCTTCGGCCCGTTCCAGCGCCAGCGCCCAGAGGTCGTAGCTGACCTGGGCGTCCGGGCCCAGGCCGGCGCGATCAAACCGGGCCTTCATGCGGGCCACGCTGCCGCGCCGCCAGGCCAGCCCGCGATCGGCCGCGGCGTCCGTGGGGTCCGACAGCTTGTCGTACAGCTCCTTGCGGCCCAGCCGGGTCAGCTGCTCGGGGTTCTGCCGCAGCGCCGCCTCGAACTCGGCGTCGAGGAAGGCGGTGAGCTGGGCGTCGACGCCCTTCGCCGGCTGAGCCGTCGCCGGGGCCGATAGCAGAGCCGTCGCCGCCGTGCCGAACCCGAAGTCACGCCTTGTGAGCCGCATGATGATCCTCTTTCGCGATACGCGCGTTCACATCGCCTAGAGCATTCACCGGTTCGCTTGAACCGGTGAATGCTTGAGACTCCACAAAGGTAGACCATTCGTCGTTTTGAGCCTGAACCGACCACCGTGACGAATGGTCGGCCAGCTTTGCGCGGACGGGACAAGGGCCGCTTTACGGGCGCGCCGCTTGCCTCTACCGACCCAGAGGGTAGCTCGAGAAAAGGATCGCATATGGCATCGGGCCTGGTCGCCCTGCTGGACGACGTCGCCGCCATCGCCAAGATCGCCGCAACGTCGCTCGACGACGTCACGGCCGCCGCCGGCAAGGCGGGATCCAAGGCCGTGGGCGTGGTGATCGACGACGCCGCGGTGACCCCCGGCTACGCCGTCGGCTTCACGCCCGATCGCGAGCTGCCGATCATCGCCAAGATCGCCCTGGGGTCGCTGGGGAACAAGTTCCTGCTGCTGCTGCCCGGCGCGCTGCTGATCTCGGCCTTCGCCCCCTGGCTGCTGACGCCGCTGTTGATGCTGGGCGGCGCCTACCTCTGCTTCGAGGCCGCCGAGAAGATCTACGAGGCGGTGGTTGAGCACGAGGACACCGACTCCCCGGAGGAACTGGCGCTCAGCTCGAAGGAACTCGAGAAGCAGAAGGTGGTTGGCGCCATCCGCACCGACCTCATTCTCTCGGCCGAGATCATGGCCATCGCCCTCAACGATGTGGCTCAGCAACCGCTGGCCGTTCAGGCCGGCGCCCTGGCGGTGGTGGGTCTGCTGATCACCATCGGGGTGTACGGCGTCGTGGCCCTGATCGTGAAGATGGACGACATCGGCCTGCATCTCTCCAAGGGCCGCGCCGCATCGATGCGCGCGCTGGGCCGGGGGATGGTCAAGGCGATGCCCGTCGTCCTGGACGCGCTCACGCGGATCGGCACCGCCGCGATGCTGTGGGTGGGCGGCGGCATCATCGTCCACGGTCTGGAGCACTACCACTTCAGTCCGATCCCGACCTGGGTCGAGGGCCTCTCGCACTGGGCCGCGACGGCCCCAGCGGTGGGTCCTGTCACCGGCTGGCTGGCGTTCGCGGTGGGCTCGGCGGTGGTGGGACTGGCGGTCGGCGGCCTGATCGTGGCGGCCCTGCACCTCGTGCCCAGCAAGAAGCACTAGGCCCAGAAGGAGCGGGCGGCCGAAGCCGCCCGTCTCGGATCAGATCGCGCCGAAGCACCAGGCCAGGATCGACTTCTGGGCGTGGATGCGGTTTTCCGCCTCGTCCCAGACCAGACTCTGCGGGCCGTCGATGATCTCGTCCGTCACTTCCTCGCCGCGGTGGGCGGGCAGGCAGTGCAGGAAGACGGCGTCCTTGGACGCCTCGCTCATCAGCTTCCTGTCCACCTGGTAGGGCTCGAGCGCGTCGAGGCGCTCGTCGTGGTCGGTGTCGCCCATCGAGACCCAGGTGTCGGTGATCACGCAGTCGGCGCCGCGCACGGCCTCGCGCGGGTCGTGCGTGGTCGTGACCTGACCCTGCTGCTCGGCTGCGCGCGCCAGGTCCATCATGTCCGGGTGGAAGATCGCCGGGGTCGCGATGTTGAACCTGAAGCCCAGCTTCGGCGCCGCATGGATGAAGCTGGAGCACACGTTGTTGCCGTCGCCCACCCACGCGAACGTCTTGCCCGTCACCGGGCCGCGATGTTCCTCGAAGGTCATCAGGTCGGCCAGGATCTGGCAGGGGTGGCTCTTGTCAGACAGGCCGTTGATCACCGGGATCGTCGACCACATGGCCAGGCGTTCGACGTCCTCGTGGACGTTCGAGCGGATCATGATCGCATCGACCATCCGCGAGAGCACACGGGCGGTGTCCTCGATCGGCTCGCCGCGGCCCAGCTGCATGTCGACGGCGTTGGAGATGATCACGTCCCCGCCCAGCTGGCGCATGGCCGCGTCGAACGAGAAGCGGGTGCGGGTCGAGTTCTTCTCGAAGATCATCGCCAGCGTCCGGTCAGCGCCAGGCCGATCGGCGTCGGGGCGCCCCTGAGGCCAGCCCTTGCGGGCGGCCTTGCGAGCCTTGGCGTCCTCCAGGATGGCGCGAAGTTCGTGGCCTTCGAGCTTCCAGATGTCGAGGAAGTGCCGCGGAGCCGCGGCGGTCATGCCGGGACCGCCGCTCTGGATCGGGCTTGGGCCACCCCGCAAGCGCGTTCCAGGCGTTCGATCGCTTCGCGCGCCTCGTCCAGCGACAGCGTCAGCGGCGGCAGCAGCCGCACGCAGTTGTCGCCGCCGCCGGCGATCAGCAGGTGCTGGTCGCGGGCGAGCTGCATGAACTCACGGTTGGGCGTCTTCAGCTTCACGCCGATGAGCAGGCCCTTGCCGCGGATATCCTCGACCACGTCGGGGAAGCGGTCCTTCAGGCCCGACAGCTGCTGGCTGAAGTAGCCGGCGACCTCGCGGACATGCTCCAGCAGCTCCGGCTTCACCAGTTCCTCGACCGAGGCCACGCCCACCGCCATGGCCAGGGGGTTGCCGCCGTAGGTCGAGCCGTGGCTGCCCGGCGTCATGCCGCGGGCGGCCTCGGCCGTGGCCAGGCAGGCGCCCACCGGGAAGCCCCCGCCCAGAGCCTTGGCCACGGCCATGATGTCGGGTTCGCCCGCGCCGTCCGCCCACTCGTAGGCGAACAGCTTGCCGGTCCGGCCCAGACCGCACTGGATCTCGTCGTAGATCAGCAGGATGCCGTGTTCGTCGCACAGCTCGCGCAGGCCGCGCAGGCAGCTCACCGGCAGCGACCGCGCCCCGCCCTCGCCCTGCACCGGCTCGATGATGATCGCCGCGGTCGTCGGGCCGATCGCGGCCTTCAGCGCCTCGTGGTCGCCATACGGCAGGTGGACGAAGCCCGGCATCGGCGGGCCGAAGCCCTCCAGATAGCTGGCGTTGCCCGAGGCGTTCACCGCCGCCAGCGTCCGGCCGTGGAACGAGCCCTCGAAGCCGATGATGTCGATCTTCTCGGGGTTTCCCTTGGCCCAGTGGTACTTGCGCGCGGTCTTGATCGCGCACTCGATCGCCTCGGTCCCCGAGTTCGTGAAGAAGCAGACGTCGGCGAAGGTGTTTTCGGTCAGCAGCTTCGCCAGCTTCTCCTGGTTGGGGATCCGGAAGATGTTGGACGTGTGCCAGAGCTTGTCGGCCTGGTCCTTCACCGCCTGGACCAGCTTGGGATGGTTGTGCCCCAGCGCGGTCACCGCGATCCCGGCCATGCAGTCGAGATAGGCCTCGCCGTCGGCGGTGTAGAGTCGCGAGCCCTCGCCTCGCTCGAACGCCAGCGGGGCGCGCGCGTAGACGCCCATGATGTGATCGCTGGGAACGGGGGCGGTGGTCGACTCGGCCACGGCGTTAGCCCTCCTCAAAAGGAAGCGTCCCCGACGCGGTGGCGACGGGGACCGGAAGGCTTGGCGTTTTCGTCTCGAAGCGCCGCCAAGTCAATGTTTTGCGAGGGAAGACGCGTGGTGCGCGTGACGCCGGATCGCGACCATGCGCGGGTTGCTGGGTTAATTAGAGTTCACCCTTCGGGGGAATCCGGTTTCCGAACGGCAAAGCTTCGTCTCATGTAACGATGTTCAACCGCACGCGCCGAGGATGGGGACCGGCGCATTGCAATCTGGGGTGCATATCAATGAATATCAAAACTCTCTTGGCAGCGGGCGCCGCGGCCATGGCTCTCACGGTCTCCGCCGCGCCGGCGCAGGCCTACGTCTTCGGCTTCTCAAGCAACGACAACCTCGATAAGGTCTTTCTGACGCTGGACGGCGCCACGACCGTTTTCGCCTACGATACGGGCTGGTACAACGGTGGTGACCATAGCACCGACAATACCAACTACATTGTTGCGTCACCCGGCGACATCAGCATCGACGGCTACAATAACTGGTTCGCGTTCGATCTCTCGAACCTGCAGGGCACGTTCACCACGGCCACCCTCACCCTCTACGGGTTCACGTCCACAGAGTCGGCTACGTACACGACGTTCGACTTCGGCGGCAGCATCAGCGCCCTCACGGGCGGTACCGGCGGCGTCGCGGCGTTCAACGATCTGGCCAGCGGCGCAAGCTACGGCGCGTTCGCCTACTCGCCGGCCGACAACAACCAGTTCCGCACTCTGACCCTCAACGCGAACGCGGTGGCCGGCATCAATGCGGCCGTCGGCGGCAACTTCGCGTTCGGCGGCACCCTGAGCCCCGGCGTCGCCGTGCCCGAGCCGGCCACCTGGGCGATGATGCTGCTGGGCTTCTTCGGCCTGGGCGGCGCGATCCGGGCCCGCAAGTCGGTCGCTGCGGTCGCCTGATCCAGATAGAGCAGGCCTAACAAGGACGCCGCTGTCCCGATGGGGCGGCGGCGTTTTCATTTGGGACCCGGACGCCCCGCCCCGGGGATTTCGGCCTTAACGTCCATCTGCGCCGCCGGCTTCAGGCCGCTCGGCGCTGAGAGGCGTGACGCCCGGCGAGGAGCGCGGGTCGAGGCCGTCAGGTCTTGATCTTGTAGCCCACCTTGAACATCCAAAGCGACACCCAGCCGAGGCTCAGGACCAGCACGGCCGTCATGATCGCGCCGACCATCAGATTGCTCTCGGCCTGGCCGGTGAAGCCGTAGCGGAAGCCGTCGATCAGGTAGAAGAACGGGTTGTAGTGGCTGGCCGTGCGGAACGGCTCGGGCAGGCGCTCGACCAGGTAGAACGTCCCCGACAGGAACGTCATCGGCATGATGACGAAGTTGGTCACCGCCGCCATGTGGTCGAACTTCTCGGCCCAAAGCCCGGCCATGATGCCGATGAAACCCATGATGAAGGCGGCTCCCAGGCCGAAGTAGAGGATGGCCCACGGCTGGGCGATGGGCAGGCGCGCGAACGGCAGAACCGCAACCATGCTGACCAAGCCCACCAGGATCCCGCGTGTCGCCGCGCCGCCGCCGAAGCCCGCGACATGCTCTGCGGGCGTGAGCGGCGGGGTCAGGAAGTCGCCCATCAGCCCGTTGAACTTGGCCTGCAGCAGCGACGAGGAGCTGTTGGCGAAGGCGTTCGACAGGATCTGCATCATGATCAGGCCGGGCGCCACGAACGTGCCGTAGGCGACGCCGTGCACCTCGCGCCCGCCGCCGACGGCCACCACGAACACCAGCATGTACAGCAGCGCCGTGACCACCGGCGCTGCCAGCGTCTGGGTTCCGACCTTCAGGAAGCGGCGGACCTCGCGCACGTACAGGGTCTTCAGACCCTCCCAGTTCACCCCGTGATAGGCGCGCGGCTGGGGCGGCAGGATGGTCGGGGCATCGGGGAGATCTCGCATGGCCGAGATGTGCGCGCTGCGGCGCCGTGGCGCAAGTGCGTCCAAATCCGACTCAACATCTAGTTCCTGTGGATGATCGCAATGGCGCCTATTGTGGCTCTTAGGCGTTTGTTTACTACTGATGGTGGTTGGTGGGCGGCGAGAGTGCTGGTCGCCACAAGATGTTGATTACCGGTGCAGTCCTGGGGGCGCGCCGGACCCTCTGGGTGGGAGGCGGGACCATGGGCTGGACCGACGAACGGGTCGAACTACTGAAGAAGCTCTGGCAGGACGGCCTTTCGGCCAGCCAGATCGCCAAGCAACTGGGCGGCGTCACCAGAAACGCCGTAATCGGCAAGGTGCACCGTCTGGGCCTGTCGGGCCGCGCGACGCCGTCCAAGCCGCAGCGCACCGTGTTCAAGGCGCCGCGCCCGGCGCGCCCCGCGGCGGCCGCGCCGTCGGCCCCGCGCCGCATCGCCGAGCCGGTGACCGCGCACCCGGCGCCCGCGCCGGTGCGCTACGTCGACGAGACGCCCGGCACCGCGACGGTGCTGACCCTGGGCGCCCACATGTGCAAGTGGCCGATCGGCGATCCGTCGCTCGACAACTTCACCTTCTGCGGCCGCCGCTCGGAAGAGAACGGCCCCTACTGCCACGAACACGCGACGGTGGCCTACCAGCCGGCGCAACAGAAGAAGAAGTCCAGCGCCGCCGAGCTCGCCCGGAGCCTGCGCCGCTACATCTGAGATCCGCTGGAGAGCGGTCGTCTATCCGTTGGGGATGGGGGACGCGGTGGGAGCCGAAGCTGGCGCAAGCCTGCTTAAGGGTCCGACCGCGTCCCTTTCTGTTTGAGGCTTTGCGCCTCTCGCAGTTTGGCCGGGTCGCGCAACCCGCTAGGCTGAACGCATGACCGACTCGGCGACCACCGCTGACCCCGGCGGCAACGCCCAGCCCTACTCCGTTTCGGAGCTGGCGTTCGCGCTGAAGCGGACGCTGGAGAACGCCTACGGCTTCGTGCGCCTGCGGGGCGAGCTGTCGAAGGTGACCCACCATTCCAACGGCCACGTCTATCTGACCCTCAAGGACGACCGCTCGGCCATCGACGGCGTGGTCTGGAAGGGGTCGGTCCGGAACCTCTCGGTGCGGCCCGAACACGGGCTGGAAGTGATCGTCACCGGCAAGATCACGACGTATCCGCAGGGCTCGCGCTACCAGATCGTCATCGAGACGATGGAGGTGGCCGGCGTCGGCGCGCTGCTGGCGCAGCTGGAACGTCTGAAGCAGAAGCTGCACGCCGAGGGTCTGTTCGACAGCGCCCGCAAGCGGCCCTTGCCCGACATGCCCGCCGTCGTGGGCGTGATCACCAGCCCGACGGGCGCCGTGATCCGCGACATCCTGCACCGCATCCGCGACCGATGGCCGTGCCGGGTGATCGTGTGGCCCGTGGTGGTCCAGGGCGACGCCGCCGCTGTCCAGGTGGCGAACGCCATCCGCGGCTTCAACGCTCTGTCGCCCGGCGGGCCGGTCCCGCGCCCCGACGTGCTGATCGTCGCGCGCGGCGGGGGCTCGGTGGAGGATCTCTGGGCGTTCAACGACGAGGCGCTGGCCCGCACCGTGGCCGAGGGGACCATCCCGCTGATCAGCGCCGTCGGCCACGAGACCGACACCACCCTGATCGACTTCGTCTCGGACCGCCGCGCCCCCACGCCCACCGGCGCGGCCGAGATCGCGACGCCGGTGCTGGCCGAGCTGAAGGCGCTGGTCTCGGACCTCGGCGCGCGCATGCACCGGTGCGGCGGTCGGGTCGTCGAGGATCGCCGCGCGCGCATCGAGCACGCCGACCGCGCCCTGAAGCGTGTGCCCGACCTCGTGCGGCTGGCCGAGCAGCGGTTCGACATCGTCTCGGGCCGCCTGGGCGCGGGTCTGGCCAAGAACGCCGCCGTCCATGAGCGCGACCTGGTCCGCGTGGCCTCGCGCCTGTCCCCGCTGCTGCTGCAGCGCCCCCAGGCGGTGCAGAAGGACCGGCTGGACCGCCTGAGCGTGAGACTTGAACCTTCCGTACGGAGGGGGCTGGAACGGCTCTCCGAGCGGCTGCAGAGCCTGTCGAAGCTCTACGCCTCGGTCGACCCGGACCGCCCGCTGCAGCGTGGCTTCGCCCGTGTCACCCGCTCCGACGGCTCGATCGTCCACGCTGGCGCCGCGCTGGCCAGCGGCGAGGGCGTCAGCATCAAGTTCGGCGACCAGGTCACCCGTCAGGCTGTGATCGACGGCGCCGCGACCGAGGCCCCGCCGCCGGGTGCGCCGTCCGTGGTGGCAGCCGCCCGTCCGGCGCGCGCCCGGCCCAAGGCCGATGCTCCCGAACAGGGCGATCTGTTCTGACGCCCCCGCACGCGCTACACAGGCGGCCATGAACGCCCATGACCGCAACCTTGGGGCCAACGACCTCGCCAAGCTGCACTACGGCGACGGCGACTACGCCGTGCTGCGCCCGGGCCGCTACGTGCTGTGCGCCGTGACCGGCCAGAAGATCCCGTTGGAACAGCTCCGCTACTGGAGCGCCGAGCTCCAGGAAGCCTACGCCAGCCCCGCGGAGTCGCTGAAGCGCTGGCAGGAGACCCGCTGAGCCGCGCGCATCCCTCCCCGCCGGGGAGGGACCGGCCGCGGAGCGGCCAGGGTGGGGAGGTATCGATCCTCCCAGACCGCGGCGCTTCGGCCCACACATCCCCACCCGTCTCGCTTCGCTCGCCACCCTCCCCGAGAGGGAGGGAAGTTCACCTCTTGCGATACATCTCGCTGGGCCACCGCCGGTGGACCCAGAACCAGTCGTGCGGCCTGGCGCGGATGCGGTCTTCGATGAACGCATTGATCCGCTTCACGCCCGCCGTGAGGTCGGCCGCCTTGTCGCCGGTGTTTTCCAGGACGATCGAGTCGTGGACGATAATCCTGAATCGCGCCGCTTCGCCCACGCGCTGTACGCTCATCGGCTGTAGCGGCACGCCGAAGCGCAGGGCGAACGTGGAGGGGCCGGGCGCCGTGTGGGCCATGACGCCGAACAGCGGCGCCTCGACGCCGCCGTTGAACTTCTGGTCGTTCATGAGCGCCACGGACTCGCCGCGCTCCAGCGCCCGCATCAGTTCGCGCGCGCCCTCCAGGCCCTTGGGCGCAAACAGGCGCACGCCGTAGCGGTAGCGGACGCGGCGCACGCGCTCATCCACATAGGGGTTGTTCATGGCCCGGTAGGTGATCTGAGATTTCACGCCCGCGCGCACGATGGCGGCGGCCATGAGTTCGAAGTTCGAGAAGTGGCCCGAGATGAACACCACCGGCCCATCGCCCGCCGCAATCGCCTGCAGACGCTCCAGGCCCTCGATCTCGAGACGGCCCGTGTCGGCTACGATACGGTCGATGATGGTGAATTCGATTAGGGATCGGCCCAATTCAGACCACTGCGCCTGCAGGAGTCGCGCGATCTCAGGGTCGTCTGCATTAGGGAAGGCGATGCGCAGATTCCGCTCGGCGACCCGGTGCGCACGCGTCAAGGGCCCCAGCGTGCGAAATAGGCCGGCGCCAAAATTCGACACAGAATCAACAGGAAACAGACGCGCCAAGGCGCTAGCTGCATCAAACAGCAGAGCCTGAAGCATCCAAATCGCTGTTGCGACGTATGAGTGATTAGGGGCCGCCATTCACCTTGTTAGGCATGGCAGACCCTGGTGGGCAATGGAGGCGGCTGGCGTGGGAATTGCGATGTCTCAACCGCGGAGTCCCGAAGCGGGACGAAGGGAAATCATGGTCGGGGATTCCATGGACGAGATCGACATCCATCTGGGCCGGCGCCTTCGTCGCCGTCGTCGCCTTCTGGGCCTGACCCAGCAGGAGCTGGCGCACGCCTGCGGCGTCCGCTTCCAGCAGATCCAGAAGTACGAGTGTGCGGCCAACCGCATGTCGGCCGCCCGCCTGTGGCAACTGGCCGAGGTGCTGGAAGTGCCGATCAGCTACTTCTACGAGGGCCTGACCCGGGACCAGCGCGAGAGCCTGGAACGCGAGGGTTCGTCGAACGAGACGATGGCCAGCAAGGAAACCCAGGACCTCATCCACGCCTACTATCAGCTCGGTGAGCGTCCCCGCCGCCGTCTGCTCGACCTCGCCAAGGCGATGAACGGCGAGATCGAGGCCTAAGCCCGAGCTCCCGAGCCTGTGGAAACAGGCTCGAATTCAAGAGCTTGAGCGCGTTCCGGACGCAAAGTCGGCGTCCACTTTGCGGAACGCGCCGGGCCGGGGTAAGCGAGGGGCCATGACCCTCTCCGCGCCCCGCCTCGCCGAGTTCGACGCCTTCTGCCTCGAGCTCAATCGCGCCGCCGCCGGAGCAATACTCCCCTTGTTCCGCGGCGCTCACGGCCTCTCCAACAAGTTTGAGGTGACGGGCGGCTTCGACCCGGTCACCGAGGCCGACAAGGGCGCCGAGCGCGCCATCCGGGCGCTGATCTCCGAGCGCTATCCCGATCACGGCGTCATCGGCGAGGAGTATGGCGAAGACCGGCCCGACGCCGAGTTCGTGTGGGTTCTCGACCCCGTCGACGGGACCCGGGCGTTCATCGCGGGGCTGCCGCTCTGGTGCACGCTCATAGGCCTGCGCCACCAGGGCCAGCCCGTGCTGGGCTCCATCGGCCAATCGTACCTGGGCGAGATCTACATCGGCCACGCCGGCGGCTCGCGTCTCGTGACCGCGACAGGCGAGCGGCCCCTGAAGGTCCGGACCTGCCCCCGGCTGACCGACGCCGTCATCGCCACCACCGATCCCGAGGCCTGTTTCACCGGCGCCGAGCTGGGCGCCTGGCGCCAGGTGCGGGCGGCGGCGCGCCTGGCGCGGCTGGGCTGCGACGCCTACGCCTACGCCATGGTGGCCGCGGGCACGATGGACATGGTGATCGAAGCCGGTCTCAAGAGCTGGGACATCGAAGCCGCCATCCCGCTCGTCGCGGGCGCGGGCGGGCTCACCACCGACTGGCGGGGCGAGCCCGTGGGACGACACGGCGGCCAGATCGCCATCGCCGGCGACCGCGCCTGCCTTGAGGAGGCGCTTGTCGCCCTGAAGCGCTCGGCCGTCTGACCTATTTCTTGGCCGGCGTCTTCTTGGCGGCGGCGGGCTTCTTTGCAGCCGCAGGCTTCGTGGCCGCAGCGGCCTTCGGCGGGGCGGGCGCCTTGGCCGCAGGCTTCGCAGCCGGCTTGGCGGCGGCCTTGGCCGGAGCCGTCTTCGGCGCAGCAGCCTTCGGGGCGGCTTTCGCGGCCGCGGGCTTTGCCGCGGGCTTCGGAGCCTTCGGGGCGGCCTTGGACGCCGCAGGCTTGGCCGCCGGTTTGGCGGCGGGCTTCGCTGCCGCCTTGGGCGCAGCCGCCTTAGCCAGCGCCGCAGCCTTGGCCGGGGCCGCTGCCTTCTTCGTCGGAGCCGCCTTCGCCGCCGTGGGCTTCGCAGCCGCTTTGGCCGGAGCCTTGGCCTTGGTGGCAGGCTTGGCTGCGGCCGGCTTCGCAGCGGGCTTGGGCGCGGCCGCCTTCGGAGCGGCGGCCTTCTTGGGCGCCGCGGCCTTGGGCGCCGCAGGCTTCTTCGCCGCCGCGGGCTTGGCTGCTGGCGCCGCTGCGGCGGGAGCCGGAGTTGCGGCAGGCGTTGCAGCGGGCGCCGGCTTCGGCGCTTCCGCCACCGGCGCGGGGGCCGGCTCAGGCTTGGGCGCGGGGGCGGCGGCGGCAGGCGCCGGGGCGGGCTTCGGAGCCTCGGCGGGCTTCGGCGCAGCCTTGCCGGTGAGCGCGTCGAACACTCGCAAGAAGATGTTACGCATGTCGTCCGTCTCCATCAGGATTTCGTGGTGGGCGCCCGGAACGGTGATCAGGCGTCCCTGAGGCAGGTTCCGGGCCGCGGCGGCCTGGGCAAGGTTGTCGACGAGGGCGTCGTCGCTGGCGGAAACGATTTCGACCGGAATGGTCACGTTTCTCAAGCGCTCGGGCTTGGCCAGGGCCGCCATGGCCTTGAAGGCGAAGTCCAGCCAGCCCCAGGTGGGGCCGCCCAGCGCCAGATCGGGATTGGCCCGGACCTGGGCCCGATAACGATCGAAGCGTGTGCGATCGTGGGTGAGCACATTGCCGTCGAAGGTGTCGTCGAACGGCTGACCGGGATCGTTGCGGGCGTAGCGCCCGCCCTGGCCCAAACTGATGTTCAGGGAGGTCAGCGCGATGGCCGCCGCCTGCGGAACATTGCCCAGGCGCAGCCCCAGCATCGGGGCCGAAAGGCAGGCGCCGGCGAACCGCCGCTCGCCGTTCGCCAGCGCCAGCAGGGTCAGGCAGCCGCCCATCGAGTGGCCCACCGCGATCCACGGCTTCGGCAGCCGCTCCTCATAGGCGGCCAGCAGACGTCGGTAGTCCTCAAGGAAGGTCTTGAAACCCTTGGCATGGCCCTTCAGCCGGTCGCCCAACTCGCGCGCAGACAGCCCCTGTCCGCGCCAGTCATGCGCCAGCACGACGAAGCCCCGGTCCATGAACTCGCCGATCACCTCGAAATACTTCTCGATCGGCTCGGTGCGGCCGCCCGACAGCACCACCGAGCCGCGGGCGCGGCCCTTGGGCGTGAACAGCGCCGCGCGCAGCCTCGCGCCGCCAGCGCCTGTGAACCAGTCGGCTTCGGCGCCCGGCGGAACCGGCGCTTCGGGGATATCGACGAGGGGGGCAGGCTCAAGCATCGGGGCGCCTAGACGGCCCTCTCGAACAGCGCCTGGATCTTGGGCTGCAGGCTGAACGCCAGGCCCATGTCCGAGAGCTTCATGCGGCCGGTCATCACGGCCTTCATCGGGTCCAGTTCGCGCTTGCCCAGCCTGACCAGGTCGGCGCGGCTGACCGAAACGGTCAGGTCGGCGGGCCGGTCGTCGTTTGTCACCGATGCGCCATCGACGTGGATCACGCCCTCGCCGCGCAGGTCCAGCTTGACCGTACGGTCAAGGCCGTCGCCGGACGCGGCCGCGCGGCGGATGCGGTCCGTCAACTCCTCGAGAGTGGCCATGGCCCCAGCGGCTCTCCTGAATCGCGCGGCGAGCTTCGCTGCGCCCGGTGGCTGTGTAAACCGCCCGTGACGACGTTACGCAGGTTTGACGACCTTGAGCGCCATCCGGGCGCCTGTGGCGAACCCACGACGCCAGCGTCGGCGCCGTGGGTCGCAAGGTCAAAGGCGCGCGGTCAGCCCACCTTCACGAACTTCAGCGTCATCCGATCGCTCTCGCCGATCGCGTCGTACTTGGTGCGGTCGAAGTTCGGGTCCGAACCGCGGCCGCCCGCGGTCGTCCAGCGCGAGGGCGGCAGCGTCCACACGCCGAACGGATGGTCCTTGGTGTCCTTGGGGTTGGCGTTCACCTCGGACTTGGCCGCCAGCTTGAAGCCGGCCTTCTCGACCATGGCGATCACCTCGGCCTGGCTCATGTAGCCGGTCGACCACTTGGGCGCGGACGGCTTCGGATCCGACCGGTGCTCCTCGACCGCCAGGACGCCGCCGGGCTTCAGGACCGCGTGAACATCCTTCAGCACCTTGTCGAGGAAGGCCGCGTTGGGCGCCCAGTTGTGCAGGTTGCGCGCGGTGATGACCATGTCGGCCGAACCCGGCGCGCCCAGCGGGCCCGAAACCGGACCGAAGCCGATGACCTTCACCTCGCCGAACTTGGCGGTGTCGGCATACTTCTTCTCGAAGTTGGCCCGCGCCGCCTTGGCGCCTTCCGAGATCTGCGGGTTCGCCAGGTCGGCGCCGGTCGCATAGTAGGTTCCGCCCGTGGCCTTGGCGTAGGGCGCCAGGATCTCAGTCCAGTAGCCGCTGCCGGGGGACAGCTCGATCACGATCTGCTTGGGCTTCACGCCCCAGAAGGTCAGCGTGGCCTCGGGGTTGCGGGCGGCGTCGCGAGCCTTGTGCTCAGGGGCGCGCTGGGCGCCGGCGACAGCGGACTTGAGTTGGGCGTCAGCAGCCTGGGCGGGCGCGGCGACCGAGAGAGCGACGGCCACGGCGCAGGCCGAAGCAAAGCGGAGCATGGGGGAGTTCCTCCTGGTTGGGTGCGGCAACCTAGAGCGCGAATTCATACGCGAACAGCCCTTGAACGCTCGAATCCGGCCCCCTAACTCAATCGGCGGAGGCGCTGGATGTCCGGGCCTCCTGGGCTGCAGGCGAGGCCGATTTCGGGTCGCCACAGGTCCAATCAGAACCGCAACCTTGCTTTGAAAGAGGGATGTGACCGCATGCGTACGATTGACTTTTCCCCCCTGTATCGCTCCGTCGTCGGCTTCGACCGCCTGGCGAACCTGCTCGAGACGGCCGCTGCTGATGGCGCCGCCGGCTATCCGCCCTACAACATCGAGCGCACCGACGAGAACGCCTACCGCATCGACATCGCGGTGGCCGGCTTCCGTCCCGAAGAGCTGAACGTCGAGGTGAAGGAAAACCTCCTTACCGTAACCGGCCGGAAGGCCGCCAACGACGAAGCCAAGACGTATCTGCACCGCGGCCTGGCCGAGCGGAACTTCGAGCGCCGCTTCCAGCTGGCCGACTATGTGGTCGTGACCGACGCCAACCTGGCGGACGGCCTGCTCTCCATCGCCCTGAAGCGCGAGCTTCCCGAGGCGCTGAAGCCCCGCACGATCGCCATCACGACCGGCGTTCAAGGCAGCCTGATCGAAGGTGAAAAGGCCGCGTAAGCGCCCTGTCAGGCGAAAATCGGCGGCGTCCCCCGGAGGGGCGCCGCCCTTTTTCATATCAGATGCTGTCTTCCAGCCCGCGGGCGCCGTGGCGCTGGACGCGGGTGAAATCGGCCTGCTTCAGCATCGCGCCCGAGAAGTTGGCGCGGCTGACGTCGGCGTCGACGAACAGCGCATGGCGCACATCGGCGCGGGTCAGGTCGGCGCCCTTGAGCTGCGCGCCCGTCAGGTTGCAGGGCAGCACCCGATCCGAGCCCAGCAGCAACGGACCCATCTGAGCCTCGCGCAGGTCGGCGCCCGACAGCTTCGCCCCGGCCAGCCGCGCACCGCGCAGATCGGCGCGGCGCAGGGTGCAGTTCCGCAGGTCCGCCCCCTCGAGCTGGGCGCCCTGGAGCTGCACGCCCTCCATGTCGAGGCCGTAGAAGACGGCCTGCTTGGCCGATAGCGCTGTCAGGTTGTAGCCGCGGACCGCCGCGAGGCCACGCAGGTCGGCGTTGTCGAACGACGACGGCTTGCCCTCGGCGCCCCCGGTCTCGCACCAGCGGGCGTGCTCCTTCAGCATCTCGCCGTAAGGCAGGTCGCTGAGCGCGCGGCCTGACGGCGCGTCGGTCAGCACGCCGGTCATGTTGCACTCAGTGACGTTCCACGAAACCGTCCGCGCACCTACCAGGATGGCGTCGCGCAGGTCGGCGCCGGCCAGGTCCGCGCCGGACAGATCGGCGCCCGACAGGTTGGCCCCCCGCATCGAGCATTGCTTCAGGTTCGCCCGGATGAGCTTGGCGTCCTTCATGATCGCGTCGGTGAAGTCCGCCCGCACGGCCATGGCGCCGGACAGGCGCGAACGCTCAAGGTTGGCGCCGGCGAGGATCGCGCCCTGCAGTTCGCCGGAATTGGGCGCGCCGATCTCGAGTTTGCGGAAGCCGAACTCGCGGCTGCCGGCGGCCAGCGTGCCTTCGCGCAGGTCGGCCTCGAACAGGTCGGCGCCCGTCAGGTTCACGTTGCGCATGCAGGAGCCGCGCAGGTCGGCCCGGCGCAGCGAGGCCTCGCGCAGATCGGCGCCACTCAGGTCGGCGCAGAACAGCGTGGCGTTGTCGAGCCGCGCGCCCCGCAGGTTGCAGTCGTTCATGATCGCGCCGGTGAAGTCGGCGTCGCAGAGATTGCGCCCTTCGAGGGTCACGCCCGACAGGTCCTTGAACGCGAAGACCGCCCGGGCGCCTCCCGGTTTGGAACTCCACAGCCGATCGTGGCGCGCGCAGATCGCGTCGACCACCGCCTGGCTCAGGCGGGCGTTCACGAGCTCTCTGGCGTTGTCGGAGGGCATGGCCTTGCTAGGCTTACGAATAGGCGTCGTGAACCATGCTAGGTCCGCGGGATTAACGGCGACTTTCCAGGGCCTTGCGCCGGCCGATACGCCGCATAAAGGGGCTCGGCGACGCTCCGCAACAACCCCTGATCGGTGATTATGCCCGCGGCCTGCAACCGGCGGGCGCCTTCGCCGGCGGCGTAGACCGACGAATCACCGCAGGCGATAACCACCCGGACGACGCCCGCCGCCACCAGCCGCTCGCTGCACGACAGCCCGCCCGCCGAGCGTTTCGCACACGGCTCGAGCGTCACATAGGCCGTGGCCCCGCGCGCCGCCTCGCCCGCCGCGGTGAGAGCGTTTTCCTCGCCGTGAACCTTTCCGCCCACGCTGGTGACGCCCTCGCCCACGACGACGCCGTCCCTGGCCAGCACGCAGCCCACCGACGGATTGTCGCCCGTCCGGCCGACGTGTGTCTGCGCCAGGGCGATGGCGCGCGCCATGAAGTCCTCGTCGCTCATGGCGCCATGATGGGGGCTCGCCGCGCGAGGCGGAAGGGCTGGTCTCGTCGCGTCCTAGACCGCCGGGATCGCCGTCGCGCGGCTTTCATCCAGGTAGCGCGCCGCCGTCGGCTTCAGGTTGGCGTCCAGCTCGATCACCAGCGGGTTCGAGGTGGGGATCTCGACGTGGACGATGTCGTCGTCCGACACGCCGAACAGCACCTTCACGATCGCCCGCAGCGAGTTGCCGTGCGCCGCGACCAGCAGGGTCTCGCCGGCCCGCAGGCAGGGCGCGATCTCGGCGTCCCAATAGGGCTGTACGCGCACCAGAGTGGTCTTGAGGCTCTCGGTCGAGGGCAGGTCCAGGCCCGCGTAACGGCGGTCCTTCGAGAAATCGAACTCGCCGCCCGGCGCCAGTTCCGGCGGCGGAATATCGTAGCTGCGGCGCCAGACCTTCACCTGGTCGGCGCCATGCTTGGCCGCCGTCTCGGTCTTGTTGAGGCCGGTCAGGCCCCCGTAGTGGCGCTCGTTCAGCCGCCAGTCCTTCACCTCGGGCACGAACGCCTGTCCCGCCGCGCCCAGCGCCAGCCAGGACGTGCGAATGGCCCGCGTCAGCACCGAGGTGAACACCCGGTCGATCGCGATGCCGGCGGCCTTGATCAGCTCGCCGCCCTTCTTCGCCTCGGCCTCGCCCTGCGCCGTGAGGTCGACGTCGACCCAGCCGGTGAAGCGGTCTTCCAGGTTCCACTGGCTCTGGCCGTGACGCAGCAGGATCAGGGTGGGCAAGGCGGTTGCTCCTTCGAGGCGGGACCGGTCGGCTAGAGCACTAGGGCCTAGGGCGTCAAGGCGAGCCGGGCTATAGCGGGCCGATGCTCGACCGCTTCTACCTGCCGATGCTGGCGCTCTGCGCCATCGCCGCCGTCGCGCTGGCCCTCGTTTGGCCGCAGGGCCTGGGCGACCGCTCGCCCGCCCCGTTCGGCCACGAACCCGTGCAGCGCACCGCCGAACGCCAGGCCGCGATGCGGCGGGAGACCGAGGCCGCCCAGCGCCGCGTCGACCAGGCGCGCGAGGCGGTCCGCAATATTCAGAACCAGGCGATCGCGCCCTCCCAGTGAAGAACCTGGCCCCATGACGCTGAAAGACACCATCGCCGTCGGTCGGCGCGTGCTGGAAACCGAGGCCGAGGCGCTGGTCCGCATGGCCGCCGACCTCGCCGAGCCCTTCGCCCAGGCGGTCGAAACCCTCTTCACGGCGCAGGACAAGCCAAGAAGTGGGCGCATCGTCTGCACCGGCATCGGCAAGTCGGGGCACGTTGCGCGCAAGATCGCCGCGACCCTCGCCTCGACCGGCAGCGCGGCGATGTTCGTTCACCCCAGCGAGGCCAGCCATGGCGATCTGGGCATGATCGGCGCCGACGACGTGATCCTGGCGCTCTCGAAGACCGGCGAGACCCGTGAACTGGCCGACGTCATCGCCTACGCCGCCCGCTTCGACATCCCGCTGATCGCCCTGACCGCCGCGCCGGACGGCACGCTGGCCCGGGCCTCCGACATCGTGCTCCTCCTGCCCGACGCGCCCGAGGCCACCGACGCGGTGAACGCGCCCACCACATCCACCACGCTGCAGATGGCGATGGGCGACGCGCTGGCCGTAGCGCTGCTGGAGCGGCGCGGCTTCCAGCCCAAGGACTTCAAGGTGCTGCACCCGGGCGGAAAGCTGGGGGCGATGCTGCGAACGGCGGCCGACCTGATGCACGGCCGCGAGGAGCTGCCGCTGGTCGCACCCGAGACGCCGATGCAGAAGGCCCTGCTGGTGATGACGGAAAAGCGCTGGGGGATCGTCGGCGTCGTCGACCCCCAGGGCCGCCTGCTGGGCGCCATCACCGACGGCGACCTGCGCCGCCACATCGTGGGCCTGCTGGATCACACCGCCGGCGAGGTCATGACCCCCGGCCCCCGCAAGACCGCCCCGCCCGGCATGCTGGCCGGCGAGGCCCTGGCCCTGATGAGCGACCCGGCGCCGGCCGTGACCGTCCTGTTCGTGGTCGACGACGGCAAGCCCGTCGGCATCCTGCACGTCCACGACCTGCTCCGCGCCGGGGTGATGTAGCCGCTCCCGGCCCGCCTCCTCCCGTTGCGAGAGAGGGGCGCCGGCGCATCGGCCGCGGAACACGTTCTCGCCGTTAAGGCTTCCGCAGTGGCGCCCCCGCTATCCGCCGGGCTAAACACGCGCCCGACACGCCGCTTCCCCCGGAGTCCCGATGCTGCCCGTTCCCCGCGCCGACCTGGTTCCCAACACCTGGGACTACGAGATCACTCCGCTGGTGAAGGCGACGGGCTTCCGCGAATACGACGCGCGCTGGCTGTTCGGGCCCGAGATCAACCTGCTGGGCATCCAGGCGCTGGGCCTGGGCCTGGGCACGCTGATCCATGAGATGGGCCAGAAGCGGATCGTGGTCGGACACGACTACCGATCGTATTCGCTTTCCATCAAGCAGGCCCTGACCATCGGCCTGGTCGCCGCGGGCTGCGAGGTGCTGGACATCGGGCTGGCCGTCTCGCCGATGGCCTACTTCGCCCAGTTCGACCTGGACGCGCCCTGCGTGGCGATGGTCACCGCCAGCCACAACGAGAACGGCTGGACCGGCGTGAAGATGGGCGCCCAGCGTCCCCTCACCTTCGGCCCCGACGAGATGGGCCGGCTGAAGGAGCTCGTCCTCGGCGGCAAGTGGGAACAGCGGCCCGGCGGCTCGGTGGCTCACATCGCCGGCGTGGCGGAACGCTACATCGCCGACGCGGCGTCGCGGGTCACGCTCAAGCGCCCGCTCACGGTCGTGGCCGCTTGCGGCAACGGCACGGCCGGCGCCTTCGCGCCGCAGGCTCTGCTGAAGATGGGCGTCGCCACCCTGATCGAGATGGACTGCGAGCTCGACTGGACCTTCCCCAAGTACAACCCGAACCCCGAAGACAGCGTCATGCTGCATGCCATGGCCGAGATGGTTCGCAGCACGGGGGCCGACCTGGCGCTCGGCTTCGACGGCGACGGCGACCGCTGCGGGGTGGTGGACGACGAGGGCGAGGAGATCTTCGCCGACAAGATTGGCCTGATGCTGGCGCGGGATCTCTCGTATCTGCACAAGGACGCGACGTTCGTGGTCGACGTGAAGTCGACCGGCCTGTTCGCCACCGACGAGGTGCTGAAGGCCAACGGCGCCAAGACCGTCTACTGGAAGACCGGCCACAGCTACATCAAGCGCAAGACCGCCGAGCTGGGCGCCCTGGCCGGCTTCGAGAAGAGCGGCCACTTCTTCATGAACCCGCCGATCGGGCGCGGCTATGACGACGGCCTGGTGGCTGCCGCCGCGATCCTGGCCATGCTGGACCGCAATCCCGGTAAGAAGCTCAGCGACCTGAAGAAGGCGCTGCCGGTGGCCTACACCTCGCTGACCATGAGCCCGCACTGCGCCGACGAGGTGAAGTACGGCGTGGTCGATAGCGTGGTGGCCGAGTACACCGCGCTGCGCGACGCGGGCGGGACCATCCTGGGCCGCAGGATCGTGGACCTGATCACCGTCAACGGCGTCCGCGTGGCGCTGGAGGACGGCTCCTGGGTGCTGGTGCGCGCCTCGTCCAACAAGCCCGAGGTGGTCGTGGTCGTCGAGAGCACCCAGTCCGAGGACGACATGCGCCGCCTGTTCCACGAGGAAGTGAAACCCCGCCTCGCGAAACGCCCCGAAGTGGGCAAGTACAACCAGGAAATCTGAACATTCACCGGCGCGGCGCGGATTTTGCTGCAGCGCAAAACCGTTGTGCCGTTGCGGCAGCCTGCAGCCCATGTTGAAAGGCGCTGCCTTCGAGGGAGTTCTGAATGCGCGTTGCGATGATCGGGACAGGCTATGTGGGCCTCGTCAGCGGAGCCTGTTTCGCCGACTTCGGCCACACGGTCACCTGCATCGACAAGGATGCGGGCAAGATCGAGCAACTCCGCGGCGGCGGAATCCCGATCTATGAGCCGGGGCTCGACACCCTGGTCGCGCAGAACGTGAAAGCCGGCCGGCTGTTCTTCGATACCGACGCCACCCAGGCGATCAAGGAGGCCGACGCGGTCTTCATCGGCGTGGGCACGCCCTCGCGGCGCGGCGACGGTTACGCCGACCTCTCCTACGTCTACGCGGCCGCCGAGGAGATCGCGGGCCTGGTCCAGGGCTTCACCGTGGTGGTCACCAAGTCGACCGTGCCGGTGGGCACCGGCGACGAGATCGAGGCCATCTTCAAGCGTGTGCGGCCCGACGCCGACGTGGCCATCGTCTCGAACCCGGAGTTCCTCCGCGAGGGCGCGGCGATCGAGGACTTCAAGCGGCCCGACCGCGTGGTGGTGGGCACCCAGGACGAGCGCGCCCAGGCGGTGATGCGCGAGCTGTACCGTCCGCTGTACCTGAACGAGACGCCGATCCTGTTCACCAGCCGCCGCACCAGCGAGCTGATCAAGTATGCCGCCAACGCCTTCCTGGCGCTGAAGATCACCTACATCAACGAGATGGCCGACCTGTGCGAGGCCGTGGGCGCCGACGTGCAGCAGGTGGCCAAGGGCATCGGCCTGGACGGCCGCATCGGCGGCAAGTTCCTGAACGCCGGCCCCGGCTATGGCGGCAGCTGCTTCCCGAAAGACACCATCGCGCTGGTCCGCACCGCCCGCGACGCCGGCGCGCCCGTCGAGCTGGTGGAGACCACGGTCAAGGTCAACGACGAGCGCAAGCGCGCCATGGCCCGCAAGGTGGTCAAGGCGCTGGACGGCGACGTGAAGGGCAAGACCGTCGGCATCCTGGGCCTGACGTTCAAGCCCAACACCGACGACATGCGCGACGCGCCGTCCCTGGCCATCATCCCGGCGCTGCAGGACAAGGGCGCGAAGATCCAGGCGTTCGATCCCGAAGGGCACGAGGCGCGCCAGATGCTGAAAGACGTCGACTTCAAGGACGATCCCTACGCCGTGGCCGAGGGCGCCGACGTGCTGGTGATCATCACCGAGTGGGATCAGTTCCGGGCGCTCGACCTCGATCGCATCAAACTGCTCATGAACAAGCCGGTGCTGGTCGACCTGCGCAACATCTACAAGCCGGCCGACATGCAGGCCCGCGGCTTCGAGTACGTCAGCGTCGGGCGCTGAGCCGATGACGCCCCGGCTGTTCCACGTCAGTGAGAACGCCGGGATCGCGCGGTTCGACCCCCGACCGTCGCCATCCACCGACGCCGGTGTCATCGGCACGGCCGTATGGGCGCTGGCGGAGCCCTTTCTGCCCAACTACCTGCTGCCCCGCGACTGCCCACGCATCTGCTTTCGCGCCAAGGACTCGACCACCGAGCGCGACCGCGAGCGGTTCCTGGGGGCCGCGCGCCATGTGGTGGCGTTCGAGGCGGCCTGGCTGGATCAGGTGCGCTCGGCGCGACTGGCTCTCTACGAGATGCCGCCCGAGACCTTCACGGATGCTCTGCCTGAGGCGGGCTACTGGATCTCGCGGGAGAGCGTCACGCCGCTCGGCATGACGCGCATTGACGACTGCCTGGCGGCGCTCACGGCGGCAGGCGCGGAAGTGCGGGTGGTGCAGGACTTCTGGCCGCTATGCGACGCCGTAGCGGGATCGAGCCTGCGCTTCTCGATCATCCGCAAGGGGAACGCGGCGCCTCGGAAAGCCTGAGCGGGCCTAGAACAGCCCCGGGGTCTGCATGAATTGCTCGGCGATCCAAACGGCGCCGGCCCAGAAAGCCACGCCGAGGAGAGCCACGAAGGCGAGGCACGCGATGGAGCGGGCGGGCCGCTCGGCGTGCCGCGCCACGCCCGAGAAGGCGAGATCGCGCCGCATGTATCCTCCCAAGTCCGTCTTCTCTGTCGAGCCACCCAGGTCGAGCCGGGTGAATTGTGTGGACGATGACACAACATTTCACCGTTCGCTAGGGTTGTCGCAACGGTAGGGTTTACGGCGTGGATGGCCGTTCGGAGGCGGCGAACTGGCGCTGGGCGCGGGCCTTCAGGTAGGCCTGCAGCGCGGCGATCTCCTGCGAGCTCAGCGCATTGAACCGCGCCGGCGCCACGTCCGACATCAGGCCCAGCTTGCGGTCGCCCGCCGCGACGCCCGTGCGCAGAAGGCGCTCGAAGTCGGCCGGGTCGTATGAAGCGACGATGTTCAGGTTGGGCGACTTCAGAAAGCCGCCGCCCTCCAGCTTCTGGCCGTGGCACTCCACACAGGCCCGCGCCACCTGGCGGCCCACCGCGTGCTCCGGGCCCAAGTCCTCAAGCTTCAGAGCGCCGTTGGCGGCGATCGCATCCGGCTCCGACTTGAACTGGCCCAGCAGCACGCCCAGCCGGCCGACCGGGCCGAGCTGGAAGCGGGGCTGAGTCTCGCCGGTGGGCTTGTAGGTGCGCAGATAGGCCATCAGGTCGGCCATCTCCTGGTCGCTCAGGTGGGCGAAGGCGCTGGACGGCATGATCCACAACCGCCGCCCGTCCGCCGCCACGCCATGACGCACGGCGCGGTCGAAGTCGGCGTCAGACTGCCGGGCGAGGATGCGGCTGAGGTTGGGGCCCCAGGCCCTGATGATCGGCATCTCGTCGTGGAACAGCAGGCCTTCCAGCTGCTGGCCGTGGCAGTCGTGGCAGCCATTCAGTTTCGCCACCTTGCGGCCGCGCGCGACCGCGCCGGGGTCGGTGGACGCCACCAGCGTCGCCTGCGGTCTGGCCGCCGGCCAGCGGATCATCGCCTCGGACACGACGAAGGCGCCGCCGACGGCGAGCACGCAAGCGCCCGCGACGCCGGCCAGGCCATAGCCGGCCCACTTCAGAATACGGTTCATGGACACACACCTTCTTGGACAACGCGGCCTCTGGCGGGCCGTCGTTCGGGGGAGGCGTGGAATTAGGTTCAGCCGTCAGGCCGCACAATCAGCACCTTTGCAGCACCGTTTTGCAGCTTTGCAGCGCATCCAGATCGGCCGTGGAGGCGTACTCGCGCGGACTTAAGCCGCCGCCTTCTTCACGGCGCCGGCGATCTCCTTGATCACCTGTCTGACCAGGTCTTCGTCGTCGGCCTCGGCCATGATGCGGATGAGCGGTTCGGTGCCCGAGGCGCGGACCACCAGTCGGCCCGTGCCGGTCAGGCGCTGCTCGGCGTCGGCCATCACCGCCTTCACGGCCTCGTTCTCCAGCGGCTTGCCGCCCGCGAAGCGCACGTTCTCGAGCTTCTGCGGGACCGGCTCGAACTGACGGGCCAGAGCGCTCATCGGCTTGTCGCTCTCCTTGAGCACCGCCAGCACCTGCAGAGCCGCCAGCAGGCCGTCGCCGGTGGTGGAGAAGTCCGACAGGATCAGGTGCCCCGACTGCTCGCCGCCCAGGTTGAAGTCGCCCTGGCGCATGCGGGCCATCACATAGCGGTCGCCCACCTGGGTCCGCTCCAGCTTCAGCCCCTTGGCGGCCAGGAACCGCTCCAGCCCCAGGTTGGACATCACGGTGGCCACCACGCCGCCGCCGCGCAGCTTCTCACGCCGGCTCCAGTCGGCGGCGATCAGCGCCATGATCTGGTCGCCGTCGACCAGGTGGCCTCTCTCGTCGCAGATCACCAGCCGGTCGGCGTCACCGTCCAAACCGATCCCGATGTCGGCGCGGTACTCCTTCACCGCCTTCTGCATGGCGGCCGGCGCGGTCGAGCCGCACTCCTCGTTGATGTTGAAGCCGTTGGGGTTCACCCCCACCCGGATCACCTCGGCGCCCAGCTCGTAGAGCGCCTCGGGCGCCACCTTGTAGGCCGCGCCATTGGCGCAATCGATGACGATGCGCATGCCCGACAGGTTCAGCCGACGCGGGAACGTGGCCTTGGCGATCTCGATATAGCGGGCCTGGCTGTCGTCGATCCGCTGCACGCGACCCAGGTCCGCGGGACCGGCTAGGTTGGTCTCCAGACCCTCGCCCATGCGGGCCTCGATGGCCAGCTCCTGCTCGTCCGACAGCTTGTAGCCGTCGGGGCCGAACAGCTTGATGCCGTTGTCGGTGAAGGCATTGTGCGAGGCTGAGATCATCACGCCCAGATCGGCGCGCAGGGACCGCGTCATCATCGCCACACCCGGCGTCGGCAGCGGGCCGAACAGGCGCACGTCCATGCCCACGCTGGTGAACCCAGCGACCAGCGCCGGCTCGATCATGTAGCCCGACAGCCGGGTGTCCTTACCGATCACCACCAGGTGGCGCCGCTCATCGCGCGACATGAAATGCTTGCCGGCGGCCATGCCGACCCGCAGGGCTACCTCGGCGGTCATGGGATGGCGGTTGGCCTCGCCGCGGATGCCGTCGGTGCCGAAATAGGCGCGCTTACTCATGGGATATCCGTCGAAGATGCTCTGGAAACGATCCGAAACTGAGATTTAGTCGACGCGGACTTTGCTAATGCTAAAGGCGCCAATCGCTCAGCGCGACCCACGGATTCGTTCCGGGATTCGCAAGTCTATAGCAAAGGACGCCACGGCCACATGTGCGGGATCATCGGCATTGTCGGCGCTTCTTCCGTGCAGGAGCGACTGATCGAGAGCCTCAAACGCCTGGAGTACCGCGGCTATGATTCCGCGGGCGTGGCGGGCGTTGTGGACGGCAGGGTCCAGCGCCGTCGGGCCGCCGGCAAGATCAGGGCATTGGAAGAGGTTCTGGCCGCCGACGGGCTGAACGCCACCGTGGGCATCGGCCACACCCGCTGGGCCACCCATGGCGCGCCGACCGTGCGTAACGCCCACCCGCACACCTCGGGCCGGGTGACCCTGGTCCACAACGGCATCATCGAGAACTACGCCGAGATCCGGGAGCGCCTGAAGGCCGCGGGCAAGACCTTCGAGAGCGACACCGACACCGAGGTGATCGCCGCCCTGCTGGACCACGAGCTTTCCTCCGGCAAGGCGCCGACCGAGGCGCTGAAGGCCACACTCGACCAGCTGGCCGGCGCCTACGCCCTGGGGGTGCTGATCGACGGCCACGACACCCTGGTGATGGGCGCCCGCCGCGGCAGTCCGCTGGTGGTGGGCTATGGCGACGGCGAGATGTTCATCGGCTCTGACGCGCTGGCGGTCGGGCCCTTCACCAACCGCGTCGCCTACCTGGACGAGGGCGATTTCGTCGCCATCGACCACACCTCGGCCCAGATCTACGACTCGGCCGGCAAGAAGGTGGAGCGCGCGATCCGCACTGTTCCCACCTCGGCCGCCCTGGTCGAGAAGGGCAACTACCGCCATTTCATGGAGAAGGAGATCCACGATCAGCCCGAGGGGTGCCAGCGCACCATCGCGGCCTATGTGGACACGCTGACCGGTCAGGCCTCGGTCCCCGGCGGCATCGACTTCGCTGCGCTCGAACGCATCCAGATCGTGGCCTGCGGCACCGCCTACATCGCGGGCCTGATGGGCAAGTACCTGATCGAGCAGTTGGCCGACCTGCCCGTCGACGTCGAGATCGCTTCTGAGTTCCGCTACCGCCAGCCGGCGCTGCGGTCCGGCGCGCTGGTCATCGCCGTCAGCCAGTCGGGCGAGACTGCCGACACGCTCGCCGCGCTGCGCTACTGCATGGCCAAGGGCATGAAGAGCGCGGCCATCGTGAACGCCCAGGAATCCACCATGGCCCGTGAGGTCGACGTGGTCTGGCCGATCCACTGCGGTCCCGAGATCGGCGTGGCATCCACCAAGGCCTTCACCGCCCAGGTCGCCGTGCTGACCGCGCTGGCGGTGGCCGCCGCCCGCGCCCGGGGCCGGATCGACGCGGCCGAGGAGCAACGGCTGGTCCGCCTTCTGCTCGAGGCGCCGCGCCTGCTGGCCGAGTCGATCGAACTGGAAGAGGCGGTGAAGAGCGTCGCCCTGGAGGTCTCCAAGGCCCGCGACGTGCTCTACCTGGGCCGCGGCCCGATGTACCCGCTGGCCCTCGAAGGCGCGCTGAAGCTGAAGGAGCTCAGCTACATCCACGCCGAAGGCTATGCGGCGGGCGAGCTGAAGCATGGCCCCATCGCCCTGGTCGATGAACAGACCCCGATCGTGATCCTGGCGCCCTTCGACAGCTACTTCGAGAAGTCGGCGTCCAACATGAGCGAGGTGATGGCGCGCGGCGGCCAGGTGGTCTTCATCACGGACCCCGAAGGCCAGAAGCACGCCCCGCCCGGCGCACGGGTGGTGGTGACCGCCCCACGCTGCGACCCGCTGATCGCCCCGCTGGTCTACTCACCGCCGATCCAGCTCCTAGCCTACCACGTGGCCGTGCTGAAGGGCGCGGATGTGGATCAGCCGCGGAACCTGGCGAAGTCGGTGACGGTGGAGTGATCATCCCTCCCCAACGGGGAGGGACAGGCCGCCTTCGGCGGCCAGGGTGGGGAAGTGTGGGCCGGATATCTGAGGTCGGGGAAGATCATGACTTCCCTACGCGGCCCGCTGCGCTTGCCTCCCTCCCCAACGGGGAAGGAAAAAGAAAGCGGCCGCTCCAGGGGAGCGGCCGCCTCTCATTTCGTCGATCGGAAAAAGAAGTCTTACTTCTTTTCCGGCTCGGCCGGGGCCGGCGTGGCGGACATCGCGCCAGCGTCAGCAGCCGGAGCGGCGGCGGCGTCAGCCGGCGGCGCAGCCGCGTCGGCGGGCGGAGCAGCGGCGGCGTCGGCGGCCGGAGCAGCAGCGGCGTCAGCGGCGGGCGCTTCGGCCGGGGCGGCTTCTTCTTTCTTTTGGCAAGCAGCCAGGCTCAGAGCCAGGACACCGGCGGTAGCGATCGTCAGAATGCGAAGCTTCATGAGATAGGCTCCCCGTGGGGGTGAATCCCCCTGGACCATCCGAGGTTACACAACTTCGCGAGTTCTCAAAATCGTGATGGCCGAACGATCCCCAAAAATTCTCCCCCGCATCCCCGGAACACATTACGGAGGCCTGGCGGGGTGAAGTTTCGGAGGGTGTGAATGGCGAAGCCTGTGCGCAAGGCGGTCCTGCCGGTGGCGGGGTTGGGGACCCGGGTGTTGCCCGTCGGCAAGACCACGCCGAAGAACCTTCTGAACGTCGTCGACCGGCCGATCCTGTCGTACATCGTCGAGGAGGCGCGCGCGGCCGGCATCGAGCACATGGTCTTCATCGTCAGCCGCGGCCAGGGCGCCATCGAAGACTATTTCGACTCGATACCTGAGATCGAGAACGCACTGTCCGCCAAGGGCAAAGTCGAGATTCTGGAGGACCTGCGGCGCGACCTGCCGCAGCCGGGCCAGATGAGCTTCATCCGCCAGATGGCGCCGCTGGGCCTGGGCCACGCCGTCTGGTGCGCCCGCCACGTCATCGGCGACGAGCCGTTCGCGGTGATGCTGCCCGACATGCTGATGCAGGCCAGTCCGCCCGCCCTGGTCCAGGCCGTCGCCGCCTATGAGAAGACCGGCGGCAACATCGTGGTCGTCGAGCCCGCGCCCGAGGGCGAGACTCACAAGTACGGCATCGTGGCGCTGGACGGCCGGGACGGCCGGCTCAACCGCATGACCGGCATGGTGGAGAAGCCGCCGCTGGGAACCGAGCCCTCGAACCTGTTCATCTCGGGCCGGTACATCCTGCAGCCCGAGATCTTCAACATCCTGGAGACGCAGGAGCGCGGCGCCGGGGGCGAGATCCAGCTCACGGACGGCATGTTCAACCTGATGAAGACACAGGACTTCCACGCCCTGGAGTACGAGGGGACGACCTACGACTGCGGCGACAAGCTGGGCCTGCTCCGCGCAAACGTGGCGTTCGCCCTGGCCCGCCCCGACCTCGCAGATGCCGCTCGCCAAGCCATCAAGGCGCTGCTGTAGCGGCGTCGCCACGCCGAAATCCGGACCTCGCAAAGCCACCCTGGGCTTCGCTCATTTCGGGTACCCGACGCCCGTGGTGGCTTTACGCCGCACCCCTGCATCCACCGGCTGTTTACGGATATCGCATACATAATCCGCCGTTTACCGGGGGGTAGGTCCTTGTTTGACGGTGATAGCCGGCTAGTCGAAAAGATGGCGCCGAAGCTCAAGCGGATCCTGGTGGCGGATCCCGAGCCCGGTTCCGCGCGCCTGTTCAACGACGTCATGCGCGAGATCTGTCACAGCCACATCTGGATCGCGGCCAACAACGGGCGGGCCGAGAAGATCGCCGAGACGTGCGATCCGCAGCTGATCGTCGTCTGTCTGGGCGACGAGCGGTTCGACGGCCTGGGTTTCGTGCGCAAGCTGCGCCGCTCGACCTGGACTTGCCGGACAGCTCCGGTGATCACCATCACCGGCGTCGCCACCCAGGGAATGATCCTGGCGGCGCGCGACTCGGGCGTGCACGAGTTTCTACGCAAGCCCTACAGCATGAAGGACCTCCTGCGCCGGCTGGAGGCCGTGACGCTGAAGGACCGCGACTGGGTCGAAGGCGTGGCCTACATCGGCCCCGACCGGCGAAGGTTCAACTCTGGCGACTACGCCGGGCCGCTGAAGCGCAAGACCGACGGGTCCGAAACGCCATACCAACAGAAGATCAACCAGTGCCTGAAGATCATCCGCGCGGCGGCCGCCGCCGCGGAGAGCGATCCGGCGCAGGCCATGCGCGCGATGCTGGCCCAGGCCACGGCCCTGCAGTCGATGGCCACAGACTTCCACCTGACCCTGGCCGCGTCCGAGTTCTACCGGCACCTGGTGCGGCACACGCAAAGCGGCCAGCCTCTGACGCGCGATCTGGCCGACGCCTGGACCGTGAAGCTGCTGGCCTTCCTGCCCAAGGACGCCGACGCCGGCCGCAAGAAGCCCGTCGAGGCTGCCGAGCCGGCCCAGCCCCTGATGCTGGGCTAGCTACTTCTCAGTGAGATTCCAGACCCCGTCCCAATCGGCGTCTGGCGGCGTGGCGGCCAGGAGTTCGACGCGCTGGCGATAGACTTGGCTGGGCCTGTCATCGGGGTACAGTTCAAGAGCGCCTTCGAAGGCGCGGGACGCGGCGACCCAGTCGCGGGCGCGGTAAGCCGCCAGCCCCTGGGCGAACAGCTGCAGGAGCGCGCCCAGCGCCGGCTCGTGGGCGCGGTAGCCGAGCGACTCGTAGACCGCCACTGGCCGGTCCTTGCCCTTCACCCGGATCAGGTCGATCTCGCGCAGGGTGGCAGGGCCCTTGAGGTCGCGAACCGACATCTCGGACAGCATGATCTTGGCGCCGTACTGCTTGGTGACGCCCTCCAGGCGTGAGGCGAGGTTCACGGTGTCGCCGATCACCGTGTACTCCATCCGCCGTACCGAGCCGATGTTGCCGATGATGGTGGGGCCGGTCGAAAAGCCTATGCCGATGTCGAGCGGCGCTTCGCCCTTGGCGGCGCGTCGGGCGTTCAGCGCGGCCAGCCGCTCCATCATCTCGTCGGCGGCGGCGAGCGCGTTGTCGGCGTCGTTCGGCCCCAGGAACGGCGAGCCGTAGAGGGCCATGATCCCGTCGCCGATGTATTTGTCGAGGATGCCGTCGTGGCGGAAGATCACGTCGACCATCTCGGTGAAGTAGTCGTTGAGCAGCGAGACGGTCTCGCGCGGCCCCAGCGCTTCGGCGATCGAGGTGAAGCTCCGGACGTCGGAGAACATCACCGTCACCTTCTGCTCCTTGCCGCCCAGCTCGGCCTCGCCGGCGGACAGCAGCTGGTCGGCCACTTCCTTCGACATGTAGCGGCTCATCGTGGAGCGGACGCGCTTTTCCTCGGTGATGTCCTCCAGGACCAGCATCGAGCCGATGCGGGCCTCGCTGGAGTCGATCAGGGGCATGGTGGTGAGGTTCACAGAGGCCGTATCGCCCGACCACTTCATCAACTCGGCGTCGACGGCCAGCACGGTTTCGCCGCTGGCGTCGGTCTTCGCCAGGCCGTCCAGGACCCAGGGGTTGCCGGCGAACACGTCGCCGGCCGTACGGCCGACCATGGCCTCGCGGGTCTGATCCAGCAGGGTCTGGGCGGCGTCGTTCGCAGTGACGATTCGCCCCTCGGCGTCGAGGGTGACGATCCCGTTCGAGGTGCTCTTCAGGATGCTCTCGTTGTAGTTCTTCATCGAGAGCACGTCGTCGAACAGCTTGGCGTTCTCCAGGCTGACGGCGATCTGGGCGGCGAAGGCCTTGAGACGGGCCTCGTCCTTGGCGGTGAAGGCGCCGCCCTTCTTGTTCAGCGCCTGGGCCACGCCGATCCGGGCGCCGGCCTTGTTGGTGATCGGCACGCACAGGATGCTGCGGGTGCGGAAGCCGGTGCGCTGATCGACCTCGCGATTGAAACGGCTGTCCTCGTAGGCGTCGGCGATGTTCTCGACATGGCCGGTGGTGAAGACCGCGCCGGCGATGCCGCGACTGGTGGGCACGTGGATGCCGCGCGTCTCGACCCCGTCGGCATAGAGGGTGAACAGCTCCTCGGCCTTCTCGTCGTAGACGAAGAGGCTGGCCCGCTCGGCGTTCAGGAGGCCCGTGGTCGCGTGCATGATCCGCTCGATCAGCACCTCCAGCAGCAGTTCGCCGGCCAGGTCCTGGGTGACCTCCAGGATCTGCTGCTCCTCGCGCAGCGACGCCAGCATGAGGCCGAAGCCGCGGTTGATCTGGGCGTACTCGTCGGCGGTCAGGACGGCCACATCGGCGTCGTCGAGGCGCCCTCGCTCGACCTGGCGCATCGCCTCAACCAGTCGGGCGGCCGACCGGGAGACTTCGTTGGAGGTCAGCACGGCCATGGCCACAGCGCCCATGATGCAGACGGTCACCACCGCACCGCTCCAGATGTAGAGCTGGGTGAGTTCGCCGGCCGGCAGGACGAACCCGTGCCCCGCGACCATCCGGTCGAACTTGTAGAGGAACGACCCGGCCGCGAAGATCAGCGGCAGCGCGCAGACGAAGACCGCCAGGAACAGCAGCTTGCTGCGCAGTGGCACCTCGATCAGCGCCGCCTGCTGCTCGGCGGGGATCAGGCCGCCCAGTTCGCGCGACAGCCGCTGGACGATGGGCTCGATGGTCCGGCTGACCGCGAAGTACTCGAAGATCGCGTGCGCCGGCGAGGCGAACACCAGGATCAGCACCGCCAGCCCGATCTGCTGCCAGTTGGCGACCCCCGCTCCCATCAAGGTGTTCATCACGTAGACGGCTATGAACAGCGACAAGGTCGCCATGGGACCGTGCAGGACGGTGACCCGGACCGCCGAAATCTGGGGTAGGTTCAGCGCGCGCACCACCGCGGCGGCCAGAACCGCATCCGGCGGGCGCTCACCCCGGTCCAGGGCGCTGAGCACCGGAGCCAGCGGCTTGAGGTGCCACCGGATCACCACCACGTCGATCGACGTGAAGAACGCGGTGGCGAAGGGCACGCAGATCCAGAACTTCAGCCACTGCATGGGCGTGAACTCAAGCCCGAGAAGGCCCAGGCCCATCGACACGGTGACCGCGGTGCCGGTCGCCAGCATGTAGATCCAGATCAAACGCCAGAAGAGCGCCCGGCCGGAATCCACGGCGCGGGCGGGCGACCCCTCGAAAGGCGGCGCCGCTGCGGTCACCCGCGCTCCAGCCCTGATGCGTCCACCCCAAGGCGCATCGCCCGCACGCTCCGTACTCTGCGTTCCCCGATCCGCGGCACTCTAGCCCGCGTTCGTCGCAACCGACAAACTGCGTTACGCAGAACCTCAGTCGTGGAAGGGGTCGCGCATCAGGATGGTGTCGTCCCGCTGCGGGCTGGTCGAAAGCAAGGCGACCGGCGCCCCGATCAGTTCCTCGATGCGCCGGACATACTTCACGGCGCTGGCCGGCAGATCCTTCCACGAGCGGGCGCCTTGCGTGGTCTCGCTCCAGCCCTCCATCTCTTCGTAGACGGGCTCCAGCTGGCCCTGGGCCTTCAGGCCGGCCGGCAGATAGCCGATGTCCTGGCCGTTCAGCCGGTAGCCCGTGCAGATTTTGAGGGTGGGCAGGCCGTCCAGCACATCCAGCTTCGTCAGCGCGATGCCCGAGATGCCGTTCAGCGCCACCGACTGGCGCACGAGGGCGGCGTCGAACCAGCCGCAACGGCGCGAGCGGCCGGTGACGGTGCCGAACTCGCGGCCCACCGTGCCCAGGTGCTGGCCCACTTCGTCGAACAGCTCGGTCGGGAACGGGCCCTCGCCGACCCGCGTGGTGTAGGCCTTGACGATGCCCAGCACGTAGCCGGGCCCCTTGGGCCCCAGGCCCGAGCCCGCGGCGGCCTGGCCGGCCACGGTGTTGGACGAGGTCACATACGGATAGGTGCCGTGGTCGACGTCCAGCAGGGCCCCCTGCGCGCCCTCGAACAGCACGCGCTTGCCCGACTTCACGATGCCGTCGAGCTTCAGCCATGCCGGCTGGGCGAAGGCCAGGATCTTGGGCGCGAGGTCCTCCAGCTCGGCCAGCAGGGCTGCGGCGTCCACCGGCGGCAGGCCCAGGCCCGCCCGCAACGGCGCGTGGTGCGCGAGCAGGCGGTCGATCTTGGCCTCCAGCGCCTCGCGGTCGGCCAGGTCGGCGACGCGGATCGCGCGGCGGCCCACCTTGTCCTCGTAGGCGGGACCGATGCCGCGGCCCGTGGTGCCGATCTTGTTCGTCGCGGCCGCCTCGCGCGCCTGGTCCAGGTCGCGGTGGATGGGCAGGATCAGGCAGGCGTTGTCGGCCAGCACCAGCAGCTCGGGGCCGATCTTGATGCCCTGGGCGCCGATGCCCTCGATCTCCTTCAGCAGGTGCCAGGGATCGACCACCACGCCGTTGCCGATGATCGAGAGCTTGCCCTGGACCACGCCCGAGGGGAGCAGGCTGAGCTTGTAGGTCTGATTGCCCACCACCAGCGTGTGGCCCGCGTTGTGGCCGCCCTGGAAGCGCACGACCACGTCGGCGCGGTTGGAAAGCCAGTCGACGAGCTTGCCCTTGCCCTCGTCGCCCCACTGGGCGCCGATCACGGTGACGTTGGCCATCTGGATACGATCTCCCGACCTGCCCGGAGAACACATCGCGGCCCTTCGACAGGTGCTCGACCGGATGCGGAGATCGATTGTAGCGCGGGCGGACGCCCGGCGCGGCGCCGATGTAGACGAACTGGCCCTCGCCCTCAAGGGCCCTGTCTTGCTATCAGCCGATCATGGACATTCCGCGCTTTCACCTGGCCTTCCCGGTTCGCGATCTGGGCGAGGCTCGCGCCTTCTACGGCGACCTTTTGGGCTGCCCCGAGGGTCGATCCAGCGACGAGTGGGTCGACTTCGACTTCTATGGCCATCAGATCGTGGCGCACCTGTCGCCGGACGAGGTGGGGCACAAGGCCACCAATGCGGTCGACGGCCACGACGTTCCGGTCCGCCACTTCGGCGCGATCCTGACACTGCCGCAATGGGAGGCGCTGGCCGCCAAGCTGAAGGCTGAGGGCACGGCGTTCGTGATCGAGCCCAACATCCGCTTCAAAGGCCAGCCGGGCGAGCAGGCGACGATGTTCTTCCTCGACCCCTCCGGCAACGCGCTGGAGTTCAAGGCCTTCGCCGACGACAGCATGGTGTTCGCGAAATGAGTGAGCTGGCCATTTCCTTCGCCGACGTCGAGGCCGCCGCCGAACGCCTGAAGGGCGTCGCGGTCGAGACCCCGCTGATCGAGAGCCCGGCGCTGAATGAGCGCCTGGGCCTGCGGGTGCTCCTGAAGCTCGAGACGCTGCAGCGCGTGGGCGCGTTCAAGTTCCGCGGCGCCTACAACCGCCTGGTGCAGCTGAGCGAGGCCGAGCGGAAGGTCGGCGTCGTCGCCTTCTCGTCGGGCAACCACGCCCAGGGCGTGGCGCTGGCGGCGAAGCTCCTTGGCATGCCCGCGCTGATCGTGATGCCGGCCGATGCGCCGAAGGTGAAGGCCGACGCCACCCGGGGCTACGGCGCCGAGGTGAAGTTCTACGACCGCCTCACGGAGAGCCGCGAGAAGATCGCCGCCGCCATCGCCGCCGAGCGCGGCGCGGTGATGGTCCCGGCCTTCGACGACCCGCACATCATCGCAGGACAGGGCACCGCCGGACTTGAGCTGGTTCGGCAGGCCGCCGCGCGCGGCGTCGACAAGCTGGACGTGGTGATCACGCCCTGCAGCGGCGGCGGCCTGCTGGCCGGCGTGGCCACGGCGGTGAAGGCGCTGTCGCCCTCGACGGCGCTGATCGGCGCGGAACCCGCGGGCTACGACGACACCCTGAAGTCGCTGCAGGCCGGCGTACGCACGCCGATGACGCCCACGCACCGCACGTTGTGTGACGCGCTGGAGACCCCCTGCCCCGGCGAACTCACATTTCCGATCGTGCATCGCCACGTTTCCGACGTGGCCGTGGTGACCGACGCCGAGGTGGCCGAGGCTGTGCGCTATGCGTTCTCGGTGCTGAAGCTGGTGGTCGAGCCCGGCGGGGCCGCCGGCCTGGCCGCTCTGCTGGCCGGCAAGGTCAACATGTCAGGCGGCAAGACCGTGGGCCTGGTGCTGTCGGGCGGCAACATCGACCCCGACCAGATGGGCCAGATGCTGCGGGGCGAACTGTAGGCGACGCCAGCCTGTTTCGAGCCCGGGGCGCGACTCAGCCGCGATCGCGCTAGACTGGCGCCATGAGCGTTGGTCCGACCCCACCGGTCGGTGGCCCGCCCCCGGGGCCGCTCGCGACCGGTCATGCCGTCTCGGCGGCCGCAGCCGCCACGCCGCTGGCGCAGGCGCCGGACCCTGTCGCCCCCCTCATGCAGCGCGCCGTGGAGGCCGCACGCGCCGACGGGGCGATCCGCCAGTCGGGCCAGGGGCCGCTGCTGGCCGACCTGAGCCGGGCGCTCGAGTCACCGCATCTGCCGGCCAACCTGAAGGCCGCGATCCGGCAGCTGCTCGCGTTCGGCCTGAACGCCGGCGCGCCGCCCGACGCCGCCGCGCTGCGGGCGGCGGTCGCCCGCTCGGGTCTGTTCCTCGAGGCGCGACTGGCGCAGACCCCGACGGCTCCGCCCTACGACATGAAGGCCGCCCTGCTGGCGCTCTCGCAGGCGCTCACCGCAGCGGGCGCGACCAGCCCGGGGCGACCCGCCCGGGCCACCGCAGCCCCGCCCACGCGCGGCGGCGCCGTCGCCGGCCAGGCGGCTCGCGCAGCCATCCTGAAGGCCGACGATCCGCCCGAACAACAGCTGGCCATCCTGCGCGACGAGACCGACCAGGCCCTGGCGCGCCAGACCCTGCATCAGCTGACCTCGCTGCCCGACGACTCCGGCCAGCGCTGGATGTTCGAGCTGCCGATGATGACGCCGCAGGGCGCGGCGGTGGCCCAGTTCGCCATAGAGCGCGACGACCCAGGGCCGGGCGGCGGGCCCGACGCGGCCCCTGCGTGGCGCGCCCGCTTCGCGCTTGACATTCCGCCGCTGGGGCCGGTGCTGGTCCACGTCCGGCTGCAGGGCGAGCGCAGCACTGCGGTGCTGTGGGTCGACCGTGCGGAGAGCCTGGCGCACCTGCGCGAACAGGCGCCGCGGCTCGCGCAGGCGCTGTCGGGCGACGTGGTCATCCATCCGGGCGCCCCGCCCAGTGCGCCGACACCGGCGCCCGGCGCCCTGGTGGACCGCAGCTCATGACCGACGAGACCTCGCGCCCGCTGGCCGTGGCCCTGCGCTACGACGCCCCCGACGCGCCCCGGGTGGTTGCCGTGGGCCGCGGCGAACTCGGCCAGCGGATCATCGACACTGCCCGCGAGCACGGCGTGCCTGTGGAAGCCAACCCGGCCCTGGCCGAGGCGCTGTCGACCATCGAGCTCGACACCGCGATCCCCGAGGCCCTCTACGAGGCCGTCGCGGTGGTGATCGCCTTCATCCTGCAGGCCGCCCGCGAGCCGCGCGGCGCGGCGCCGATGCACCGCTAGTCGAAGGTCGACGCCATCGAACCCGGGCGCAACTGGCGATACATCTCGGCCCAAGGCGCTATGAACATCACGAGGAAGCCAACGTAGGCGACGCTGATGACTGCGGAGGACACGAGCCTCGCCGCCGCAGACATCTGCGAGATCTGGCCCAGGATCGCCAGGCCCGCGTTCGGCTGGGTGGTCGAACCGGCCGCGAGGCCACCTAAGATGACGCCGAACAGCACGACGAACACGACGAGGGCCGCGATCCCCAGCGCGAGGCTGACGAGGAAGAACGCAAGGGCGTGGCCTTTGGTGAAGCGCCACGACGCCAGAACCCGAAGGCGGTTCTCGGCAAAGCTCATCACCGTCGCCATCGACAGCCGCAGCGACGCCCACACGAGCGCCCATAGCAACACCGGAACCAAGACGATCATCACGATGCCCACGGCCAGGGCGCCACCCTCTCCCGCCGCCTCCCCGACCAAACCGATGCCCAGCCCGATGACCATTGCGCACACGATGTAACCCACGAACCACAGCAAGGTCGCCAGCACGGCCGACAGGGCGACCCACAGTTCGCGCATGCCCAGCCGCAGGTAGAAGAACCGCCGCTCCTCGGGATACAGCACGGCCCGGACGACCGCGGTGTAGACCGCCAGGAAGAGCACGAGGCTGAACAGGAGCGACAGCCAATAGGCCGGGCCGAAGGCGCCCGCCGGAATGGTCGCGGCGCCGTTTCCGGCCGCGAGCGCATCATAGTAAGCGGACGTGTCGTCCCAGTTCACGAACATCGACACCGCGCTGACCGCGAGATACGCAGCGCACCACGCCGCAAAGGCCAGGGGCTCGCGCCCGATGAGGCGGAATCCCGCGCCGAGCGCTTCGCCCACTGAGATCTTCTGGTTCATGCATCCCCCCGGAACTGCCGGGACGATGGCAAGGGTTTGGCTTCAGGACAACTCCCGGTCAGCCAAACGCTGTGACTCGCGTCTTTCGATCTGCCAGAGGCCTACAGCCGGTCCTCAGGCAGGGGCTGGCGGGGGTCGAGCCGGGGGGTGGTCATGCGGGCCAGCTTGGGCTTCAGCCAGTTCTCGAAGTCGTCCACGAACCGATAGACCACAGGCACCAGCACCAGCGACAGCACCGTCGAGGTGATCAAGCCGCCGATCACGGCGACCGCCATCGGCTGGCGGAACTCGGCGCCCTTCTCCAGCGCGAAGGCCGTGGGCAGCATGCCGGCGGCCATGGCGAAGGTGGTCATGACGATCGGGCGTGCCCGTTCGCGGCAGGCCTCGATGATAGCGTCGTGCTGGCTCATGCCTTCGCGCTCGCGCTCGATGGCGTACTCGACCAGCAGGATCGAGTTCTTCGCCGCCAGACCCAGCAGCATCAGGAACCCGATCAGCGACGGGATCGACAGCGAGAGGTTGAAGGCCAGCAGGCCGGCGAAAGCGCCGCCCACCGCCGTCGGCAGGGCCGACAGGATGATGATCGGCTTGAAGAAGCTGCGGAACAGCAGGACCAGCACGCCATAGATCATCGAGACGCCGGTGAAGATCGCCATCCCGAAGCCGCCGAACAGCTCGGCCATGGCTTCAGCCGTGCCGATCGAGGCCGGCCGCACGCCCTCGGGCAGCTTCTTCATGATCGGCAGGTTGTTCACCGCCTTCTGCGCCTGGCCCAGCTGATAGCCGCCGTTGAGTTCGGCCTGGATGGTGATCCGGCGTTCCCGATTCAGTCGGTCGATCCGCGCTGGGCCGGCCTTGAAGTCGATGTCGGCGACGCTCTCCAGCGTGGTGACGCCGCCGGACGCCGTCGGCACGCGCAGCGCCTTCAGCCGCTCCAGGTCGGTCCGGGCGTCTTCGGGCAGGCGGACGCGGATGGGGATGCGCCGTTCGCCCTCGTTGAACTTGGCGACGTTGGCGTCGATGTCGCCGACGGTCGCGATGCGCACGATGTTGGCGATGGCGTCCGACGACACGCCCAGGCGAGCCGCCTCGTCCGGCTTGGGTCGGATCACGATCTCGGGGCCCACAGGCGGCGTCGACTGCTTGGGGTCGGCCACCTCGGGCAGCGAACGCATCTGGCGCTCCAGCTCCAGGGCCGCGGCCTCCAGGTTGTCGGGGTTGGTGCCGGTCAGGATCTGTTGGAAGCCGGCCCCGCCCTCGAAGTCGAGGAAGCCCAGGCGCACATCGGGAATTTTGCGCAGTTCCTCACGCAGCCGGTCGCGGATCTCGGCGCCGGGGACGCTGCGGTCCTCCCGTAGAAGGATCGTCGCGGTGCCCTTGCGCAGGTCGCCGCCGCCGCTGGCGCCCGAGCCCGGGCCGAAGCTGGACACGGTCGAGCCGATCTGGATGAAGACGGCGGTGACCTCGGGCTGGTCCTTGAACAGGTTGTTGATCCGCTGGGCGGTCGCTTCCATGTCCGCGACGGTCGCACCGGGCGGGCCCTGGATGTCGACGTACATGTAGTCAGGGTCGCCCGCGGGCTGGAACCCAGCCGGCAACAGCGGCACCAGGGCCAGCGACCCGATGAAGAACACGCCGCCGATGATCGCCGAGATGATCCGGTGGGCCAGCGCCCACTCCAGGGCGTTGCGGTAGAAGCCCTCGAACGGCTTGCGCGGATGCGGATCGGGCGTCGCCTTCAGGAAGTAGGCGGCCATCAGCGGGGTGACGAGGCGCGCCACCACCAGTGAGAACAGCACCGCCACCGAAACGGTCAGGCCGAACTCGCGGAAGAACTGGCCGGGGATGCCCGGCATGAACGACACCGGCGTGAACACCACGACGATCGAGAAGGTGGTCGCCACAACGGCCAGACCGATGGCGTCGGCGCCTTCCAGCGCGGCCTGGAACGGTCGCTGACCGCGCGCCACCCGTTTCTCGATGTTCTCGATCTCGACGATGGCGTCGTCGACCAGGATGCCGATGACCAGGGTGAGCGCCAGCAGCGTCACCATGTTCAGCGAGAAGTCGGCCAGCTTCATGACCAGGAAGGTCGGGATCAGCGAGATGGGCATGGCCAGCGCGGTGATCGCCGTCGCCCGCCAGTCGCGCAGGAAGAACAGCACCACCAGGGCCGCCAGCAGCATGCCCTCGCCCAGCACGTTCTTGGTGGCCTGGAAGCTGGCGCGCGTCTCAGTGACCGACGAGAAGATCGTGGAGAACTTGACCGCCGGATAGGCCTTCTCCAGCTCTGCCACCTTCTTGAGGACCGCGTCCTCGGTGTCGACGTCACTGGCCTCCTTGGTCTTGGCGACCTGGAAGCCCACGACAGGGCGGCCGTTGAGGCGCGCGAAGCCGCGCACGTCCGAGGCGCCATCGCCGATCTCGGCCACGTCGGCCAGCCGCACGAACTGGCCGCCGCCGGTGGGGATCGTCATGTCGCGCAGCTTGGCCACCGTATCGACCGTCCCCAGCACGCGGACCGTCTGCTCGCGACCGCCGATGGAGACCCGGCCGCCGGGCGCATCGACCTGGAAGCCGCGCAGCGCGTTGTTCACCTGACTGGCCGTCAGGCCGCGGGCGGCCATGCGGTCCGGGTCGATGATGATGTTGATTTCGCGCGCCACGCCGCCCACGCGGGAGACCTGCGAGACGCCCTTGGCCGCCTGCAGCGTGCGGGCCACCGTGTCGTCGACGAACCAGGACAGCTCGTCGTCGCTCATGGTCGGCGCCTCGACGGCCATCGTCATGATGGGCGCCGCGTCGTCGATCTCGAGCTGGTTGACCTGGGGCTCGTCGATGTCGCGCGGCAGCTGCGCGCGGGTCTGCGCCACCTTCGACCGGATCTCGTCGGTCTTCTTCTGGAGGTTCGTCCCGATCTCGAACTGCACCGAGGTGGTCGAGACGCCCTGGGTCACCACCGACTGGATGTTGCGCACCCCGGTGACGCTGGCCACCGCGTCCTCGACGGGACGAGTGATCTGGGTCTCCATTTCCCCCGGCGCGGCGCCGGCCTGGGTGACCGTCACCGCGATCACCGGGAACTGGATGTTCGGGTACATCTTCACCGCGAGCGCCTGGTAGGCGATCAGGCCGGCCATGATCAGGCCGATGAAGAGCACCGCGACGGGGATCGGGTTGCGGATCGCCCAGGCGGAGATCGCGAAATGGCGAGGCTGTTCGCTCATTTGGCGACCGCGGTCTTGGCGGCGGGTTGCGCCGGGGCGTCAGAGGGGCGGACCAGGTCGCCGTCCAGGAACAGGGCTCCGGCGTTGGCGATGATCCGGGTGCCCGCGGGCGGGCCCTTGAGGATCTGGACCACGCCGCCGCCGCGGGCGCCGGTCTGCACGGGCACGCGCTTCACCTTGTTGTCCGGGCCCACGACCATCACCTTGGCGCCGTCGGCGTCGTAGCGAATGGCCGCTTCGGGCGCGCCGAGCACATTGGCCGACGCGTCGTTGAACACCGCGCGACCGAAGCCGCCGGCGCGGATGTCGCTGCGGACCGGGAGCGTGATGCGCACCTCGCCCAGCTTGGTCTGCGGGTCGATCTGCGGGCTGATCAGACGCACCCGGCCGTTGGCCACCGCGCCCGAGGGCAGAGTGACGGTGGCCTGCTGGCCCACGCGGATGCGCGACAGGTCGTCCTCGGCCACGTCGGCCGAGAGCTCGATCTGGCCGTCACGGGCGATGCGGAACCAGGGCGTGGCGCTGGGCGTCGAGATATCGCCGGGGCGCGCGTTCTTTTCGAGGATGACGCCCGAGACCGGCGCCGAGACCGACAGCTTCTGTCGCTGGGTGGTCAGCGCGCGCAGGTTGGCGCGGGCGACCTCGGCCTGGAAGCGGCGCGAAGCGATCTGTTCCTGGCTGATGACCCCCTGGTTGTCGAGGTCCTTGACCCGCTGGGCCTGGTCCTCGGCCTGAGCGGCCTGGGCGCGGGCCTGGGCGACCTGGGCGTCCAGCAGGGCCGGATCGATCACCGCCAGCGTCTGGCCGGCGCGCACATAGTCCCCCACGTCGGCGAGCACGCGCGTGACGCGGTAGCCCGAGACCTCTGGGGCGACGGCGGCCTCTTCGCGGGGCACCAGGTCGCCAGACGCGGCCAGCGATCCGACGATGGCGCGCGGGCCGATGGTGACGACCGTGACGGCGCGAGCGCGCTGGGCCTCGGTCTGCTTCTCGGGGGGCTTCTTGCAGCCGGCCACGGCGAGCATGGCCGAGAGGATGGCGACAACGCCAACGGAGGAGGGGGCGAGCTTCATGGCGCGTCTCATTTTGCGGCGTAGGCCTGGGCGGGCCAGCCGCCGCCAATGGCCTTCATGGCCTGGACGGAGCGGCGGAGCGCCTGGACCTGGGCCGAGGTGAGCTGGGCGCGCACGCTGCGCCAAGCCTGCTCGGCCGAGAGGGTGGAGGAAAGATCGGTGAGCCCGCGGCCGTAGCCAGTGCGGGCGGCTTCATAGGCGCGCCGGGCGCGGGCCTCGCCTTCGGTGAGCAGCGCCACGCGGCGGCGGTCAGCGTCCAGGCTGACCAGCGCGCTTTCCGTTTCCTGGAAGGCGGTCTGGACAGTCTTCTCGTAGGCAGTGACGGCCTGCTCGGTGCGGGCGTTCTGGACCTTCAGGTCCGACAGCAGCCGCGGGAGCGACAGCACCGGCTGCATCACCGAGCCGGCGATCGACCAGTTCTGGGTCTCGGAAGAGAAGCCCGGCTGCTCGATGCGCGACCACCCGATGCCGGGCGAGAACGTGAAGGACGGGAAGAAGGCCAGGCCCGCCAGCTTCTGCTGGGCCGCGGCCGAGCGCAGGGCGGCCTGCGCCTGACGCACGTCGGGCCGGCGCTGCAGCAGCTCGCTGGGCAGCACCTGGGGCACGGCCGGGGCCTGGCCGACTTCGGGCGTGGCGTTGATGTTGGCCGTCGGCTCGACGATACGGCCCGCGAGGATCAGGATCGCGCGCTTCTGCACCTGCAGTTGGGCTTCCAGCGCCGCGACCTGGGCTCTGGCCTGCGAGAGGTCGCCCGCGATGCGATCGGGCTCGGTCCCGGCGGCGAGGCCCCGCTCGGCGCGCTTGGAGGCGATCTCGTAGAGGTCCTGCTGGATCCGCGTCGTCTCGCGGGCGTCGGCCAGCTGGATGGCCAGGCCCTTGGCCTCGAACCAGCTGTCGGCCGTCTCGGCGGCGAGCTGGGCCCGCGCCACCTCATAGGCGTAGCGGACGCGGTCGACCTCGGCGTTGGCGGCGCGGTAGGCCACGAACCCGCGCCCCCAAGGATCGACTTCCCAGTTCACGGTGAAGGCGGACTGGTATTGCTTGGACACGCCGGCCGTCGAAAAGCCCGGGATGTTCGCCGCCGTGCCGCCGATCTGGTCGGTATCCGTGCGGCGCCCCTGCAGGGTTGCGTCTCCCTGGGGCAGGTACTGCAGGATGGACCCGGTGCGTTGGGCCTTGACCTCGTCGAGGCGCGAGCGGGCGGTGCGGATGTCGGGGTTGCGGGCCAGCGCCTGCTCGATCAGGGCGGTCAGCTCTGCATCGTTGTAGGCGGTCCACCAGGTATCCAACGCCAGCGCGCCTGGAGGCGGCGCGGCGGCCGATGCTCCGGCCGGCGCTTCGAAGGCGGCGGGCAGGCGCAGATCAGGGTCCCGCGGGCTGGCGCAACCGGCGAGCGCGAGGGTGGCCATGACGGCAAGGTAGCCAGGGCGACGAAGCATGGGGTTCAGGGTTCTGCAGATCGGCGTTGTTGAACAGGACTCGCACGCCCGGCGCAATTGAAGCGTGGGCCCATATTCCGGATGTCGCCTCCGCCGGCGACTCTTGCGGCCACCGTGCGACGGCCCGTCTCGCTCAAACTCTGTATGATGTAAAGTGTTTTCTCTGTAATGTACGGACCAGCATGACGAAGGATACGACGGTCGGGGTGGACCCCAAGCGCAGCATCGACCTGCTGTGGGGCGACGCCGAGCCCGGCCGCCGCGGACCCAAGCCTCGCCACTCGGTGGACAAGGTGGTCGAAGCTGCGATCGCGGTCGCCGACGCCGAAGGACTGACCGCCATCTCCGTACGCCGGATCGCCCTGGAGCTCGGCGTGTCGGCGATGTCGATCTACACCTACGTCCCCTCGAAGGCCGAGTTGGTCGAACTCATGTTCGACCGTGTTCTCGGCGAGATGGCTGCGCCGCCTTCGGCGGACGTGGGCTGGCGCGAGGCGCTCACGGACGTGGCCCGCGAACGCTGGCGGATGAGCGAACGCCACCCGTGGATGCTGGACCTGGCCATGCACCGCCCGCCCCTGGGGCCCAATCTGGTGCGCCGCCACGAGTCGGCGCTGGGCGCGCTCGACAGCACGGGCCTGGACGACCTGACCAAGGACCTGGTCATCGACGTGCTGCACAACTTCCTGCTGGGAGCCCTGAAACAGGCGCGCGACGCCCGCGAGGCCGAGCAGTTGAGCGGGCTGACCGACGAGCAATGGTTCGCCGTGGCCGAGCCCGCCATCACGGCGCGGTTGGATCCGGCGCGCTTCCCTCACCTGCTTCGCCTCAGCGAGGCCTGGCGGGCGGCGGACAAAAGCGTGGTCGCCGATCCGCTGTGGCGCTTCGGCTTCGGTCTGAACGTGGTGCTGGACGGCATCGAGGCGTTGATCGCGGCGCGTCGGGCCGCAGCCTAGCCGAAGGGCCGCGAACCTCTTACGGTCGCGGGAACATCCCCCCATTCCCGAGTACATGCATGCATAAGCTTTTCCTGAGCGCGGCGGTCATGGTCCTGGCCGCCAGCTCGGTCTCGGCCGCGCCCTCGGTCATCGATGCGCAACGGGTGTTGCGCGACACGCAAGTGCTTTCCTCCGACGCCTATGAGGGCCGCGCGCCCGCCAGCGAGGGCGAGAAGAAGACCGTCTCCTATCTGGTCGAGCAGATGAAGGCCGCGGGCCTGCAGCCCGCCGGCGATCCGCTCCCGGGCGGCGGCCGCGCGTGGACCCAGGACGTGCCGCTGGCCCGCTTCGCCACCAAGGGCCCGATCGCCGTCAGCGCCAATGTCGGCGGGACGGTGGAGACCTGGACCCAGGGCGAGCAGATCGCCATCCGCGCCGCCCAGACGGGGATCGATCGGTTGACCATCAAGGACGCCCCCGTCGTGTTCGTGGGCTATGGCGTCAAGGCGCCCGAGCGCAACTGGGACGACTTCAAGGGCATGGACCTGAAGGGCAAGGTCGCCCTGGTCCTGGTCAACGACCCTGACTTCGAAACGGGGTCTGGCGACTTCGGCGGCAAGGCCATGACCTACTATGGCCGCTGGACCTACAAGTACGAGGAGGCCGCGCGCCAGGGCGCTGTGGGCTTCCTGGTCATCCATGAGACGGCGCCCGCCGCCTACGGCTGGGCGACGGTCAAGAACTCCAACACCAACGAGATCTTCGACGTCATCCGCAAGACCCCCTCAGAGGCGCACGCCCCGCTGGAGGGCTGGGTGCAGCGCGACGTGGCCGCGGGCCTGCTGAGGGCCGCCGGCTTCGATTTCGACGCCCTGAAGAAGCAGGCCCAGACGCGCGCGTTCAAGCCGGTGGAGCTGAAGGGCGTCACCTTCTCGGCCGACTACGCGGTCGACGTGCAGAAGGTGGTCTCGAAGAACGTCGTGGGCGCGGTGATCGGGAGCAGGCGCCCGAACGAGCGCGTCTTCTACACCGCCCACTGGGATCACCTGGGCGTGGGCCAGCCCGACGCCAAGGGCGACACGATCTACAACGGCGCGCTCGACAACGCCTCGGGCACGGCGATGCTGCTGGAACTTGGCCGCGCCTTCGCCAAGGGCCCAAAGCCGCAGCGGACGATCGTGTTCCTGTCGGTGACCGCCGAGGAGAAGGGCCTGCTGGGCTCGGAATACTACGCCCGCAACCCGCTCTATCCGCTGGGCACGACGGTGGGCGTTCTCAACATGGACGGCGTGGGCCCGACCGGCCTGGCGCGCGACTTCACGACGTCGGGCAACGCGCCACTGACCCTGCAGGACGAGTTGATCGCGGTGGGCAAGACCCACGACCGATACTTCACGCCCGACCCGCGGCCGGAGGCCGGCAGCTTCTTCCGTTCGGACCACTTCCCGTTCGCGAAGGTGGGCGTGCCGGCCATCAGCTTCGGCGGCGGCCAGGATCTGGTGACCGGAGGCAAGGCGGCCGGCCTCGCCAATCGCACCGCCTACACCGCCGACAAGTACCACCAGCCGGCCGACGAATTCGACCCGGCCTGGGACCCCAAGGGCTTCGAAGCCGACGGCGCGCTGTTGTTCGACCTGGGCCAGAAACTGGCGAACAGCCGCATCTGGCCCGATTGGAAAGAAGGCGCCGAGTTCAAGGCCGAGCGCGACAAGACGAAGTCGCAGCGGAAGTAGGAACTCCCCTCCCCCGAGGGCAGTGAGAAGGGGGGAGGACGAAACGGAACATGTTGAGAACCTGCACGACAACCGCTACCTAAACGACGGCAACTTCGGAGACGGCACATGGCCGGCGCAGGCAGGATCCGGTGCGGGATCGGCGGATGGACGTTCGAGCCTTGGCGGGGGGTATTCTATCCCGCCAAGTGGCCGCAGGCGCGCGAGCTGGAGTACGCCAGCCGCCACCTGACCTCGATCGAGATCAACGGGACCTACTACTCGTCGTTCAAGCCCGACAGCTGGGCCAAGTGGCGCGCCTCGACGCCCGAGGGCTTCAAGTTCTCGGTCAAGGCCTCGCGCTTCTGCACGAACCGCAAGGTGCTGGCTGACGGCAAGGCCAGCATGGACATCTTCCTGGGCCAGGGTCTGACCGAGCTGGGCGACCGGCTGGGGCCGATCCTGTGGCAGTTCATGCCGACCAAGAAGTTCGACTACGACGACTTCGCGGGCTTCATCGACCTGTTGCCGGAGAAGGTGGGCGACCTGCCGGCGCGGCATGTGCTCGAGGTGCGCAACGGCACCTTCAACGACCCCAAGTTCATCGGCCTGTGCCGCGATCGGGGCGTGGCGATCTGCAACTCTGACAATGAGAACTACCCCTTCATTCCCGACATCACCGCCGACTTCGTCTACCTGCGCCTGCTCTCGGCCAATGACGAGATCCCGACGGGCTACGAGGCCAAGGATCTCGACCTGTGGGCCGGTCGATTCCAGAGCTATGCGCGAGGCGAAGTGCCGGGAGATTTCACGCCGGTGGACCGCACCGGTCCTCCAGAGGGGCCTCGCGACGTCTATGCCTATGTGATCCACGAGGGGAAGGTGCGCGCCCCGGCCGCCGCGATGGAGTTCATCCGGCGGGTCGATCCCGACTTCGAGATCCCCTCCGACTGAGCCGCCTAGTGCGCCGCCGTCAGGTCGTCGCCGACCGCGGGCCGCGGCAGGTCGGGCGCCTCGCCGGGCTCGGGATCGAAGGGGGCGACGATCTCGCAGCGCACGCCGGCCGCCAGAAACCGGATGGCGACGTTGCCGCCCAGTTCGTGCGCGAGCCCACGTTCCAGCAGCCGCGCGCCAAAGCCGCGGGTGGCCGGCGGGGTCACCCGTGGGCCGTCCCTCTCGCGCCACTCCAGCCGCAGCATCGGAGGATCGGACGTCTCGTCCAGCCGCCACGCGATCTCAACGCGCCCCACGTCGACCGACAGCGCGCCGTACTTCACCGCGTTGGTGGCCAGTTCGTGCACGCCCATGGCCAACGCCAGCGCCATCTTGGGTGAGATCCGCAGGTCCGGACCCGAAAGCGTCACGCGGCCCGGCCCGTGCGGCGTCATGGTGCGGGTGAGGATCGTCGTGAGCGAGGCGCCGGCCCAGCGCTCGCGGGTCAGGATGTCGTGGGTCCAGGCCAGCGCCATCAGGCGGTTCTCGAAGTCGGCCAGCGGTCCGGCCCCGCCCGCGCGGCCCAGGCTCTGACGAGCCACCGACTGGACGGTGGCCAGCATGTTCTTCACCCGATGATTCAGCTCGTGGATCAGAAGCTGCTGGCGTTCCTCGGCGCGCCGACGCTCGCCCACCTCGCGCCGCAGCTTGGCCTCGGCCAGCTTGGACGGGGTGACATCGAGCGTGACGCCCACCACGCGGCCTGGCGCGCCGTCGGCGCGGCGGTCGACAACCGCACAGCTGGAGCGGAGCCAGCGATGGCGACCGTCGGCGGCGGCGACGCGGAACTCGAAGGACGCCTCGTCGCGGTCGACCAGCCCCCGCAGGGTGGCCATCACCCGTCCGATGTCCTCGTCGACGACGAAGGCGCGCCAGTCCGCAACGGCCTCGTCGGCTCCTTCCACGGCGGACAGCCCGATCAAGGCGCGGGCGGCCGACACATCCAGCCAACGCATCGCCCCGCCCGTCCGCCATTCCCAGGTGGCCGCGCGCGCGGCCTGATGTGCGAGCCGCAGGGTTTCGTTGGCGGCGCGGAGGCGGCGCTCGTTACGACGCAGAGAACGCTCGCTGCGTTCGCGCTGAGTCACGTCGCGCAGGATGAAGATCATGCCGCTGGCGATCGGAAGGCCGACGATCTCGACCCACTCGTCGCTGCCGCCGGGCCGCTCGGCCACGAACTCGACCGCGGCATTGTCACGCAGCGCGCTGCGCAGGCGCAGCTCCAGGGTCTGGTCCTGCAGGCCGGCGAGCACCTCGCCCAGCGGCCGGCCGACGGCCTCGCCTGAATTCGCGCCCAGGAACCGCGCGGCGGCGGCGTCGCAGAAGCTGAGCACGGCGGACCGGTCACAGGAGAAGAGGCCGTCGAGGCTGGCGCCCCGCAGCAGAGCCTCGCCGATTTCCGTCGCGAGGCTGCCCGGATCGCCGGGCGAACGAATTTCGGCCGCCATCAGCTCCTCGATGCGGCCCCCCGACCCAGAGTCAGGATGACGCAACGCGCGTCGCGGCGCTGGACGGCGCAGTGTCGCAGGGCCCCCGCCATTGACGCCCCCTGCGTCATGGGGCCGCATGCTGGGTAAAACGGAGGAAGACTGCCGCCATGACCGAATTCACCCTCGACGACCTGATGTTCAAGCCGGGCCTGATGAAGGGCCAGCGCATCCTGATCACCGGCGGCGGCACCGGGCTGGGCAAGGTGATGGCCGAAGGCTGCTCGATGCTGGGCGCCGACGTCATCATCTGGGGCCGGCGCGGCAATGTGATCGAAGAGACGGCCAAGGAGCTCTCGGACCATGCCGCCAAGGTGGGCGGCGGGACGGTCACCGGCATGGCCTGCGACATCCGGGTTCCGGAGGCGATCCACGACGCCATGGATCAGGTCTGGGCGGGCGGCGCGCTGACCGGCCTCGTCAACAACGCCGCCGGCAACTTCATCAGCCGCACCGAAGACCTGTCCCCCCGTGGCTTTGACGCCATCGCCAACATCGTCTTCCGCGGTTCGTTCTTCGTGACCCTGGACGCAGGGAAGCGCTGGCTGGCCGAGGGCAAACACGGCTCGGTGGTCTCGATCCTGACCACCTGGGTCTGGCATGGCGGGCCGTTCACGGTGCCCAGCGCCATGTCGAAGGCCGGCCTGAACGTGATGACCCAGTCGCTCGCCGTCGAATGGGGCGGTCGTGGCATCCGCTTCAACGCCATCGCGCCGGGGCCCTTCCCGACCGAGGGCGCCTGGGCGCGCCTGAACCCCGGTGGCGGCGTCGGCGCCGATGGCGAGAAGCCCGACCCGACCATCCCGCTGGACCGCAATGGTGAGATGCGCGAGCTGGCGAACCTGGCGGTCTATCTGCTGGATCCGGGGTCGGCCTATGTGAACGGCCAGACCATCGCCATCGACGGCGGCGGCCACCTGAAGGGCGGCGGCGGCTTCGGGCGCCTGTCGGAGTGGGGCGACGCCGAGTGGGCGGCCGCACGCGACGCCATCAAGGGCGCCAACGAGAAGGACCGGGCGCAACGCACGGTCTAGCGGCGCGACCGCAAACGAAAAGGCGCCCCAGGGAGGTGGGGCGCCTTGATGTTCTTTGTTGATTTCAGCCGGGTCTTGCGCCCGGCCGCCACCGCCAGGGCTGGTGCTTACGCACCACCGGGGAAGCGCATCGGGATCTTCACGTCGCCCGACTTGTCGCCCATCGGCATGGCCGCGGCCACGCACAGGGCGGCCTTGTCGAAGCCCTTGCCCGGCGCGCTGTCCGAGAGAACGGTGCAGCCGTCCAGCTTGCCGCCGTTCGCAGTGCACTGAAGCATCACGGTCGCGGCGTCCTTGGTGTTCGCATTCTTAACAAGGCATTTAGCCATGTTCTCTTGGAACGACGCGGCGCTGACGCCCGACGCCAAAGCCAAACTCAGAACAACACCACCGAAAAGAGAGACAGCTTTCTGCATCCCCACCTCCTGTTGAAGAAACGATGGTGAGAGGAATACCCGGCGGCGGTGAATCATCTCTAAATTTCTCACCAAAGTGGGAAAAGTGAGAATCCGTTAGGGACCTTCGTTCATTGTGAACAGGCTCGCGGAGCCTCTCCCGAGTGAGAAAAAGAACTTCGGGGGATCCCTCGCATGAAACGCTTTCGACTGGATGACCTGCCGTTGCTGGTGAAGGTCGGCTTCGCGCCCGCGCTCGCGCTGGTGATGATGGCCGTGCTCGCGGCCGGAACGGTGGTGCTGCAGCAAAGCCAGACGCGGGAGCTAGAACGCGTCGTTCAGACCGACATGCCAAACAGCCTGCGGATGCAGAAGATCTCGGAACGGATCACGGCCGTTCACGGAGATCTTTATTTCCTGCTCACCCACCAGGCGGCATCCATCGAAGCCGAGAAGATCCCGGAGCAGAGCAAGGCTCTGATGGCCGAAGTCGACAAGATCGCCAAGGACGTAGGCGTGGCTCGCGCAGCGGCGCCAGCCTCGCAGCGCCCCGCCTACGACAAGCTGATCAAGGACCTGAAGGAAACCCGCGAGGCCCTCGACATCATCGTGGCCATGATGAGCGCTGACTTCGCGTCGGCCGCCGGCTTCGCCGCGCCGTTCGAAGACCAGTATGCCAAGATGACCGGCAACCTGCAGGCCATCGTGGCGCAGGCCCAGGCCGAGACCGACAAGAAGGCGCAGGCCGCCAGCGACGCCGCGAAGGCCGCGCAGATGGCCACGATCGGAGCCGCCCTGGCGACCTTGCTGGTCGTGGGCGCGATCGCCGCGTTCCTCGTTCTCAACATGAAGAAGGCGGTGCAACGCATCGCCGGCGCCACCGAGCGCCTGTCGCGCGGCGATAACGACGTCGATGTCGAGAAGCTCGAACGCAAGGACGAGCTGGGCGCGATCGTGAAGTCTCTGGCCGTCTTCCGCGAGAACCAGCTTCACCTCGAGCAGATGCGCGCCGAGCAGGAACAACAGCGTGCAGCCGCCGAGGCCGCGCGCCGCGAGAACGCCGCCCTCGCCGAAGCTTCGGCCGAGGAACAGGGGCGCGTGGTCAACTCGCTGGCCACCGGCCTGGAACGCCTCGCCATGGGCGACCTTACGGTGCGCCTCCGGGAGTCGTTCCCGGGCGGCTACGAGAAGCTGCGCAACGACTTCAACGACGCGGCCGACAAGCTGGAAGTCGCGCTGGCCGCGATCGCCAACTCGACCTACGCCATCCGCTCGGGCGGCGGCGAGATCGCCTCGGCCACCGACGACCTGTCGCGCCGGACCGAGCAGCAGGCGGCAACCCTGGAGCAGACCGCCGCCGCGCTGGACGAGATCACCGTCACGGTCCAGCGCTCGGCGCAGGGCGCCAACCAGAGCCGCGAAGCCGTGGCTTCGGCCAAGGCCGAGGCTGAGCGTTCGGGCGACGTGGTGAGCCGCGCCGTCGCCTCGATGACCGAAATCGAGCGCTCGGCCCGCGAGATCAGCCAGATCATCGGCGTCGTGGACGAGATCGCCTTCCAGACCAACCTGCTGGCGCTGAACGCCGGCGTCGAAGCGGCGCGCGCCGGCGACGCGGGCAAGGGCTTCGCGGTCGTGGCCTCGGAAGTCCGGGCCCTGGCGCAGCGGTCGGCGGAATCCGCCAAGCAGATCAAGGGCCTCATCTCGACGTCCACCTCGCAGGTGGCGGAGGGCGTGAGCCTGGTCGGCGAGACCGGCGAGGCCCTGCACCGGATCATCAGCCACGTGGACGAAATCTCGAAGCTGGTCAGCGAAATCGCCCAGTCGGCCAAGGAGGAAGCCACCGGCATCGCGGAGGTGAACACCGCCGTGAACCAGATGGACCAGGTCACTCAGCAGAACGCGGCCATGGTGGAAGAGACCACCGCGGCCTCGCGCATGCTGGCCGGCCAGACCGAAGAGCTGTTCGGCCTCGTGCAGCGCTTCCAGGTCAACGCCTCGACCCATCAGGCCGAACGCCCGGTCGCCCGCGAGGCGGCTCCGGCCCCCGCGCCGCGCGCCAGCGGGGGAAGCGCGGGCAGCTTCCGGACCCAGGGCAACGCGGCGGTCGCCGAGGACAACTGGACCGAGTTCTGACGGTCAAGAGGACCCGGACGCGGGCGTGGGACCATACACGCTCGATTTCGGAGGGCCGGCGTACGGGACCATACGTGCGCCGGCCCTTTCGCATCCGGAGGCCGCGCGGCGACGCGCGGCCTTTCCGTTTGCGGAAACCATCCTTGGCCTTCTAGAATGACACCCGTCACGTTTTGAGTTGCGTCGGGAAGAGAATGTCTCAGGTCGCCTATCTTCCTGCGGGCAAGCGGGAGCAGACGAAGGTCCAGAACCGCCAGGCCATCCTGGACGCGGCGCGAGAGGTGTTCGGCGAGCTGGGCTACGAAGCCGCGACCGTGCGCGACATCATCCGCCGCACCGGCCTCGCGGCCGGGACGTTCTACAACTACTACCGTTCCAAGGAGGAGGTGTTCGCGGCTCTTGCCGACGACGGCGCCCGCCGGTTCGCCCCGATCCTGAAGGCCCTGCGCAGCAAGGGTGGCCCGCTGGATGGTTTCGTCCGCGAGGCCATCGTGGCCTACTTCGAGTTCATGGCCGACGAGCACGTGAGCTGGATGGCGCGTCGGCCGGCCGGCGAAATGCAGCCGCATATCCAGGGCGAGACGCCCGAGATGGCCGCTGTCTTCAACGAGGTGAAGGACGCGCTGGAGCACGCCATCAACGAGGGCCGCGGGCCCTTGGGCGACACCGAATACATGACCGCCGCCTGCATCGGCGTGGCCCGCGAGGTCTGCGACAAGATGCTGATGCGCCGCCCGATCGACGTGGGCGCGGCCGCCGACTTCACGGTCGAGATGATCCTGGGCGGCCTGCGCGGCCTGCCCGGCGCGAAGTGCTGACGCCGCCTTCCGTCCCCTTGCGGAACGCCATCTACGGTATCGGCTCCGCCCTCACGGAGTAGCCGCATGCGCGCCCTGGTCGTCGAGAAACTCCTGCCGGACTACGGCGGCTGCGTGGTCAAGGACATCCCCACCCCCGAGCCCGGCCCCGGCCAGGTGCGCATCAGGGTGCGCGCGGCCGCGGTGAACTTCCCCGACCTCATGCAGACGCGCGGCGAGCACCAGCACAAGCCCGAGATCCCATTTGTGGGCGGCATGGAGCTGGCGGGCGACGTGGACGCCTTGGGCGAAGGCGTGACAGGCTTTGCGATCGGCGACGCGGTCTGCTCCGGCGGCCGCGGCGGCTTCGCCGAGTACGCCATCCTGCCGGCGGCGACCCTCCGGAAGAAGCCTGCGAAGCTGAGCTACGGCGAGGCCGCGGGCTATCCGGTGGCCTACCTGACCGCCTACGTGGCGCTGAACCGCGTCGCCAATGTCCAGCCGGGAGAGTGGGTGCTGGTGCATGGCGCGGCCGGCGGCGTCGGCCTGGCCGCGGTCGACTACGCCAAACTCCTGGGCGCGAAAGTGATCGCCGCCTCGGCGTCGGACGACAAGCTGGCGACCATCGAGAAGGAATACGACGTCGACGCCACCGTGAACGTCACCCGCGGCTTCCGCGAGCGGGTGAAGGAGCTCACCGGCGGCCGCGGAGCTGACGTGATCTACGACCCCGTGGGCGGCGACGTGTTCGACGAGAGCATCCGCTGCATCGCCTTCGGCGGCCGCATCCTCTCCATCGGCTTCACCAGCGGCCGGCTGCCGACGCTTCCGGTCAACATCGCGCTGATCAAGGGCTTCTCGGTCCACGGCGTGCGCGCCGGCGAGTACGGCCGCCAGTTCCCGGACAAGGGCCGCGAAAACAACGAGGCGATCTGGAAGCTGGCCGAGGAGGGCAAGGTCCGCCCACGCGTCGACCACGAGTACCCGCTGACCGAATGGCGCGAGGCTTTCGAGACGCTGGCCCAGCGCAAGGTGGTGGGCAAGACGATCATCCGGCCGGATCTCTAGGGAACCGGAAAGCCCGTCAGATCCCAGGTCGCCTTGCGGCCGCCAGGCAGCACGATGATCGCATCATGGGCGTGGATGTAGTCGCGCAGCTCGGCTTGCCGCGCTGGCTCGAGTTGGTTGGCGAAGGCGCGCGCCCAGGGCTTCAGGGGTCGCAGGTCGATCATCACAGGGGTTGCCGGCGGGCCATCGGGGAACAGCGGGGCCAGGAACGGCGCGTCCTCCAGCCAGGCGAAACCCTCGCCCACCGGGATCACGTCGACGCCGTAAGCCTCCATCCCACCCGCGATGGCGAACTCGTGGGCGAAATTGCCGATGGTGTAGGCCCCGCCCGGGCTGCGGCCGCGGTACATGTGCCAGCTGCCGAACTTGAACATCACCTTGGGCAGAACGCCGGCCTTCGCCGCGCGGCGATAGTTCTCCAGGAACGTCCGCTTGAAGAGCGCCTCGCGCTCGGTGTTGTTGTAAAGGCCCACCCGCTCGCCGGCGTTGGCGCGGCGGTTGTACGAATAGATCTCGGCGCTGGTGATCAGGCCGGTGAACAGCCGGTCGGCGCGCGAACCGGGCTCGGGATCATAGGCCGCCTCCAGCGCCTGCAGCCGCGCAAGCGTGGTCGGATCGTCGTGCAGGAAGGCGCCCTGGTTGGCGCGGGTCTCCTTGCTCTTGGCCTCCTGGTATAGCTCCTGGGCCGTGGAGCGGGTCTGGGGGGGCGCCAGGCCAACCAGCTCCTCCAGATAGCGGGTCGCCCCCTGGGCCTGCTCCAGGCCCCACAGCACAGGATCGCCGGGTCGCGAGCCCTTGCTCACCTCGGCCAGCAGCCGCAGGTCGTCATCCGAGGCGAAGCCGATGTGCGACGGATAGCGCCTGGCCAGCGCCGCGATCTTGCCGAGGTCGCCCTTCATGCCGTTGACCGCGTCGATGGCCAGCGGGTCCTGCTCGACCGCCAGATAGCGGAAGCCCCGTTCGCGCTGCAGCCGGTTGAACAGGGCGCCGGCGAACCGCGGGGTGTCGCGGTCGTGATGGTTCTCGCCCATCAGCAGAAACTGGGCCCGCTCGGTCTGAGCCAGGAGGAAGTCCGCGCCCGGCCCCTTGATCCCTTCCGCCGTGAGCTCGAACGCCCGGGTATTGGCCGCCAGCAGCGCGCGGGTGTCAGTGGGCGTCTGGGCCAGGGCCGGCGCGGCCAGCCCCAGCACCGCGGCCAGGATCAGAAGGAATCGCATCGCCATCTCCGGCTTTTCCGGGCGTGACTATGGAAGCCGCGGCTGCGACGGCAAGCGGGCTTGGGCCGCGGGCCGACTTGCGTCAGGATCGGACCATGACGATCGAGAATGAAGATCAGCTCGACAAGCTGAAGGCCGCCGGACGCCTCGTGGCGCGTACCCTGAAGGCGATGGGCGAGGCGCTGGAGCCCGGCATGACCACCCGCGAGCTGGACCAGCTGGGCCGAGCGATGCTGGAGGCCGGCGGCGCCCGCTCGGCGCCCGAGCTCACCTACGACTTCCCCGGCGCCACCTGCATCTCGGTGGGGCCCGACGTGGCGCACGGCATCCCGGGAGACCGGGTGATCCAGGCCGGCGACCTGATCAACATCGACGTCTCGGCCGAGCTGGACGGCTTCTTCGGCGACACGGGGGCCTCGTTCGCCGTGCCGCCGGTGACCAAGCGGGTCGAGCGCCTGTGCCGCGACGGTCGGCGCGCGTTGTGGACCGGCATCCGCGCCGTGCGCCCAGGCGCCGACCTCAACGCCCCCGGCCGCGAGATCGAGGCCTTTGCGCGCCGCAACGGCTACAGCCTGGTCCGGAACCTCGCCAGCCACGGGGTCGGCGCCTCGCTGCACGAGGAGCCCACCGAGATCGCCACCTGGGTCGACCGTTCTGACCGCCGCAAGATCACCGAAGGCCTGGTCTTCACCCTGGAGCCGTTCCTGTCGCTGGGCGCGGACTGGGTCGATGAGGTGGGCGACGGCTGGACCCTTCGGCCTCCCGGCGGCGAACCCACGGTCCAGTACGAGCACACGCTGGTGGCTACCCGTCGCGGACCGCTGGTGATGACTCTGGCGGAGTAGCCGGCCCGAGGTGGTTGACAGCCCCCCGCCCTTCCACTATCCACCGCCGCTCGATTTTCGACCCGGAGCTTTCCTCGTGAAGCGCACTTTCCAACCGTCTCGCCTGGTGCGTGCGCGCCGTCACGGCTTCCGCCTGCGCATGTCCACGAAGAATGGTCAGAAGATCCTGGCGCGCCGTCGCGCCAAGGGCCGCAAGCGCCTGAGCGCCTAAGCTCAAGCGTTGCCCTAAGGTGTCCGGGTGACGGACGCCAAACCGACCATTTCCAGATTGACCAAGCGCAGCGAGTTCCTCGCCTGCGCCAAAGCCCCCTCGCATGCGAAGGGGGCTGTCGTCGTTCAGGCGCGCCCGCGCGGCGACGATGACCCCCGGGTGCGGGTCGGGTTTACCGCCACCAAGCGCATCGGAGGCGCCGTCGAGCGCAACCGGGCCAAGCGTCGGATGCGTGAGGCGGCGCGCCTCATGCTGCCCCTCCACGGGGCTCCCGGCGTCGACTATGTGATCATCGCCAGGGGCGGCGCCATCAGCCGGCCGTGGGACCGTCTCCTTGACGATGTGAAAACCGCGCTGATAAGGCTCGCCCCCGACCGTGCGGCTCACCACCTGTAGCCCGGCCTCGCCCTTCTCTCCGACGGAAACCTGCGTTCCATGCGCGACGACAACACCCGCAACACGATCATCTTCTTCGTGGCGGCGGCGCTCCTGCTTCTGGTCTACCAGATCTTCGTCATCGAGCCGCAGACCAAGCGGGCCATGGAGGAGCGCGCGCGCCAGGCGCCCGCCGCCGCCGTCTCGACCGCCGCGCCCAATGCGCCGCAGATGTCACAGGTGGTCACTCGTGAGGCCGCCGTGGCCGCCACGGCCCGTGTGCCGATCGACACGCCGGCCTTGAAAGGCTCGCTGTCGCTGCGCGGCGCGCGCCTCGACGATCTCTATCTGGTCCAGTACCGCCAGACGCTCGACAAGAACTCGCCGCCGGTCGAGCTGCTGCGGCCCGACGGCACGCAGTACGCCATGTTCGCCGAGCTGGGCTGGGTGGGCGCCAATGTCGTCGGCATGCCTGGGCCGAACACGCTCTGGACGCTGGCCAGCGGCTCGAAGCTCGCGCCCGGCCAGCCCGTAACCCTGACCTACGCCAATGGCCAGGGCCTGACCTTCACGCGGGTGATTTCGGTCGACGACAAGTACATGTTCACGGTCGCCGACACCGTGGCCAACACGTCGGGCATGCCGGTCACGCTGCGCCCCTATGGATCGGTCCAGCGCCAGGGCGTGCCGCCCAGCCTGGGCAAGAACGGGGTGATCCACGAGGGCGGCGCCGGCTGGCTGGAAGGCAAGCGCCGGCCGCTCAAGTACGCCAAGTGGCAGAAAGACGGCTCGAGCCCGACCTACACATCCACGGGCGGCTGGGTCGGCATCACCGACCACTACTGGCTGACGGCGCTGATCCCCGATCAGAAGAGCCAGATCGACGGCCAGTTCCGCCTGACCAAGGCCCCCACCGCCAACATTCTCGACGCCAAGTTCGACGGCCAGGTGCGCACCATCGCCGCAGGTCGCCAGATCACTGAGACCACCCGAATCTTCGCCGGCGCCAAACAGCGCCCGGTGCTGGAGGCCTACCAGGACAACCTGGGCATCGCCCACCTGGACGAGGCGCTGGACTGGGGCATGTTCTGGTTCCTGACCCGCCCGATCTTCGGGCTGCTGTCGTGGCTGTACGGCTACGTCGGCAACTTCGGCCTGGCCATCCTGGCGCTTACCGTCATCGTGCGTCTCGTCTTCTTCCCGCTCGCCAACAAGCAGTACGAGTCGATGACGAAGATGAAGAAGGTGCAGCCGGCGATGGAGGAGCTGCGCGCCAAGTACAAGGACGACCCGCAGAAACAGCAGCAGGAGCTGCTGGCGCTGTATCAGCGCGAGAAGGTCAACCCGCTGGCCGGCTGTCTGCCGATCTTCCTGCAGATTCCGGTGTTCTTCGCGCTCTTCAAGGTGCTGCAGCTCGAGATCGACATGCGGCACGCGCCGTTCGTCGGCTACATCAAGGACCTGTCGGCGCCCGACCCGACGACGGTGTTCAACCTGTTCGGCCTTATCCCCTGGGATCCGGGCACGCTGCCGCTGATGGGCAGCCTGTTCGCCTACGGTTCGCCCCCCGGCTTCCTGCACATCGGCGTGCTGCCGATCCTGTACGGCTTCACCACCTGGCTCACGACCTCGATGAGCCCGCCGGCGCCCGATCCGGTGCAGCAGCGGATCTTCCAGTTCATGCCGCTGCTCTTCACCTTCATCATGGCTCAGTTCGCCATCGGCCTGCTGGTCTACTACACGTGGTCGAACTGCCTGACGGTGCTGCAGCAGTACGTGATCATGCGCCGGTTCAAGGTGGACAACCCGATCGACCAGATCATCCGCAAGGTGACGGGTAAGCCCAAGCCCGAGGGCGTGGGGTGACCGACGCCCTCGCGCCCGAGCCGACGTTCGACGACGAGGCGCTGGAGGCGGCGCGGGTGTTCTTCGCGCACCCGGTGACCTTCATGATGGGCGCGGTGGCCATGACCGGCCTGCCGCCCGCCGACCTGCCCGAGGTGGCGTTCGCCGGCCGCTCCAACGTGGGCAAGAGCTCACTCATCAACGCCGTCACCGGCCGCACCCACCTGGCGCGCGCCTCGACCGCGCCCGGCCGCACCCGCGAGATCAACTTCTTCGTGGCCGACGAGACTCTGCGGCTGGTCGACCTGCCCGGTTACGGTTTCGCCAAGGTGGGCCGCGGCGAGAAGAACAAGTTCCAGAACCTGGGTCGCGCCTATCTGCGCGGGCGCCCGAACCTGAAGCGCGCCTACCTGCTGATCGATAGCCGCCACGGACTGAAGGACGTCGACCTGGAGGCCATGGAGGCGTTCGACCTCGCCGCCGTAAGCTATCAGATCGTGCTGACCAAGACCGACAAGCTGCGCAGTCAGCGCGACGTCAACCAGGTGGTGGCCGAGACCCTTCGAAAGATCGCCAAGCGCCCGGCAGCCTTCCCGCGGGTCGCCGCCACGTCCTCCGAGAAGGGCACGGGCATCCCCGAACTCCGCGCCGAGATCCTGGCGGCGTGCGAGGTTTGATCCCGCCTTCCCACTGGGTGGGAAAGGACGTTTCCGTCCCCAACGTCACCGCGTTAACTGACGGCTGAACACCGGGATCCGCCTCATGATCGACATGTCCGCCCGCCCCGTCTTCGACGAGGACCTGAACCTCTTCCGCGACCAGGTGCGGAAGTTCTACGAGCGTGAACTGACCCCCAACCTCGACCGCTGGGAGAGCGAGGGGATCATCGGTCGCGAGTTCTGGCTGGCCTGCGGCGAAGCGGGGCTGCTGTGCCCCGGCGTGCCGGCCGAGTACGGCGGCCTGGGTCTCGACTTCCGCTACAACGCGGTGATCTCGGAGGAGCTGTTCTACGCAGGCTCCACGGCCGGCATCACGCTGCAGAGCGACATTGTCGCCGACTACATCGTCAACTACGGCTCGGAAGAGCAGAAGCGCGAGTGGCTGCCCAAGATGGTCTCGGGCGAGGCCATCACCGCCATCGCCATGACCGAGCCCGGCACCGGGTCCGACCTGCAGGCCGTGCGCACGACCGCGATCCGCGACGGGAACCACTATGTCGTCAACGGCTCGAAGATCTACATCACCAACGGCCAGCACGCCGACCTGATCATCGTCGTAGCGAAGACCGACCCGACCCAGGGCGGCAAGGGCATCTCGCTGATCCTGGTGGAAGCCAGCCGCGAGGGATTCAAGCGCGGGCGCAACCTCGACAAGATCGGCCAGCACGCCGCTGACACCTCGGAACTGTTCTTCGAGGACGTGCGCGTGCCGGTGACCAACTGCCTGGGCCAGGAGGGCAAGGGCTTCGCCCAGCTGATGACCCAGCTGCCGCAGGAGCGCCTGGGCATCGCGGCGCAGGCGCAGGCCGCCGCCCAGCGGGCGTTCGACGAGGGGGTGAAGTTCACCAAGGAGCGCAAGGCGTTCGGCCAGACGGTCTTCGATTTCCAGAACACCCGCTTCACCCTGGCGGGCCTCAAGGCCAGGCTGCAGGCGGGGTGGGCGCACCTGGACTGGGCGATCGCGCGCCACCTGGAAGGCAAGCTGACCGCCGCCGAAGCCTCGGCCGCCAAGCTGTTCCACACTGAGTTGCAATGGGAGGTCTGCGACGCCGCCCTGCAGCTGCACGGCGGCGCGGGCTATATGAACGAGTATCCCATCGCGCGCCTGTGGCGGGACGCCCGCGTCCAGCGGATATACGGCGGGACGTCCGAGATCATGAAGGAAGTCGTGGCCCGCACGATCTGACGGCCCGACGCAACAAGCGCGGCCGTTCGGGCGTTGTCCCCCCATGGTCAGGCCATGGGGATGTCCCGCATGAACACGTCCTTCGCCCCCGGGCGCGACATCGGCGCTCGCGACACGGGCCACCGCTCGAACCGGCTGCTGGCGGCGCTCGCGCCCCGAGACCTGGAGGTGCTCAAACCCCACCTGGAGCCCGTGGCGCTGAAGCGGGGCCAGGTGCTGTTCGAGCCCGGGGACGACGTGGTCACCACCTATTTCCCCTGCCACCGGACGATGGCCTCGCTGCTGATCGTCACCCGCGACGGCCGCGAGGTTGAGGCCGCCACCATCGGCCGCGAAGGCGCCGTCGGCGGGATCGTCAGCGAGGGCCACAAGCCTGCCTACGGGCGCGCCGTGGTGCAGCTTCCCGGCGACGCCTACGCCATCTCCACCAGCCACCTGGAGGCGGCCAAGACCGGCTCGCCGCGGTTCGGCGACCTGTTCTCCCGCTATGCCGACAGCCTGCTCGCCCAGATGATGCAGGGGGTGGCCTGCAACGCCCTGCACCGCGTGGATGAGCGGTGCGCCCGCTGGCTGCTGGCCGTCCACGACCGCGCCGGCCACGGCGTCATACACCTGACCCACGAGTCGCTGGCCGAGATGCTGGGCGTTCAACGTTCGACGGTCACCACGGTCACCGGCGAGCTCCAGGCCCGCGGCCTCATCCGTACACATCGCGGGCGCGTTGAAGTGGTGGACCGCCGCGGCCTCGAGCGGGTCGCCTGCGAGTGCTACGCCGCGGTGGAGCAGCACTTCGCGACGCTGCTGCCCGAGGTGGCCGAGTAGGCGTCCTGGCTAGCGCCGGGCCACCTCGCCGCCCTTCATCACGAACACCGGCTTCTCCAGCACCGTGACGTCGGCCAGAGGATCGCCCTGGACGCCGACGAGGTCGCCCCAGAAGCCCTTGGCCACCTGGCCCACGTCGTTCTGCCAGCCCAGGGCCTCAGCCGAATTCACTGTGGCCGACTGGATCGCCTGGAGCGGCGTCGCGCCGAAGCGGACCATCACCTCGAACTGCTTGGCGTTCAGGCCGTGCGGATACACGCCCGCGTCGCTGGAGAAGATCATCCGCGCGCCGGCCTTCAGCGCCTTGCGGTAGTTCTCGCGCTGGATCCCGCCGATCTCGCGGTCCTTGCGCAGGTTGTCCTCCAGCTCGCCGTTCTTCTTGCCCTCGGCCTGGGTGTAGTCGGTGTTGTAGATGTCGAAGCCCAGCCAGGTCCCCTTCTGGACGGCCAGCTTGATGCCTTCGTCGTCGATCAGGCTGACGTGCTCGATCGTGTCGATACCCGCGCGGATCGCGTCCTTGATGCCGGGCGCGCCGTGAGCGTGGGCGGCCACCTTCATTCCGGCCATGTGCGCCTCGTCGGCAATGGCCTTCATCTCCTCCAGGGTCAGCTGCTGGGCCCCGGGCTCGTCGCCGCGGGAGAAGACGCCGCCGGTCGCGCAGATCTTGATCGACCGGGCGCCGTACTTGCGCTGGGTCCGCACCATCTTGCGGCCCTCGTCGGGACTGTCGACCAGCGCCGGGCTCTTCTGCTCCATCGACGGCGGGAAGTAGGTCTCATCGCAGTGGCCGCCGGTGGCGCCCAGAGCGTAGCCCGACGCCATGATCCGGGGTCCCGCGATCCACCCCTCGTCGATCGCCTCGCGCAGGCCCACGTCGGCGTAGAAGGCCGTGCCGACGTTGCGCACCGTGGTGAAGCCCGCCTCCAGCGTGGTCTTGGCGTTGGCCACGCCGACCGCCGTCCAGAAGCTGTCGGTGAACTCGTAGGGTCGGTAGCCGCCGTACTTTCCGGCGCTGGTCAGATGGACGTGCATGTCGATCAGGCCGGGCAGCAGGGTCACGCCCGGCAGGTCCACACGCTGAGCGCCCGGAGGGACCGCATCGCCCGCCTTGCCCACCGAGGCGACGCGGCCATCGGTGATCAGGATCAGGGGCTTTTCGACATACTTGCCGGTCTTGACGTCCAGGAGCCGCTCAGCGCTCACGGCCACCGTCCCGGCCTGGGCGACCCCCGCGACCAGCATCGCGGCCAGCGCCGCCCCCACCCCCAAACAACGCATCGCCAACTCCCTGGATTGCCGCGCCTGGACTAACACGCCCATGCGCCCGTGACAGCGGGGGCCCCGTCCGCTATCGGACGCCCGGGTTTCTCTGGCGGGACGGCGACGTTGAGCGAAGACACGGAAGAGCAAGGTTGGGCGACGGCGAAGACGCTGGCCGAGTCCCTGCCGTTCATCCAGATCTACGACCGCGAGATCGTGGTCATCAAATACGGCGGCCACGCCATGGGCGAGGAGTCGGTGGCCAAGCTGTTCGCCGCCGACGTGGTGCTGCTGAAGATGCTGGGCGTCCATCCCGTGGTGGTGCACGGCGGCGGCCCGCAGATCTCGGCCTGGCTCGAGAAGGCGGGCGTGAAGTCCACTTTCGTCGACGGCCTGCGCGTCACCGACCAGGCGACCATGGAAGTGGCCGAGATGGTGCTGTCGGGCGCCATCAACAAGGAAATCGCCAGCTGGATCACCCAGGCGGGCTCCGAGGCCGACGTGCGCGGCGTGGGCCTGTCGGGCAAGGACGCCAAGCTGATCACCGTCGAGAAGGTCACGCGCACCACGCGGGCCGCCGACAGCGTCGAGGAGAAGATCGTCGACCTGGGCTTCGTGGGCGAACCCAAGCACATCGACACCACCCTGATCGAGGCCCTGATCAAGGCCGAGCACGACTACATCCCGGTGGTCGCCCCCATCGGCGTGGACGACAACGGCCAGACCTTCAACATCAACGCCGACACCGTGGCCGGCGCCCTGGCCGGCGCGCTGGGCGCCAAGCGGATGCTCCTGCTCACCGACGTGCCGGGCGTGCTCGACGCCAACAAGCAGCGCGTGGCCCAGATGACCATCGCCGAGGCGCGCGGCGCCATCGCCGACCGGGTCGCCACCGGCGGCATGATCCCCAAGCTGGAGACCGCCATCGCCGCCGTGGAATCCGGCGTCGAGGCCGTGGTCATCCTGGACGGCCGCCGCCCCCACGCCATGCTGGTCGAGCTCTTCACCGAGCACGGGTCGGGGACGATGGTGAAGCCGTGAGCGCAGCGAACTGGCTGACCTCCCCCGCGAAGCGGCGGGAGGGGGACCGACCGCCGAAGCCGCGCAGCGGCTGTAGAGCGGTTGGTGGAGGGGGCGGGCTCCCTCCACTGAGCCAGCGTGCGCAGATCGAACTGCGGAGCCTGAGGCCCGCCCCCTCCACCATCGGCTCTTCGCTCCGCTCGGCCGCCGGTCCCCCTCCCGCCGTTTCACGGGGGAGGTAAGGATGGCGGCCGACCTGAGCCACGTCGACACCTGGCTGTTCGACCTGGACAACACGCTCTACCCGGCGGAATCCGGCTTCATGGCCGAGATCGTCGACCGGATGACCGACTTCGTGGAGCGGGTGACCGGCCTGCCGCGCGAAGAGGCCTTCAGGCTGCAGAAGGTCTACCTGGCCGAGCACGGGCTGACCCTGAAGGGCATGATGCTGAACCACGGCGTCGATCCCAAGGAATTCCACGCCATCTTCCACGACATGTCGCTGGACGCCCTGGCCCACGACGCCGACCTGCTCAGCGCCCTGGAGCGGCTGCCAGGCCGCCGGTTGATCTTCACCAACGCCGACGACATCCATGCCGAGCGCGTGCTGAAGCACCTGGGTCTGGGCCACCTGTTCGACGATGTCTTCCACATCGGGACCGCCGACTACGAACCCAAGCCCAGCCTGAAGGCCTTCGAGCGCATGGGCGCGCTGCACGGCATCGAGCCCGCGACCACCTGCTTCTTCGAGGACTCCGAGCGCAACCTCGCGCCCGCCCACGACCTGGGCATGACCACCGTGCTGGTCGGGCCCTGGGCCCCCCAGTCCACCGCCGCCTTCGTCCACCACCGCACCGCCAAGCTCGCGCCGTTCCTCATGGACGCGCAGCTCAAGCCCGCCGCCTGAGGAAACCGATGTCCGAAGACCTGAAGTCCGTGATCGAGGCCGCCTGGGAGGCGCGCGACGGCATCAACATGTCCACCACCGGCCAGGTGCGCGACGCCGTGCACGAGACCATCGAGCTGCTCGACGCCGGCAAGGTGCGGGTGGCCCAGCGCGACGCCGACGGGACCTGGACCACGAACCAGTGGGCCAAGCAGGCGATCCTGCTGTTCTTCCGCCTGACCGCGAACCGCCTGATCGACGCCGACGCGCCGCATCCCTACTGGGACAAGGTCCCGCTCAAGTTCACCGGGTGGGACGCCCAGCGCTTCGAGGCCGCGGGCTTCCGCGCCGTGCCCGGCTGCATCGTGCGCAAGGGCGCGTTCGTCGCCCGCAACGTCGTGATGACGCCGTCGTTCGTGAACATCGGGGCCTATGTCGACGAAGGCACGATGGTCGACACCTGGGCCACGGTCGGCTCGTGCGCCCAGATCGGGAAGAACTGCCACATCTCGGGCGGCGCCGGCATCGGCGGCGTGCTGGAGCCGCTGCAGGCCAACCCGACCATCATCGAGGACAATTGCTTCATCGGCGCCCGCGCCGAGGTGGCCGAGGGCGTGATCGTGCGCGAGGGCTCGGTGCTGTCGATGGGCACCTTCATCACCTCCACCACGCCCATCATCGACCGCCGCACGGGCGAGGTCCGCACCGGCGAGGTGCCGCCCTACTCCGTGGTGGTCTCCGGCAGCCGCCCCAACCCCCACGACCCGACCCTGCCGTCCACCTACTGCGCGGTGATCATGAAGCAGGTGGACGAACGCACGCGGTCGAAGACGAGCATCAACGAGCTGTTGCGGGAGTAGCCGCGTCGGCGGCCGCGGGAGCCAACCTACCCCTCCGGATACGGCGTGCCGTCGTTGTGGCGGTAGAAGCTCTCTCCCGGCCGGGCGTCCATGTCGATGTCGGGATAGTGGCAGGCGTCTGTGGCCGGGCGGCGGGAGCCGATCTCCAGGTAGACGGCGTCGCGGTCGCTCAGGTTCTGCAGGCAGTGGGCGTTGGCGTCGCCGGCCTTCCAGGCCGCCACGTCGCCGGGTCGCAGGATGTGGGGGCCGTCGTCCTCCATCAGGGTGACCTCGCCCTCCAGGACGTAGACCAGCTCGTCTTCCTCGGAGTGCCAGTGCCGCTGGCTGGACCACTTGCCCGGCGGAAGGCGCACCAGGTTCACGCCGAAGTCGGTGAGGCCGGCCGCGTCGCCCAGCTTGTTCCACGCAGCCCCCAGGCAGATGTCCGTGTAGGGGGGCGGATAGTTGCAGCCGCTGCGGACCTCCAGGCTTGGGATGTCGATCTTGGGCATCAGCGCTTGCGGCCTCCATCCAGCTCGTAGGGCGTTCCGTCGCGGTGGCGATAGACGTCGTCGGGGGTCACGATCATGTCGAGGTCGGGGTAGTCGCCGCCGTCCACGCCCGGCATCCGCGACCCGATCTCCAGCAGAACGGCCTCGGCGTCGGAACGGTTCTGGATGTGGTGGCCGTTGGGGACGCCGGCCTTGAACCCGGCGCAGTCGCCGGCGCGCAACACCGTCTCGCCCTCGTCCTCGACCAGTACGACCTCGCCGGAGACGACGAATAGGAACTCGTCCTCGTGGCTGTGCCAGTGGCGCTGGCTGGTCCAGACGCCGGGCGCCAGGCGCATCAGGTTGACGCCGAACTGGGTGAGTCCCGCCACGTCGCCCAACTTCCAGCGCATGCGCTCGCGGCACGGCGCGTCGAACGGCGGCGGGTAGGCGCTGCCAAAGCGTGTCGGCGCCTTGTCGATATCGATCTTGGGCATGATCCCCTCGCCACTCTCGTGATTGCCAGATATGGCGGGGTCATGCCGTCCGAAAGCCCCCGCAACAGCCGTCCCATCGACGCCGTCGAGCTGACCCGCGACCTGATCCGCCGCCCCTCGGTGACGCCCGCCGATGCAGGTGCGATGGCGATCGTCGAGGAGATCCTGGTGAGCCTGGGCTTCACGACGCGGCGGATGAAGTTCGGCGAGATCGAGAACCTCTACGCCCGCTACGGGACCGCCCGCCCCAACCTCTGCTTCGCCGGCCATACCGACGTGGTGCCGGTGGGCGACGCGGCCGCCTGGTCGAAGGACGCCTTCGCCGCCGAGATCCAGGACGGCATCCTGATCGGACGCGGCTCGGTCGACATGAAGAGCGCCATCGCCGCCTTCGCCGCAGCGACCTCCGACGCCATCTCGGCAGGGACGGTGACGGGCTCGATCTCGTTCCTGATCACCGGCGACGAGGAAGGCGTGGCGACCGACGGCACCGTCAAGGTGGTTGAAGCTCTGGCCGCCGAGGGCGAGGTCATCGACCATTGCATCGTGGGCGAACCCACCTCGGCCGAGACCTTCGGCGACATGGTCAAGGTGGGCCGGCGCGGCTCGATCAACGCCGAGATTGTCGTGGAAGGCGTCCAGGGCCACGTGGCCTATCCGCACCGGGCGGCCAACCCGGCTCGGCCACTGATCAAGATGCTGACCGCGCTGCAGGAGCGGAAGCTGGACGAGGGCTATCCCGAGTTCCAGCCGTCGAACCTGGAAGTGACGATGATCGAGATGCCGAACACGGCGACGAACGTCATCCCGGGGGTGGCGCGGGCCCGGCTGAACATCCGCTTCAACCCCAACCACACGGGCAAGCAGCTGGCCGACTGGTTCGACCTGGAGGCTTGGCGCGCCTCGGTCGACTTCGGCGGCAAGATCACCGTCACCTCGTCCATCAGCGGCGAGGCCTTCCTCACCGAGCGCGGCGACTTCACCCAGCTGGTGGCTGACGCCGTCGCCGACGTGACCGGGGCTGCGCCCGAACTCTCCACCAGCGGCGGCACCAGCGACGCTCGCTTCATCCGCGCGCTGTGCCCGGTGATCGAAGTGGGCCTGGTCGGCAAGACCATGCACCAGGTGGACGAGCGCGCGCCGGTGGACGAGATCCGCCGCCTGCAGCAGGTCTATTCGCGGATCATCGCCCGCTACTTCGCCTGAGATCTCAGGCCGCGCCGAAGCAGTCCACGACCTCGCCGATCCAGTCCCGGAGGCGATCCTTGGACTCAAGCGGGGTGTCGCCGTTGCGCACGACGATGAGGTCGCGGTCGGGGCAGACGATGATGAACTGTCCGGCGTAGCCGTTGGCCGAGAACGAGCCGGGCCCGCCGATCCCCAGCCACCAGTGCGCGCCATAGGGGCCGTCGGTCACGCCTTCCTGCTGGAAGGTGGGCGTGCGCGCATAGTCGACCCAGCCCTCAGGCAGAAGACGCCGGCCGTCCCAGGCCCCGTCGCGCAGGTAGAGCAGCCCGAAGCGGGCGAAGTCACGCGGCGTGCAGAAGCAGTAGGATGAGCCGATGAACGTGCCGGCGGCGTCGAACTTGGGCGTGGCGCTGTCCATGCCCAGCGGCTCGAACAGGCGCGAGCGCATATAGGCCGCGAAGTCGCCGCCCTGGGCCTGGGCGGCCAGCCGGGCGACGATGTTGCTGGTCCCGCTGGCGTAGCTCCAGAACGACCCCGGCGGGTGGGCCAACGGCCGGCTGGCCGCATAGGCGGCCGCGTCCGCCTTGCCCGAGCCGTAGAGCATCTCCAGCACGTCCGAGACCGAACCGGGGACATAGTCCTCGACGAAGGCAAGCCCGCTCGACATCCGCAGCAGTTGGTCCAGCGTGATCGCGGCGCGCGGATCGTCAGCGCCTTTCCACTCGGGAACGTCAGCCGGCGCGTGGATATCTAGGCGACCGTCCAGCACCAGCATGCCCACCAGGGCCTGGGTCATGCTCTTGGCCATCGACCAAGACGGCTGTGTGGTCTCGGGCGTCGCCCCGAAGCCGTAGCGTTCGTAGGTCAGCCTGCCGCCCTGGATCGCCAGCAGCGCATAGGTCTTGCCCAGCGGCCCGTCGGGCGCGGCGTCGAACGCCCGGGCCAGCAGGGCCTCCAGCCGCGCGGCGTCGCGCGCCCGGGCCTCGCCCGTCGGCCACGCGCGTGTCGGCCAGGGTGTTCCCGGGGACTGGAGCGGAAGCGGCGGGAGGCCCGTCTGCATCAACGGTTGCCGCCGATCAGGTCGCCGAGACCGCCCAGGACCGACCCCTCGCCCTGGTTGCCGCCCGTTCCGCCCGCCGCCGCCAGCATCCGGCCGGCGAGACGCGAGAACGGCAGCGACTGGATCCAGACCTTCCCGGGCCCGGTCAGCCGGGCGTAGAACAGGCCCTCGCCGCCGAAGAACATGCTCTTCACGCCGCGCACCATCTCCAGGTCGAAATCGACGCTCGGCGTGTAGGCGGCGAGGCAGCCGGTATCGACGTGCAGCACTTCGCCCGGCGCCAGCTCGCGCTCGACCAGTGTGCCGCCCATCTGGACGAACACCCATCCGTCGCCGTCGAGCTTCTGCATGATGAAGCCTTCGCCGCCGAACAGACCGGTCATGATCCGGCGCTGGAAGGCGACGCCGATCTGCACGCCGCGCGCGGCGGCCAGGAAACTGTCCTTCTGGCAGATGAGCGTGCCGCCCACGCTGTCCAGCTTGATCGGCAGGATGGCTCCGGGCGTCGGCGAGGCGAAGGCCACCTTAGCCTTGCCGCGGCCCTGGTGGGTGAAGACCGTCGTGAACAGGCTCTCGCCGGTGATGAGCCGCTTGCCGGCGCCCAGCAGCGCGCCCATGAAGCCGCCGCCCTGGCCGCCGGACCCGTCGCCGAACATCGTGGTCATCTCGACCGAGGCGTCCTTCCAGACGAACGACCCGGCCTCTGCCACCGCGCTCTCGCCGGGATCCAGCTCGATCTCGACGAACTGCAGTTCCTGGCCCTTGATCTCGAAGTCGATGTCGTCAGACACGGCGGCGTTTCGGCTGTGGTGGCTCCAGGGGCCTTGGGACATGGGGGGTAAGTCTCCGGTTGAATCGGAGATGTTCTAGCGCGCCCTCGGCCGCGAGGGCATGACATCTTCTTCACAGACGCCGACGGATGCGCCCGACGGTTGATTGACGCCGCTCAACCTGCATGCGCCCCATTCCGCGGGGGCTTCACATGACGAAGAACGCGACGTTCCGGCCCTTCCACGCCTGGGATCGATCCTTCTTCCTGGGCTTCGTGGCGGTCTGCTGGCTGGGGGTGATCATGGGTTTCGCGCCCGCAGTCGCCGGTCGCCTGCAGGGCCAGGCCGACTATCCCGCACCAATCGTGCTGCACCTTCACGCCGCCGCCTTCGTGGGATGGTTGGTGCTGCTGACGAGCCAGGCAGCCCTGGTGCGCATCGGCCGGGTCGCCACCCACCAGGCCATGGGCTGGATCGGCGTCGTGCTCGTTCCCGTGATGGCAGTCACGGCCCTCGTCTCCGAAGTCTACAGCCAGCGCTTCTATGCGGACCGTGATCCCGAGAACCTCAAGTTCTTCATCATCCCGATCTACTACGTCGCGGCCTTCACCGTTCTGGCCACCGTGGCCCTGTTCAGCCGCCGTGATCCGCCGGCCCACAAGCGGCTCATCCTGCTGGCGACCGCTGTGATCGTCGGCGCCGCATACACGCGCTGGTGGGGAGAAGGTCTCGCCGCCGTGGCCGGCGCCGGATTCTGGGGCAAGATCGTGGAGACCTACACCGGCGCGAACCTCATCATTCTCGCGGCCCTCACCTACGACGCGCTGACGCGACGGAGGTTGCACGGCGTCTACCAGATGGCTGTCCCCGCCATCTTCGCCGCCGAGCTCGCAGTCTCGTTCATCTACCATACGCCCGGCTGGCCGATCCTGGCGCGGCGGCTCATCGGCCTCTGATCACCCGTAGCTGACGCCCGTCAGATACAGCCCCTCGGCCGGGGCGACGGGGCCGCAGGCCTTGCGGTCCCGTGCGGCCAGGGCGGCCTCCACATCGGCCTTCGTCCAGCGGCCCACGCCCACCTCGGCGAGAGTGCCGGTCATCGAGCGGACCTGCCGGTGCAGGAACGAGCGCGAGGCGAACTCCAGCAGCACCTCGTCGCCCTCGCGGCGGACATTGGCGACGTCCAGGGTCTTCATCGGCGACTTGGCTTGGCAGGCGAGGTCGCGGAAGGTCGTGAAGTCGTGGTGGCCCACCAACACCTGGGCCGCCTCATGCATGGCCTGGGCGTCCAGCGGCTTCTTCACGTGCCAGACTCGCCCCTGGTCCAGCGCGGGCGGGCTCATGCGGTTGAGGATGCGGTAGAGATACCGTCGCCCGGTCGCCGAAAAGCGGCTGTGCCAGTCGCCCACCGCCACCTCCGCCGACAGCACAGACACGGGGTCTGGCATCAGGTGGAAGTTGAGCGCGTTGCGCACGGTCTCGGCCGGCCAGTCCTTGGTCAGGTCGACATGCACCACCTGACCTGTGGCGTGGACGCCGGTGTCGGTGCGCCCTGCGGCGCCCACCCGCAGGTCCTCGCCGCAGAACTTCTTCACCGCCCGCTCGAGCGAGCCCTGCACGCTGGGCAGGTCGGCCTGGGCCTGGAAGCCGTGGAACGGCCGGCCGTCATACTCGATCAGAAGGCGGTAGCGGGGCATCAGCCGAGCTTGGTCCCGGCGGGCGCCGGCGTGCCCCGCAGGAAGACGTCGGCGTCCTGCGGGCCCTTGCCCTCGCGCTGCACCTTCAGCAGCCGCACCGCGCCCTCGCCCGTCCCCACCAGCAGGCGGTCGTCCAGGGTGACGCCGGGCGTCCCGGTCGCGTCCTCGTAGGTCGAGAGCAACGCCTTGACCCGCACGGGGCCCTTGTCGGTCGGCAGCTCGAACCAGGCGCCCGGGAACGGCGACATGCCGCGGATCTTGCGGTCCAGAACCCGGCCCTCCTTGGCCCAGTCCAGGCGCGCGAACTTGGGGCTGATCTTCTTGGCGTACGTGACGCCCTCCGCGGCCTGCGGCACGGCGACGGCGCGGCCCTCGGCGATATCGGCCAGGGTCTCGACGATCAGCTTGGCGCCGGCCGCGGCCAACCGATCGTGCAGGGTCGCAGCGGTGTCTAGGGGGCCAATGCGGACCGTCGCGGTCGACAGCACCGGGCCTTCGTCCAGGCCTTCGGTCATCCGCATGACCTGGACCCCGGTCACCGTGTCGCCGGCCATGATCGCCCGCTGGATCGGCGCTGCGCCCCGCCAGCGCGGCAGCAGCGAGCCGTGGAGGTTGTACGAACCCAGCGTCGGAGCCTCGAGCACGGCGCCCGGCAGGATCTGGCCGAACGCCACGACGACCGCAGCGTCAAGGTGCAGGGCGGCGAAGGCGGCGATCTCGGCGGGGTCGCGCATCGAGACCGGCGTGCGCACCGGGATGCCGTGCGCCTCCGCGAACGCATGAACCGACGAGGGCTTCAGCTCGTGGCCCCTGCCGCGGGGCGCGGGCGGCTGGGAGTAGACGCACGCCACCTCGTGCCCGGCCTCGACGATGGCGGCGAGGGCCGAGACGGCGAAATCGGGCGTACCGAGGAAGGCCAGGCGCATGGGCTGCGTCTTAGCGGTCGGGGCGCGGGAAGGGAACTTCGCGGCAAGCGGGACCGTTGGATGCCCGACACATGGGAGCTCTCAGATGATCCGTACGCTGATGATCGCCGCGGCCGCCGCCTTCGCCCTGTCGGCCTGCAGCGAGGCCGAACGCCGCGACACCGGCAACGACGTGGAAGCCGCCGCCGACAAGATCGCCGCCGAGGCCAAGGACGCCGCCAGCAGTCCGGAACTCAAGGAAGTGGGCGCCGAGATCAAGGACGCCGCGGGCGACGCCGGCAAGGTGCTCAAGGAAACCGCCAAGGGCGCCGTCGAAGGCGCAAAGGAAGGCGCGGCGAAGGTCGAGGCCGAGAGCAAGGACGCGGCGAAGTAGACTCCCCTCCCCTCCGGGGAGGGACAGGCGGCGCAGCCGCCAGGGTGGGAAAGTGTGGGCCGGAGTGCTGACGTCCGTGTGGATCGTCGCTTCCCCACCCGTCTCGCTGCGCTCGCCACCCTCCCCGGAGGGGAGGGAACGGCGGGAGCTACGCCGCCCGAACCAGCTTCTTGACCTTCTTGACCGCCTGTTCGCGCTTCAGCCGCGAGAGGTAGTCGATGAAGAGGACGCCCTCGAGGTGGTCCATCTCGTGCTGGATGCAGACCGCGTAGAGGCCTTCGGCGTCTTCCTCGACCTGTTCGCCCTGGTAGTTCAGGTAGCGCAGCTTGACCCGCGCCGGGCGTTCCACCTCGTCGTAAATCTCGGGCACCGAGAGGCAGCCTTCCTCGTAGGGAGCTGTCTCCTCCGACTTCCAGACGATCTCGGGGTTCACGAAGTACTGCGGCGCCTTCTCCTCGCCCTCGCGGGAGAGGTCCATGACGATCACCCGCTTGGGCACGCCGATCTGCACGGCGGCCAGGCCGATGCCCGGGGCGTCGTACATGGTCTCCAGCATGTCATCCATGAGCGCACGCAGCTCGTCGTCGACCTTGTCGACGGGCTGCGACACCTGCTTCAGCACGGGGTGCGGGACGGTCAGGATCTCTCGGATGGCCATGGCGGGGAGGTAAGGACCTCGTTCCTGGGCGTCAAGGCGGACCGTCCACGGGATGATGAGGCGCCAGCCGCGAGCGAGTGCGCTAGCGACTTCCGAGCAGCCCGCGCGTCGCGTCTGCGGCGGCCCGGACGCGCGAACCGTCGTGGAGGGCTTCGTTCTTGGCAAGGTGGGCGAACATCTGGATGCCAAAGCTGCCGTCGAGGTCATCCACGATACGCTTCTTCCAGGGGCGGCGGATGATCTGGGTGGTCAGTCGCCGCGTTACCCGAGGCTGGCGCATGATGTGGTCAGCCAAGCGCCAGGCCCGCTCCAAGAGTCCGGCGCGAGGCAGAATCTCGTTCACCAAGCCGTAGTCCAGCGCCAGCGCAGCGTCGATCCTTTGGCCGGTAATCAGGGCATAGGCTGCCCGCTTCACGCCCAGAAGCTCGATCAGGCAGCTGTGGATTCCGTCACCGGGCGCCGATCCCATATTGAAGTGCGGATCGAAGATCACCGCCTCCTCGGCGCACAGCGTCAGGTCGCACATCAGGCAGATTTCGGCGTGTGCGCCCGAGCCGTTCAGCACGCCAATGGTGGGTATTTCAAGGTCGTTGATCAGGGCGCTTACGTTGGTGCGGCCGTCCTTGTAGGCGTACTCATAGGTCCAGTGCCGCAGATCCTGATGCTCCAGCTCGAAGCCGTCGGGATCTATGGCCATCATGAAGTCGTCGCCCGACCCGGTAAGGATCAGTAGCTCGTTGTCCGGGTCTGAGCCGACCGTTTTCAGCATCTGACCCAGCGCACGATGGTTCTCGACGCTGAGCTGGATCGAGCCGCCTTGAGTATGGGCCTCGACCAGCAACACGCCGTCGCTCCTGCGCTGCATAAGGAAGTGATCCTTGAAGCGGTGGCTATACTCGGCGAAGTCGGGTGTGGACACGAAGGAACTGAGCGACATTCAGGCCTCCTGATGCAGGCGGTCGATGTCGGTCAGGCAGGACCAGTCCTTGCCGTCCCAGCCGCGCTTCACGGCCCCCGCAAGCTTCGCTTGCAGAGCCCGGGCGGTGGAGAGCTCGAGGTCCACGTCGCGACCGGCGGCGATCATGAGTTCAACGTCTTTCAGGCCGCCCGTGACCGTGAAACCCACGTCGTCGAAGTCACGGGCGGTGATCTTGTCGATATACTCGCGCGTGGCCTCGTGGCCGAAAAACCCGAACAGCATCATCCGCAGTAGTTCAGGCGCCACGCCCGATCGCTCGCCCAGAGCCAGCGTCTGGCCGATCAGGTCCAGCCCGGACGCACCGAGAAAATTGGCGATGAGCTTCGCGGCGTTGGCCTGGCGGGCGAAAGCGCCGCCCGGCAGTATCCCCGAGGCGTAGGCGGCGACCACCGGGCGCGCCCTTTCGATGACCCGGGCATCGCCGGCGAGGATGGTCGTCAGTTGGGCGGCCTCGGCAGCATTTGTTCGGCCGACTACCGGCCCGGCGACATAGAATGAGCCCTGGGCTTCATGGTCCTGCGCCAGCCGATCGGCGAGCCCTGGCGAGATGGTGCTTGTCCCGACATGGATCGCGCCCTTGGACAGCCCCGCGAGGATACCGGACGGCCCGCTGACGACGGCATTGACCACCGCATCATCGGCTAGGCTGGAGATCACAATGTCGGCTTGATGGACGGCGGCCTCAGGCGTGGGGGCACACCTCGCTCCCCTGGCGACGAGCGCCGCCGCCTTGTCGGCCGTACGGTTCCAGACCGTAAGCGGAAACCCGGCGCGCTGAATGTTCGCCGCCATGGCGACACCCATCTTGCCAAGCCCTAGAAACGCCACCTTGGGCAACGCCGTCGACATACGGAGATCTCCTGCGCCCGGCGCGGGGTACAATTTCCCCTCATATCCGTGCATTTTGCACGTATATGCGATGGCGACGACAGGTCAAGAATTTGTGTGTAAATTGCACGGATGATGAGCTGGGCCGACGAACTGCACGACATCCTTCTCCAGGTTAGCGGGGTTATGAACCGCTCGGATGTCGATGCCCGCTTCCTCACGCGCGCCGGCGTCAAACTCGACCGTGCACTGTTTCCGCTGCTGACGCGCATCGGTTCGGCCGGGCCGCTCGGCGCAGTCGAGCTAGCAGGCCTGGTGGGTCGCGATCACTCGACGGTAAGCCGGCAGGTGAGCCGGCTTGAAGAACTCGGCCTAATCCAACGAACGCCCTCACCCGCCGACGGGCGGATTCGCCTGCTGAGTCCCACCGCCTCCGGAAAGCAGATGCTGGCCGAGTTTGCACGGACGCGGCGAAGGCTGACGGAAGAGTACTTCGCGGACTGGAGCGACCACGAGCAGGCTGAACTCCTCCGATTGCTCAGGAAGATGGCGACCGGTATCGATCGGGCGGCCGGCCCCGACGGTTCTGGAGCCTAGCCGGGCGGACCACGTCGCGCCTACTCGCCCGCGTGCAACCGCACCGGCGGCACGGGTTCGTCCGCCGAAAGCTTGGCCAGCGGCCGGACGGCGGCCTCGAGCGCCTCCAGGCTGGGCACGTCGCGGCCTTCGTGGTCAACCTTCAGGTCCTCGAAGCGGCGGGCCTGGGTCAGCACCTGGGTCTCCAGCGAACCCACGAACTGGTTGTACTTGCTGACCGCGGTCTCCAGCGCCTTGCCCACCGAGCCGGCGTGCGCGCCCATCACGGCGATGCGCTTGTAGAGCTCGCGGCCCAGGTCGGCGATCTTGCGGGCGTTGGCCGCCTGCTCTTCGACGCGCCAGCCGTAGGCCACGGCCTTGCACAGCGCGAACAGCGTCGACGGCGTCACGATCACCACGCGGCGGTCCATCGCCTCGGTCATCAGGTCGGGCGCGCGGTCCAGGGCCGCGGCCAGCGCCGAGTCCAGCGGGACGAACATGGCGACGAAGTCGGGCGAGTTGTCGAACTGGTCCCAATAGGCCTTGGCCGAAAGCCCCTGGGTGTGGCTGCGCACGCTCTGCACGTGGCGCAGGCCGATCAGGTCGCGGGCCGCCTCGTCGGGGGCGTCCTGCAACTCAAGGAAGGCGTTCAGCGAGCACTTGGCGTCGATCACGAACACCCCGCCGCCCGGCATCTTCACCACCACATCCGGCCGCCGGCGGCCCTCCTCGGTGTCGGTGGACGCCTGTTCCTCGAAGTCGAAGCGGCCCGACAGGCCCGCCGCCTCGAGCACGTTGCGGAGCGTCTGCTCGCCCCAGCGCCCCTGCACGCCGGCGCCGCGCCGCAGCGCCGCCGACAGCTTGCGCGCCTCGTCCTGGGTGGCGGCCGAGGCGGCCAGCATCTGGGCGATCTGTTCCTTCAGGCCGCCCTGCTCCTCGGCCCGCTGCTTTTCGACGGCGGTGACCTGCTCCTGGAACTTCTGCAGGCTCTCGGCGACCGGCTTCAGCTGGGCCTCCAGCCGCGCCTGGGCCAGCTGCTCGCGGTTGCGAACCGCCTCTTCGTTCCGGCGCAGGAGCTCCTCGGCCACATTCGTCGCCGACTGGGTCAGTTGGGCCCGCACCAGTTCGCCCTGCTCGGCCATCAGCCTCATCTTGAGCTCGGCGTGGGCGGCGCGAGTGCGCTCGCGCAGCGCCCAGGCGAGGGCGCCGGCAGCGATCAGCACGCAGATGATCGACAGGAAGAGAAGTCCGTTCATGGTGCGTTCCTACCGCACCGTGTGAGTCGGCGGAAGGTTGATCCGCCACGTGCCTTTCGGCCGCCCTGACGCCGCCCTCTTCCGTCCCCCTGGCCACGCGCCAGGTTCGATGCGACGGTGCGCGCCGGTATTCGAGGGGGGAAGCGTAACGATGACCAACGGGGCCGTTGCGCCGACAACCAGGGCCGCTTTCGGGCCGCTGATCGTCCCACTGCTCGCGCTGGCGGTGTTCATCAACTACGTCGACCGCGGCAACCTCGCGACCGCCGCGCCGCTGATCAAGGGCGAGCTCGGCCTCGACGCTACACAGATCGGCCTGCTGATCTCGGCCTTCTTCTGGGCCTATACGCCGGGGCTGGTGCTGGCCGGCTGGCTGGCCGACCGTTTCAACGCCTACCTGACCCTGGCCGCGGGCCTCGCGCTCTGGTCGATCGCCACGCTGATGACGGGTTTCGCCAGCGGCTTCGCGGCGCTGCTCCTGCTGCGGCTGGTGCTAGGCGTGGGCGAGGCCGCGGCCTTCCCCTGCAGCTCGGCGCTCTTGGCCCGCCACGTGGACGCCTCGCGACTGGGCGCCGCCAACGGCCTGATCATCGTGGGCCTGTCGCTGGGTCCGGCGGTCGGCATCTTCTTTGGCGGCCACCTCATGGAGCAGCTGGGCTGGCGCGGGGTCTTCATCCTGTTCGGCGCGGTGTCGCTCCTGTGGCTGCTCCCCTGGATGATCGCCACCCGCCATCTGTCGGGCGCGGCCGCCCAGCCGACCACCCACGACGGCCCCTCGTTCGCCGCCATCCTGAAGCGACCCGAGCTGTGGGGCGCGAGCCTGGGGCACTTCTCGGTCAACTTCGGCTTCTACTTCATCGTCTCGTGGATGCCGCTCTACCTGGTCCAGGCCCAGGGCTACACGGTGGGGCAGATGGCCAACATCGGCGGCGCGCTCTACCTGGCCTACGCGGCCGCCTCGTTCGTCAGCGGCTGGATCTCGGACCGCTGGATCGCCTCGGGCGCGACGCCCAACCGGGTGCGCAAGACGTTCTTCGTGGGCACCCACGCGGTGGCCGCCACCGGCCTCCTGGTCGGCGCGCTGGCCCCGCCGCAGATCGCGGTGGCCAGCCTGTTCGTCGTCGCCATCGGCCTGGGCGCGGTGGGCCCGCACATCTTCGCCACCGGCCAGACGCTGGCCGGGCCCAAGGCCGCGGGCAAATGGGTGGGCATCCAGAACGGTTGGGCCAACTTCGCCGGCATCCTGGGGCCGATCTTCACCGGCGTCATCGTCGACCGCACCGGGGCCTGGGAAGGCGCCTTTCTGCTGGCCGCGGGCTTCACGGTGATCGGCGTGGTGGCGTGGTCGGTGATGATCCGGAAGATCGAGCCGATCGTGTGGGACGCTAGGCCGGGCGCCTAGCCCGCATCGCCTGGGCGATGGTTCCGTCGTCCAGCCAGTCCAGTTCGCCGCCCACCGGCACGCCCCGCGCCAGCATGGTGATGCTCACGTCGCACCCCGCGAGCCGGTCGGCGAGGTAGTGGGCCGTGGTCTGGCCATCGACGGTGGCGGGCAGCGCCAGGATCACTTCCTTCACGCCCTGCTGGCCGGCGCGGTCGACCAGCGGCGCAACGCGCAGCGCCTCAGGCCCCACGCCATCCAGCGCCGAGAGCAGCCCGCCCAACACGTGGTAGCGGCCCCGGAACGCCGAGGCTCGCTCCATGGCCCAGAGCGCGCCCACCTCCTCGACCACGCAGATCAGCGTGCCGTCGCGGGCCGGTTCGGCGCAGATGGCGCACGGGTCCTGGGTGTCCAGACTGCCGCAGAGGCTGCAGGTCTTCACCCGCGCCGCCGCCTCGGCCATGGCGTCCGTCAGCGGCAGCAGCAGCTGGTCGCGCCGCTTCAGCAGCGCCAGCGCCGCGCGCCTGGCCGACCGCGGCCCCAGGCCCGGCAGCTTCGCCAGGAGGCCGATCAGCCGTTCGATCTCGGGGCCGGCGGAGGCGGCCATTAGGCGGACGTCTTCGCTTTGGGCGAGGCGAGCCGCATCAGAACTTGGGCATGCCGGGGATGTTCAGCCCTGCCAGCGGCCCCGCCGCCTCACGCATCACGTCGGCCTGCTTCTCATCCAGCTTGCGCTTGGCGTCGGCGTGGGCGGCGACCATCAGGTCGGCCACCACTTCGCCCTCGCCGGGCGCCATCAGGCTCTCGTCCAGCTCGACGCGCGCCAGCTCGCCCGTGCCTTTCAGCGTCAGCCTGACCATGCCGCCGCCTGAGGTGCCCTGCACTTCCAGCGCGGCGATCTTCTCCTGCGCCTCGGCCATGCGCTGCTGCATGGCCTGGGCCTGCTTCATGATCGAACCTAGGTCTTTCACGGGGCGATACTCACTTCAAAAGGTGCGTGCAGGGATGTTGACCATGTCGGCCGCCATCACCGGGAAGCTTCGACGTCCTGACGATGTAGTGCGCCGGGCCTCCAATTTCAGATCCGCCGCGGTCAGTCCTCATCCTCGGCCTCCTCGGGCGGAGCGGCCTCGGCGGGCTGCGGCTGCGACAGCTGGCGGACGCCGACGATTTCCGTTCCAGGGAACGCCTGCATCACGCTCTGCACGAACGGGTGTTGCTCGACCTCCGCGCGGACCTCACGCTCCTCGCGCTTCTGCTTTTCCCACAGGCTTTCGGCGCCGCCGCCGCCCTGGGTCGAGAGCAGCCAGCGCTCGCCGGTCCACTCCTTCAGCCGGGTGACCAGCCGTTGCGCCAGGTCGGGCGGCGAACCCGGGCCCGGCTCGTACTCTATGGCTCCGGGCCGGAAGCTGATTGGGCGGATGAACCGCTCCACGTCCAGCTTGAGCCGGATGTCGCGGCGCCGGTCGATCAGGGCCAGCATGTCCTCGAAGGTCTTCAGGTTGGCCGCCGGCTCGGTCGACGGCATCGGCGCTGTCATCTGCCGCGCCACCGCGTTGGTCGCCAGCCCGCCCTGCCGCGACGCGGGGCCCCCGCCACCGCCGCCCGAGGGGCCGGCCGCCGGGCCGCCGCCGCTGACGGGCTCGCCCGACTGCAGCCGCTTCAAGGCCTCTTCCGGCCCAGGCAGGTCGGCCGCGTAGGCCAGCCGGATCAGCGCCATGTCGACCGCCGCCGCCGCGTCGGGCGCGCGGCGAACCTCCTCGTACGCCTTCAAGGTCAGCTGCCATACCCGCGACAGCATGCCGGCCGACACGGCCGCGCCGACCGCCGCCAGCCGCAGCGCCTGCTCCTTCGGCATCACCAGGGCGTTGGGTCCGATGGCCTTGGCGACCGAAGCGCCATGGGTGTGATCAAGCAGGTCCATCACCACCTGATCGGGGTTCGCGCCGTAGCCGTAGAGCTGGCGGAAGGTCTCGATGGCGGCGCCGGCCTCGCCGCGCATCACCTGCTCGAACAGGGTGATCGTCTGCGCCCGGTCGGCCAGGCCCAGCATGTCGCGGATCGACGCCGCCGAGACCGTCTGGCCCGGATCGGCCTGGACGATCGCCTGGTCCAGCATCGACTGGCCGTCGCGGACCGAACCCTCCGCGGCGCGGGCGATCAGCATCAGGCCCTCGGCCTCGACGCGAGCGCCCTCGTTCTCGCAGATCATCTCCAGGTTCTTGACCAGCACCTCCGGCTCGACCCGGCGCAGGTCGAACCGCTGGGTGCGCGAGAGGATCGTCACCGGAACCTTGCGGATCTCGGTGGTGGCGAAGATGAACTTGGCGTGCGGCGGCGGCTCCTCCAGCGTCTTCAGGAGCGCGTTGAACGCCCCCGTCGACAGCATGTGGACCTCGTCGATTATGTAGACCTTGTAGCGGGCCTCCACCGGGGCGTAGCGCACGCCCTCCAGCAGCTCGCGGATGTCGCCCACGCCGGTGCGGCTGGCGGCGTCGAGCTCCAGCACGTCCATGTGCCGGCCCTCGATGATCGAGCGGCAGTGGCGGCCCTCTTCGCGCAGCTCCAGCGAGGGCTCGCGGATCGTGTCGGTCTCGTAGTTCAGGGCCCGGGCCAGCAGGCGCGCGGTCGTGGTCTTCCCCACCCCGCGGACGCCGGTCAGCATGAAGGCGTGCGCGATCCGCCCGGTGGCGAAGGCGTTGCGCAGGGTGCGGACCATGGCCTCCTGGCCGTAGAGGTCCTCGAACGCCCGCGGCCGGTACTTCCGCGCAATGACGGTGTAGGCCGCGCCTTCGTCCTCGACGGGCGTCCGGGCGGGAGGCGCGACCGGCGCGCCGCCGAACATGTCCTGGGCGTTCGGATCCGGTTCGTGCGGAAGTTCAGAATCGTCGCGGTCGAAGTCGTCGCCCATGCCGCCATCTAACGGGACGGCAGGCGGCGGGCAAAGCGATAGCGCCAGAAAATGTGGGGAAGGTTGGGTGGAGACCGAACGACAACCCGAAGCGTGATTCGTTGTGGCTGCTGCCTTCCGGCCCTGACCAGGTTGGCGAGGCGCTCGTCCGCCGCCGATCTCCGAGGCGGCATATGGCGGATCGGAGGCCTGGGGGCAAGAGGCGGCCGCTTTCGCCGCAGGGGGGTGTCGCTAGTGCCCACCTTCGACCCAGGGCACGCCCGCCGCGCGGAAAGCCTCGGCCAGCGCCGCCTCGAGGTCCAGCGCCTCCCAGCGGCGCATCGGGTTCAGGTGGGCCACCAGGTCGGGCAACAGCTGCTGGCCGAACCGCCGCGCCGCCCCGCTGGCCTTGTAGCCGGCCTTGTGCTGGTCGAACCGCAGGTCGGGGTCGCGCGAGGTCTGGCCGACGTAGAGGCCCCAGGGATCGGACCGCCGCGGATCACGCAGCAGCACGACATAGACCGAATGCCCCGCGCCGCGGGTCTTGCGCGTCGTCGCCGTCAGCGACCGGGCCGCCCGCATCGCCTCGGTCATCCAGGACGGGCCCTCGTGGAACATGGCCAAGCCTAGGCGGCGGCCGGGCCGGCCTTCAAGCCGGTCACACGTTGGGACGCCCCGCAAAGCGGGCGCCGCCCTTGTTCGCCCGGCGTCAATCGGCGATCCGCGCATTCCTCCGCCTGCGGGGGCGCACGACGAGCACGTCGCGGGTCTCGGGGCTTCCGAACTGAGGGTCTTCAGGCCTGCGCCAGCTCGGCGCGATAGGCGTCGCGCCAGGCCTTGAACGTCTCGAACGGGAACTTGATGGGCACGCCTTCGAGGGCCGCTTCCAGCATCTCGAGGTGCGCCTCCCACCCGGCGCAGGCGCGGCCGGCGTCTTCGCCCTCAGGCACGCGCAACGTCAGGGTGAGCACGGTCCCGTCGCCATCGGGCGCCAACTGCCAGCGCACGGGACGCGTGGGCTCGCCCGGGCCGCTCCACGAGTATTCGAGAAGCCGCCCGGGCGCGTAGGCCGTGACCGTGCTGTCCACGATCGTCCCGCTGTCGGCGAAATCCAGCCGCACCGCGCCGCCCAGCCGAGGCTCGATCGCGCCCGGGGCGAGCCACAGCGGGAGCCGCGCGGCGTCGGTCAGCATCGACCAGACCGACACCGTGAGGTGGTCGAAACGACGGCGCATCAGGGCCTGCACCTGCCCATCCACGCGCGAGAAGGCCGCCTTCACGTGCTCTTCGTCCGACATCCAACGCTCCATCGACCCACCGCGCCAGCGTGGTGCTCGCGATGCTGACGGGCGTTGATCTGCATCAACGTCGGCCGATCGTCAGTAGCCCGCGGTTCGTCCCGTCGGCTGTCCGTCGACGATCTGGTCCAGGTATTCGCTGAGGCCATATCCCACCAGGTCGCCGCAGCGGTACTCGGTCATCCCCTCGGTGATGCGCGTCTGCAGGGTCTGGCCGTCGGGCGTCGTGCGCCGATTGCGCAGCGGAATCAGCGACACCACCTGCCCCGTGACCTCATAGGCCTTGCCGCCCTCGGTCTTCACCTTGGCCCTGAGCGCGGTCTGATAGCCGTGCTCGTCCCAGTCGCTGTCGATCACGCATTCCGAGATCAGGTCGTAGACTCCGTCGCGGAACACCATCCCGCCCTGTCGCGCGCCGCCCTTCCCGTCGCCGATGACGGACAGCATCATCCCGAAGTCGCGACCGAAGTTCATCGGACACCAACGGTACCAGTCGATGGCCTGCCAGTGACGAGGGCCCCACGACTTGTCGCGCAGGCCGTGGCCGTCGATCTCGAACCGCTCCTCGCCCACGGTGATCACGCCGCGCGCCGCGCAGTGCTGCTCGTAATGGGCCTTGGCGAAGGACTTCTCGGGGTCGATCTCGATCGGCGAGCCGTCCTCCTTCACGGTCTCCCCGCCGTACATCGGCGAGACGCCCTCGTAGTCCAGGTCCACCGTGCAGGGCAGGGTCGGGTTGTCGCGGAACGCCTGCTTGGGATCGGCCATCTCGAAGGGCCGTTCCAGCAGGAGCGCCTTGCCCGAATAGGTGACCTTCAGCCTCTTGAAGGGCTCGACCACGTCGACCTTGAGGCCGCCGGCGTCCATCGCCGTGTTGCCGCTGATGGCGGGACGTCCGAACATGAACGCCACCCGTCCGTCCGGCAGATAGATGCAGACGCTGATCTCGGCGTAGTTCTCGTTCGGCCGGTTACCGATGCGGAACCAGCCGCCCGTCTTCTTCCCGGGGTCGAAGACGTTGAAGTACATGCTTTCATTGTAATTTCCGGCGTCGCCGGGGTCGTGCGGATACTCGTCCTGCGGCTCCAGGCGGGTCTTGAACCCGGTGGGTGGCTTGGCCATGGGCGGCTCCTTTCGCGTCGCGGTCTGCGAACGCTACCCACCCTGACGTGGAGGCCGCCAAGCGCCTTGAGATGGCGCAAGGCGGCCCTCCAAAGCTACTTCGCCTTCGCCGCGTCCTGCTCGGCCAGGAACTTGTCGATGTCGGCGGCCGAATGGCGTTCCGGCAGCGCACGGTTGATCACCCGGCCGCGCTTCACCGCCTCGCGCCGGCCGATCAGGTCGGTCCAGCGCTGGACGTTCTTGTAGCTCTGGGTGTCCAGGAACTCGCCGGCCTCATAGGCCCCGCCCTTGGCCAACAGGCCGTACCAGGGCCAGACCATCATGTCGGCGATGGTGTACTCGGACCCGCCCAGGTACTCGGCCTCGGCCAGGCGGCGGTCCAGCACGTCGAGCTGGCGCTTGGCCTCCATGGCGAAGCGGTCGATGGCGTACTCGATCTTGAACGGCGCGTAGGCGTAGAAGTGGCCGAAGCCGCCGCCCAGGTAGGGCGCCGAGCCCATCAGCCACATCACCCACGACATCACCTCGGCCCGCGCCGCCGGCTCGGTGGGCAGGAATGCGCCGAACTTCTCGGCCAGGTGCAGCAGGATCGCGCCCGACTCGAACACGCGGAACGGCTTGTCGGGGTTCGAACGGTCCAGCAGCGCCGGGATCTTGGAGTTCGGGTTGATCTCCACGAAGCCCGAGCCGAACTGGTCGCCCTGGCCGATGTTGATCATCCAGGCGTCATACTCCGCGCCCTTGTGTCCGAGTGCGAGCAGCTCCTCGAACATCACCGTCACCTTCACGCCGTTGGGCGTGCCCAGCGAATAGAGCTGGAACGGGTGTTCGCCCACCGGCAGCACCTTGTCGTGCGTCGGCCCGGCGATCGGGCGATTGATGTTGGCGAAGCGGCCGCCGCTGCCCTTGTTCCACTGCCAAACCTTGGGAGGCGTGTAGTCCGCCGGGTGGTTGGGCGGCGGTTTCGCGGCGTCGTCGGCCATGGTCAGGCTCCGTTTCCTCTGGTCGTCTTCAACTTGGGGGTCGTGCGGCCGTTTGGCGAGACCCTAGCCCGCGAACCGGCGGTTCAGCTTGCGCATCCCGCCGATCCAGCGGCCGTAGTCGTTGGTCTTGTTGCGCATGTAGGTCAGCACCTCGGGGTGCGGCAGGATCAGGAACTCTTCCTTTTCCAGCGACTGGACCACCACGTCGGCCAGGAACTCAGGCTCCATCATGCCGTCGATCGAGGCCACCCCGTCCGGGTTGCCCGCAGTCATCGCCGTCTTCACCGCCTGGGGGCACAGAACGCTGACCTTGATGCCCTGGTCGCCGTGGGTGATCGCGAGCCATTCGGCCAGGCCCACAGCCGCGTGCTTGGTCACGGCGTAGGGCGCCGAGCCGATCTGGCTGAGCAGGCCCGCCGCCGAGGCGGTGTTCATCAGGTAGCCGCCGCCGCGCGCCGCCATCAGCGGCACCAGATGGCGCGCCGCCCAGACATGGGCCATGACGTTGATGTCCCAGATCCGCTGCCAGTCCGCATCGGGCGTCTCGGCCCCGCCGCCGACGCCGATGCCGGCGTTGGAGCAGAACAGGTCGATGGGGCCGACCTCGGCCTCCACCGTGTCGATCAGCGCGCGGATGTCGGCTTCCTTCGAGACGTCGGTCCTGAACGCGCGGCCGCCCACCATCTCGGCGGTCGCCCTGGCGCCCGGCTCGTCGCGGTCTGCGCAGATGATGGCCTTGGCGCCTTCCTTGGCGAAGCGGACGCACAGGGCGCGCCCGATCCCGCTGGCCGCGCCGGTCACCACCACGATCCGGTCCTTCAGTTCCATCCCCGTCCTCCAAACAAGCGTTTGAAGCACCTTAGCCGCCCGCCGCCGCACGGACACCCCCAAAGCATGCACGCGCCGCTGGCGAACCGCGGCGTCGACGTCCAGCGGCGCAACCTGATCTGGCTGGCCGTGCGCGTGGGCGGCGGCGGCCCCTGGACGCGCAGCGGGGCCGCCAAACAGCGGGTCGCGGCCGAACAGCACGTGTCCAACCGCTGAACCACGTGACGAGACGGCTCAGGCGCCATTAGAAAGGCGGCCATGCCGCTTCAGTCCTTCCAGAACACCTTCGCCGGCAACCCGCTCGATCGGGCGTCCGATCGCCGCACCGACGCCGAATGGCTCGCCGGACAGCTGGCCTCGTCCGAATCCCTGGGCGTCGCCCTGTGGAACGGCAAGCCGCTGGTCGAGAAGACCAAGGACGGGGGCATGCAGATCGCCTACCTGCCCGCCAGGATGGCCGACGAACTCGCCGGCGGCCGCGAGCGGCTGCTGTTCCTGGGGCTCTGGCAGGAGACGGCGGTGTTCGCCGTCGACCTCGAGGGCACGGCCGATCCCGCGCAGGGCCCGGTCCAGGGTCTGGGCGAATTCAAGGAGCTCCGCACCATCGCCGCGCAGCTGCCTGCCACCGACGCTGCGATCCTGGCCACCGCCAAGTCGATGTTCGAATGGCGCCGCCGCCACCAGTACTGCGCCGCCTGCGGCCAGCCATCCGAGACGATGGACGGGGGCTGGAAGCGCCAGTGTCCGTCCTGCCAGGTCGAGCACTTCCCGCGCACCGACCCGGTGGTGATCATGCTGGCCGTCCATGGCGAGCGCTGCATGGTCGGCCGCCAGGAGATCTGGCCCAAGGGAATGTTCTCGGCGCTGGCGGGCTTCCTGGAGCCTGGCGAGTCCATCGAGGAGGCGTGCGCCCGCGAGCTGGCCGAGGAAGCCGGGCTCAAGACCGTGCGCGTCCGCTATCACTCGACCCAGCCGTGGCCCTACCCGTCGTCGCTGATGATCGGCCTGATCGCCGAGGTGGAGGACGAGGACGCCACGCCCGACCAGACCGAACTCTCGGAAGTGCGCTGGTTCAGCCGCGAGGAGGCCCGCGCCCTGGTGCGCGGCGAGATCCCCGACACCTTCTGCCCTCAGCCGATGGCCATCGCCCACCAGCTGATCAAGGCCTGGGCGTTCGAGGAATAAAGGGCGCGCCGTCGCGGGTGCACACGACGGCGCTGCCCCGCCCCTTCACCGCCGATGGGTGGCGGACTCCGAGCGATGAAGGGACTTTGTCGACCCGGCTAGATCAGCGCGATCGCGCGACGCCGGCGCAGCAAGGCGCCGGTTCCAGCAAAGCCCAGGATCATCATCGCCCAGGTGGCCGGCTCGGGCACGACCGTGTCGGGGACGTCGAAGGTGATGTTGTCGATCACTTCGATGAGCCCGACGTTCACCGCCCCGCCGCCTGTGAAGACGCTCCCCGCGGCGTTGGTGAAGGCGAGGGTGAAGTTGTCAAACGACCCGAAGTTGAAGCCGATCGTCTGATCCATCACGTCGTTGCGGTTCATGATGACGAAGGTCTGACCCACCATCGCCGCGCCCAGGAAGACGGTCAGCACCGCGCGGTCGCCCGGATTGGTGAAGAACGGGTCGTCGTTGCCGAAGTCCATCGACAGGAATGAGTGCGGGCCGTCCGAGAAGACGCCCTTGATGAAGTTCCCGTTGCTGTCGTTACGCGCCAGAAGGCCTTGGCCGTCGCTCTGTACGCCGTAGTTCCCCAGTTCAAGGCCAGCGCCCAGGTCGGTGAAGAACTGAAGGCCCGAATAGTCGGCGGACGCGAAGCCCTCGCCCAGCACGCCGGGCGCATCAGATTCGAAGTCCAGAGTGACCAGCGCAGCCTGAGCCGGATTGGCCATCACGAAGGCTGCGGCCGCTGCGGCCGCTGCAGATAGTCTGAGTTTCATTGTGGCAGCTCCAGAAGGGTTTTCGTTCGTGCTCAGGGGTAGGCGTGCACCCATCGCCCTGACGGACTCCCCGTGGGGTGCGATCTCCAACGCTCACTCACGCTCGCGCGCCGTCCGCACGCGGGCGCTCCCCCGCGCACAGGGCGCGACGGAAGGGGTGATCTCTGTTCTGAGACGCCGAACGACCCCTACGCCTCACCCCCAGGTCGTTCAGGGGATCAACCAGCAGTGGCGCTCGAAAGTTTCCGGGGTCGGCAATGAAGCCCCTGCGACCAGCTGCCGCAGGCAGCGAGGGCGAGGGCTACCGGCTGCGGAACGGATCCGCCGGATAGACGCCCAGAATCTCGAAGCGCTCGGAGAAGAAGCCCAGTTCGTCGAAGGCGCGAGCCAGATTCAGGTCCTCGGGGCGGCCGTCGACCTCGGCGTAGAAGAACGTGGCCGTGAAGGCGCCGTTCTCCATGTAGCTCTCGAGCTTGGTCATGTTGACGCCATTGGTCGCGAACCCGCCCAGGGCCTTGTAGAGCGCGGCCGGCAGGTTCTTCACCCGGAATATGAAGCTTGTCACGCAAGGCTGGGTGAACGGCGGCGCAGGCGGAGTCTTGTCGGCCGTCATCACGAGGAAGCGGGTGGTGTTGTGGTGCTCGTCCTCGATGTCGCGCGCCAGGATGTTCAGGCCGTAGACCTGGGCGGCCAGCGCCGGGGACACCGCGCCGCGAGTGGGGTCGGGGTTCTCAGCCAGGTGCTTGGCGGCCCCGGCGGTGTCGCCCGCGGCCTCGGTCTTCAGCCCCATCGACCGCAGCGTGCGGCGGCACTGACCCAGCGCGATCGGCATCGAAACCGCCGTCTTTACCTGGTCGAGCGTCACGCCGGGGTTGGCCATCAGGTGGAAGTGAATCGGCTTGAACCGCTCGCCGATGATCTTCAGGCCGGACGACGGCAGCAGGTGGTGCACATCGGCCACCCGGCCCGCGATCGAGTTCTCCACCGGGATCATGCCCAGTTGGCAGTCGCCGGACCGCACGGCCTCGAACGCCTCCTCGAAGGTGGCGTGGCCCACAGGCTCCATGTCGGGAAACGCCGCCATGCAGGCCTCATGGCTGTTGGCGCCCAGCTCGCCCTGGAAGGCGATGCGTCCCGTGCTCATGAAAGTGTCCTTGCGTGGGCGCGCGCCCGTTCGAGATCAGAAGGGTTGTCGACGGAGATGGGGGCGTCGTCGGCGACGGCGGCCCAGATCGAGAGGCCCAGCTCCATGGCCCGAAGCTGCTCCAGCTTCTCGCGAGTCTCCAGCGGCGACGGCGGCGCGGCGTTGAACGCGGCAAGGGCTGCGCGGCGGTAGCCGTAGATGCCCACATGCCGCCAGACCGGCTGGTCACCGTAGAGGGTGGAGCGCGTGAAGTAGAGGGCGCGGCCATTCGCCGCCAGCACCGCCTTCACCACGTCGGGGTTCGACCGGTCCGCGGGCGAGGATTCCGGCGCCACGACGGTCGCGATGTCGCACTCGGCGCGTTCTGCCAGCAGACCTGCGCAGGCGCTCAGCACCGACGGCGCGACGAAGGGCATGTCGCCCTGCAGATTGATGATCGCATCGTGGACGCCCGCAGGGTCCAGCACCGCCAGCGCCGCAAGAATCCGGTCCGAACCCGAGGGCAGATCGGGGTCGGTCAGCACGGCGCGGCCCCCAGCCGCTTCGACGGCCGCGACGATCTCAGGATCGCCTGCGGCCACCGCCACGGGGCCCACGGCGGCCGCCTCAGCCTGGCGCAGAACGCGGACGATCATCGGTACGCCGGCGATGTCCGCCAGGGGCTTCCCCGGCAGGCGAGTCGCGGCCATGCGCGCGGGGATGAGGACGATCGGGTTCATGCGGCGGTCTGGAGGTTGCGCGAGCGCCGGTAGCGTGTAAGAGAGCCGCACGCAATAAGGGGCGGGATTCCCGCGCGTCCGCGGGCATTGATCCGTGGCCGATGAGAGGCGTGACTAGGGGACTATGAGCGACCTGACGTTCAACAAGATCGCCGGCGCCGTCCTGGCGACGGGCCTGGCCATCGTCGGCCTGGGACAACTGTCGGCCGGCGTATTCGCGCCTGAGAAGGTGACCAAGCCCGGCTACGCCGTGGAAGTCGCTTTGGAGGGTGGCGACGCCGCCGCCGGGCCTGAGCTGCCGCCCGACTGGGGGACGGTCCTGCCAGCCGCCGATGTCGCCGCGGGCGAGGCCACCTTCGCCAAGTGCAAGTCGTGCCACAACATCGAGAACGGCGGCGCCAACGGCACCGGCCCGAACCTGTGGGCCGTCGTGGGCCACAAGCCGGGCGCCCATCCGGGCTTCTCGTACTCGTCCGGCATGGCCACGTTCGCCGCGGCCAACCCGCAGTGGACCTACGACCAGCTCAACGAATTCATCAAGGCGCCGCAGAAGCACATCGCGGGCACCAAGATGACCTTCGTCGGCATCAAGAAGACCGACGAGCGCATCAACCTGATCGCCTACCTGGCGACGAAGGGCGGCACGCTGGCCACGCCGGCGCCCGATCCGTCGCGTCAGCCCGGCGCCGCTGCGGCCCCGGCCGCCGAAGGCGCTGCGGCTCCGGCCGCCGCCGCGGGCGAGCCCACCGCGACCGGCTCCACGGCCAACCCGACCGCTCCCGGCGGCGGCCCGGCCGGCCAGGCTCCGGCGTCCCCGGGCGCCAAGCCCGCCGCTACGCCGACCCCGGCGCCGGCCGCGCCCGCGAAGAAGTAGTCTCGCGAGCATCGCAATTCGGAATGGCCGGGCTCAGTCCCGGCCATTTTCGTTTTTGGGGCGGTGGCGCGCCAGCGCCGATTTTGAACCACGATCCACACGAACGTGGGGCGACCCTCCGAAGTGGTGCGCGGGGCAGACCTCATTCGTGTCGTTCGTGTTGTTCGTGGTCAGTAAGACAACGCCTGCGACGCGCAGAGCGGGAGGCCCCTTACCCGGTCAGACCCGTCGATACGCCGTCGGCTGGCCGGAACCGGCCGCATCGATTCGGGTGATGGCTTCAGCGAGAGGCTCGACCACGGTGGCCATGTGATAGCCGTTGGCGTGGACGATCTGACCGTCCCCGACACCCATTGCCACGTGGCCCTTCCAGAACACCAGGTCGCCGCGGCCGAAGGCGTCCGCCTCGATCGGCGCGCCCAGCGCCTGCTGCTGGTCGGTGTCGCGGGGGCAGGCATGGCCGCAGGCGAACAACGCCTGCTGTACGAGCCCTGAGCAGTCCAGGCCCAGGCTCTCGCGGCCGCCCCACAGATAGGGCGCGCCCACGAAGCGCTCGGCCACAGCCGCCCAGTCGTCCTCGAACATGCCGATCGGCTCGAGGTGCGCGGCCGTCATCCAGCCGGCCCCGGCCACCTTCGCCAGCTTGCCCTCGACGACGTCCACCGCCACCAGGCTGTTGATCGAATACGGGCCCGAGGCGCGCGACTTGATGCTGTTCTCAGCGAACGCGTAGGTGCGCAGCGCCGAGATGCGATGCGTCGGCAGCGCGCCGGCCGGGCCCATCGCCGCGGCCTCGACGAAACCCACGTAGCCGTCGCGTGCCGCCTGGCCGAACAGCCACGCGCCCTCCTCCTCGAGCACCTCGAACCGCTCGCCGAACAGCAGCTGGTCCATCTGCTCGGCGTTGGCGTCTGGCGCCGAGCGGATGCCGGTGGCGGCGGCCGTGCAGCTCATGGCCTTGGGGTCCAGATAGACCTCGGCTTCGATCACGCCTTCCAGGCTGCGGGCGGCGATGCCGTCGCGCCAGGGGGTGATGCGGGGATCGTGCTTCATGCGAAACGCTCGCGGATCATGCGGTAGAGGCCGCGGATGGCCTGGGCTTCCCCGCCCGACGGGAATCCGGGGCGCCCGCGGGGGTTCCAGGCGAAGATATCGAGGTGGACCCAGGGGCCCTTGGGCGCGAACCGCTGCAAGAAGAGCGCGGCGGTCACCGATCCGGCCTGCGCCCAGCCGTCGGGGTCGTTCTTGATCTCGGCGACGTCGCTGTCCAGCGCGTCGGCATAGGGTTTCCAGAGCGGCAGCCGCCAGACCGGATCGTTCTCGGACCTGGCGGCGGCCTCGATCTGGCCGGCCAGCTCATCGTCGTCGGTGAAATAGGGCGGAAGCTGCGGGCCCAGCGCGATGCGCGCAGCCCCGGTCAGAGTGGCCATGTCGATGGTCAGCGCCGGCTCCAGCTCGCAGGCGCGGGTCAGGGCGTCGGCCAGGATCAGGCGGCCCTCGGCGTCGGTGTTGCCCACCTCGATCGACAGGCCCTTGCGCGAGGCCAGGATGTCGCCCGGCCGCATGGCGTCGCCCGAGATGGCGTTCTCGACCACCGGCAGCAGGACCGACAGTCTCACCGGCAGCCTGGCGGCCATCACCATCCGCCCCAACGCCAGGGCGTGGGCGGCGCCGCCCATGTCCTTCTTCATGTTGCGCATGCCGGCCGACGGCTTGATATCGAGACCGCCGGTATCGAACACCACGCCCTTGCCGACGAGGCACACCAGCGGCTTGTCGCTGGCGCCCCAACTGATCTCGATGAACCGCGGCGCCCGGTGCGGATCGGCCGCCCGGCCGACGGCGTGGACAGCCGGATAGTTGGCTTCCAGCAGGCCTTCGCCCTCGATCACCGTGATCTGGGCGGCGTGCTGCTCGGCGATCTCGCGGGCGATGCTCTCGATCTGCCGCGGGCCCATGTCGTTGGCCGGCGTGTTGACCATGTCGCGGGCCAGGGCGCAGGCGTGCGCGATCTGGCGCGCCTCAGCCACGTCGGCGCCCTCGGCGAGCAGCCGGGGCCTCTCGCCCTTGGCGGGCTTGTAGCGATCGAACCGGTAGCTCCCCAGCGCGAAGGCCAGAGCGATCTGGTCGGCGCTGATCTCTTCGGGGGATTCGGCGATGCGATAGACACCCGGGGGGAGCTTTGCGGGCAGACCCCGAAAGGGGCTCGTATCGTTCGGATTGGGGCCCAGACCCATCAGGACACGCCCCGGCGTCCCGTCGGCGGCAGGGACCAGCAGCACCTGCCCGGCCTTCCCCTTGAACTCGGCGGACTTGGCCAGGGCGGCGGCGAAGGCGTCAGCGTCCAGCGCGGCCGCGCAGCCGGCCTCGCTCAGCGCGTGCACGGGCGTGACCGGCCCGTCCCAGGTTTCGAGGATTACGTCCGACATCATGGACGAGCCTGTCGCGATATCTGGTGAGTCCGCAAGCTAGAGTCCAACGCCGTGCATCAGCGCCGACTGGGGCAGCGCGACCAGGGCGCCGGCCGCGATGGCCACGCCGTAGGGGGCAGCCCCACCGGGCTCGGACAGTTTCACCAGCCAGCGCGGGCCAATCATCACCATCGGGCGGAAGGCGGCGGTGCGCAGCGACATCAGCGCCATGGCCAGCATTCCGCCGGTCAGGGCCGTCCAGAGGACGAAATCCATCACCGCGGGCCAGCCCATCCACAGGGCGGCGGCGGCGAACATCTTAGCGTCGCCCCCGCCGATCCAGCGCAGGGCGAACATCGCCATGCCGGCCGCCAGCACGGCGACACCGATGCCCACGTGCAGACCGATCGTCGAGAGCGGCAGTCCCGCGGCCAACGCCGTCACCGGGAACAGGCCGATGATGGTCAGCGAGATCCAGTTGGGGATCGTGTACGAGACCAGGTCCTTGATGGCGCCCGTCAGCAGCAGGCCTGCGAAGGCGGCGACGAGCGCTGGGACCACGAAAGACAGCATGGGCGAACCTCTTGGGGCGGCATTTTCGCCCCCACCCATGAACGGAGCGTTGCAGCAACGCTTGAATCCGAAAGGGCCCCGGCGTTTCCGCCGGGGCCCCTCGGGTCGTCTCTGACTGGCGTCGCCTTACGAAGCGGTCGCGGCGGTCACGTCCGTCTTGATCTTGTCGAAGGCGCCTTCCAGCGCGGTGCCGACGCCTTGCAGCGAGGCCACCAGCACGACGGCGATCAGGGCGGCGATCAGGCCATACTCGATGGCGGTGGCGCCGGATTCGTCCTTCAGGAAGCGGGTCACGAACTTCGACATGGGGTCATCTCCTTGGTTTCTGCGAGCAGACTATGAGGGGGCTTCAAGCTCGATTGCCTGCTCGCCCCTAAGAACATGACCAATGTCGCGAGGCGCGTTTAAGTTGGCATGAATTCAGATGCCTAAAATATCTACATCATTATTCGAAATTCATAATTAACGCTCGGAAACCATAACTTCGAAAACTTTGACTTCGCTGCAAAATTCTAGGACTCTGTACGCGCCAGGATCCAGGTCTTGCCACCGCCCCGGACCCACGCCAATCCCAGAAGTCCCACGCCCAGCAACACCAGCAAGGTCGCGAAGCCGCCCTGCTGGGTGCCCGAAACCCGGGTGCCCAGGTTGACCAGGGTGGGCGCCAGCCAGGCGGTGGCCACTCCCGACAGCGCATAGACCCCGAAGAACGCCCCCGTCTGGTCGGGCGGCGTCAGGCGGGTCAGCAAGGTTCGGCTCGAGGCGTATTGCGCTGTGATGAAGATCGCATTCGAGAAGCCCACCAGCACGAAGACCACGTCGGGCCAAGTCTGGAACACCGGCCCGTCCCAAAGGGGAGGATAGGCGGACGCGTCGTAGGGCCAGAAAAAGAGGATGGTGTCGGGCGACATCCCCAGAAACGCCGTCAGCCCCACCATCGACATCGCGATCTCGATGGCGACCGCGTTCTTCGGGCCCACCGCGGCGTCCAGCCAGCGGCCCACAAACCCGCCCAGCACCGCGAACATCGAGAGCAGGATGCCATACGCCAGCATCTCGAGCGCGCCCCACTTCATCACCCCCACGGCGAAGACGCCGGCGTAGACCAGCACACCGTTCATCCCGTCCACGAAGAACATCCGCGCGCCGACATAGACCGCCGCGTCGCGGTGATGGCTGACCGTCCGCAGCATCCGCCAGAGCTCGGCCGCCCCCTGCGCAAAGGCGCGGGTGATCGGCGTGCCGGTGCGCGGCGCGTCGGGGGTCCAGATGAACAGCGGGATCGACCCGAACAGCAGAAGGCCGGCCGCCAGCCATGCGACCACCCGCTCGGGTTCATGGGTCGCGGGATCCAGGCCGAACAGCGGCGTCTTGGGCACCCAGCCCCAGTCCACCGTCCCGGGCAGCGCGAACGCCCAGGCGGTGAACATCAGCGCCAGCACCGAGAACAGGTTGCCCAGCGAGAGCGCCAGGCCTGAGGCCTTGTGCGCCGCATGCATCCCCGCCGCCCGGATCAGCAGCGAGTTATGCAGGATCTCGTTATAGGCGAAGAGCACCTGCACGGTCATCGCGAACAGCATCGTGGTGGCCACCGACAGGCCGGTCCCGTCGGGCTTGGCCCACCACAGCGCCGCCGTCAGCGGGATCATCAGACCGACGATCAGCGCCAACCCGCCCTTGCGTCCGCCCAGCTTGTCGATCGAGGCGCCGATGAACGGCGCCGTCGCCATCACGGCCCAGCCGGACCACTGCTGCCACTGGGAGATGATCTCCTGGCCCTTCACCGGGTCGCCGATCATCGAACCGGCCACGTAGGGCATGAAGATGTAGATCGTGATCAGGATGACGAAGGGGTCGCGGCCCCCCTCGAAGACCGCCCACGACAGCGCGCCCCTGTTCAGCTTCCCATCCGTCGCAGGCGCGCGGACTTCCTCGGCGGCGTCGGTCACTGGCGTCTCTCCCCCGGCCGCTCTGTCGACGGCTTCGCAACCACCGTAGCGGCCTAGGGTAGGTTGTCGACGGTTAGCTAGCGTCGGATGCCCGCGGGTGCTAGCCCAGCTTCGCGTCGGCGGCCGCGAGCGCCTGTTCGACATCGGCCTTCACGCCCTGCGCCGCCAGCGCCTCGCACAGCGCGGTCAGGCACAGACGGACGTGCCAGGGGGTGGCCGATGCGCCCATAAGGCCGATACGCCAGACCTTGCCCTTCAGCGGCCCCAGGCCGGCGCCGAGTTCGAGGTCCCAACGCTTCAGCACGTGGGCGCGAACCGCCGCCTCGTCGACGCCATCGGGCACGATCACCGTGTTCAGCTGCGGCAGCCGCCACTTCGCGTCGACCAGGAACCTGAGCCCCGCCGCCTCGATCCCGGCGGCCAGGGCCTCGTGCATGCGCGCGTGACGCACCGAGGCCGCCTGCACGCCCTCCTCGAAGATCGCCACCAGCGACTCGTGGAGGCCATAGAGGGCGTTGATCGGCGCCGTGTGGTGATAGGTCCGCCCGCCGTCGCCGCCCCAGTAGGCCATGATCAGGTTGAAATCGAGGAGCCAGTTCCGGACCTTTTCCTTGCGGCCGGTGATCGCCGCCTGCGCCCGCTTGGAGATCGCCACCGGCGACAGTCCGGGCGGCGCCGACAGGCACTTCTGGGTGCCGGAGTAGACGAAGTCGGCGTCCCACGCGGCCACGTCCACCGCGACGCCGCCCAGCGAGGTCACGCAGTCCACCACCGACAGCGCGCCGTGCTTGCGGGCCAGGCCGCACAGCGCCGCCGCATCGCTGCGCGCGCCGGTCGAGGTCTCGGCATGCACGAACGCCAGCACCTTGGTCGGCGCCTCCGCCAGCGCGGTCTCGACCCGCGCCGGGTCCACCGGCTGGCCCCAGTCGTGATCCACCGTCACCACGGTTGCGCCCGCGCGGCCGGCCATGTCGGCCATACGCCCGCCGAACGCCCCGTTGACCGCCACCACGCAGCGATCGCCGGGCTCCAGCAGGTTCATCATCGCCGCCTCCATACCGGCGGTGCCGGGCGCGGGCAGCGGAATGCACGCATGGTCGGGGGCGTTGAACAGTCGCGACAGCGCCGCCTTGGTGTCCTCCATGAACGTCTGGAACTCGGGATCCAGGTGCCCGATCGTCGGACGCGCCAGAGCGGCCAGCACACGCGGACTGACATCGGAGGGACCCGGACCCATCAGGATCCGGCGCGGTGGTTGGAAGCTTTGCATGGCGGCGATCTCTAGAGAATGTGAGCCTGTCGGCGCAACCTTCGATCAGGCGACGAGACGATCGATCAGCGCCGTCTTCCGTCCCGCGTCCAGGCCCAGGACATCGCGCAGGTAGCCGTCCACCGAGCCGTTGCGCTCAATCATCGAACCGAAGGCCGCCTCCAGATAGTCCGGGCCCACTGACACCCGCGCCAGGAGTTCGTCGTCGCCCACCTCGCGACCGGCCGCCGAGCTGGCCAGCTTCCGTAGCCCGGGCAGGCGCGGACCCAGCAGCGCATTGGTGGCCAGGAAGTCGCCCATCAGGTCGTCCTCACGCACGCCGACGGCCCAGTGGGTCAGCGCTGCCAGGAGGCCGGTGCGGTCCTTGCCCGACGCGCAGTGGATCAGCACCGGGCCGTCGTCGGGGGCGACGAGGGCCTGGAAGTAACGCCGGAAGAGATCGATGTGCCGCGCTTCATACGCCGCGCGCGCGTAGAAGCCTCGTGAGCGGGCCCGATGCGCCTCGACGTCCAGGTGCATGGGGAAGCCCTGGTTCGGGGTCGGGCTGGGATGCAGAAACGCTTCCTCGATATCGTTCTCGATCACCTCGGCTCCGAAGCCGTTCCAGCGGCGGCAGGGCTCGACCGCGCGCTCGACGGCCCGGCGGAGGTCCACCACGGCGCGGATCCCGCAGCCCGCCAGAACCTCGAGGTCGGCATCGCTGGCGTGCGCCAGGTGCGCGGATCGGAAGAGCCGGCCCAGCCTCAGCCGCCCGCCCCGGGCCTCATAGCCGCCGAAGTCCCGGAAACTGCCGACGCCCTCCAGCGCAACCAGACGCGAGGTCGCCGGCGAGGTCATCTAGGCCAACAGGCGGTCGTGCAGCCGGCCGCGCAGGTCGGCGTCCAGGCCCAGCACGTCGTCGAGATAGCCATCGAGCGAACCGTGCTCGTCGCACATCACCTTGAAGGCCATGTCCAGGTATTCGGCCTCGACCCTCATGGCCACCATCAGGGCCTCGTCGGACGCCGTGCGGCCCGTCTGTTCGCGCACCACGTCACGCATCTGGGGCAGCCGGCGCTCCAGCCGCTCGGGATCGTTGGTCAGCAGGTAGTCCTCGCGGATGTCGTCGTCGTGCACGCCCGCCACGTGGTGGGTCAGCGCGCAGATGATCCCGGTGCGATCCTTGCCCGCCGCGCAGTGCACCAGGACCGGCCCCTCGTGCTCGACCAGCGCCCGGAAGTAGCGGCGGTAGAGGTCGATGTGCCGCCTCTGGTGCGGCAGGTGGCGATAGTACTCGAGCATGTAGTTGCGGAACGAGGCCGCGGTCAGGTCGGACGTCTGGATGAACGTCGCCCACTCGTCGGCGCTCTCCTGGCCGATGTCGTTCTCGATCACCTGGGCGCCAAAGCCGGCCCAGCGGCGCGACGGCTCGCGCTCGCGTTCATTCGCACGCCGCAGGTCGACGATCACCGACAGTCCCAGGCCGGCCAGCTTCTCCAGATCGGCGTCGGTGGCGCGCGACTGGCTGGCCGAGCGATACAGCAGCCCCCGCTTCAGCCGCCGCTGGCCGGCGGCGTAATCTCCGAAGTCGCGGAAGTTGTCGATGGCCTCGAAGGGGATGCGGCGGGTCATGCCGGCGTCATACCGGTCTTCCACGGATTTTTCGAGACAGCCGTAGGGGAAGGTCAAGACGCGCCCTTCTCCCCCTGCGGGAGTAGGTGGGCCGCGAAGCGGCTCGGATGAGGGGTCGCGCGAACCTGGCAGCCGCGATGCCGCGTCAGCGCCGATAAGATTGACCACGAACCACACGAACCACACGAACAGAGTTTGATGCTGTTGAGGCCGTGCGAACCCTGTGCATGTTCGTGTGGTTCGTGTGGTTCGTGGTCAAAAACGACAGCGCCTGCGGCGCGCGCTGATCTGACAAGTCCGGCGCGTCCACTCATACGTCACACTGCGCGCGACAGTGCAGGCGGTAAGGAGATCAGTCGGGCAAATCGCCGAGCTTCAGTCCGATACGGAACAGGCTGTAGCCGTCGCGCGCCACGTCCTCGCCGACCTGGTCATTGACGTCGGTCTCGTCCCGCACCCGGCTTTCGCGCCAGTCGGCCTCGGCCGCGCCCGCGGGGAACGGCCGGTCCTCGCGCACCACCAGCCGGTAGGTCGGATGGCGCAGGTGAACGAGGAACCGGTAGCGCGTCACCGGAACGGCGGCTCGTCGAAGCTGCGGAGTTTGCGCGAGTGCAGGCGGCTGCCTTCCTTGCGGAGCAGGTCGATGGCCGCCAGGCCGATCTGCAAGTGCTGGCCGATGGCGCGGTCGTAGAAGGCGTTGGCCTGGCCCGGCAGCTTGATCTCGCCGTGCAGCGGCTTGTCCGAGATGCAGAGCAGCGTCCCATAGGGCACCCGGAACCGGTAGCCCTGGGCCGCGATGGTGGCGCTTTCCATGTCGATCGCCACCGCCCGGCTCTGATTGAACCGCAGCGCGCTGGACGAATACTTGAGTTCCCAGTTGCGGTCGTCGGTGGAGACCACCGTGCCGGTCCGCAGCCGCTGCTTCAGCACATCGCCCGTCTCGCCGGTTACCTGCTCGGCCGCCGCGTTCAGGGCCAGCTGGATTTCGGCCAGCGGCGGGATCGGGATCTCGGGCGGCAGCACGCGGTCCAGCACGTGGTCGTCGCGCAGGTAGGCGTGCGCGAGCACATAGTCGCCGATCTTCTGGCTGCCGCGCAGGCCGCCGCAGTGGCCGATCATCAGCCACGCCTGGGGCCGCAGCACCGCCAGGTGGTCGCACACCGTCTTGGCGTTCGACGGACCCACACCGATGTTCACCAGCGTGATCCCGGCTCGACCGGGCGCCATCAGGTGATAGGCCGGCATCTGGTGCTTGCGCCACGTGCCGGCCGCCACCGCGGCCTCCGGATTGGGCGTATCGGGGGTGACGTAGACGTGCCCCGCCGCCGACAGCGCCGTGTAGGGGCCGCCAGACTGCAGCTGCTTGCAGGCCCAGGCCACGAACTCGTCCACATAGCGGTGATAGTTCGTGAACAGGATGAACTGCTGGGTGTGGTCGGCGGGCGCCCCCGTGTAGTGGGTCAGTCGGGCCAGCGAGAAATCGGTTCGCAGGCCGTCGAACAGGGCCAGGGGCCGCGGTTCGTCCTCAAGTCCGATCCAGGCGCCGTCGACGATCTCGTCGCCGATGTAGGCCAGCTCGGTCGTCGGGAAATGCCGGGCGATCTCCACCGAGCTGACGTCGGCCATCGCCATGTCGGCCGGATCCAGCACGTAGGGGAACGGGATCTCCTGGTTCGACCGCCCGACCTCGAGCGTGACGTCGAACCCTTCCTGCAGCAGCGTCAGCTGCTCGATCAGGTAGTCGCGGTACAGGTCGGGCCGCGTCACGGTGATCGCATATCGGCCAGGCGCCGGAATCCGCGCATAGGCGCGGCTGGTCCGCGGATACGGCAAGCCGGGCGGCCAGGTCAGGCGCAGTTCGGGATAGACGAAGGCCCCGCCGCGCCGCAGCGCGTCGTCGGGAGGCGGACCGCCCGCGAGAAAGGACTTCAGGGAGGTTCGGAGAGAGTCGACGCTATGGCGGTACTCAGTCTCCAGCCGATCAACGATGCCGGCTGCGTCTTGCTTCTTCATCACGCGGCTTATAGCGCCGCTCCGTGACGGTTGCGACTCGCCACGCTGGACGAAGCGCCGCTTCCCGGCGACAAAGACCCCTCAATTCCTCAGGACCGAGCATGAATCGTCTCTTCACCGCCTTCATCGTGGGCGCCATGGTCCTCGGTGTCCTCGTGGGCTGGGTCCTCAACACTGCCCTGCCGGCCGCCGAGGCTGCGGCGTGGGCGGGCAACCTCCAGATCATCACCGACATCTTCCTGCGGCTGATCAAGATGATCATCGCACCGCTGGTGTTCACCACCCTGGTGGCCGGCATCGCCCACATGGGCGACGCCTCCGAGGTGGGCCGCATCGGGGTCAAGACCATCGGCTGGTTCATCGTGGCCTCGGTCGTTTCGCTCACGCTGGGCCTGGTCATGGTCCACATCCTGCAGCCGGGCTCGGGGCTCAACCTGGCGCTGCCGACCGACGGCGCGGCGGCGGCCGGCGTCGACGTGGGCAAGTTCACGCTCCGCGAGTTCGTCACCCACCTGGTCCCCGCGTCGATCTTCGACGCCATGGCCCGCAACGAGATCCTGCAGATCGTGGTGTTCTCGGTGTTCGTCGGCACGGCGGTCTCGGCCATCGACGATAAGGCGCCCCAGGTGCTGGCTGTCGTCGAGCAGGGCGCCCAGATCATGCTGAAGGTGACCGGCTACGTCATGAAGACCGCGCCGTTCGCGATCTTCGCCGCCCTCGCCGCCTCCATCGCCACCAAGGGCATCGAGGTGCTGTTCACCTACGCCAAGTTCGTCGGCGGCTTCTACCTGTCGCTGGGCATCCTGTGGGGCCTGCTGATCCTGGCCGGCGTCGTCATCGTGGGGCCCCGGATCCTGAAGCTGGTCGCCCAGATCCGTGCGCCGACCCTGCTGGCCTTCTCCACCGCCTCGTCCGAGGCCGCCTACCCGCGCACCCTGGAAGAGCTGCAGAAGTGGGGCGTGAGCCGCAAGGTGGCCAGCTTTGTCCTGCCGCTGGGCTACTCGTTCAATCTCGACGGCTCGATGATGTACTGCACCTTCGCGACGCTGTTCATCGCCCAGGTCTACGGGATCGAGATGACGGTAGCGCAGCAGTTCACGATGCTGGGCCTGCTGATGGTGACGTCCAAGGGCATGGCCGGCGTGCCGCGGGCCTCGCTGGTGGTGATCGCGGCCACGCTCACCTACTTCGACCTCCCCGAGGCGGGCATCGCCCTCATCCTGGCTGTCGACCACCTGCTCGACATGGGCCGCTCGGCCACCAACGTCGTCGGCAACTCGATCGCCTCGGCCGTGGTCGCCAAGTGGGAAAAGCAGATCGATGTCCCTGCTGAGGAGCCGACCCCGGCGCGCGCATAGACCTCCTCTCGCCCCGCGAAGCGGAGAGGAGTCTCCAGGGCTACTCATTTTGAGCGGAGACGGCCGGCGCGTCGGAAATCACCGTGCGCCGACCGGCGCGCGCGCCCCGCGTCCTAACGGCCGGTAACCCTATCCCTCAACGCGGAATTAGCCCCGTTCACGGATGGTCGGCAGCGAGAGAGAAGCCGTTCCAGAGCATCCGTGGCGCAACTGTCCGAAAGACTTTCCGAGCTGGCCGCCCGCGTGGCCGAGCTGGAGGCCGAGCGAGAGCTGACGCTTCGGCTTGCGCAGACGGATTCGCTGACCGGGCTGGTCAATCGCGGCGCCTTCACCTCCGGTCTATGCGAGCGCCTGGACGAGGCCCGGGCGGCCGGCGGCCAGGTGGCCCTGTTCGTGATTGACCTCGACCGCTTCAAGAGCCTGAACGACAGCCTGGGCCACCACGCCGGCGACATGCTGCTGGCCGAGCTGGGCCACCGCCTGAGCGAGGACGCCCTCCCCGGCGAACTGGTGGCCCGCCTCGGCGGCGACGAGTTCGCCGTCATCTCCAGCACGACCGATGTCGCCGCCCGCGCCGAACGGCTGCTCCAGACGCTGGGCCAGCAGCATGTCATCTATGGCCGCACGGTCGCCTCGGGCGGCTCGGTGGGCGTCGCCGTCTTCCCCCGCGACGCCAGCGACGCCGTCGACCTGCAGCGCTTCGCCGACATGGCGCTCTATCGCGCGAAATCCGGCGGGGGTCGGCGGTGGCACTGCTTCGATTCCGACCTGCGCGCCGCCTCCGAGGCGCGCCGCACGCTCGAGGCCGAGCTGCGCCGCGCCATCCCGGCCGGCGAGATCGAGCCCTGGTTCCAGCCCATCGTCGACGCCATGACCGCCCGCATGGTGGGGGTCGAGGTTCTGGCCCGTTGGCGCCATCCGCAGAAGGGCCTGCTGGCGCCGGGCGCCTTCGTGCCCATGGCCGAGGAGCTGGGCTTGATCCGCACCATCGACGAGGCCGTCTTCGAGGCCGCCTGCGCCACCACGGCGCCGTGGGTGGCCGACGGGCTGATCGAGGTGGTGTCGGTCAATGTCTCGCCGCGCGACCTGTTGGACCCCGGCTTCTCGCGCAAGCTGATCGGCCGCCTGGGCAAGACCGCGCTGCCGGCCACGGCCCTGACGGTCGAGATCACCGAGACCTTCCTGCTGCAGGACCTGGCGCTGGCGCGGCGTCACATCGAGCGGCTGGCCGCGCGCGGCGTGAACGTGGCGCTGGACGACTTCGGCACCGGCTATTCCAACCTGCGCGCCCTGATGCACCTGCCGATCCAGACGGTGAAGCTGGACCGCTCGCTGATCGACGACGTCGGCCGCGACGCGCGCGTCTCCAAGCTGGTGGCCGCCATGCTGCACGCCGCCCGCTCGCTGGGCGTCCGCATCGTGGCCGAGGGCGTCGAGCACGAGAGCCAGGCGCTGTTCCTGCGCTCGGCCGGCTGCGAGCGCATGCAGGGCTATTTCTTCGCCAGGCCGATGCCGGCCGACGCCATGGAAGCCATGCTCCGCGAAGCCAACGGCCCCGCCCTGCCGCTGGCGGTGGCGAGCTAGCCGCCACCACACCCCGGCTCAGAGCCCCAGCTGGCGGGCGATGATGTTCTTCTGGATCTCGTTCGTGCCGCCGTAGATCGTCTGGGCGCGGGTGAAGAAGTAGCTGGCCGTGCCCGGCGCGGCGAAGGCCGGGATGTCCTCCAGCCCGGCGCGCCAGTCCGCGCGCTCGCGATCGGCGAAGAAGGGCTGGGCGTACAGGCCGGCCAGCTCCAGGTAGCGCTCGGTGATCGTCTGGGCCGTCTCGGTCGCGGCGATCTTGATGATCGAGGCCTCGTCGCCGGGCGCCTCGCCGTTGGTCAGCGGCGCCAGCGCGCGCAGCGTCGTCATCTCCAGGCACATCAGGTCGATCTCGGCCTCGGCCGTGCGACGCCGCAGACCCGAGCCCTCCCGCGCCAGCTCGTCGCCCCAGGGCGCGTCGGCCGAGGCCTCGCGCAGCGCCTCCAGTTGGCGCCGCTTGCCGGCCACGTGGGCGTACGAGGTCCGCTCATGGTTCAAGAGGTGCCGCGCATAGGTCCAGCCCAGGCCCTCGTCGCCGATGCGGTTCTCGACCGGCACGCGGACGCCGGTGAACGTGATGCTGTTCAGGTGGTGGCCGCCGTCGATGGTGATGATCGGCTTCACCTCGATCCCCGGCGTGGTCATGTCCATGCAGAGGAAGGTGATGCCCGCCTGCTTCTTGCCCTCGTCCGAGGTCCGCACCAGGCAGAAGATCCAGTCGGCGTAGTGGCCGTTGCTGGTCCAGGTCTTCTCGCCGTCCACGATGTAGTGGTCGCCGTCGCGCACGGCGCGGGTGCGCAGCGACGCGAGGTCCGAGCCGGCGTCCGGTTCCGAGTAACCCTGAGCCCAGAAAGTGCGCGACGACAGGATGTCGTCCAGCCAGCGGTCCTTCTGCGCCTGCGTGCCGAAGGTGTAGATGACGGGCGCCACGTACAGCAGCCCCATGGGCGACACGTTGGGCGCGCCGGCGCGTTCCAGCTCCTCGTCGAAGATGAAACGTTCGGCCACGGTCCAGCCGGTGCCCCCGTAGGCCTTCGGCCATCCCGGCGCGAGCCAGCCCTTGGCGCTCAGCGCCCGTTCCGAGGCGACAAGGTCGGCCTTGTCCAGCGTCTGGCCGTTGGCGAGCTTGGCCAGGATGTCCTGCGGGTACTCGGTCTGGAAGTACGCCCGGATGGTCGCCCGGAACGCCTCGTCCGCTTCGCTGGGTTCAAGGTTCACGCCGATCTCCCGTCCATCCGCAAGGTTGCGCGACTTGAGCCCACTCGCCCTTGCGTCAGGCCAGCGCGAACTGCCCGGCGCTTGCCGGTGGCCGGGCCAGGTCTTCGCCAGGCCGCTAAGCCACCCCCAGCTTCCCGCGCTCACCGTCGCGGGGCCTCGCCAGGTCTTCCGCCGTCAGGAAGTCCGTCAGGTCCTCGGGCTCCAGGAAGGGCCGGATTTCCATCATCGCCGGGGTGTCGCTCAAGGCGGGCGAGCGCTTGGCCCATTCCACGGCCTCGTCCATGTCCTTGACCTCCCAGATATGGAAGCCGGCGATCACGTCCTTGGTCTCGGTGAACGGCCCGTCGATGACGGCGCGCCGCGGGCCGTCGACCGCGACGCGCTTGGATTGCCGGGTCGGCTTGAGACCGGCCGCGGCCACCAGGACGCCGGCCGCGGCCAGATCCTCCATGAATCTGTCCATGGCCTCCCAGGCCTCGGGCGAGGGCGGCGCGCCCGCTTCACTGGCCGCGTCGGCGAACCCGAACACCATCACCCGCATCGCTTGTCTCCCTCGAACCTGTTTGCGTCTCGCTGGGACGACGAACCGGGGCGTTCGCAAGCCGACATCCTTGCCGCAGATTCTTTGCGCGTGCTCCCCAACCCCGGGCCCGCGAGCTAAGGAGGCCCCATGTCCGCCACCCCACCCCCTGGCGCCCGGGTCTCGCCGTCCACGGCGCGCAATCGCGCGCCGATCCTTGAGGTGCTGGCCCCGCGCCTGCCCGCCCTTGGCCTCGTGCTGGAGATCGCCGCCGGGGCCGGCGAGCATGCCGTCCACAACGCCGCCGCCCTGCCCCACCTGCAGTGGCGACCCACCGACCCGGACGCCGAGGCTCTGGCCAGCATCGCCGCCTGGCGCGATCACGCCGCTCTCCCGAATCTCCTGCCGCCCCTGCGTCTCGACGCATCCGACCCGGACAATTGGCCGGTCGCCCAGGCCGACGCGATCGTGAACATCAACATGATCCACATCTCGCCCTGGTCGGCGACACAGGGCCTGATGGCGGGCGCCGCGCGCGTGCTGCCGCCGGGCGGGCTGCTCTACCTCTACGGTCCCTACCTGGAGGCCGGCGTCGAGACCGCGCCCAGCAACCTGGCCTTCGACCAGAGCCTGAAGGATCGCAACTCCGCCTGGGGTTTGCGCCGCCTGGAAGAGGTCGCCGCGCTCGCCTCCGAGTGCGGCCTCAGGCTGACCGAACGGCTTGCGATGCCCGCCAACAACCTCTCGGTATTCTTCCGGAAGACCTAACCCAGCGCCTTCTTCGCCGCGGCCTCGACTGCCTCGCGCGGGATCAGGCGGATGGTCGAGCTCGCCTTGGCCAGCACCTTGCCCTCGGGGTCCACCAGCCGGCCCTCGGCGAAGCAGGTGGCGCGTCCGCGCCGCTCGATCCAGCCCTCGGCGGTCACGCGCCCCGGCCGCGCGGGGGCGAAATAGCTGACCTTCAGCTCCAGCGACATCGGGGTCATCTCAGGCATCAGCGAGATGGAGGCGTGCGCCATGGCCGCATCGATCCAGCCGCACACGAAACCGCCCTGCGCCACGCCGCCCGAGTGGCACATCTGCGGGCCAACCTCGTACTCGATAACCGCCTTGCCGCCCTCCAGGCTGACCACCCGCACCTGGCCCAAGGTCGACTGCAGCGTGGCGGCGACGGCGTCGGACATCTGGTTCTCTCCCGCATACGCGTACGCTCTTCCATACGCGTACGACTGATCCCATATGGTGGCCTAAGTTTAGAACCACTTCGCAAGGACCATGAAGAACCACCTTCGCACCTTCACCCTGCTCGCGGCCATGACGGCCCTGTTCCTGGGCGTCGGCTATCTCATCGGCGGGGCTACCGGCATGTTGATCGCCTTCGTGCTGGCGGCCGGCATGAACATGTTCAGCTACTGGAACGCCGACAAGATCGTGCTCTCCATGTACCGGGCCACCGAGGTGGACGCCTCGCACCCTGAGCCGCTGGTCCGCACCTATGTGAACGACGTGCTGGAGCTGGCGGCCCGCGCCAACATGCCGGCGCCCAAGGTCTATGTGATCGACCAGGACCAGCCGAACGCGTTCGCCACCGGCCGCGATCCGGCGCACGCCGCCGTGGCCGCCACGCGCGGCCTGCTGGGCATGCTGGACCGTCGCGAAATCCGCGGCGTGATGGCCCACGAACTGGCGCACGTGAAGCATCGCGACACTCTGACCATGACCATCACCGCCACCATCGCCGGCGCGATCGGCATGCTGGCCAACTTCGCGTTCCTGTTCGGCGGCCGCGACGAGGAAGGCCGCCCCACCGGCATTCTGGGCATGCTGGTGATGATGATCGTGGCGCCGATGGCGGCGGCCCTTGTGCAGATGGCCATCAGCCGCGGCCGCGAGTACGAGGCCGACCGCGAAGGCGCCGAGATGGCGGGCGATCCCCAGGCGCTGGCCTCGGCCCTGCAGAAGATCGACGCCTACGCCCGCGGCGGCTACTTCAATGCCGACGCCGAGCGCAATCCGGCCACGGCCCACATGTTCATCATCAACCCGCTGGCCGGCAGCGGCACGGACAACCTGTTCTCGACCCACCCGGCCACCGAGAACCGCGTCCGCGCGTTGTTGAAGATGGGCGAGCGGCCGGCGGTGAGCCGGGCGCGCCGCAGCGCCGTGCCCCTGACGGGCTCCCGCCGCCCCGGACCCTGGAGCTAGCGGGCTACTCCATCGCAGCCAGCGGCCGCGCCTTTTCGGCGCCGGAGATCAGAGCCCGGGCCTCGGCCGAGGCTCGGGTCGCGTCGATCCGGCCGTCGGCGATCTCGTCGGCCAGGCCCATGAGCTTCGGACCCGTCACCGATCCGGACTGAGCCTCCTCGGTCACCCGCACGCCACCGCCCTTGGCGATCGCCTGGTCCCAGGCGCCCCGCACGTCGGCCCAGTAGCCCTTGGTCTTGGCCCAATAGTCGTCCGCGGCGGCCACGTTGTAGGCGTTGAACCGCTCGTAGGTGTTGATCACCACCTCGTGCACGTAGGTCACCGGCTTGCCATCGCGCACGCCCACCTTCGCGTTGTCCTGCTCGTGAACCCAACCGCTTGGCGTCAGGGCATGGCGATTCACCCCGACGTACCAAGTGTAGACGGGGTGGCGCACGGCGTCGCGCCGGGCCAGGGGGCGCAGGGTCTGGTCGCTCTGCCAACGGGCCACACCGTGATCGTACGCCCATTTGCCGACGCCGCCGTAGCGGGGCGAGTCGTCGGTCTGCCATACCGTCTGGGACCAGGCGCCTTTGCGTTGGCCCGCCGGCACGGCCTTCTGGATCCAGCGTCCGGCGCTCTCATAGACCACCACCTTTGCCGGCTCGTACGTCCAGTCCTGACGCCAGTGCTTGACGATGACGGGCTTCCTGTCCTCGCCCTCGATGACCAGCATGTGCTGGAGGCTGATGAAGTCACCGCGATCCTCGACCACGCGCACCACCTCGTGGCCGCCGCTCCTCTTCGGCTCCAGCGGCTTGTAGTCGGGCACGAACGCCGCCGTCTCGCGCATATCGAAGCGCACCTTGTAGTCGCCGGCCATCGCCAGGATCGACTGCCGGTCCTGCTCGGGCGGCCTGCCGGCGGCCAGAGCGGGTGCGGCGGTGGTGATCGCAATGGCGAAGCTGAGGCAGGTTCGGCGCATCATCATAGACGTGTCCTCCGTCAGAAGTCGTAGGTGAGCGAGAGCGAGACGTTGCGCCCGGGCTGGGTGTAGGCGTCGCGGCTGGCTGCCGTCGACGAAAGGCCCCGCGCGTCGTTCCAGTAGGCGTATTTCGCGTCGCCGAGATTGAAGACGCCGGCCCGCGCGGTCAGGCCGTCGACCACACGCCAGAAGGCGGTGACGTCGACCACGGTCGAGGCGGTCGGGCGGAAGCAGGTCGGCGTGCAGGTCACCGCCACGCGATCGGCGTCCTTGCGCTCGGTGCGCACCACGGTCAGTTCGCCGCCGAACCGTCCTTCGGCGTCGCGATAGCTGACGCCGGCGGTGACCTTTACGGGGTCGACCGAGTCCAGCGGGGCCTTGTTCGGATTGTAGCTGTCGCCCTTGGCGTATGAGGCGCCCAGGAAGGCGCCCAGGCCGTTCTCCAGCCGCAGTCGCGCGCGGCCCTCGATCCCGTGGATCTTCACCTTGCTGAAGTTCACGTACTGGAAGACGCCAGGGTTGGCGGGCGTGAAGGCCCCCGCCACCTGCAGCTGCTCGATGAAGTCTCTGTACTCGCCTGAGAACCCCGTAACCTCGACCGACCACATCGGAGACACCCATCGGGCCCCCAGTTCGAACGCCTCGCTGGTCTCCGGCTTCAGGTCCGGATTGGGCAGCGAGAGGTAGTTCTGGATCGGGTTGGCGAAGACGTTGTTCACCTGGGCCGGCGCCGGCGCCTTGAAACCCCAGGCATAGTTGGCGAACAGCCGCGTCCGTTCGGTCGGCTTGAACACAACGCCCAGCTTCGGCGAGACCCGACCGTCCGATGAGTCGGCCGGCGCGAAGTTCGGCAGCAGCGGGTCGGTCTCCGGGTTCAGATCGTAGTGGTCGTAGCGGATGGCGGGGTAGATCATCAGCCGGCCGTCGGCGAAGGCGATCTCGTCCTGCACGAACGCGCCCACCAGCGTATAGTCGGTGAGCGGGAAGGCCCGGGTCGGGAACAGCTCGCCGGCTGGCGGGACAGTCCCGTCTCGCACGCCCGTCTGGCGGGTCTTCGAGGCGTCGACGCCGTAGATCAACCGGTGTTCCACACCGCCCAGCGCGAACCTGCTCTCCAGCTGCGCGGCCACGCCATAGACGCGGTTATTGAAGGTGTTCAGCCGGGTGCGGTCTGCCGAGACATTGCGGTCCTCGCCGGTGAACTGCACCGACTTCGAGTCCTGCCAGTAGGCCGACCACAGGATGCGGTCGACGGAGCTGCCCTCCAAGGTCAGGCGCTGGTCCAGGGTCACACGTCGGCGCGAGATGTCGTCGGCCGCCTTCAGCGCCAGCACGCTGGTCGCGGCCAGCGGCGGCTTGGCGATCCCGCTCAGCACCGTCGTCTTGATATCGCGATCGAAGTGCTCGGCGCTCAACCGGATGCGATTGTTGTCCGAGGGCTCATAGACCACCTTGCCCAGCACCGAGCGGGTCAGGACGTCCTGTGGGTTGGCCTTCGTGCGGTCGGTGTCGGCCGAACTGTTGCGGCCTTGCGTCTCGGTCTCGTGGCCTTCGCGGTAGGTGTAGGCGATCATCGCCGAGACCTGCCCCCGGCGTCCGGCCAACACCGTCGCGCCGCCGACGCTGCCGTCGGCCGAACCGTAGACGCCGCGCACCCGGCCCCCGAAGCTGGCGGGCCCCTCGAGGAAGTCGGCCGGATCCTTGGTGGTGAAGCTGACCGCGCCGGCGACACCGTCGCTGCCATAGAGCGCCGAGGCGGGACCCCGTAGAATCTCCACCGACTTCATCAGGTCGAGGTCCTGATAGTCGCCGCGACCCGCCGCCTGCGCGCCGAACGTGAACCCGTCGGGCACACGCACGCCGTCGACCTGGATCAGCACCCGATTGCCTTCCAGGCCGCGGATGTTGAACCCGGCGTTGCCGTCGCGGCCTGTCGCGCCCAGCGCCGCTCCGAACCGCGTCGGGCTGGACCGGGCCGAGACGCCGGGCTCCAGCTTCACAACGTCGCGGATGTCGGCCGCCAGCCGGTCTTCCAGGTCCTCGGCAGAGATCACGCTGACCGTCGCCGGGACCTCGCTCTGGGGCTTCTCGGTGCGGGCGCCCAGCACGGTCACAGGGTCGACCGAGGCGGCCTCGCCCTCCTCGTCTGCAAGGGCCGGCATGGCAGCGAGCACGAACGCCGAGGCGAAGCCGAACAGGGCAGGGCGCATGAGGGGCCGATCTCCTAGCTGATCCGGCTGCGCTCTTATTGCGACTGCTTCTGAGAATCAATCTCAATTTGTATCGAGACATGTTGCAGGTGCGACAATTTGGCGGCGACACGATTTCGCCGCCATAGGGCAGGCTACCTCCTGCGGGTTGAATCGCGCTGCAGTCCGATCGGGTGGAACTCCCAAGAGACCTTGGTTCGGCTCAACCTCCGCGTTTGGCAGGGTGCATCCAAACTCGGGAACTTCGTCGTTCCATAGAAGATTGGTTATCGAGTTGAGCACGCCCATGACGACTCTGAAGCACACCCTCGATATCGATGCGCCGCCCGGCGAGGTCTGGCGGGTTCTGACCACGCCCGAGTTGATTCGCGAGTGGGCGGCCGCCTACCAGGACGGCCTGCACATCCGCACGTCCTGGCGCGAAGGCGACGAAGTCACGTGGAAGGAGGCTGATGGCCGCACGCGCGCCCGGGGCGCCGTCACCGCGATCCGCCCCGAGAAACTGCTGAAGTTCGAGTACACCGAGGGCGCCGTGGCGCCCGAAGGGCGCTCGTTCTGCGACACCTTCGAGATCACCCAGAACGGCCGGATGACCCGGCTCGACTTCACGACCGGCCCCTACGTGGCCAGCGAGGCGCGGGTCCTCGAACGCCAGGCCGAGGAGGCCATCCGCGAGATCAAGAGCCTCGCCGAAGAATCCGCCCAGATCCACGGCGTCCGCTAAGGACGCCCCCTTCTCTCGGACCGGGAGAAGGGGATGCCGTATTTCGCGCCTAGAAGACCTCGCCCACCATCTCCTCGCTCCTGGCCCAGAGCGCCTTGGCGCGCTCTGCGTCGATAGCATACGGGCGGACGCCGCCGCGCAGGCTGTCGTCATCGACCACCTCGGCCACGTGGCAGTCCTCGCAGTAGCGGCCGCCCACAGCCTCGGCCGGGGCCACCACGCCTGCCCACACCGAGGTCGAGGCCCCCTGCGGGATGGTCTTCCAGCGGAACGCCGGGGCCCCGCCGGCCGGCGTCGCTTGGGTCGCGGCGGTCAACATCTGCTGGCGCACCTCTTCGGTCATGTAGCGGCCAAGCTCGGTCTGTATGCCCCCAGGATGCACAGCGGTCGCACGGACACCGCGGTCCCTGTTGCGCCGATCGAACTCCACCGCGAACAGCACGTTGGCAGTCTTCGAGCGGCCGTAGGCGATGAACTCGGCATAGGGCGTGCGGTCGAAGTTCGGGTCGTCCAGGTCGATGTCCGAGAATCGGTGGCCGGCCGAGGAGAGATTCACCAGCCGCGAGCCTGGCGCGAACAGCGAGGCGATCCGGTTCACGAACACGAAGTGGCCCAGGTGGTTGGTTCCGAACTGGGTCTCGAAGCCATCGACCGTCTTGCCGAAGGGAGTGGCCATGACGCCGGCGTTGGCGATGACCAGATCGAACGGCTTGCCCGCCGCGACCAGCCTGTCGGCCGCCGCCCGGGCGCTGGCCAGCGACGCCAGGTCCAGTTCGATCAGCTCGAGGCCGGGAATGCCTGCGGTCGCCGCCTTCGCCTTGTTCAGGTCGCGGGCCGCGCCGGTCACCTGCGCGCCATGCGCCGCCAACACGCGGGCCGTCTCGACGCCCAGGCCCGCCGACACGCCGGTGACCAGAACGCGCTTGCCGGTCAGGTCGACGCCCTCCAGCACCTCGTCTGTCGTGCTGTCGTGTCCGAAGGTCTTGCTCATGATGGTTCTCCACATCGTGACGCCGCCAGGGCCGCGCCGTTGTCCGTGAAGTTGGCGGCGCCCGCCAGCGGACGCGCGCCCGATCGCCTCGAACCGTTGCCTGATCCTCTCACCGATGTCCTTCGTGCGCGCGCGGCCCTTGCGCATCCAGGCATCCGATCCGATCATCGGAGCATGGCCGACCTGCTCGAACCCCTGCGCGCGACAGCGCTGCGCCACGCCACCGCCACCCGCAATGCGACCCCGCTGCCAGGCCTGTTCATCCATCGGGCCGAGGCGCCTTCAGGCCTGGCGTCGGGCGTCTATGAGCCGATGGTCTGCCTGGTGCTTCAGGGCGCCAAGGAGGTGCTGATCGGCGACCAGGTGCTGCGCTACGATCCGCAGGGCTACTTCATAGCCTCGCTCGACTTGCCGGCCGCGGGCCGGATCATCGAGGCCAGCCGCGAGCAACCCTATCTGGCGGTCAGCCTGCGCCTGTCGCGCGATGTGCTGGCCTCGCTCCTGCCCAGCGTCCCCGCCCCGCCCGAACGGCCGGATGTCCGGGCCCAGGCGTTCGCGGTCAGCCCTGTCACCCGCGACCTCGTCGATCCGTGGACCCGGCTGATCGCCCTGCTCGACACCCCCGCCGATCTGCCTGTCCTGGCGCCGCTGATCGAGCGCGAGATCCTGTACCGCCTGCTCCAGGGGCCGCAGGGCCCTGTGCTGCGCCAGATCGCCACCGGCGACAGCCGCCTGTCCCGTGTCCGCCGCGCCGTCGAGTGGATCCGCACCCACTTCGACCGGCCCATGCGCGTGGAAGACCTGGCCGACCTGGCGGGCATGAGCGCCGCCTCGTTCCACCGCCACTTCAAGGCGGCCACGGCCATGAGCCCGCTGCAGTTCCAGAAGACGCTCCGCCTCCAGCACGCCCGCAGCCTGCTGATCGCAAGTCGCGACGTCAGCCGCGCCGGCTACGCCGTGGGCTATGAAAGCGCCTCGCAGTTCAGCCGCGAATATGCGCGCCATTTCGGCGCGCCGCCGGCCCGCGACGCCGTGCGCTTGCGTGGCGAAACCGCGCCCCTCGAAGCCCTGACCTGACCGGGTTGACGCCACGGGCGGCTTGGCAGGGCCGACGCGGATGGGGCAAGGTCCGCCGCGATGCCTGACGAACGCAAGAGAGACCGCTACGCCATCCGCCCGGACAAGTCCGGTTTCACGGTCTTCGTCATCTGGACCAGCGAGCCGGCGATCGTCGGGGGCGCGCCCCAGGTGGGCCTGTCCGAGGAAGACGCCCGCCACACGCTGGGCCTGCTCAACGAACAGTCCCGGCGGGGCGACTCCTCGATGCGTCGCAATCCCTGAGGCGTGCGCTCAGCCCAGCGCCGCCAACTCGGCCTTCTGCTTCCTCGTCAGCCCGTCACAGATGAGCCGGTAGCTGGCCTCAGCCAGCCGCAGGATCTCATCGGCCGGCACGTCGCTGTCCAGGTCGATGCTGATCCAGAACCGCCGGTCCAGGTGCGAGCGGTGGCCGACGCCCGCGTACTGCTCGCGCAGGATCTCGGCGAGGTGGGGATCGCATTTGACGATCACGTTCTGGGGCCCGCGCGCCGCCAGGATCGCGAACATCTTGCCCATCACCTTGTAGAGAATCACCAGCGGCTCGCGGCCGCGCGAGGCGGTCATCGGCTCGCCCACCGCCCCCGGCAGCGCCTCCAGCCGCGCCTGCAGCGCCCGCGTCTGTGGACCCAGTTCCATGGCCGGAGCCTAGGACCGGGTTCAGGCCTTGGCCAGTTGCTCACCCATCAACCGGTGCAGCAGATTGATGGCCTTCAGCGGCCGGATCATCACCTTGAAGTGGGAGATCCGCTGGCCGTCCGGCGTGCATTCGATCAGGTCGACGCCGTTGATCGTGATCCCCTGAATCTCTGTCTCGAACTCCAGCACCACGCCGGAATCGTTCGCCCATTCACGGGTGTAGCGGAAGCCCTCGCCCCCGAGCACCGACAGCGCCCCGACCAGATACTTGAACGTGATCTCGCGCCCGCGCTGCGGCGTATGCACCACCGGGCTCTCGAAGACCGCGTCTTCATCCAGCAGCGCCCAGAGCGCCTTGGTGTCATGACTCTCCATATAGGCGCGCCAGCCGTCGATCGCAGGCAAGGTCATGCGATGTTCCCCCAGAGGCCAAAGACAATCAGGCCCAGGCTGACCGCATAGAGCGCCCAACCCGGATGGCGGCCGCGCGTGCCCCAGAAGTTGCCGACCACGGCGAACAGATACGACGATCCGACCAGCAGGCCCACCGCCAGCTTGGCCTGCGGCGCTACCGCCGTGACGGCCACCACCACCAGGGCTGCCCCGCCCAGCAGCCAGTTGAACGTGGAGTACTGCAGCAGCGCCGCCGTCAGCCGCCGGATCACCGGCGACAGCCGCGTCTGCGCGGTCACCGGCGCCACCATCAGCTTCTGGGTCAGCACGCCGTGGACCACCGCCACGCCGCCGCCGATAACCCCGGCCCAGAGGAGGGCCCAGTCCTGAATCTGCATCACCATACACACATGTATGGTGATGGCGCTTGGCGAGTCAATACACTCGTGTATGGTTTGTTCGATGACCCCAAAGCGGCTCTCCCGAAACGCGTGGTTGCGCCACGGCCTTCTCACGCTGGCGGGCGAGGGGCACAACGGGCTGAAGGTGGGCGCTATGGCCGCGGGCCTGGGCGTCTCGCGCGGCAGCTTCTACTGGCACTTCGCCGACATCGACGACTTCCGCACGCAGCTACTGGCCGCCTGGCGGAAGGCCACGACCGATCAGGTGATCCACGACCTCGACGCTCGCGCCGCCGGCGCTGGCGGCTTGCAGCGGCTGCTCCAGCGCACCATGCGCCCGGGCCGCAGCCTCGAGCGCGCCGTCCGCGCCTGGGCCGCCGAAGACCCGCAGGTCGCCGCCGCCCTCGCCGAGGTCGACAGTCGCCGCCTGGCCCGGGTCGAGACCCTGCTCACCGACGCCGGCGTCCCCGCCGACCGCGCCGCCCCCCGCGCCGCGTTCCTCTATTGGGCCTACCTGGGCCAGTCGGTCGTCATGGACCCGCGCCACAACGCCATCCCGCCCGAGGCGATCGATGACATCGCCACCCTTTTCGAGAGTTAGCGCCTTACTCCTTCAACATTGAAAGACCCAGTCGCGGAGGTCCGAGACGCCCTTCGGCTCTACCCGCGCAGCCCCGCCGCGACCGCCCGGTTCGCCTCGTTCTCGGCGCGCCGCCGCGCGATCTCCTCCGGCGTCAGAACGTCCAGGTTCATGTAGTCCCGCTTCCAGCCCGCGACCGGCCACGTCAGCGGCGTCTGCACGGTCGTCCGCGGCGCCGTCGCGCTCGCCAGGAGCGCCAGCGCCATCTCGATCACCAGGTCCTGCGAGCCGGCGTCACGCGGCAATCCTGCGGCGTTGCCCAGCGGCATATCCGAGAACAGGAACCGGGGCGCGCCCACGTGCTCCACGACGTCCCTCGCCGCGCCCACCACCACGGTGGCGACGCCCGCCGCCTCCAAGGTCCGCGCCACCAAGGTCATCGACTGGTGGCAGACGGGACAGTTGGCCACCAGAACGGCCGCGTCCGCGCCGTCCTCCCGGACCCGGGCCAGCACCTGCGGCGCGTCGACCTCCAGGGTGTGCCGCTGGCTGCGGTTGGTGGGCACGCCGTGAAAGCGCGCCGCCACCCCGCCGATCCGTCCGGCCGCCGCCGCCCTCTGCAACGCGGGCAACGGGAACCAGCAGTTCTGGTCGTCGGAAAGGTGCGCCTGGTCCACCGCCACGTGGCTGACCCGCAGGTCGTGCGCGACGTTCACGTCCCCCGACCACACGTCATAGAACTTGGCCGCCGCGTTGTAGGCCGCCCCCGGCCCCTGGTCGCCCAGCTCGGGCCGATAAGGCGCCGCCGTCGTCAGCAGCGCCACCCGCGCATCGGCCAGGCTTCGCCCCAAGGGCGCGAAGGGCGTCTCCTCGTAGGCCGCATAGCGGTAGGGCGGATAGCCCAGCGCCCCGTACCAGGCATGGGTGCGCGCGATGTACGCGATGGGCGGCTCGGGGGACGACATGCGCCCAGCCTATCACCAAACGCTCCCCCGGAAGGGGAGCGCCGGCTCGGCCCCTACTTCACCAACGCGTCGTAGATCCAGGCGCGGTTCTTCCGCTGATACTCCTGCGCGAGTTCGCGGGCCTGGATCATGAAGATCATGAAGGTCTCGTTCTTCGGGTCGACCCAGAACTCGGTCCCGGCGATGCCCCACCACGAGAACGTCCCGTTCCCCGGCCGCTGCAGCTTGTCGTCGTTGACCAGGCTGAACCCGAGACCGAAGCCCATCCCCGGGCCGGGGAAGAACACGCCGGCGCGGCGGATCTCGGGCGTCGTCTCGTCCTGGCGCATGCGCATCAGCGTCTCCTTCTTCAGGATCCGCACGCCCTTGTACTCGCCGTCGCCGGCCAGCATCAGCGCGAAGCGCAGATAGTCCTCCGCCGTCGACGAGAGCCCGCCGCCCGCTGACTGCATCACCGGCGGCTTGGTGTAGTCGTAGTACATGAAGGGGACGGCCGTCTTCGGCTCGGCGAACCGCGCCGCCTTGGACGCCGGCTGGAAGAAGCCCGTGTCGGTCATGCCCAGCGGGCCCGTCACCCGCTCCCGAACCAGGGCGTCCAGCGGCTTGCCGCCCGCCACCTCCACCACCGCGCCCAGCACGTCGGTCGAGCGCGAATAGTTCCACGCGGTCCCCGGCTCGGCCTTCAGCGGCAGCGCCGCGATCAGCCTGGCGTACTCGCGATTGTTCACGTCATTGCGGTTCTCGCCGCCCGCGGCCCAGGCCTTGGCGATCGGCGCGTTCGGCTGGATGAAGCCGTAGATCAGGCCCGACGTGTGGCTCATCAGGTGGCGCACCAGCATCGGCCGGGTCGCCGGGACGCTGGTCCCGTCGGCCTGCCACACCTTCAGATCCTTGTATTCCGGCAGGTACTTCGAGACCGGCGCGTCGATGTCCAGCTTGCCCTCTTCCACCAGGGTCATGGCCACGACCGACACGATCGGCTTGGTCATCGAGAAGATCCGCCAGATGGTCTCGGCGTCGGGCGTCTTCGTCTGGCCCGGCCCCTGCACGCCGAAGCCCTCCTGGAACGCCACCTTCCCTTTGCGGCCCACCAGGAGGTACGCGCCGGCGATCTTGCCGCTGGCGACGTCAGCCTTCAGCGCCTGTCGCGCCACATCCAGCTTAGCCGGATCGAACCCCAGCGCCGCGGCGTCGCCCATCACCAAAGACGACGCCTTGGCGTCCACGGCCTTGGCCGCGACCGCCGGCGATCCCGCGGCCACGGCCGCCGCCAACGCCCCGGCCAACAGCCCGGCCTTTAGAAGCCCCGCCATGTTTCCCCCTCATGCTCTCGAGCGCCAACGTAGCTCGCGCCCCTACATGTCTCCAAGATTTCAGGACGTCGCCGCCCTGTGCGGAACCGGCCTGCCGCCGCACGCCCCTTGGCCTCGCCGCCCGCCGTCGCCACACTCACGGGCGATGACCGCGCCGATTCTGCAGGACCTGGCCAGACAGTACGGGCTCAAGCCGGCGTCCGCACTCGACCCCCTGGTCGAGCCGCGCGACGGGCCGCTGCCGTTTTCCCCTGCGGCCGCGGCGCCCGACTTCGTGGTCATCGACGTCGAGACCGCCTGCCATCGGGCCTCCAGCATCTGCCAGATCGGCATCGTCGGCTTCGCGGGCGGTCGCGAAGTGTTCGCCTACGAGACCCTGGTCAATCCGCAAGACGCCTTCAGCCCGTTCAGCACGCGGCTGCACGGGATCGGGCCGCAGCACGTGGCCGACCAGCCCAGCTTCCCGCGCCTCTACGGCACGCTGCTCGAACACCTGGGCGGCCGCGTCACCGTGGCCCACTCCAACTTCGACCAGGGCGCACTCTCGGCCGCCTGCCGGATCGCCGGCCTGCCAATGATCCGCAGCCGCTGGCTCGACAGCGTGAAGGTCGCCCGTCACGCCTGGCCCGACCTGCCGACCCACCGCCTGAACGCGCTGGCCAGCCATCTCGACCTCGAGCACAAGCACCATGACGCCCTGAGCGACGCCAGGGTCGCCGGCTGGGTGGTTGTGCGCGCCATGGAGACGACCGGCCTCGACCTCGCTGGCTACCTGGCCGCGCCCTGGCGGGGCCAGACCTCGCGGGGGAGTCGAAAGCCCCGCCCCCGGCCGGCCGCCGAAGGGCCCCTCGCCGGCGAGAAGGTCGCGATCATCGCCTCGCCGCACGATACCGATCTACCCGCCCGCATCGCCGCCGCGGGCGGTCGCGTCATGGCTGGCGTCGGCCGCACCACCACGCTGCTGGTCATCGCAGGCGACCGGCCTTTCTCCTCGGGCGTCCGCGTCAGCGCAGACTTCCTCAAGGCCGAGGCCCTCGCCGCCGACGGCGGGAGCATCAGCATCGTCACGGCCGACGAGTTGCGCGACCGTATCGCAGCGGCGGCATAGCCCCAAGCCGATCGGGCGTTCGAGACCGCCGCGTCCTCCCGGCCGCGGCGTCCCGATCAGAAGTCGCGGGCGATCCGCAGGGCGAGGGTGCGGGGACGTAGAGGCGTCGCCTGGGCCTGGAGCCGGAGGGTGAACGGATTACCGAACGCCAGGGTGTCGCCGCGGCTGCCGAGGACGTTGTCCAGCGCCAGCCGAAGGCTGTAGTCGCCGGAGCGCACTGTCGCGGAAAGACGCAGCTCGCCATAGCCTCCCATGGCCGCAGCGTTCCGCGTGTCCATGTTGAGCCGCGAGCGTCCCGTGTAGGCATAGCTGGCGGCCATATCGAGGTCGCGGTCGCCGGCGAGGGCCACGCGATAGGTCGCCGACGCTGCGAAGGTGAGGTCGGGCACGCCGGGCAGGCCGGCGCCGGAGCGTCCCGGCGACCCTGGGGCCGGGCGCAGCAGGTCAGGGTCCTGCCAGACCAGGTTTCCCGCTAGCGACAGCCGGCCACGCTCGAAGCTGCCTTCGATCTCGACACCTCGACTGCGACCGTCGCCAAGGTTGGCGGTGAAGGGCAGTCCCGAGGGCAGGACGAGATCGGCCTGGATGTCGGTCCAGTCGGCCTGGAACGCGGCGGCGCGCACCGCCAGGCCGTCCCGACGCCAACGCAGGCCGGCTTCGTAGCTCCAAAGCTCATCGCCGACGTAGCGCCGCAGCGGCTGGGTGTCGCCAAGGCTTGAACCGAACACCTGCAGGGCCTCCCCGCTGGTGTTGAACCCGGCCGTCCGATAGCCCTCCGCCGCCAGCACATACAGGGTCAGGCCGGGCGCCGGTCGATAGGCCGCCAGCAGCTTCGGGGCGAAGCCCGTGTCGTGCGACACGCCGGTAAAGCCGCGGATCGGGACGCCGAGAGTTATGTCGGAGCGTGTGCGCAGGCGGGCGGCGTACAGACGCCCCCCGACGGTCAGAGTCACGTCACGGGCGACGTCGTAGGAAACCTCGCCGAAGGCCGCGCCTTCCCGCAAGCGGTCGCGACGCACCTCCGCATACGCTGGCGCGGGGTCGGCCGGACGAACCTCGCTGTCGAGGCGCTGGTCGCCGATCGCGTTGAAGACGCCGGCGGTCAGCCGCAGGCGCCGCCCATTCGACGACGAGACGCGGACCTCGGTCACCAGACTCCGGATCTCGTTGCCGTCTTCGAAGGTCGACGGACGACCGCCGGCCGCCACGAGGGTCGGCGGGGCCCGGGTGGCGTCGTAGACCGTGCCGACCTCATGATCGAGGGCGCCGATGCTGGCCGTGAGCTCGCCCCAGCCCGGCGACCAGCGCGCCGTGGCGAACACGGCCAGGAAGTCGTTGTCATGGGGCTCGGCGACCGTGGTCGTCCGCACCCGGGGGCCGTCGGCGGCGTTGACGTAGTGGGCGTCGCGGGTGGTGATCGCCTGATCCACAAGGGTCGCCTCCAGGACCAGGTCGTCCTGGGCGCGCCAAAGACCCGAGACGCGCAGGCCCCGCCGCGTCGAACGATCCACGTCGGTGCGTCCCTGTCGGGGATTGTCGAGGTAACCGCCGACGACCTCGTACCAGGCGACGGCGCGCGCGGCGCCTCGGCCACCCGCGAGCGGCAGATTCCAGACGCCCTCGGCCAGCCCGGATGGCGCGCCATGGGCCGTGACCGAGGCGCCCAGCGTCATCCGCCCCGACACCAGCGCCGTATCAGGCGCCCTCGGGACCAGTTGCAGGATGCCGCCGATCGAGCCGGCGCCATAAAGAGATCCCTGGGGGCCTCGCAACACCTCGACGCGGGCCAGATCGATCAGCGGCAGGTCGGGGTTCGGCGCATTGTAGGTAAGCCGAAGGTCCCCGAGATACAGACCGACCGTCGACTGCGTGTGTCCGGTCAGCGGCCCATCGGAGAGACCCCGCAGCAGGACCTTGTCCCGCCCCGGTCCCAGATTGGTGACAGTCACACCCGCCGCCAGCAGCGTCAGGTCGCGCACGTCGGCGACCCCACGCCGCTCCAGCTCGGCTCCCGAAGTCGCCGTCAGGCCGTAGGGCGAGGCCGACAGCAGAGTCTCGGTCTTGTCGGCCGTGACCACCACCTCGCCCACCTCGGTCGGCGCCTGCGGCGGCGGCTCGGCCGGCCGTTGCGCGCGCGAAGATGGACGGGCGCGGATGACCACGGTTCGCGGGTCCGGCCGGAAGGCGACACAGTCCGAGCCGTCCAGCAGTCGCGCCAGCGCCTGGTCCAGATCCATGCGGCCGGCGACGGCGGCCCGCCCACCACAGCGCGCGCCGGGCGCGAAGCCCATGGAAACACCGGCCTGCCGGGCGAGCGCCATCAAGGCCCCCTGGCGGGGCTGCTCCGGAATGGCGATCGACAGGGCGGTCTCTCGCGCCAGGGCGGTTTCCGGCACGGTTCCAAGGGCGACAAGAACTCCGGCCAGGCCCAGGGTCCGGCGGCGACTTTGCATGCGGGCAGCCGACTCAGCGCGCCTGGCGACGCAGGCTCAATCGGACACTATCGGGAAGCCGTTCGGCCTGCACGGGCAGGAACGCAGAAAGGGCCCGCAGCATCGCATCCTCACTGCCGACGGCGAGGGTCGCGGTGACGGGAAGGCCGGCGGCGTCAGGCGCCACGGTGATGGGCGTCGCGACATAGCGATTCAGGGTTGCGACCACGTCTCCAAGCGGCTCGCCGCGGAAGACCAGGCGGCCCTCGGTCCAGGCCAGCACGGCGTCGGGATCGGCCGCCGTCACCAGATCGCCGCGTCCACCCTCGCGGTGCGAAAGCGCCTGCCCCGCCGTCAGGCGGGCGAGCGGCTGCGCCTGCGGCGCCGCAGCGGGTCGCACCTCGACGACGCCCCGACGGACCGTGACGCGCACGACGCCGCCGTGCCGCAGGACGTTGAACTCGGTGCCCACCACCCGGATCTCGCGGTCGCCCGCCTGGATCAGGAAGGGGCGGCCCGGGTCCTTCGCCACGTCGAACACCGCTTCGGCGGCGTCGGCCATGACCACCCGCCGCTCGCTGCGCCCAAGCCGCGCGGTCAGCCGCGATCCGCCATTCAGCGTGATGTGGCTTCCATCCGACAGCGCGAAGACCTGCCGCTGGCCGGCCGCGGTCTCGAAAGTCTGGGTGCGGGGCATGCTCGTCCAGAGCATGGCGCCGAGGAAGATCACCGCGATCAGGCTGGCGGCGATCGCGCCCAGCCAGGGCAGCGGACGCCGTGCCGCGCGCGGCTTCAGGGTCACCACCGTTGGCGCGGGCGTCACCTGGTCCAGGTCGGACCAGACCTGCTCTACGGCCTCGTAGGCCGCCAGATGCTCAGGAGATTCCGCCAGCCAGGCCTCGAAGGCCAGCCAGTCGTCGCCGTCGGCTTCGTCGGACGACAGCCGGACATGCCACGCCACCGCACGGTCGCGCACGGTCTCCCCAAGCGGCGGGGTGTCGGACGGCAGGTTGTCGGATGGCGCGCTCATGGCGTGACGAAGGTCTCCTCAGCCATAGACGCCGCCGCGCGGTCAGGTCCGCAAATCATCGTTCGACCTCGGCCATCAGCGTGCGCAGCGCGGTCATGATGTACTTCTCCACCGAGCTGCGGGAGACGCCCAGGCGCTGGGCCACCTCGGCGTGGCTGAGCCCGTCGAACTTGTGCAGCCGGAACGCGGCGGCCACCTGCGGCGGCAGGCGCTCGACACCGTCCAACAGCCTCTGCAGTCGCTGGCGCGAGGCCACCGCCTCGTCGGCGGGCGGGTCGGGCGCAGCCGGCTCGGCGCCTTCACCGACGCTCTCACGGTTCCAGGCGTCATCGCGGGCGGCCTGTCGCCGCTGCTGCTTCGCCCGGTCCAGCATCAGGTTGGACCCGACGCGATAGAGGAAGGCGTCGGCGCTGCGGAGGTTTTCCGGAGGCTCCATGTCGCGGATCTTGAGGAACAGATCCTGGACCACATCCTCCGCCATGGCCGCCGAACCGGTGCGCAGGGTGAAGAACCGCACAAGGTCCGGCCGCTTTCGCAGGTAGGCGGCGATCAGCGGCGGCGGATCGGCCATGTGGTCGCAAGGCGTCCCGGTTCCAACGAAGTCCGACTGTTCCGGTATTTGCGCCGCCTGCGCAATCGACCCCTTCGCCGCGCCCCGGAAAAAAGATTCAGCGGCGATTGAGGAGGTCCATCCGCGGCGTCGTCAGCTCATCGGGGGCCGACGCCTGGAGGCCAGACTTGAGCGAACCGTTGCGTAACACCGAGCTGCCGCCGCCCGTCCAGCCGCCTCTGCAGGTCAGGGCGCAGATGGTGGTCGCCAATGCCTCCCATCCGCAGAGGCCGGACTTCGAGCGCTTCATCGAAGCGCGTTTCGAGCGGGCCTTCAGGGCCCGCGTCCCGCGCCACTATCCCCTGGTGACGGGTCTGCGCGCGCCCGATGGAACGGTGCTGGCCGCCGCCGGCGTGCGGTTCGCCGAGGCCGATCCTCTGTTCCTCGAGCGCTATCTGGACAGTCCGGTCGAACAGGCTGTCGCCGACGCGTTCGGTCGCCCCGTGGCGCGCGAGAGCATCGTGGAGATCGGGTCGCTGGCGTCCGATTCCCCCGCCGCCTCGCTGCAGCTGTTCAATGCACTGGCGACCTGGCTGGCTTCAGTCTGCGGCCGACGCTTCGCCGTCGCCACCGCCCGGCCGGATCTGCAGCGCCTGCTGGGCCGGGCGGGCTTCGGCCTGCGCCCCCTGGGCGACGCTGACCCGGCCCGCCTGGGCGAAGGCGCCCACGACTGGGGCAGCTACTATGACAACGCGCCGCGGGTGTTCGCCGGCGAGATCGGGGTTTCCAGCGCCCTGCCACAGCTTCGCGAACGCCTGCGCGCCCGGTCGACGGCCCGCGCGATCCGACGCCTGCGGGCGGTGGCCCCGTGAGCCGGGTTCTGTCGGCGATCGCCGACCACGCCCGGACATCCCCCGACGCCGCAGCCCTCGTGGGCGAGGGCGTCCAATTCACTTGGGTCGAACTCGGGCAGGAGATCGCGCGGACCGAGGTCTGGCTGCGTGAACGGCTCCGCGGATCGGCTCCGGGCGCCCCGGTCGGCGTCGCGCTCGACAACGGCCCGGCCTGGGTCGTCGTCGACCTGGCGCTGATGGCGCTGGGCCGGCCCAGCGTGCCCCTGCCGCCCTTCTTCACGCCCGAACAGCGCATGCACGCCCTCACCGACGCAGGCGCATGCCTGCTGGTGCGGCCCCCCGCCACGGCGACATCCCCCATCCTCGCCGTGGCGGGCTCGGCCATCGCAGCGGACGACCTGGCCCTGCCGCCGCGCACGCTGCACCCCGGCACGGCCAAGGTGACCTACACTTCCGGCTCCACCGGCGCGCCCAAGGGGGTCTGTCTCTCGCTGGCGCAGATGGAGGCCGTGGCCGCCTCGCTGGTCGAGGTGATCGGACGCGAGTTTGCGGGCCGGCACCTGGCGGTGCTGCCGCTGGGCGTGCTGCTCGAGAATGTCGCCGGCCTCTATCCGACCCTCCTGGCGGGCGGCTGCTACGAGGCGCGGGGGCTGGCCGACTTGGGCTTCGCCGACGGCCTGCGCCCCGATATCGCCCGCCTCGCCGAGGTAGTCGGGGACGCGGGCGCCAACAGCCTGATCCTCGTGCCGGAACTGCTGCGCGCGCTGACGGCATGCCTGGCGATCACCGGGCGGCGGCTGCCGGCCCTGAAGCTCGTCGCCGTGGGCGGCGCCAAGGTCGCGCGACAGCTCATCCTCGAGGCGCGGGCCGTCGGCCTTCCGGCCTTCGAGGGCTATGGCCTCAGCGAGTGCGCATCGGTGGTCGCGCTGAATACGCCGCATGCGGACCGGCCGGGCGCAGTCGGCCGCGTCCTGCCACATCTATCGGTCAGTCTCGCGGCGGATGGCGAGGTGCTGATCGGCCCGGCGCCCTTCCTGGGCTATGTGGGCGGGCCGCCGCACACCGGGGCGCTCGCCACCGGCGACCTCGGCGCGATCGACGCCGACGGCTTCCTGTCGATCACGGGCCGCAAATCGAACCTGATCATCACCGCCTTCGGCCGCAACGTGGCTCCGGAGTGGGTGGAGAGCGAACTCCTCGCGCAGCCCGAGATCGCCCAGGCGGCGGTCTTCGGCGAAGGCGCGGCGGAACTCTGCGCGGTGCTTGTCCCCTCGCGGGCCGATATCCCGCCCGCCGCCCTCCAGGCCGCCGTGGCCCGCGCCAACGACAGCCTGCCGGCCTACGCCCGCGTCGGCCGCTGGCGCGGCTCGGCCCCGTTCGATCCCGGCCGGGGCGAGCTGACCGGCAACGGTCGACCCCGCCGCGCAGTGCTGCGCGAAACCCACCACGCCTTCATCGATCAACAGACCTGAGGCAATGCCGATGTCCTTCTTCGAGCGGCTCGAGCGGGAAACCTCCGCCGAGCGCCTGGCCCTCTATTCCGTTCCGCAGCTGGTGGACGGCGTCGCCGGCCGGATCACCCGGGAAACCTACCTGGCCTACCTGGCCGAGGCCTATCACCACGTCAGCCAAACGGTGCCGCTGCTGACCGCCGCGCGCGATCGGATGGACGCGGCCCATGCGCCGTTCCGCGCCGCGCTCGACGAGTACATCGACGAGGAGACCGGCCACGAGAAGTGGGTGCTGAACGACATCGCCCGCGCCGGCGGCGACGCCGAGGCGGTGCGCGCCGGCGCCCCGCGCCCGGCCACCGAACTGATGGTCGCCTACGCCCACGACTACGTCGCGCGGGTCAATCCCATGGGCATGTTCGGCATGGTCTACGTGCTGGAAGGCACCAGCATCGCGCTGGCCACCCACGGCGCCGGCGCGGTGTCCAAGGCGTTGGGGCTCGGTCCCGAGTGCTTCAGCTATCTCAGCTCCCACGGATCGCTCGACCAGGAACACATGAAGTTCTTCGCCGGGCTCATGGACACCGTCGAAGACCCCGCGGACCAGGCCGCCATCCTGCATGTCGCCAAGCGGATCTTCGTGCTGTTCGCCGACATGTTCCGATCCATCCCCCACGAAGCGAGGCTCGCCCATGCGGTTTAAGGGTCAACGCATCGTCGTCACCGGCGGCGCTGGCGAGATCGGCGGCCGCATCGTCGAGCAGTTGCTCCGCGAGGGCGCGACCGTCGCCGTCCTGGACCGCCAGCCGCCCCAGGGCCTTCAGGCCCGCCATATCGCCTGCGACCTCTCCGACCCGCAGGGTCTGGAGGCGGTCGCCGCCATGCTGGCGGCCGAACCTTGGGACGCACTGATCAACCTGGCGGGCGTCCAGTACTTCGGTCCGATGGAGCGCGAGGCGCCGGAGAGCCTCCGGCGCACGCTGGCGATCAACCTGCTGGCGCCCATGCGGCTGGCCCAGGCGGTGACGCCCGGAATGCGGGCCCGCGGACGCGGCCAGATCGTCAACATCGGCTCGATCTTCGGGTCGATCAACTTCGCCCACTTCGCCAGCTATTCCAGCTCCAAGGCCGGCCTTCGCGCCTTCAGCCAGGCGCTGCGCCGCGAGCTCGCAGGCAGCGGCGTGGACGTCACCTACGTGGCCCCGCGGGCAGTGAAGACGGGCTTCAACAGCGCCAAGGTCCTGGAGTTCGCGGCCCTGACCAAAATGGCCATGGACCCGCCCGACCAGGTGGCGGCCCGCATCGTCGACGCCGTCGCCGCACGCCAGCGCGACGTCTACCTCGGCTTCCCCGAGGCCCTGTTCGTCCGCCTCAACGCCCTGTTCCCCGCCGTGGTCGATCGCGCGCTCGCCGCCGCCGACCGGCGTGTCGCCCAACTCTTCGCCTGATCCAAAGGACTGCTCCCCATGCGCAAGACGCTCATCGCCTTCACCGCCGTGGCCCTGTTGTCGGGCCCGGCCCTCGCCCAGCCCGCCGGGCTGGACGGACGCATCGACGCCCTCGCCCGCAGCTGGGACCATGTGAACTACGAGACGAAGGGGCCCGGCAAGGTGGACCAGCTCGCCGCCATCGCCGCCCAGGCCGACGCGCTGGCCAAGCAGTATCCCGGTCGCGCCGAACCCCTGATCTGGAAGGGCATCGCCCTCAGCACGGAAGCCGGCGCCAAGGGCGGCATGGGGGCGCTGGGCCTCGCCAAGGAGGCCAAGGCCAACCTCGAACGAGCCGAGAAGATCGACCCCAATGCCCTGAACGGCTCGATCTACACCAGCCTGGGCTCGCTCTATTATCAGGTCCCCGGCTTCCCCATCGGTTTCGGCGACAAGGATAAGGCGCGCGCCTATCTCAAGAAGGCTCTGGCCGCCAATCCAAACGGGGTCGATTCCAACTACTTCTACGCCGACTTCCTGTTCCACGAAGGCCAGTATGCCGAGGCGGAGCGGGCCCTGCAGAAGGCCCTGGCCGCGCCGGCGCGTCCGGGCCGCGAGGTCGCCGACAAGGGACGCCATGCCGAGGCCGCCGCCCTGCTGGCCCAGGTCCGCGCCAAGCGCGGCTAGCCTCGCGGACCGCAAGACCGGGCGGGGTGCTGGCGTCCCCCGCCCATGAGTCCGCCTGGCGCCGTTGACCGGCCCGTCGGATTGCCCCACCTCCAGCCGATGACCGAACTGACCCGCCTCACCGGCCCGATGGCCGCCCCCGCCAGCGGCCGCGATCCCCAGTCGATGGTGATCCTGCTCCACGGCTACGGCTCGAACGGGGCCGACCTGATGGGGCTCGTCCCCTACTGGCGCGCGATCCTACCCGACACGGTCTTCATGGCGCCCAACGCCCCGGACATCTGCCCCGGCGCGCCCGGCGGCTATCAGTGGTGGTCGCTCACCGACCTCGGTCGCGAAGCCCGCGCCGCGGGCGTGCGGCAGGCGGCGCCGCGGGTGAACGCCTTCATCGACATGCACCGCGCCGCCTACGACCTGCCCAACCGCAAGGTGGCGCTGGTCGGCTTCAGCCAGGGGACGATGATGGCCCTGCACGTCGGCCCCCGGCGGCCCGAAGTCCTCGCCGGCATCGTCGGCTATTCCGGCATGCTGGCCGACCCCGACGCCCTGCAGAGCGAGATCCAGACCCGCCCGCCCCTGCTTCTGGTCCATGGCGACGCCGACCCCATGGTGCCGTTCGCGGCCATGGGCCAGGCCCAGGCCGAGTGCCAGCGCCTGGGCTTCGACGTCGCCACCCACGCCTCGCCCGGCCTTGGCCACAGCATCGACGAGGCCGGCCTGCGCCTGGGCGGTGAGTTCCTGGCCCGCGTTCTGGCCGGCGCCGGCTAGGGTCTCGGACCCGTCCTAGCCCGGCCAGATCGCCGCCGCGTTGGCGCCCAGCACGCGGGCCTGCCGCTCCGGGCTCAGGCCCACGATCGAACCGCGGATCAGCTCTGCAGCGTCCATGCGCGAGTCGACGTGCGGGAAGTCGCTGCCCCACAGGATGCGGTCTTCGCCCACCAGCTCCAGCATTGCGCCCACGGTCCGTTCCTCGGGCTCGGCCACGAAGTAGACGTTGCGGCGCAGGTAGTCGCCGGGCCGCAGCGCCAGCGGGGACGAGGCCTTGAAGAAGTGGTGCTTCTCGTCAAGCCGGTCCATCAGATAGGCTGCGAACCCGCAGCCCGCCTCCACGCACACCACCTTCAGCGCCGGGAAGCGGTCGAACAGGCCGTCCAGAACCATCGAGGCCACCGCCGGGATCAGCTGCCCCGTCGCCCCCAGGCCGAAGCCGAAGATCGGGCCGGGCGCGGTCTCCAGCCACGACGCGAACGGCCGCGCCGAGCCCCCGAACCGTACGATCACATGCAGGCAGCCGGGCACGCCCGCCTCTTCGCACAGCCGCCAGATCGGATCGAAGTGCGCCTGCCCCGGTCGCTGGCCCGAGACGATCTCGGGGGGCACGAACACGCCGCCGAACCCCAGCGCCAGACAGCGGGCCAGCTCGGCCGCCGCCGCCGCCACGTCGCGCCAGTTGATCAGCGCCATGGGAACCACGCGTGGCCCCGCCTGCTGGCGATACTCGGCCTGCCAGGTGTTGTAGGCCCGGCAGTAGGCGTTCGCGAGGTCCATGTCCTCGGTGGGAAACGGCAGGATCCCGATCGTCGGGAACAGCACGCACCGGTCCACGCCCCAGTCGTCCATCAGGGCTAGGCGCGCCGCCGGCTCATAGCTCGCGGGCGGGCAGCCGTCGGCATAGCGAAGCTTGCCGCTGAACAGCTCCTCGCGCGGGATATGCGCCCCGCCCAGCCCGGCCAGGACGCCGGACAGCACCACCTGCTCGCCGATGATCAGGTGCTCGATCCCGTCGCGCTCTTCGATCCGGATCGCCCGGTCGCGGAACCGCGGCTCCAGGTAGCGCCGCCACAGATCGGCAGGCTCCATCACGTGGGAATCGCAATCGACGACCACCGCCATGCCCCGGCCCCCTCTTCGCTTAAGCCTCAGCCTCGCCGACTGCCCCGGGGGGAGGTCAAGCCGCAAGCGCCCGCCCCGGCCCGAGATGGAGATCGGCGCTAGGTCTGCCGGTTCAGGGCCCGCAGCAGCTCCAGTTTCGAATGCACGCCGAGCTTCTGGTAGGCTGACGCAAGCTGATTGCGGACGGTCGCTGGGCTGACTCCCTGGCGTCGCGAGATGTCGCGCTGTGACAGCCCTTCAGCGTAGAGCCGGACCACGCGCGTCTCCGCCGGCGTCAGACCAAAGGCGCCGACCTGCCTCGAGACGGCGAACAGCCGCCGATCATTGGCGCGCCGGGCCGTGAATTCGTATTCGCCGATGAAGAGCGCGCTGCTGTTCCCGGTCACCAGATCGTGCAGTTCCGGCGGGAAGAGCGGCCCTCTCCATCCCGGCGAGGCCTCCCTGAGCGCGAGGCAGAAATCCTCGCCCGCTGCGTGGACCAGGCCTTGCTGATCGGTGATCGCGTAGTTCTCGTGCCCTGACAGTCCCGCCCCGCCGCCCGCCACCGCCGCGCGGTAGTGGTGGGCCAGCTGCGCCTGTCGCCAGGCCGCCACCATGTGCGGGGCCAGGTGCTCAAGCAGAGCCGTCTCGTCCTGGTGGAATGGGGCGGCGGCGTTGGATCGGAACAGGCAAATGATCTCCGCCAGGTCGGTGATCGGATTGTGCTCGACGATCATCATCGCGTGCTCGACGCCGCCCGGGCTGGAGAATTCGCGGTGAATGGCGGTCTGGCGGAAATCGGCGGGGGGCCGAATGACGTCCTCGTTCCGGAGCGCCGTGCCCGGCCGAGCGACGGCCGCCGCCCTGAGGAAGTCCTCCGCCTGCCAGCGCGCCGCATACGTCAGCAGCCATTCGACCGGCCGATCGAGGGCGGTCAGGCTCAGCATCTCGTTCGTCGAATGGACGCCCGAACCCCACACGGCCGACGAAAACGGAACCAGCGTCGCGATCCCACGGAGGGTCGTCTCCTTGAAGGTCTCGATCGGTTCGCGCAATGCGGCCCGGTAGACCTCGGAGACAGCGTCCTGAACACGTCTTGGTACGCTTAGAGTCACCCTGAAAGGCAGCTGGACGCCCTGTCCGCTGTCAAGTTTTCAGGGCCCGGAATGTCCGTCATTCAGACCCAGGCGGCGCGCGACGTGCCCATTTTGGGGACGAGCCTCCCGACGCCCGGCGGCGCGCGGCAAAATGAACCCGATCCTCAAGCGCATAGGACGTCCGTACTATTGAGATGAGATCACCCCGGTGAGCAGGATTGTTCCGTGCGCTCCCATAGAGCGCGCGAAGGGGTGCAAAATGAAGTCCAAAGTCTTGCTTGCGGCAGGCGCCGCATTTTTTGTCATGGGATCGGCGGCTCAGGCCCAGACGGTCGACTTCGCCGGCGTCGCTGGCGGCGTCGTCACCGACGGCGTCAACAGCGAAAGCATCGGAGCGCCGGGGACGGCCTATCTCAACAACGCCGGCGTCGGGGGAAGCCTCCAAGCCGCCGCGGTCGTCGATTCGACCACCGTGTACTTCCGCAGCGGCGCGGCGGTCTCGGGGGTGGACGCCATCGCCAACGTCTCGACCGGGGTCGACATCCTGCTGTCGAACAACTCGCAGTCGGAATACTACCTTGACGACTTCGCCTCGACGATCATCCCGGCGGGGTTCGGCTTCTTCCTGCAGGACCGTAGCGCTGGCGGGGCGAGCGACATCTTCATGGACTACGGCCATGCGGCCGGCTCCAACTTCTCGGCCCTGAAGGACCTGGTGCCCGCCAATGTGAACTTCGCCGGCGCGAACTTCGACTTCGTGGTGAGCTCGGTCGAAGATGACAGCGTTCTCTACAGCGTGTTCGGCGAGATCGGCTTGAGGTTCAACGGCAGTGGCGACCTGATCGCCTCGTTCAATCTTACCGAGGCGCAGTCGAAGCTCACGACGTTCGAGACGCAGCTCGACGAAGCCGGCGCCAAGGCGTTCCGCTGGGGCGCTCAGGATATCGTCGTCCCGCTCAGCTCGCTGCCCATCTTCAACCCGAACGACGTCAAGCAGATCCGCTACCGCGCAAATGTTCAGACGTTCACGCGCTATGGCTGCCTGGCTGACGGGGTGACCTGCCTGGTGTCGTACGCCGCGTTCGGCGACCCCATCGGCCGCGGCGGCGGCCTCGACGATCTGGCCGCGGTGGAGACGCGTGGCGGGTTCAACCTGCAATACGCCAGCCTGGACGCCGGACTGTTTGACGGCCTCAAGTTCGACGACGTCGAGCTTTCGCGCGCCGATCTCTACCGCCCGCTGGACACCGCGGTTCCGGAGCCGGCGACGTGGGCCATGATGATCGCCGGGTTCGGCCTTGCCGGGGCCGCCTTGAGGAGACGTCGTCTCGCGTACGCCTAGGGCGATGGACCATCCTGACGAAGCCGAGCGCGCGAGCTTCGCGTACAGGGCGTTCCTCAGCTACAGCCACCGCGACAAGGTGATGACCCAGAGGCTTCATAAGTCTCTGGAGACCTATCGCATTCCATCGAAGCTGGTCGGGACGCGCACGCCTGTCGGTGTGACGCCCCGACGGCTGCGCCCGATCTTCCGTGATCGGGAGGAACTGCCCGCGTCCGGGGACCTGGGCGCGGAACTGAGCGCCGCGCTCCGTTCGTCGATGTTCCTGGTGGTGATCTGCTCGCCGGCGTCGGCCCGATCGCGTTGGGTCAACGAAGAGGTCCGACAGTTCAAGCTGCTGAACGGCGACCACCGGGTCCTGGCGGTGGTGGTCGCGGGCGAGCCCAATGCGTCGGATCACCCGGGTCGCGAGGCCGAGGAGTGCTTTCCGCCAGCGCTCCGCTATCGACTCACCGCCGACGGCCAGGTCTCGGACATTCCCGCAGAACCGATCGCGGCCGACGTGCGGCGCGAGGGCGATGGCTACCGGCTGGCGGTCCAGAAGCTGGTGGCGGGCCTCACCGGTGTGAAACTCGACGAACTGGTGCGGCGGGAGACGCAGCGCCGGATCGCGCAGATGACGGCGGTGGCGACGGGCGCCATTGCGGGCATGGTCGTCACGGGAGGGCTCGCATTCTACGCCAACGCCGCGCGCATCGAGGCCGACCGCCAGCGAACGATTGCCGAGCGGCAGCGGGTGATCGCAGAGCAGGAGTCGCGGGCCGCGCGGGCCGCCTCGGACTTCCTTGTCGGCACGTTCGAGCTGTCAAATCCGGCGACCGAGAATCCTCAGACCATCACGGCCCTGACCATCCTGGACCGCAGCGCCGAGCGGGCGCGGCGCGAGTTGGCCTCGCAGCCGGTGATTCAATCGCGACTGCTGGCCACCCTGGGCCGCGCGTACAACAACCTGGGCCTCCACGAACAGGCGACCGCGGCCTTCGAAGCCGGCATGCCGGCGATCCTGAAGTCCGGCCCGGATGGGGCCGAGGCGCTGCTCGTCCTTGCCACAACCAACGTCCGCAGAGGGCGGCTGGACGAGGCGACGAAGATTCTGGCGCGCGCCAACGCCCTGCTGGGACCCGATCCCAACGCGCATCGGCTCCTGCGGGCCAGCGTCGCGCTCACCGAGGGCCGGATCTGGACCTCGCGCTCCAACGTGCCCGCCGGCGTCGCGGCGTTCGACCGCGCGTTGGCGCATTATCGGGCGGTTCCCGATGCGCCGCGCATGTCCCTCGCCACCGCCTTGAACAACCGAGGTCTCCTGCTGTCGGACGACGGCCAGTACGCCGCCGCCAAGGCCTCGCTGTCGGAAGCCCTGGCCCTGGTGCAGGCGGAACTCGGTCCCGACCACCTCTCGACGGGCAAGGCCTGGTCGTCGCTGGCCCAGAACTCCTACAACGCCGGGGATCTCGCCGCCGCGAGCGTCCAGATCGCGAACGCCCTCAGGATCCAGCGCGCGGTCCTGGACGACCGCAACCCGCTCCTCGCCGACACCCTGTCGATGCGGGGTCAGATCCTCCACGGTCGCGGCGAACTTGGCGAATCCGAGCGGTCGCTGACCGAGGCGGTCGGGATCTATCGCCGCGCCTTCGGCGGGCCCCATTTCCTCATCGGCATCGCCGAAGTCTATCTGGCGCTCATCCAGTCCGAGAGAGGCCGGACCGAGGCGGCGCTTCGGACTCTGGACGACGCCAAGGCCAATTACGACGCCAGCTATGGCAAGCTGCATCCCAACCACGGCGACCTCCTCGTCAACCGGGCCCAGATCCTGGCGCGCGCGGGACGACGCGCCGAAGCGCGCCGCGACTGCGCGGCCGGCATCGCGATCCTCGTGGAGACGCTGGGCAAGGACGCCAGCTTCACCCGCTCCCTTTCAGAGACCTGCCGAAAGATCGACCAGCGGGGCGCCTAGACCCCGCCCGCGGCGTCGTCCGCGAAGCCGTCCGGGTCACGACCCGGCCTTCGCGGCCCGCTTCCATCCCGGCCGCTTGCGCAGCCGCACCCGCTGGGCGTTCAGCCGCGCGATCGCCTTGCGCGCGACCCGAACCGCATCGTCAGACACGCCCGCCGCCGCCGCGATCTTCACCGCCTGGTCCAGGTAGTAGTCCTCCCGGTCCTCGCACGCATACGCCACGAACTGTGCGAACTGCGGCCGGTCGCGACACCAGCTGTACAGGGTCCCCTGCGACGGCATCCCGGGCAGCCGGCTCAGGCTGCGCAGCGAATGCCCGCCCGTGATCGCCGCCAGGATGGCCTCCTGCAGGTCCTCGGTCAGCAACAGTCGTTTCCGTCCCCGCCGCCGCCATCCGCCGATCGCCACCTGCAGCATCGCCTCGAACGCGGGGTTCTCGCGCCGCCACCTGGCCAACACCGACAGCGACGGGAACGCCGGATCGGATCGCAGGATCTCCCTCAGCGTCTCCTCGCCCTTCCACAGCCGCACATAGATCCGCTCGCCGATCGCGGCGTCGTACTCGCGATACGCCCGCCCCCGCCGCTTCGCCGCCGCCGCGGCCAGCTGCGCCCGCACCTGCGCCACCGCCTCGGCGAACGCCGGCGACTGCGCCAGCCACGACCTGAACACCGCCCGGCTCGGCATCGCCGGATCGCGCAGCAGCGCCTCGATCGGACGCCCCGCCCGCGCCTGCGCCAGGAACGCCGCCGCCACTGTCTCGTTGAACGCCAGCCCGCGCCGCGCAAACTCGCCCCGACTCCGCGCCGCCCGCACCTCGGCCGCGAACTCGGGATCGGCCCGCATCCACCCCGTCACGCTCTCCGGACAAGGCCACCCCTCGTCCCGGCACATGTGCTTCAACGCCTCCCCCGCCGCGAGACGCGCCAACAGCTCTGCCCGCAGGCCGGGACGGTATCGGTCAGGAAGGGACATGGCGGGGATGCAAGAACACATAGGGAACAATCAAGGCCGCGATGGCCAGCGTGACCCCGCCTCGTCCGGCCTGCAGCGCGCAACACGGCCCGCGGCCGCGCCCGATTGCCAAGCTTGCAACAGTCTGCGCAAGTTGTGCTGGGGGAAACAACGCGGCGTGGAGGAGTTCCGGCTGCGCCCCCGTGTTGGCGAGTGAGGCGTGAACCCGGCGATCACCTCACCATCATGGCTGGGGGGCCGTCATGCCGTACGTGAGCTTCGCGCCGAACACGCTCTTCTCAAGGGCGATGTTCGACTTCGACTTCTCGGGCCTGTCGAACTTCTTCTTCAGCGGACCCATCCGGATATCGGTCTCCGACGGGTTCACGGTGGCGGACTACGACGCCCGGCGGGTGAACGACATCGACCTGACGACCGATCCTCTCTCGCCCGAGATCCCTTGGCCGGCCGAGGTCAAGGCCGGCATCTACGACACGTTCGGCGTCATCGGCGCCTTCGCCGGAATCCAGTACTCGACCCTGACCGACTACGATTCCGTCACGGGTGGCACGGGAGACCCGCTCATCGCCTCGCCTGCCGCAGTCGGCCTGGCCTCCGACATCAACATCGCCTTGATGAGCGCCACCGAAGATCGGCTGTCGGGCGTCAGCGCCCTGAACGGCGACTCCAGCTTCGGGTATCTCGGAGCGCGCGGCGACATATTCATCAACTTTACAGGGACCGCGTTCGCCGACGAAGGCGTCACCTTCGCCGACTTCACCAAGAGCCGGCAGGTGCTGATGCACGAAATCCTGCATTCGCTCGGGATGTCTCACCCGTTCGGCGGCGATCCGGACGGTCCTCTGAGCGCCGATTTCGGCGCGCTGGCCTCGGCGGGGTTCAACAGACTGGGATTCTCCATCGACAGTCCTCAGGACCTCAATCGGGAGTACTTCACCATCATGTCGTACGATGACGAGAGCAATATCTCGTTCATCAACGCCTATACCCCGATGATCATCGACATCATTGCCTTGCAGGACGTCTATGGAGAGGGCGTCGGAACTCACGGAACAGGCAACGATACGATCACGGCAGGCACGGTCGGCTACCGCAGCTACTTCGACAAGGGCGGCAACGACACCATTGATCTGTCTCTATACAACGGCGCCTACGTCAATCTCGGCACGACCATCACCGGGGCGCGACACCTGGTCGGCCTCGTCACCAACATTGCAGACGCCAATCGGATCGTGAACGACGTCGCCCCGGAGAGCCTTCGGTGGCTCTACGGCGAGTACGAAAACGTCCTCGGCTCGGCCGGCGGGGATCTCCTCATCGGAAACAGCCTGGGGAACACGCTGTTGGGCGGCGCGGGCAGCGACGTGATCCAGGGCGGCCCTGGCCGAAACTACCTGCGCGGCGACGACGGCAACGACTCGATCACGGGCGGAACGGGCTTCGACGACATCAACGGCAACATGGGCAATGACACGGCCGCAGGCGGCGTCGGCGACGACTGGGTGGTGGGCGGCAAGGACAACGACAGCCTGACGGGCGACGCCGGAAACGACCTTGTCTACGGCAACCTCGGCGCCGACACCTGCTTTGGCGGCGACGGGGCGGACACCGTCCGCGGCGGCCAGGGGGAGGACGTGCTGCAGGGCGGCGCAGGCGCCGACTACCTGTCGGGCGACCGCGAGAATGACACGCTGACGGGCGGCGGCGGCGCCGACATCTTCCACAGCCACAGCGAAGCCGGCGTCGACCGCATCACCGACTTCAACCGGGGTGAGGGCGACCAGATCCAGCTGCTGGCCGGGTCGACCTACAGCGTCGCCCAGGTGGGCGTCGACACAGTCATCACCATCGGCGGCGCCGGCGCCCAGTTGATCCTGGCCGGCGTCAGCATGTCGTCGCTGACGGGGGCGTGGATCACGGCCTGAGGCCGGACGCCTCGCGGCCGTCAGGTTTGGAAGACACAATGGCTGACAGCTCAATCCAGCCGAGGCTGAACGGCCTCCGGGACCTGGCGGTCGCGAACGTCCTGTGGCGCGGGCGCGCGTCGCGCAGGATGCTCTTCGCCTCGATCGGACTGATGTACGCCTTCGGTCTACTGTTACTCCCACTCAGCCTCGCCGAGGTCGTTGCGAGGCCAGGCACTCCTGCAGCGCTGGTCCTAAGGGGCCTCAACGTCATGATCGGTCTCGTGATGGGCGCCTTCTTCCTCGGCGCCATGGTGCGCCGCCTGCACGACCGCGGAAAGGCGGCTTGGTGGTTGCTGCTCTTCGTGGGCCCCCACGCCGCCCTGGTCTTTCTCGCGACACGCTTCCTCCCGACAACGACCCCCTCAATGCCGCCGCTCCTTATCGTCGGCATGGTCATCGACATGGCGCTGCTGTTCTGGTGGATGTCCGAGACCTTTTTTCTGAGAGGCGCCCTGGGCCCCAACCGCTTCGGACCCGACCCGCTGGCCGAGCGGCCATCACCAGCCACCGCCGCCACCTCGGACGCGAGTCCTTAGGCTCGACCTATCCGCTCCCCCCACCAATCATTCACCGTCGAACGCAGGGGATCGGCGGCGGCGCTTCAAGCATCTATCTCGTGGTCCCGAGCCTGCGTGCCGGGTCCGGTCAGTCCGCCGACACCGGCCTCCGGCCGGCCGCCCCGCGGCGAGCGCTGCGCGCTCGTCCTTGAGGTGAGGAGCGGTCGCGCGCCAGCGCGAGCGATCGGTCCGGGGGACCGATCGCAGCGACGAACGGATCCGGCAGGCTCCAATCCGCCCATGAGATCGAAGCCTTCCTGTCTCCAGGAGAGGAGCGTGACCCCATGCGCTCGTCCACTCTGCGCCAGGAGCGGCCGTTGGCCCCTGGGCCGAGAGGTGGGGGACCTATCGCCCTATCAAGTCCGACCGGGTGATTTGACCTGCCTTTGCCGGTCCTTCACTGTGGTGACGGGTGGTGACACAAGATGGCGGGCGTGACGGACGACGGCACGCCTCGGCGGCGGCGGGTAAGGGCCGGGCCTGCGCCGACCACACCAGACCCCATCGAAATCGCCATGGAGGCTGAGGCTTCCGGCGCGGCCCCTGTGGGCGTCGCTCAAGAGGTTCTTCGCAAACAGAGCACGCTGCTTTCAAGGCAGAGCACACTCACGGGCTGGCAGATCGCGAGCGAGCGGGCGGCGTTCGCGCTTCGGATCCTGACCATCGCGGTCGGTCTGACGGCCGTGCTGGGGCTTGCGCTGATGGCGTGGAGCGCCTCGCGCGATGAAAGCATCGTGGTCCAGCCCTTCAGCGCGCCGCCCACTTACGCGCAGCGGGGACTGGACGGCCGGGTGCTCGCCCAGCTGTTCACGGACCAGATCGTGGCCATCCGAGCGCAGTCGGCCCAAGGCTTTTTTGCTCAGCCCAGCCTGCGCGGTGCGACCGACGAGATCCGTATCGAGATTCCGCAGACCGGGGTGTCGCTTGGCGAGGTACAGCGCCTGCTGACCGTCTGGCTAGGACGGCAGAAAGAGATCTCCGGCACGCTCAGCGAGGAAACGCCGGGGCTCGTGACCCTGACGGTGCGGGTCGAGGGCCATCCGGCGGTTCGGCTCGAGGGGCGGCCGAGCGAGCTCGACGCGCTGATAGGCCAGGCTGCGGAACGCAGTTTCGCCATCGCTGACCCCCTGCAATGGGTATTGGCGCTTCGGCTTACTGGCCGTCCGGACGAAGCGCTGGCGCACGCTGGGGCTTATGCCCGCGCCATCGGACGCGACCACACAGATTCGGGCGTCGCCCACACCTTCTGGGCCGCTGATGAGCCTGATCCGTACGTGCGACTGCGGCGGATTCAGGAAACCGTGCGGACCAATCCAACCCTGATGACCGCGCACCTCACTCTGGCCCGGACATATAGCCGGCTAGGCCAGGAAGGCGCAGCGTTCGAGACGGCGCAGGCGACGCTGGCGCTTCGCGATCGGGACCAGCCCCGGCGCTATAGCGGTAGCGGCCTCCAGCAGATGCGCGCCGAGTCAGTGCAGCTTATGGCGACACTGCGTGGCGACTATGCGGCGGTCCTGGATGTCCCGCTCGCGGATCTGGCCCCCCGCGCCCTGGCTGCCGCACGCGGGCATGATGGGCTGAATGCGGCAAGATGGGCCAGCAGCGGCCAGGACGACGGCTCCATCGTACCTGTCGCGGCGGCTATCGTCGCCGTCTTCCGTGCCAACGCAATGCGCGATTGGCCGGCCCTGGCTGTCGCGCTGGATGCTCATGCGACAGCCAGGGCCGACTGGCTGGCGGCGTCAGCGGGTCCCGGCCAGCCGCCCCGTTCGCAGGTCGCCTACTACCGCGCCTTGGCCGCGTCTGAAGCGGAGCGGGTCACAGGGCCGCTGCGCGCCATCGCCATGGCCCGGGTTGGTCGGGTCGAGGAGGCCCGTGCGGTCGCGGCAGAGACGCCGCTGGACTGCGGCCCATGCCTGCGCGCCCGGGCGGAGGTCGAGGCAGCAGCCAGGAACTGGACCGCTGCGGACAGATGGTACGCCAAGGCGGCCGTTCTGGGTCCACAACTGCCGCTCACCGACACAGAGTGGGCCGAATCCCTGCTCGCGCGGGGAGACACCAGAGCCGCAATCATAAAGTTGAAGTCCGCCGCCGAGAATGGGCCGCGGTACGCCGATCCCCTCGAACTGTGGGGCGAGGCTCTGCTGGCGCAGGGCGACACCCGAGCCGCGGTTCGCAAGTTCGACGCCGCGGCCAAGCTCGCTCCCCGCTGGGGCCGCCTGCACCTGAAGTGGGGCGAGGCGCTGGCCAAGCTAGGCAAAACCAACGAGGCCCGCGTGAAATGGCGCGCCGCCGCGACGATGGACCTGTCTCCGGCCGACCGGGCCGCGTTGAAGGCGCATGGGGTCTGAGATGGCGCGCGCACCGGGCAACACGCCAAGACGGACACGGGTGAGAGCCGGGCCCGCGCCGACCACACCCGATCCTATCGAAATGGCCATGGAGGCCGAGGCCAAGGGCGTTGCGCCGGAAGGCGTCGCGCACGAGCTTCTAAGCAAGCAGAGTGCTTTGATCGGCTGGCAGATCGCCAGCGAGCGGGCCGGGTTCGCGCTGAAGGTGCTGACGGGGGCCGCAGGTCTCACCGCGGCGGGCTTGCTGGCGTCGATGGCGTGGCAGGCCAGCCGGGCGGACGGGCTGGTGGTCGCACCGTTCTCCACCCCGCCCAGCCTCGCGGCGCGGGGCATGACCGGCGAGGCCGTAGCCGCCCAGCTGATCGACCAGCTCGCCCTTATAGAGCCCTTCACCCGCGGCGCCTCGGAGGATTCGCGGCAGGTCTCCAGCGACTGGAAGCCCGCCTTCTCGGTGCAGATCCCGCAGACCGGGATCTCCCTCGACCAGCTACAGGCGTGGCTGCGCACCCAGCTGGGCCATGAGCACAGGATCGCCGGCGAGGTAGCGCTGCTGGACGACGGGCGGCTACGTCTGACGGCCCGCTCGGAGGCGACGCCGCTGCCGCCGGTCGTCGGCCGCGCCGACGAGCTGTCGGCGATGGTGCAGGCGGTCGCCGAGGCCATCTACGAGCGGGACCAACCGAACGCCTATGGCGTCTTCCTCGACAGCAAGGGGCGGCACGATGACCTAGCGCGCTTCGCCCGAGGCCGCTCCCAATCACGCGACGTCCGCACGCGGGCCTACGGCTACACGGGCCTGGGCGTGTCGCTGTTCGCGAAAGACACACTGGGGGCCAGGGAAGCTTTCCAGAGGTCGCTCGACGTCTTCCCAACCCGGATGGCCCGGCAGAACTTGGCGAGCATCGAGGAACAGCTGGGCCGAACCGACGCCGCCATGCGACTCGACCGCGACGACCTGCACGCGCTCAAAGAGCGGCTCTACGACAACCTCAGCGAGCGTCGGCGGCGGGAGCAGGTCAAAATCGTTGGTGGCTTTGTCGCAGAGGACGTTGGCGACTATGCGGGGGCGCTTGCCCTCTTCCGAGGCGGCTTCGCGACCCCGCGGGCGGGATTCCGTGAGAACATCGCCGCAACCCAGCTCGCCGCTCTGCATGAGATCACCGGGGCGCGGCGAGAGCTCAACCGCTTCGAGCCCCTGTCCGCCGCCGATATCCTGAGGCGCCGCGGCCCTGCGGCGCGTGTCGCCGAGGCGGCCGGGGACTCGTCGATGGCGCTGGCGGAATGGGACGCCTACGTGGCCGCCAGGACCCAGAACGCACCGGGCTTCGTAAACCACCGAGCAACGGCGCGGCGGGCGGAGGCGCTGACGCGCCTGGGCCGAACCGGTGAAGCGGCGGCTCTGGTCGCCGCAACGCCGCTGGACTGCGAACCCTGCGTGCAGGCCCGCGGCGCCGTCGCTGCGGCCCTGGGCCGGCGCGCCGAGGCCGACCACTGGTACGGCGAGGCGGTGCGGATGGCGCCGCTGTCGCCGTTCGCCGCCGAGGCCTGGGGCCGCGCCCGGCTGGCCCGCGGCGACCCCGACGGCGCGGCGGACGCGTTCCGCGTCGCCGTCGGCCGCGGCCCGCGCTGGGCCGACCCGGTCGAGGGCGAAGGCGAGGCGCTGCTGGCGAAGGGGGACGCCCGGGGCGCCGCAGCCAAGTTCGCAGCCGCCGCCAAACTCGCCCCTCGATGGGGGAGGCTGCACCTGAAGTGGGGCGAGGCGCTGGCGAAACTGGGCAAGGCCGACGAGGCCCGGGCGAAGCGGCGCGCTGCGGCGGCCATGGACCTGACACCGGCCGAACGGGCCGAACTGGCTGCTCTCTCCCGAGAGCGGACGATCTAGACGTCCGCTCAGGGGCGGAAGCGGTCCTTGGCTCCAAGCCCCCCGCAAGCGGACATGACGAGGGTCCGCAACGAGTCAGGAGCGCCCCCTCCCCCTCACTCCGCCGGCAGCTGCGCCCCCGCCTCTGCCCGCTTCGCCTGCATCGCGTCGAACGAGGCCCACACCCCATCCCCGCCGTGCCACTGACCCTTCGTCGCGGCCTTGGAGTATTCCGTGCTGCGCGCCTCGAAGAAGTTCGCGTGTTCCACGCCGCTCAGCATGCTCTGCAGCCAGGGGAGCGGGTTTTCCTTCACGCCGTAGACTTCGGGCAGCTGCAACTGCTTCAGGCGCCAGTCGGCGATGAAGCGGATGTAGCGCTTGATGTCCTCGGGCGTCATGCCCGTCACTTCGCCGGCGGAGAACGCCAGATCGATGAACTTGTCCTCCAGACCGACGACGGTCTTGCAACAATCGACGATATCGTCCGCCACCGCCTTGGTGACGCAGCCCGTCTCCTTGTTGAAGGCGTGGTACAGCTTGATGATGCCTTCGCAGTGCAGGCTCTCGTCGCGGACCGACCAGCTGACGATCTGGCCCATGCCCTTCATCTTGTTGTGGCGCGGGAAGTTCATCAGCATGGCGAAGCTGGCGAACAGCTGCAGGCCCTCGGTGAATCCGCCGAACATGGCCAGCGTTCTGGCGATATCGGCGTTCGTTTCGACGCCGAACTGCTGCATGTAGTCGTGCTTGTCGCGCAGTTCCTTGTAGTCGAGGAACGCGGTGAACTCGCTGTCCGGCATGCCGATCGTCTCGAGCAGCAGCGCGTAGGCGGCGATATGGATCGTCTCCATGTTGGAGAACGACGCCAGCATCATCTTCACTTCCGTCGGTTTGAAGACGCGGCTGTAGCGCTCCATGTAGTTGTCGTTCACCTCGACGTCCGACTGGGTGAAGAAGCGGAAGATCTGGGTGAGCAGGTTGCGCTCGCGGTCGGTGAGGTTCACCGCCCAGTCCTTCAGGTCCTCGCCCAGCGGCACCTCTTCGGGCATCCAGTGGACCTGCTGCTGCTTCTTCCAGAAGTCGTAGGCCCACGGGTAGCGGAACGGCTTGTAAGCGTAGGACGGGGTCAGCAGGCCCGGAAGCTGCTGGATGTTGGAAGACGCCATCGAACCCACCCTCGTCGTCGAATCAGGAGCCCCTCTCCCGTTAAGACAAAGGTAAGCCTGTTCCGCGCCGCGTGCAGCCGCAGTTTCGTCGCAGGCGGTGGATAATCTTGCTACAGATTGTGGACCAAGGATGACTGACCGCTACATCTTGTATTCCGCCGTAGGCTCGGGCGGGGTGGCCGTCGAGGCGGCGCTGACGCTGATGGGCCAGCCCTATGAGCTGGTCGAGGCGCCCACCTACGATCCTCACCAGGCGGCGGCCGGCGACGCGGTCCTGCCCGCGAACCCCCTGCGCCAGGTGCCCGCGCTGGTCTTCCCGTCCGGGGAGGTGATGACCGAGAGCGCCGCGATCCTGGTGCGGCTGGGGGAATTGCACCCCGAGGTCGGCCTCGCGCCCGCCGCCGACGATCCGCGCCGCTCGGCCTTCCTGCGCTGGATGGGCTTCGTCAGCTCCGCGATCTACGCCCACTACTGGCTGAAGGACGATCCGATGCGGCTGGTGTCGGACCCGGCGCAGGCGGCCGTCGTCGAGCAGCGCCTGAACGACCGCATCGCCGAATGCTGGGGCGTCATGGAGGCCGGGACCGCGCCGGGCCGCTACATCCTGGGCGAGGCGATGACCGTGCTCGACCTCTATGTGACGGTGGTCAGCCGTTTCCGCCCGCGCCGCCAGCGGTTCTACGATGTCGCCCCACGGCTGGGCGAAGTGGCGCGCCGCGTCGACGCCGACCCGCGCCTCGCGGCGTTCTGGCCGCAGCGGTATCCGTTCGACGCGGGCTGGGACCGGCTTTAGACGAAGCGGACGCTGCGCGCGCGGCGCAGGCCCGCGCCGGCTGCCCCGAAGCCCAGGATCATCAGCGCCCAGGTCCCAGGCTCAGGCACCAGGCCCCGCTCCTGATCGAGGAACAGGCGCGGCGCGTGGTCACCGACCGCCGACCAGTAGATGAACGGGTTGTCGCCGTCGATACGCATCAGGGCCAAGCCATAGTTGTCGGCCGCACCGGACAGCCACGCGTTCGCGAGGCTCGTGATCTCGGCGTAGTGAATGTCCGGCCCCGTGTTCAGCGGGTGCAGATAGATCGTATCGACCGGTGCGGCCGCCAGAAGCGGGCGGGTGTTGTAGGTCACGGTGTTCGGATCCCATGCTTCCAGCACCTGGAAGAGGCCGAACGTCGCCTCCTGCTGATTGAAGCGGTGTTCCAGCGCGATGATGGCGTGGTCGTAAGCGCCCGACACGCCTGTCAGGTCGAATTGGATCAGCCCATAGTTGAAGGCGGCGTCGGAGTAATTGACCGTCAGGAAGCCACCATTGCAGTCCCCGTTGGCGCAAGTGCTGTCCGCCGAGTTTGCCGCGACGGCGGCCGTGGCGCTGGCATTGAGCACGACCGGCGCAGCCAAGGCCGAGCCGGTAACAAACGACAGCGCGGCGATGGCGGCGGCGAAGGCGAATTTGCGGAACAGGCCCATGGTCAAAGCTCCCCGAACAACTGGGACGGACGATGACCGCGACGGGGTTGTGGATCAACCGTGTTCGCGTGCCGCGCGAACATTTCGGCGCACTACTTCTGCGGACGGAAGCTGAACGTGAAGGCGGCGACGGTGTCGTCTCGGGTGCGCTGGCCGAAGGCCATGTGCCGGCCCTTCACCTCGCGGTGGATGACGCCGAACGAGCTCTGAGTGTCGCCCTTGCGCCAGCCGACGCCCACCTGGACGTCGCCGACGAGGGCGCCGGTGGGGTCGGTGGTCCAGCCGCCGCGGTCCCAGCCGTTCTCGCCCCTCAGCATGTTGAGGCCCACGGCCCGGCCGCTGGCGGCGGCGAACAGGTACCAGCGGCCCGCGTCGCCCAGGCGGGCGCCGTCCTCGACCCCCATGTCGCGCAGCCGGTCCATCGCCTGCTGCTCGCGCGACTTCGACACCGTCAGCATGGCGCCGCCTTCGGCCTGGCCGCCGCGGCTTCCGACCCCCAGGCCGGCGTGCGGGGCGACGTCGAACTCCAGCCCGCTCTCGGACCGGAAGCTGAGGGCGCCCGGCCAGTTGCGCACCAGGGTCACGTCGATGCGGTCGTCGGAAAGCCAGGCGGGCGTGCGCACGTCCCGGTCCGTCTCGACCCGGACCGTGAAGGCGGCGCGGTTGAGAAGATCCGCCGTGATGTCGGGAACAAGGGTCTGGGCGCTCGCCTGGCCCGCGGCCCCGGCGGCGATCGTCAGCGCGATGGCGGCGCAGGCCACCCGACGCATGCACATCTCCCGATCCCCCACCCGCGCGGCGGGGTCCCGTACCCACACTTCCACGATTGGAGCGGGCCACAAGCCGATAATCGCGCCACGCGAATTGCGGCGTCGTTAACCGCCCCGCGACCGGGCGCCGCAGCCTTGCCTACTGGCAGGCCAGGCACTCTTCGTAGTCGGTCGGGCCCTGGGCCTGTATCTCGACCACAGCCGCCTCGTCGCCCCCGGCATGCGCCGCCCGCTGCACCGACTTGGAGCGCAAGTAATACAGAGACTTACAACCACGCTCCCAAGCCGTCCAATGCAGCATATGCAGATCCCATTTCTCAACGTCCCCTGGTAGGAACAAGTTGACTGACTGGGATTGACAGATATCGGGCGTCCGGTCAGCGGCCAATTCTACCACCCAGCGCTGGTCGATCTCAAAGGCTGTTTTGAAAACGTCCTTGTCGTCCTGGCTCAGGAAGTCCAGATGCTGGACCGAACCTTCGTTCTGGAGAATGGAGTCCCAGGTGGCCGAGGTGTTCTGGCCGGCCGCATCGAGCACCTTCTCGAGGAAGGGGTTCTTCACGGCGAACGTGCCCGACAGGGTCTTGTGCGTGTAGACGTTGGCCGGGATCGGCTCGATGCCGGCGCTGGTGCCGCCGCAGATGATCGAGATCGAGGCGGTCGGGGCGATCGCCAGCTTGTGGCTGAAGCGCTCCATCACGCCACGCTCGGCGGCGTCCGGGCACGGACCACGCTCGGCGGCCAGCTTGCGCGAGGCGGCGTCGCACTGGCGTCGCAGCGTCTTGAAGAGGCGCATGTTCCAGCTCTTCGCCATCGCGCTCTCGAACGGCACGTTCTGGCTCTGGAGGAACGAGTGGAAGCCCATCAGGCCGAGCCCGACGGACCGTTCCCTACGGGCTGCGTAGACGGCGTGCTTCATCTCGGGCGGCGCGCGCGTGATGAAGTCTTCCAGCACATTGTCGAGGAAGCGCATGACGTCCTCGATGAACGTCGGATGGTCGCGCCACTCCAGGAAGGTCTCGGCGTTGACCGAGCTCAGGCAGCAGACCGCAGTCCGCTCCAGGCCCTGATGGTCCTTGCCGGTGTGCAGCATGATCTCGCTGCAGAGGTTCGACTGGCGCACCGACAGGCCCAGCTCGCGCTGGTGCTGCGGCATGGCGCGGTTCACGGTGTCTGAGAAGATCAGGTAGGGCTCGCCGGTCTGCAGGCGGATCTCGAGGATCTTCTGCCAGAGCGAACGCGCGTCGACCTCACGGAGCACCTCGTTGTTCTTCGGGCTGCGCAGGCCGAACATGGCGCCGTCGCGGACCGCCTCCATGAACTCGTCGGTGATGTTGATGCCGTGGTGGAGGTTCAGGGACTTGCGGTTGAAGTCGCCCGACGGCTTCCGGATCTCGAGGAACTCCTCGATCTCGGGATGGTGGATGTCGAGATAGACCGCCGCCGAACCGCGGCGCAGCGAGCCCTGGCTGATCGCGAGAGTCAGCGAGTCCATCACGCGGATGAAGGGGATAATGCCGCTGGTCTGGCCCGCGCCCTTCACCTTCTCGCCGATCGAGCGGACGCCGCCCCAATAGGTGCCGATGCCACCGCCGTTCGAGGCCAGCGCCACGTTCTCGTTCCAGACGCTCTGGATGCCTTCCAGCGAATCCGGCACGGCGTTGAGGAAGCAGGAAATGGGCAGGCCCCGGCCTGCGCCGCCATTCGACAGCACCGGCGTGGCCGGCATGAACCAGAGCTGGGAGATGTAGTCGTAGATGCGCTGGGCGTGGTCGGCGTCGTCGGCGTAGGCCGTCGCGACCCGGGCGAACATGTCCTGGTAGCTCTCGCCTGGGAGGAGGTAGCGATCCTCCAGCGTGGTCTTTCCGAAGTCGGTCAGCAGCGCGTCGCGCGAACGGTCGACTTCGACCTTTCGGACCAGCTGCAGCTGCGGTCGATCCGCTCGGGCTGCAACCCGTTCAGAAGTCTCGGCAATCCCAACCTTGGCCGCTTCACTCATGTCCCGCCTAAGCCCCTCGAAGGAAGGCTCTACGGCCCTCCGCCCTACATATAGTGGTTCTACCCCCGAACCAGTCCACATATGGGGCACTGACACCGTCGACTCGTCAATGAGGCGGACCCCGCCGCACACAGACTTTTTCGCTAATGAGACGTTAACGCGCACCCCCTCGCTCTCGGCGGAATCCGTTACGCGAAACGCGGACTCACGGAACTGTGAACACCCACTAGGTCAATGGCCAAACCATCGCGATCAGCGATGTTCCCACCACCAGGACGATGAGAGAGAGCGGCGCGCCGAGGCGCGGATAGTCGATGAACCGATAGCCGCCCGGGGCCATGACCAGCGTGTTGCACTGATGCCCAATGGGCGTGAGGAAGTCGCAGGCGGCGCCCATCGCAACCGCCATCAGGAACGGATCGGGCCGCAAGCCCAGTAGCTGGGCCAGGCTGGCCCCGATGGGCGCCACGATCAGCACCGTCGCGGCGTTGTTCAGGAACGGTGTGGCCGCCATCGCGACGGCCATGACGGCCGCCAGCGCCAGGACGGGCGACTGTCCGCGGAACAGATCGGCCATCGTCTGGGCGATCAGCTCCGATCCTCCGGTCGCCCGGATCGCGTCCGAAACAGGGATCAGGCAGGCGATCAGAACCAGCAACGGCCCGTCCAGGGCCGCGTAGGCTTCGCGCATGCGGATGGCGCCCACCGCCACCATCAGCGCTGCGGCGCCGAAGAACGCGATCGCCACCGGAGACACCTTCAGGGCCACCAGGATCATGGCCCCGGCCAGGATCGCCGCCGGCGCCAGGGCATGGCGGATCCCGCCCAGTCGCACCGCCCGCTCGGCCAATGGCAGCAGGCCCAGGGTCTTCAGCACGCCGGGCAGCGCACGCTCGGCGCCCTGGAGCACCACCACATCGCCGCTGCGCAGCCGAACCGTGTTGAGCTCGGTGGTCATCCGATATCCGGCGCGGCTGACAGCCAGCAGGTTCACACCGTAGGCGCCGTGCAGGTCGGCCTGGCGCGCCGACTGACCGATCAGTATCGACTCGGCGCCCAGCACCGCCTCGACGACCCGGACCTCCTCGGTCGGGGCCTCCATGGCGATGGGCCGGTCCGAGCGGGTTAGCTTCAGTCTCAGCCGCGTGATCAGGGCGTCCAATTCGGCGTGGTCGCCCTCCAGCAGCAGGATGTCGCCGGGCTTGAGCCGGGTGTTGGCGTGCGGCGCGGCCCTGCGCTGGCCGTCGCGGAGCAGCGCCAGAACGGTGACGTCGCCGCCGGCAAGCCGGTCCAGCTTGCCTATGGTCGTGGCGCCAGGGTCCCAGGTCTCCGGCACCTGCACCTCGGTCATATAGGGATTGGCGGCCAGGGCCGCGTCCATCGTCTCGGGCGTCGGCCGCTGGGCCGGCAGCAGACGGAACGCCAGCGCCAGGAACACAAGTCCGACCGCCGTAACCCCCAGGCCGACGGGCGCGTAGTCGTACATCTCGAACGGCTTGCCCAGGATTTCCTCGCGCACCTGGCTCACGATGATGTTGGGTGAGGTGCCGACGAGGGTGACCGTGCCGCCGAGCAGCGCCCCGAACGACATCGGCATCAGGAGCCGCGATGGCGGCGTGCCGGTCCGCTTCGCCACCGACAGCGCGATGGGCATCATGATCGCCAGGGCGCCGACGTTCTTTGTGACCATCGACAGCACGGTCACCGCGCCGGCGAACAGCAACACCTGGGACGTGGCGCCCTTCAGGTGCGGGAGCAGCGGTCGCAGAACGAGTTCGACCACCCCCGACTTGGCGAACGCGGCGCTGACCACGAGCGCGCATGCGATGATCACCGTGATGTCGTTCTTGAAGCCGTCGAAAGCCGACTTGGCCGGTACGATGTTCAGGGTGACACCGACAAGCAGCGCCATGACGGCGATCACGTCATAGCGCCACCGGCCCCAGATGAAGCCGATGATGGTCACGCCCATCAGGCCAAAGGCCAGGGCTTGCTGCAGCGTCATTGTCCCTCGCCCGTCACCGGCTCGAAGGAGCTAAACGCCAAGCTGGGCCGGAGGTGGCGCCGCGGGAGAAAGTTCGGACGCTCGGCCGGCGAGGATAGGCAAGACTCTGATCGCCGATTTGCAGGACCGAAGATCGTCCGCAACGCGCGCCGCGGGGGCGTCCCGTCAGCGGCGCGGCCCCGCGATGGCCCATGGCCCAAATGCGGCGGATGTGCCCAAGTGGGATGGCGCGGATGCGCGCCGGTTCCCTGAGGAGTTAAACAACTGTCTGCGCAGGGAGCGGCTTCACCCGTCTGGCGGCCTGAGCACTTGCGCCTCGCGATCGACGCGGCAAGCGTCGCGCTGTGGTCGTGGCAGGTGGAGACCGACCGGTTCAAGATGGACGAGCGCGCCTTTGGCCTATGGGGTCTGGCCTGGGCCGACAAGGTGGCCTTCGAAGAATTGTCCGCCCATATCCACCCCGCCGATCGTGATCGCGTCCGCGCCGCCTTCACGGCGACCCGTTCCGTGACGGGCGCTTACGAGATCGACTTCCGCATCCTGCTGGGCGACGAGGTGCGTTGGATCTCCGCGCGCGGTCAGGGCGCGGACGAAGGCATCCTCGATGGCGTGATGTTCGGCATTTTCCTGGATGTCACCGGGCGCAAGCAGGCGGAGGAAGGCCACGAGCTGCTTGCTGGCGAGATGAGCCATCGAGTCAAGAACCTGCTCGCCATCGCCACCGGGCTGACGCGGATCACATCACAGTCCACGAACTCGATCGCCGAAATGGCCGAGGCCCTCACGCAACGCCTGACCGCGCTGGGACGGGCGCACGACCTTGTGCGTCCTTTGCCCGGTCACGAAGGCAAGGCGGCGCTGCTGGGCGACCTGTTCTCCGTGCTGCTCGCGCCCTACGACGATCCAGGCGCGTTCGCCGGACGTATCCGTGTGGCGGTTCCCCGGATGGGCGTCGGAGAGCGGACGGCCACCACCCTCGCGCTGGTCATCCATGAAATGGCGACCAACTCGGTGAAGCACGGCGCCCTGTCGACCGGCGCCGGCGTGCTCGACGTCTCCAGCACCACCGACGGGAGCGATGTCTCCGTGGTGTGGGCCGAAACCGGCGGTCCGGCGATCTCGGGGCCTCCGGACATGCTGGGCTTCGGCAGCAAGTTGATCTCCCGCAGCATCGCGCACGATCTGGGCGGCGTCCTGTCATACGACTGGCAGGAGACGGGTCTTGTCGCCACCCTGCGCATGCGAAAAGACAGGCTGGCGGCCTGAGGGCGACGGCCCGCGTCGGTCGCACCTCGGGAGGACGTTCGGGTCAGGCGTCAAGGTTGAGGAGCGCCGGGTCACCCCCCTGGGCCGCGATGTTGACGGACACGGCCCGTTCGACCGCGAAACGCAGCAGCGCATGCGGGCCGCCGGCCTTGGGGCCCGTACCCGACAGGCCTTCGCCGCCGAAGGGCTGGACGCCCACCACCGCGCCGATCATCGAGCGGTTCACATAGGCGTTGCCGGCCGGGACCGTGCGTTGGACATCTTCGGCGAAGGCTTCGATGCGGCTGTGCACACCCAGCGTCAGGCCGTAGCGGGCCTCAACCAGCGGGGCTGCGGCCTCGTCGAGCTTGGCGGGATCATAGCGGACCACGTGCAGGATGGGGCCAAACACCTCCTTGGCCAGGAACGAGGCGTCGGGGATCTCGGCGAGGGTCGGCGCGAAGAAGTGACCGCCCTCGGGCGTCGGCAGGCGGCCCAACACCTTGGCGTCGCTCTCCAGGCGCGCGAGGTGGGCGTCCAGCGCCGCCTTGGCTTCGGCGTCGATGACCGGGCCGATGTCCGTGCGCGGGTCGGCGGGGTCGCCCACCACCAGCGTCTGCATGGCGCCCTTCAGGCCGTCGATGAGCAGGTCGGCGGTATCGTCGGGCACGAACAGCATCCGCAGCGCCGAGCAGCGCTGGCCCGCCGAGCCGAAGCCCGAGGTCAGCACGTCGTCGATCACCTGCTCGCGCAGCGCGGTGGTGTCGACGAACATGGCGTTGAGGCCGCCGGTCTCGGCGACAAAGGGAACAATGGGGCCATTCCGCGCCGCGAGACTGCGGTTGATCGCCCAGGCCGTCTCGGTCCCGCCCGTGAAGGCCACGCCGTCGCAGCCCGCGTGCGCCGTCAGCGCGGCGCCCACCGTCGCGCCGTCGCCGGGCAGCAGGTGCAGCAGGTCGGCCGGCACGCCCGCGGCGTGGAACAGCCTCACCGCCTCGGTCGCGATCAACGGCGTCTGCTCGGCCGGCTTGGCCAGGACGCCGTTGCCGGCGGCCAGGGCGGCGGCGATCTGACCGGTGAAGATCGCCAGCGGGAAGTTCCAGGGGCTGATGCAGACGAACACGCCGCGACCGTGCAGGCTGAGCTGGTTGGTCTCGCCCACGGGCCCGCGCAGGGTTTCCCGGCTCGCGAACTGCCGCTCGGCAAGGTGGGCGTAGTAGCGGCAGAAGTCGGCCGCCTCGCGCACCTCTGCGATGGCGTCGGCCATGGTCTTCCCGGCCTCCAGCACGCAGATGGCGATCAGGCGTTCGCGGTGCGTCTCGAGCGCGTCGCCCATGGCGCGCAGCACCTTGGCGCGGCCCTCGCCGCCCCGCAGGTCCCAGGCCGGCTGCGCCTTGCGGGCGGCGGCGAAGGCGACGTCGATGTGCTCGGGCCGGGCGAACACCACCTCGCCCACCGGATCGCCGTTGGCCGGATTGCGGACCACCGCGTCGGTGGGCAGCTCGACCGCCGACAGGCCCGCGCCGACCGGACCGGCCCAGTGCGAGGCGGCGGCTTCGCGCTTCACTGCTTCGACCAGGGTCTCGCGGACGTCGGCGATGGACAGGTCCAGGCCCCCGGAGTTGCGGCGGCTGGGGCCGTAGAGGTCGCGGGGCAGCGGGATGCGCGGGTGCGGGCCGGCGCCCGCGGCCTCGACCACGGCGATCGGGTCGACGACCACCTTGTCCACGGGAGTCTTCTCGTCGAGCAACGCGTGGACGAAGGAGGTGTTGGCGCCGTTCTCCAGCAGGCGGCGAACCAGATAGGGCAGCAGGTCCTCGTGGCTGCCGACGGGCGCGTAGACCCGCAAGGGGAAGTCGCCGTAGCGTTCGTGGGCGGCGGCATAGAGCGCCTCGCCCATGCCGTGCAGCCGTTGGAACTCGGGCGAGAGACCCATCTGGCTGGCCATCAGGCGCACCGCCGCCAGGGTATGGGCGTTGTGGGTGGCGAACTGGCCGTAGAGGTGCGGCGCGGCCCCCAGCAGGGCGCGGGCGCAGACCAGGTAGCTGACGTCGGTCGCGGCCTTGGTCGTGTAGACGGGATAGCCCTCGAGGCCCGCCACCTGGGCGCGCTTGATCTCCGAGTCCCAGTAGGCGCCCTTGACCAGGCGCACCATCAGCCGACGGCCGCTGGCGCGGGCGATGTTGGCCACCGCCTCGATCGTCTGCGGCGCGCGCTTCTGGTAGGCCTGAACAGCCAGCCCAAGGCCGCGCCAGGCGCCGAGGGCGGGCTCGCGGGCCAGCCAGTCCAGGATCTCCAGCGAGATCGCCAGCCGGTCGGCTTCCTCGGCGTCGAGCGTGAGGTTGATGTTCACCCCGGCCGCCAGCTCGGCGAGCCGCTTGATACGCGGATAGAGATCCGTGAACACCCGCTGCGACTGGCGCGCTTCGTAGCGCGGCGACAGCGCCGACAGTTTTACCGAGACGCCGTGCCCCCGCTCGGGCCCCTGGTCGGCGGCGTGGCGGCCGACCACGAGGATGGCGTCGGCATACGCCTTCTCGTAGCGGTCGGCGTCGGCGTCGGTGCGGGCGCCTTCGCCCAGCATGTCGAACGAGCAAACGAAGTTGTCGCCCTTGGCGCGGCGGATCGCCTTCTCGATGGTGGCGCCCAGCACGAACTGCTCGCCCATGATGCGCACGGCGGCGCCAACGGCGCGACGGATCACCGGTTCGCCTAGCCGGCCAGCCAGCTTCTTGATGAATCCGGGCAGGTCGGCGCGCGCCGCGTCATCGGGATCAATCAGCTTGCCGGTGAGCATCAGGCTCCAGGTCGAGGCGTTGACCAGCACGGAGTCCGACTTCCCGGCGTGGCTGGCCCAGTCGGCCGAGGCGATCTTCTCGGCGATCAGCTTGTCCCGCGTTTGCTCGTCCGGCGTACGCAACAAGGCTTCGGCCAGGCACATCAGCGCCAGGCCCTCGCGGGTCGACAGGCTGAATTCCTGGAGGAAACTCTCGACCACGCCCTGGCGATTGGCGGTCTTGCGCGCCGCGCGCACCAGCGCCTCGGCCTCGGTCTGCACGGCTTCACGATCCTGCTGGCTCAACGGACGGGCCGCCAGGGCCGCGGCCAGCGCCGTACGTTCGTCGGTGAACTTGCCGTCGTCCAGGTGATCGAACGCCATCTGTGAGCCTCTCGTTTGAGCGCGTCCGGAGTAATCTACACTTCTCCGAATGTGCTACGTTAGATTTGCGAGTTCGCCGAACGATCGCGCCTGAGGACGAAGAATGCCGAATGCTCTACGCCTGGACGACACCGATCGCCGTCTACTCCGGATGCTGCAGGCCGATGGGCGGATATCGAACGCCGATCTGGCGGAGCGATGCAACCTGTCGCCGTCGGCCTGTTCCGACCGCGTCCGGCGCCTGCGGGAGAGCGGCTACATCATGGGCTTCGCCGCCCTCGTCGACCCCCAGATGGTCGAACGCGGGGTGCTCATCTTCGTGGAGGTGGTGCTGGACCGCACGACACCCGAGGTGTTCGAGACGTTCGCCGCCGCCGCGCGCCGCGCGCCGGATGTCCTGGAGTGCCACATGGTGGCGGGCGGCTTCGACTATCTGATCAAGAGCCGGGTGCGCGATCTGGCCGCGTGGCGGAAGTTCCTGGAGGACGTTCTGGTCCGGATCCCCGGCGTGCGGGAGACACGGACCTATGCGGTGCTCGAGGAAGTGAAGTCGACGACCCAGCTCCCAATCTGAGCGCGCGCTCCATTCCTCGCGGGGAAACGAAAAGAGCCCGGCCTCTCGGCCGGGCTCCAATCTTCAACGCTGTGGATCGACTTAGAAGTTGATGTCGATCGTCGAGCGGCGGTTCAGCGGTTCCTTCACGCCGTCGCCGGTGGCGACCGCGAGTTGGGTTTCGCCCTTCCAGTCGACCGACAGGGCCGTCTGGTTGACGCCCGAACCGACCAGCGCGTCGGCCACGGCCTTCGCACGGCGTTCCGAGAGACGAACGTTGTAGGCGGGCGAACCCGAGCTGTCCGTGTGGCCGACGACCACGACGCGGGTGGCGTTGCCGCCCTTGGCGTAGTTGGCCGCGTCGTTGATCACCGCCTGGGCTTCCGGCGTGATCACGTACTGATCAAACGGGAAGTAAACGATGAACTGCTTGGCCTCGTAGGCCGGCGGCGGCGGCGGAGGCGGCGGCGGCGGCGGGGGAGGCGGCGGGGGCGGAGGCGGGGGCGGCGGGGGCGGCGGCGGCGGCGCTTCCGGAGCGGCGAACAGGTAGCGCAGGCCCAGCGTCACCGACTGGTCGCGATACTCGCCCGAGAACACGCCCGGCTGCAGGTTGCTGGTGCCCACCGACGTGAAGTCCACGTCCGAACCACCGAGGTAGCGGTAGGTCAGGTCGACGCTCAGCTGCTCGGTGGCCTTCCAGGCCAGACCGGCGATCAGCTGGTAGGCGAACGCCGTGTCGCTGTCGTCGATCGTCAGGTTCTGGATCGCCGGGTTGGTCGCCGAAATGGCGCCCGGGATGTTCGAGAACTGGCCGACCGCATCCACCTTCACGTGGTTGGCGCCGATGCCGCCGCCGATGAACGGGTTGAGCACCGAACCGGGCAGGATGTCGTAGATGATGTTGCCCATCACGGTCCACGACGTCACGTCGCCGTCGGGGCCGCCGCAGGCCGGGGCGGCCGCGGTGCGGGTCACGCCGGGGGTGCAGAGGCCGACAACCGCCTGGTTGTTGATCCCGCGGATCGACTCGACGTCGCCACCGCGGTAGCCGACTTCCAGTTCGACGCGCCAGTGATCGTTCAGTTGATAGCCGAGACGGGCGAAGCCGGCCCAGTCATCTTCCTGATTGATTTCCCAGGCGTAGGGCTGGCCATTCGCGGCGTTGTTCGACGACGTCGTGTCGAACTCGACCGGCCAGTGGTAGCCAAGATCGACGGCGCCGTACCAGCCTTCTTGCGCGGAGGCGGCGGTCGCGGCGCAGGCCGCTGCCATCGCAGCCCCAGCCAGGAGTTTAAACTTCATAATCAGAGCCCTCTCGTTGCCCTCAGGTGGTGCGGCCGTTTGACCCAGCCGCCGTTATAACAGGGACCAACCGTTGCGAAAGTGTCGCTACGGCCACACCCCGGACGCTTTTCTGGCGAGCCTCTCCAAGCTCTACCAGGACGCGGGGCGACAAGTCGCCCGCAATTGACCGGATTTGCAGGGATGCGCAACGCGGTGTCGAGCATCCGTGCGGCGAGACAGACCGCTTCGCGGTCACGCTTCGCCCCTTAGACCTCGATGATGCTGCGGCGTACAGGTCAATCCGTACGTCGAGTTCTGACCGAAGTCCTTGGGTTTGTTTGTAAAGCGGCGGCTTGGTCGCAGGAGCCTCGCGTCGAAGATTCGTACGCGACGCCGCCTCCTTCATCCTTGCCGAAACCGCCATAAGAAAATCCCCGAGCGCCAGCGTTCGTCCGGCGTCCGCATGCAAACGGACACAAGTCACGCTTGGTTCCGCCGCCATGAACCCCCGATGAATTTTTTCGATCGCCGTGTTTCCGGCGCCGGTTGGACGCACTTGGGCCCGGTGCAGAACCCCGAGGTCACTCTTCCCGTTCCCGCTGGAATCGGCGGGAGCGGCCGCCCAGGGACTCGGGCCGGTTCAGCGCCTTGCGGAATTCGTCGCGTCGCTCGTGGATCGAGGCGATCACCAGGCCCATGGGCACGCCGATCTCCACCAGGACGGCCTCGGAGAGTTGCAGGCTGGCCTCGACCGTCTCGGGCACGGCGTCGGTGGCGCCCAGGTCGTAGAGTCTCTGCGCGTGGCGCGCGTCGCGCGCGCGGGCCACAATGGTGAGGTCCGGTCGCAGTTCCCGCGCCACGGCCACGATGGCCTCCACGCCTTCCGGATCATCCATGGTGACCACCAGCGCCGGCGCATCGGCCAGGCCGCATCGCATCAGGAACTCGGCCCGAGCCGCGTCGCCGAAGTAGATCTGTTCTCCGGCGCGGCGGCCCTGTTCCACCAGCCGGGGATCGAGTTCGGCCGCCACCCAGGCCAGCTCATGCCGCTTGAGCATGTCGCCCACCAGTCGACCGACCCGCCCATAACCCACCACCAGCACCCGCGGCTCTGCTGGCCGCTCGCCTTCGGCCTCCTGCGGCAGCTCGGCAGGCGTCACCTTGCGGCCGCCAAGGCGCAGGCTGAGCTGCGCCAGGAACGGGATCGAGAACATCGACAGCGTCGCCGCCACCAGCGCCGTCTGGCCGCTCGTGCGGTCGACGATGCCCTGGTCCATCGCCTGTCCCAGGATCACGAAGGCGAACTCGCCGGCCCCGGCCAGCAGCAGCGCCGCCTCGATCGCGCTGCGGCTCTTTAGCCGGAACAGCCGCGCGAGGCCGAAGACGATCGCGATGTTGAGTGTCACCAGCCCGACCGCCGAGCCGAGGATCACCAGGGGCCGCTCCAGCAGCAGCGGCACGTTCAGTCCGATCCCCACCGAAATGAAGAACAGCCCCAGAAGGAGGCCCTTGAACGGCTCGACCCGGGTCTGGACCTCGTGGCGGAACTCGGTTTCGGCCAGCAGCAGGCCCGCGACGAAGGCGCCCAGGGCCATGGACAGGCCGGTCAGGGCGCTCACCATCCCCGCGCCGATGACCACCAGCAGACAGGCGGCGACGAACAACTCCTCGCTCTTGGCGCGCGCCACCGAGCGCAGCATGGGCCGCAGCAGGATGCGCCCGAACAGGAACAGCGCCGCCATCCCCAGCACCGCCGGCAACAGCGACCAGAGCATGGTGGGCGACCAGGGCTCGTCCGAGCGCCGGCCCATCAGCGTCAGCGTGATCAGGATCGGGGCGACGGCCAGGTCCTGGAACAGCAGCACCGAGAACGTGGCGCGGCCGGCCATGGAGTGCTGGCGCTTCTGTTCGGCCAGAATCGGCATGACGATCGCCGTCGACGAGAGCGCCAGCGCCGCGCCGATGGCGATGGCCGCGCCCGGCGGCTGGCCCACCGCGTAGGCCGCGAGCGCGGTGGCCGTCAGGCACAGCAGCACCTGCAGCGCGCCCAGCCCGAACACGTAGCGACGCAGGCTGCGCAGGCGCTCCCAAGACAGCTCCAGCCCGATGGCGAACAGCAGGAAGACGACACCGAACTCGGCCAGCTGCGCCAGCTCGTCCGGATTTTCGATCGTGAAGGCGCCCAGCCACTGCACCTCGTGCGCCAGGCTGCCCAGGCCGTAGGGCCCCAGCACCACGCCGGCGCCCAGGAAGCCAAGGATCGGACTGATCCGCCATTGGCGGAAAATCGGGACGACCACACCTGCCGTGGCGAGGAAGAGAACGACATCCTTGTACGCGCCGGGCTGAACGTGGCCTTCCATCAGGTCTCCGATTTGACTGTGCCGGCACTATGCATCACGGCGGCCTCTTGCGGAATCCCGCGACGGGTTTAGGACCGCGCCCGTGGGAGCGTCGTCGACCAGACATGCGAGAGCCGAGCGCCGGGCGATGATCGCCCTGGTGGCGGTGTTCACGCTGCTGGTTCAGACGCTCATGCCGGCATTCGCGGCCGCAGGGCCGATGCCCGATGGCGGCGGCGTCATCTGCACCACCATGGGACTGCAGACCGCACCCAGCGATTCGGCCCCGCCCGCGGTAGATCACAGCTGCAAGCACTGCGTCTGCCCGGCGCCCGCCGCGGAGGCCCCACCCCCCGCCCTCGTCGCGCGGGTCGCCTATGTGGAAGGCCACGCCCCGATCGCGCCCACACCCCGCGGCCTCGTTCCGCAGGCCCGGGCGCCCCCGCGGCCGCCCGGCCAGGGTCCACCGCTTCCGAACGCCTGATCGATCCGTCGGCGCGCGAGCCCTCGCGCGCCCGTCTCATCACGTTCGGAAAGCCAGAAATCCATGTCTCTCTCTACCCGCGCGCTCGGTCGCGCGCTGCTGCTGGGCGCGTGCGCCTGGCCCGCTCTCGCGCTGGCCGACGAGGCCGCGCCCAACACCGTCGACAGCGTCATCGTCACGGGCGCACGCAATCCGGAGGACCCGCCCGTGGTCCAGGATGCGCGCAAGCGGCTGTCGGAAACCCCTGGCGCCGTTTCGGTCATCTCTCAGGAAAGCTACCGGAGCCGCTTCGCCGTCGGCCTCGACGACGTCCTGCGCGACGCGCCGGGCGGCTACGCCCAGAAGAAGTGGGGCGGCGACATCCGCATCTCGATCCGCGGGTCGGGGCTCGGCAACGCCAACCACAACCGCGGACTTCTGATCGCCCAGGACGGCGTGCCTCTGAACGAGGCCGACGGCTTCGGCGACAGCCAGATCGCCGATCCCCTGAACACGCGCTTCACCGAAGTCTATCGGGGCGGCAACGCCCTGAGGTTCGGCGGCGCACTGCTGGGCGGCGCCATCAACATGGTCACGCCGAACGGCCGCAACGCCGGGTTCGACAACCGCGTCCGCATCGACGGCGGCAGCTTCGGTCTGCACCGCGAGCATCTGGCGGCGGCCCGCGTGTTCGGCGACTGGGACGTCTACGTCGCGGCCACCAACCAGCGGGGCCAGGGCTGGCGGTCCCAGAGCCAGCAGAACATCCAGTTCGGCGCGCTCAACATCGGCCGCAGCTTCGGCGAGGACCGCGAGGTCCGGCTGGTGATCAACGGCTCAAACATCAACCAGGAGATCCCGGGCGCGCTCACCCGGACCCAGTTCGACGCCGATGCCCGACAACCCGCGCCCGGCAACTACGCCAACGACCAGGGCCGCAATTCGCGCGGCGTGCGCACCTCGCTGCGGACCACCTGGCGGCTGAACGAGTCGACCGTGTTCGAAGGCGCGGTCTACGGCGTCTGGAAGGATCTCGACCATCCGATCTTCCAGGTCATCGACCAGGAGAGCCGAAACTACGGCGCCTTTGGACGTCTGGACTGGGACGGCGAGATCGGTGGAAAGCGGGCCGACGCCTATGCCGGCCTTTGGCTCCGCTCGGGCGACCTGGACTCCAACTTCTACGTCAATGTGAAGGGCGCCCGGGGCGCGCCGACGTCGCGCACCCGCCAGAACGCGGACGCCGTGGACGTCTTCGCCGAAGGCCGGGTGTTCGTCACAGAGCAGCTGGCCCTCGTGACGGGCGGAACCTGGGGCCGGGCCGAGCGCGACTATCAGCAGTACCGGGTCCCCGGCGTGGCCTCGACCTTCGACCTTAAGGCGTCCAAGGACTACGAGTGGTTCGCGCCGCGGATCGGGGTCCTCTGGGAGGACAAAACCGGCACGCAGGTGTTCGGCAACGTGACCCGATCGGTGGAACCGCCGAACCATGGGTCGCTCTCACCGACCGGGACCGGCTTCGCGCCGGTGAAGCCGCAGGAGGCCTGGACCGCCGAGTTCGGCGCCCGGGGCCGTCGCGGGCCGCTGACCTGGGACGTCACGGTCTACCGCGCCTGGCTCGACAAGGAGCTGCTGCAGTTCACCGTCGCGCCAGGGATCCCGGCCTCGACCTTCAACGCCGACGAGACGGTCCACCAGGGCATCGAAGCGGCGCTGGACTGGGAGATCGCCAAAGGCCTGCGCCTGCGCCAGACCTACACCTACTCGGACTTCCGCTTCCGAGACGATGTGCAATACGGCGACAACCGCCTGCCGATCGCGCCCAAGCACTTCTACCGCGCCGAGCTGCGCTACCAGCACCCGGCCGGCTGGTTCATCGCCCCGTCGGTGGAGTGGTCGGCGTCGGACATCTGGGTCGACTACAGGAACACCACCCAGGCGCCCTCCTATGCCGTCTGGAACGTGGGCGCCGGCTATGCCGTCAACGAGCGGATCAGCCTGTTCCTCGACGTCCGGAACCTGGGCGACAAGGACTACATCTCCAACGTCCAGGCCCAGATCGCGGCGAAGGCGGCCAGCGCCGCCTACTGGCCCGGCGACGGCCGCTCGGTGTTCGGCGGCATCACCCTCGACTTCTGACCCAAACGGCCGGCGCGCAAGCGCCGGCCTCATCCCTTGAGGAGACGACGTCATGACGACTGAGATTCAACCCAACTCCCATCCGACCTCCGACACGCGCCGCGGCTGGATGACCCGCCTGGCGCTCGGCGCCGGGGTCGCGGCGCTGGCCTCGACGGCCGGCGCACAGGCCCAGTCGGGCAAGAAGACCGTGGGCGTGATCCTCTACCCCGACTTCGAAGTGCTGGACGTGTTCGGTCCGGTCGAGATGTGGGCCAACGTCCCGAACATGAAGGTGATCTTCGTGGCCCAGAAGGCCGGGCCCGTGCGCTCGGCTCAGGGCGTGTCGGCCGTCGCCGACTACGGCTTCGACACCTCGCCTGCCCTGGACATCATGATGGTTCCGGGCGGCATCGGCACCCTGCCGGAGCTGAAGAACGAAGGGCTGCTGCAGTTCATTCGCGAGCAGGACAAGCGCACCGAGCTGACGACCTCTGTCTGCACGGGATCGGCGCTGCTGGCGAAAGCCGGGCTGCTGAAGGGCCGCCGCGCCACGTCGAACAAGAAGTTTTTGTCGATCGCGCAGTCCCAGGACTCCAGCGTGACCTGGGTGAAGCACGCGCGATGGGTAGAGGACGGCAAGTACGTCACGTCTTCCGGCGTCTCGGCCGGGACCGACATGGCCCTGGCCGTGATCGCGCGGTTCCACGGCAAGGACGCCGCCCGCCGGCTCGCCCGCACGCTGGAGTACCAGTGGAGCGAAGATCCCAACAACGATCCGTTCGCGATCGGGTGAGGTCGTCGATGTCCGCACGGTCCGCCCCGGCCCCGCTGGGGTCCGAACTCCACCGCGCCTTCGTAGGCTTCGTGGCGTGGTGGAGGCGCATCGGCAGCGCGCTGGACCACTGTCGCCACAATTGCGCCCCTGGCCATCATCTATCCGCTGACGAGCGCTTCGTTCGTCATTGCTCTTGCCGTCGACTTCGCCATACCGCGGGCGCGCAGCGCCTCCACGCCTCACGAGATCACACCATGACCTATCGGGTTCTCCTGCCGCTCACCTTCGTCCTGGCCATCGCCTCGCCCGCCCTGGCCGCCCCCAAGGTCGAGGCCGCCTGGAGCCGGCCGGCCGCCCAAGGGGCCACGGGCGGCGGGTTCATGACCCTGGCCAACCCCGACAAGGCGGCCGACGCCCTGGTCGCCGCCGACTCGCCCGTCGCCCGCGAGGTGCAGATCCACCAATCCAGCATGAAGAACGGCATCGCCTCCATGCAGCGTCTGGAGCGTGTGCCCGTGGCGGCCGGCGGACGTGTCACCTTCGCGCCCGGCGGATACCACTTGATGCTGATGGGTCTGACGCAGGCGCTGAAGGCCGGCGACACCATTCCCGTCACGCTCACATTCGCCAGCGGCGCCAAGGTCAAGGCGTCGTTCGTCGTCGGCATGGGACCGCCTGTCGCAGCTCATCAGCACCACTGAGTTCCTGACAGAAATGTAACGGGCGTTACCGCCGGACCTGCGCACAAGGTCCGGCCAACATACCCATCCCGAACGAGACGAGTTCCATGAAAACCGCCTGGCTCGCCGCCTCCGCCGCCGCCTTGCTTCTGGCCGGCGCTCCCCCGTCCGCCTACGCCGCAGACGGCGCTGCGACCGCCCAGCAAGCGCCAGCCCGCGACCTGACCAAGGCGCCGCGCATGGGTCCGTGGGGCTTCGACATGGCGGGGCGCGACATCACGCTGACGCCCGGCCAGTCGCTGTTCGGCTACGCCAACGGCGGCTACATGAAGTCGCTTGAGATCCCGCCCGACCGCAACGCTTTCGGCGCCTACAATGTGCTGGACGACCTCTCGAAGGCGCGGCTGCAGGCCGTGATCGACAAGGCGGCCGCCAGCAATGCCAAGGACGGTCCCGAAGCCAAGGTCGGCGCGCTCTATCGCAGCTTCATGGACGAAGCCCGGCTCGAGGCCCTGGGCGCAACACCGCTGGCCGGCGACCTGGCCAAGATCCGTAAGGCCCGTAACCACGACGACGTCGCCCGGCTGATGGGCGCCACCGCGATGGGTTTCGGACAGAGCTTCTTCGGCCCCTTCGTCTACGACGACGCGAAGGACCCGCTGAAGTACACGGTCTACCTGGGCCAGGGCGGCATCACCCTGCCCGACCGCGACTACTATCTCGAGGCGCGTTTTGAGAAGGAGCGCGCCGCCTATCAGGCCTATGTCGCCCGGATGCTCACGCTGGCCGGCTGGCCCGAACCCGAGGCCCACGCCAAGGCCATCCTGGCCATGGAGACCGAGGTGGCCAAGGCGTCCTGGAGCAAGGTCGAGCAGCGCGACGACGACAAGACCTACAATCCCTACGCCGTCGCCGACCTGCCCAAGCTGGCGCCCGGCTTCAACTGGAGCGCCTTCCTGAGCGGCGCCGAGTTGTCGAACGCCAAGCGCGTCGTCGTGTCCGAGAACACAGCCTTCCCGAAAATCGCCGCGATCTACAGCAATACCGACATCGACACGCTGAAGGCCTGGCTCGCCTTCACAACCATCGACCAAGCCGCGAGCTACCTTTCCAAGGACTTCGACCAGGCCAAATTCGAGTTCCGCAGCAAGACGCTGTCCGGCACGCCGGCCCAGCAGCCGCGCTGGAAGCGGGCGGTGAACCTGGTGGACGGTAATCTGGGGGAGGCCGTCGGCAAGCTGTACGTCGACGCCTACTTCCCGGCTAAGGACAAGGCGGCCATGGAAGCCCTGGTCGGCGACCTCAAGAAAGCAATGGGCGCGCGCATCCAGAAGCTCGACTGGATGAGCCCGGAGACCAAGACCAAAGCCGCCGAGAAGCTGGGCAAGTTCACGGTCAAGATCGGCTATCCCGACAAATGGCGCGACTACGCCAAGCTGGAGATCAGGGACGGCGACCTGTACGGCAACGTCCAGCGGGCCTCGGCTTTCGACTGGCGCTTCCGGGCGGCGCGGCTGAACCAGCCGGTCGACCGCAGCGAGTGGGGGATGACCCCGGCCACGATCAACGCCTACTACTCTTCGACGAAGAACGAGATCGTCTTCCCGGCCGCCATCCTGCAGCCGCCCTTCTTCGACCCGGACGGCGACGCCGCGATCAACTACGGCGCCATTGGCGGGGTCATCGGCCACGAGATCACGCACGGATTCGACGACCAGGGCCGCAAGTCGGACGGCGACGGGCGTCTGGCCGAATGGTGGACCAAGGACGACGAGGCCAAGTTCATGGCCCAGGCCGAGCGGCTGGGCGCGCAGTACTCGGCGACCGAGATCCTGCCCGGCGCCAAGATCAACGGCGAGCTGACCATGGGCGAGAACATCGCCGACCTGGGCGGCCTGCTGCTGGCGCTCGAGGCCTACAAGATCTCGCTGCAGGGCAAGCCCGCCCCGGTGATCGACGGCATGACCGGCGAACAGCGCGTGTTCCTGGGCTGGGCCCAGGTTTGGCGCGCCAAGTACCGCGACGACTTCATGAAGCAGATCCTGGTCAGCGACCCACACTCGCCGCCGCTGGCCCGCGTCGATCTGCCGGTTCGCAACATCGACGCCTTCTACGACGCCTTCGGCGTGAAGCCCGGCGACCCGATGTACCTTCCGCCCGAGAAGCGCGTCCGGATCTGGTAGCGCCTTCGCGCGACCCAGTGGGAGGCGTCCGGGCCACCTTGGCCATGGAGGCGGCTCGATTCCCGCGATACGTCAGGGTCGATGCTGTCGCGAATGCAATTCAAGGGCGTCTGGCGTGACTACCAGGCCCGCATCCTGGACGAGATGGGCGACCACCTCGCCAACAGGCGTCTGCACATCGTCGCCGCACCAGGCGCCGGCAAGACGATGCTGGGGCTCGAGATCGTACGCCGTCTGGGCCGTCGGGCGCTGGTCTTCGCACCCACCGTGGCGATCCGCGACCAGTGGGCCGATCGGCTGACGCCGCTGTTCCTCGACGCGCGGCCGGCCGCCCATGAGGTCTCGCATCAGCTGTCCGCGCCGCGCATCCTGACGCTGGCCACCTATCAGGGCCTGGACGCCTTCCGCCGGGCCGACGAGATCGAGGAGCTGGCGGCCGCACTCAACGCCGCCGGTCCCCTCACACTCGTCCTGGACGAAGCCCACCATCTTCGGCGGGAGTGGTGGACCGGCATCGAGAAGCTGATCGCATGTCTGACCGACGTTCAGGTCGTGGCGCTTACCGCCACCCCGCCCTACGACGCCGCCTTCGCCGAGTGGGCGCGTTATGAGGCGATCTGCGGGCCGATCGACCTGGAGATCGGCATCCCAGAACTCGTGCGCAACGGCGACCTCTGCCCGCACCAGGACCACGTCCTCCTGTCTCAGCCGACCCACGAGGGGTTGCGGCTGCTGGAGGCGCGACGCCGGGAGATCGCCCAGCTTCAGGCCGACCTGCGGGCGGACGACGCTCTGCTGGACGAGCTCGAGCGTCATGCCTGGCTGACGGATCCCGAGGCGCACGCCGAAGCGATCCTGGAAGCGCCTGAAATGCTGTCTTCCGTCCTGCTGCAACTGGCCGGTGCGGGCCGTCGCCTCCCTTCTGCCCCGCTCAGACTGCTGGGCGTATCGGCGCGGGACCTTCCTCAGCCGTCGTTTGCCTGGCTGGAGACGTTTCTCGACGGCTTGACGGGTAGCCATGCCAAGGTCTTCGACATCGGCGCCGATCGGGTGAAGGCGTTGCGCCAGCGGCTCCAAACGCATGGGCTGGTGGAGGGCGGACGGGTCCGGCTGCGCGCGACCCGGTCCATCTTCCAGCTCATGACATCCAACCTCGCCAAGCTCGAGAGCGTCGCCGAGATCGCGCGCGCCGAGGAACAGGCTCTGGGCGGAGCCCTGCGGATGGTTGTGCTGTCGGATCACGTCCGCGCCGGCGAGCTGCCCCCGTCCCGGGACGGCGAGTTTCGACCGTCGCGACTGGGCGTGGTGCCGATCTTCGAACACCTTCGCCGCCGCGGCGCCGGCGCAGGGCGCATCGGCGTTCTGACGGGCGCCCTGGTAATCCTTCCCCGAACGGCCCTGCCTGATCTGGACGAACTGGCGGCCGAGCAGGGCCTCGATGCCTCGGCGTGGAAGGCCTTCGATATTCCCGCTTGCCCCGATCACGTGCGCGTGGAGCTCGGAGCGGCCGCAAGCGTGAGCCTCGTCCACCTTGTCACCGCGTTGTTCACCCGCGGCGCCGTGCGGATCCTCGTGGGGACGCAATCGCTTCTCGGCGAAGGCTGGGACGCACCGGCCCTCAACAGCTTGGTCCTGGCCAGCAATACGGCCTCGTTCATGCTGTCGAACCAGATGCGCGGGCGCGCGATCCGCGTCGACCCCGCCAGCCCGCAGAAGGTCGCCAACATCTGGCACCTGGCCACTGTCGAGCCTTCCCAAGGCCTGTTCGCCGAGGCCGTCGAGCGCCTGGAGTGGGGCCACCTGGCCGACGAAGGTGGTGGCGGCCTGACGGATGGCGCGCTGCTGGCGCGGCGATTTCGCGCCTTCGAAGGCATCTCCGGCGGAGAGTCGACCCTGATCGAGAGCGGTATCGGGCGGTTGGGCGTCGACCTGGCCGATGATATGCGCGCGTCGAACCATCGGACGCTGGCGCTTGCGGCGGACCGCGCGGGGACCGCGCGACGCTGGTCAGCATCCCTCGGAGCAGGCGGGCCACGAGCCAGGGTCCGGGAAACGGCGGCGCCCAACTACGCTCCGCGAGCGCTCGCCTGGACCGATACCCTGCAGGCCCTGATCTGGAGCGCCGCCAGCGCGGCGGCGTTCGCGGTCTTCGACGAATTGCGGGGCTGGGACTCGTTCGAAGGCCTCGGCCAGTTCGGGATGATCGCGGCGGGCGCCGCCGGACTGGCCAGCCTGCCGGGCTTGGCGAAGGCGCTGCGGCTGTTCTGGCGCAACGGTACGGTCGAACGCAGCCTGCATCAGGTGGGCCTGGTTGTGCTGTGGAGCCTCTTCCATGCCGGCGCTGTCACCGAGACAGAGCTGCGCGGCGCCCGCTTTCAGATCCGCGCCAGCCTGGACGGGCGCAAGGACATCGTCCTGCAAGGTGTCAGCCGCAGCACCGAGCGCCTGGTGATGCAGGCCATCTCCGAGGTCCTGGGACCGGTCCAGAATCCCCGCTACCTCCTCGCCCGACGGAGCCGTCTGGGCTGGCGCCTCCGCACCGACTATCACGCCGTTCCCATGGCGCTGGGTGCGAAGAAGGCGTCAGCCGAACGCTTCGCACAGCTCTGGAATCAGCATGTCGGCGCGTCCGACCTCGTCTACGCCCGGACACCGCAGGGCCGCCGCACGCTGCTTCGCGCCCGAGCGAAATCGCTGGCGGCGGGGTTCCAGCGATCGGTCGACCGTCGCTCAGCCTGGACCTAGGATTTTTGGCGATTCCGTCAAAAGCGGGCTCGCCACAAAAAGAATCGGCCTGCAGCGGGGGATAATCGCTGCAGGCCGCCTTGAGCAGTCGCTCTGATTGAGCGGGCGTTTCCTCCCCGAAACGCCGGAGACTTCAGGACTAGGCGCCTTCTTGTCTCTCGCCAGATGACAAAACGGCAATTTTCTGCCCGAGTCAACGGGCCAAAACCCCCTTCACGGCATGTCCGGGGCGAAATTTCGCGGCGGGAGGAAAATTTTACGCCGTCTTTTTACATTTGCGTCAAAATATCCTCGACCTGAGCGTGTCGCAGGGGGCGCACTTCACGTCAAAGACGAAGTCCGGCTTGGAAACCGTCACCGGCCCCAGACCGGCGGCGCTCAGCGCCAGACTCGCATCCGCGACCTGCGCCGAATCGACCAGCAAACCGTTCGGACGTCGTGTGGCGCCGGCGGCGACCAGCCCCTCGACCACCGCCGCCTCGGCCTTGTCGCCCCGCGTGGGCCACGCCAGCGTCGCGCTGCGCAGCGCGCCGGCCCGCGCCTCGACGATCCGCAACAGTCGCTCGGCCTGCGTCAGCGCTTCGGGGCTCCATTCGGCGCCCAGATTCGCCGCCAGCTGCGCCTGGCTCTTCAGCATGACGCCGTCGCTCAGCACCTTGAGCCCATTGGCCACCAGGGTCGCGCCCGTCGTGGTGATGTCGACCACCAGTTCGGCGGCGCCCGTCGCCGGCGCCCCCTCGGTCGCGCCCCCCGATTCGACGATCCGATAGTCGGCCACGCCGTGGCGGGCGAAGAAGCTGCGGGTCTGGGCCAGGTACTTGGTCGCCACCCGCATTCGCCGGCCCGTGCGGGCCAGGAAATCGTGGGCCACCTCTTCGAGGTCGGCCATCGTGTCGACGTCCAGCCAGCTCTTGGGCACCGCCGTCACCAGGTCGGCGCGGCCGAAGCCCAGCGGGCGCAACAGCAGGACCCTCGCGTCCAGGTCGTCGCCGCGCTCGCGCAGCAGATCCTCGCCGGTGACGCCCAGGTGCACGTCGCCGGCGTCCAGCGCCTCGGCGATGTCGGCGGCCGACAGGAACCGCACCTGAGCGCCCGGCAGCCCCTTAAGGCTGGCCACATAGCCACGCGCGCCGCCGGTGACGTCCAGCTTCAGGCCGCAGTCGACCAGCCAGCCCTCGACCTGCTCCTTCAGGCGTCCCTTGGAAGGGATCGCAATGACCAGCCCGCTCATTGTTCGGCTCCCGCCCAGGCCCGCCACGGCCGGACCATGCAGCCCACGGCACGGGCCTGGCCCGCTCCGCCCAGCCGCGCCAGCAATCCGTCGTAGCGCCCGCCCACGGCCACCGGCAGATCCGCGCCCAGAGCCGCGCTCCGCACCTCGAACGTCAGGCCGTCATAGTAGTCGAAGGCGTGCCCCAGCGCGGGGGTGAAGCGCATTCGGTCGGCAGGCGCCACGAGGGCCAGGTCGATCAGCCGCTGCTCCCACCCGGCCAGAGCCGCCTTCAGCGCCCCGTCGTTGGCGCCCGCCAGTTTGCGCATCCGGGCGAAGGCGTATGCGGGCTCGTCGTCGATCGCCATGAAGGCGCGCACCGCATCCGCCTGGGCCTGCGTCAGCGCCGGAGCCTGCGCAGCCTCGGCCTTGCGGACCAGCCGGGCCGCGATCTCGGCCGGGCCCCGTCCGCCCACCGGCTCCACGCCGGCCAGCGCCCAGACCTCCTCCAGCAGCGCGCCGGCCTGGGCCTCGGACAGGCCGGCCAGCAGGCCCGAAAGCGTGCCGACGCCGTCGGCCGAAGCCTCGCCCGTCCGCGACAGCTCGGCCCAGAGCAGACGCGGTCGGCCCGCAACGCGCTTCAGCCGGCCGCTGAGGCTCTCGGGAAGGTCCAGGCTTTCCACGAAGGCGCCGAACAGCGCCACGTCGCCCAGCCACAGCGAAAGGTCGTCGCGCCCGCCGGCCGCGGCGGACCGCCAGGCTAGCCCGGCGATCTCGGCGTCGGCCGCTTCCACGGCCCCGCCGCCCGGCGAGAACATCTCCAGCCCGATCTGCACGAACTCCTCGGGCCGGTCGGCGCCGGACGAGGCTCGGAACGCCGCACCCTGGTACCAGTAGAGCCCGGCCGCGCGGCCGCTCTCGATGTGCTGGCGCGCGATGGCGACCGTGAAGTCGGGGCGCAGGCAGCTTTCCGCCCCGCCCTCGGCCTGGACCACGAACAGCCGCGCGCGCATGGCCTCGCCGGCCAGGTCGAGTAGCAGGTTCAGGGGCTGCAGCAGCGGCGCGTCGGCCCGTTCGGCCCCGGACGTTTCCAGGGGCGCACGGACGGCGGCCAGCACCGCGGACGGAACGGCAGGCTCGACGCGCATCAACCGCCCGCCAGGATGCGTTGCAGCGCCGCCACCAGCTCGCCGCGCGGAATGGTCTGCTGGCCCGGCCGCTGACCGCGCCACTCGGCGTTGTCGGCCACCTTCGACGCCAGCTCGCGCCCGAGATCCAGATCCTTCACCGTCACCGTGCCGGCGGCCAGTTCGTCATCCCCGACAATGATGGCCGCGGGCGACAGCCTGCGGTCGGCGTACTTCATCTGCGCCTTCATGCCCGATGCGCCGAGATAGACCTCGGCCGGGATACCCGCGGCGCGGACTTCCCGGGCCACGGCGAAGTAGTCGGCCATGCGATCCTGCGAGAACGCGATCACCACGACCGGCCCGCGCGCCGCAGTCGCCAGGTCCTTGCCCGCCGCCTTCAGCGCCGAGGCCAGGCGCGAGACGCCGAACGAGAAGCCGGTGGCGGGCGTCCGCTCGCCGGTGAACCGCGCCACGAGGTCGTCATAGCGCCCGCCGCCGCCGATCGAGCCGAACCGCATCGGCTGGCCCTTCTCGTCCAGGGTGGACAGCAGCAGCTCGGCCTCGAAGACCGCGCCCGTGTAGTACTCCAGCCCGCGCACCACGGCCGGGTCGAAGGTCGCCCGGTCGGCGCCGACGCCCAGGCCCGCGAGCGCCGCGTCGATGGCCGCCAGTTCCGCCAGGCCCTCGTCGCCCTCGGCCGAGCCGCCCACGACATCGGCCAGCTTGGCGAGGGTCGAGGCCCGGTCGCCCGCGCCGGCCGCGGTGAAGGCCAGCACCCGCTCGGCGGCCGAGGCGTTCAGGCCGGCGCCCTTGGTGAAGTCGCCGCTCTCGTCCTTGCGGCCCTCGCCCAGCAGCAGGCGCACGCCTTCGGGCCCCAGGCGGTCCAGCTTGTCCACCGCCCGCAACACGGCCAGCTTCTGGCCCTCGTCGGTGACGCCGGCGGCGCTCATCAGGCCGTTCAGGAGCTTGCGGTTGTTGATCTTGATCAGCGCCGAGCCGGCCGGCAGGCCCGCGGCCTCCAGGCCCTCGACAGCCATGGCGATGATCTCGGCGTCGGCCTCCGGACGCGCCGAGCCCACCGTGTCGGCGTCGCACTGGACGAACTCCCGGAAGCGGCCCGGGCCGGGCTTCTCGTTGCGCCAGACGGGCCCGAAGGCATAGCGGCGGAACGGCTTGGGCAGGGTCTCCCAGTTCTGCGCCGCGAACCGGGCCAGCGGCGCGGTCAGATCGTAGCGCAGGGCCATCCACTGCTCGTCGTCATCCTGCAGCGCGAAGACGCCCTCGTTGGGACGGTCGGCGTCCGGCAGGAACTTGCCCAGCGCGTCGGCGTATTCGAACGCGCCGGTCTCCAGCGGCTCGAAGCCCCAGCGCTCGTAGACGCCGCTGACGGCGGTCAGGATCGCCCGCTCGGCGACCACGTCGCGGGCGCGACGGTCGTTGAATCCGCGGGGGGCTCGGGCTTCGGGTCGGCTGGGGGCATCGGCGCTCATGGCCGCGCGCTTACCGGCTGCGGCGTCCGCACTCAAGAAAAGGTCTGGGGAAAGGTCGTTCATCGGTCGTCTCGCTTCGGGAGAAGGGCGACGGACGAAGCTGGAAGAAGATCGAGCCCCGTCCGGATCGGCGGGGCTCGGGAGGGGTTCGCGTCAGGCCGCGCGCACCCGCTCCGAACCCGCCGGGGTCGGATGGTGGTGGCCGTGATGGTGCGCGATCCGCGTCATGACGGCGGCGCTATAGTACAGGCCGGCCTCGGAGTCACGGCCGCGCCCCGGCGTCGACGGCCACCAGGCCTCGGTAGGCCCGCCAGCTGGCAAGGCCCAGCCAGGGGAACACCACGACCAGGGCCATGAAACCCGTGGCGGCCGAGGCGAGCACCAGGGTCGCCACGATCGCCGCCCAGAGCAGCATGGGGCCCGGATTCTGCATGACGACCCGGACGCTGGTCACGGTCGCCATGAAGACGTCGAAGCGCCGTTCCAGCAGCATCGGCGCCGACACCACCACCAGGGTGTAGGCGACGAACGCGATCGCCCCGCCGATCACGCCGCCGATCGCCAGCATCCGCCGGCCATCCCCGGTCTTGAACGCGAAGTCGAGGAACTCCGGCAGCGTGGCGTGAAGCTGGTAGGTGGAGAGGCCGTAGACCACCTGCGCCGCCTGGATCCAGAACGAGAAGACCAGGAACAGGGCCAGTCCCAGGAAGAACGCATCCTGCCGCAGGGCGGAGCGCACCACGAAGATCTGCGCCAGCCGCGGACGTTCGCCCGCTTCCAGCCGGCGACCAGCCTCGTAGGGGCCCATCGCCAGGATCGGCGCGATCAGGACCAGTCCCAACGTCAGGATCACCACCTGAAACGCGAGGCCCGACGCGTATAGCGCGAAGGTCACCAGCGACAGCAGCGAAGCGATGAAGCCGCCGTACACGAAGCAGGGGCCCGGCGCCTTCCACAGGTCCGCCCACCCGCCGCCGAGCCAGCGCAGCGGTGCGCCATAGCCCACACGGTTCACGTCCGGCAGCCGCCCTGGCGCGCTCATCGCCGCCCTCCCTGCGGGCGCGCTGGCTCGCGCGCCTCTGCGTTGTTCGACGGCAAGCGTGGCCACGGCGCAGGGGCGGCGCTTTGCGCGAGATCAAACCTCCGAGGTTGAGGAAGCGGCCGCCGTCGCCCCCGCATCATCTCATCCAGAAGCCTCTAGGCTCGCTCCGCCAGCCAGCCTAAAACGCGGCCCATGCGAGAGATCACCCATTTCATCGACGGCGCGGCGTTCGCAGGCGCTTCGGGTCGCTACGGCGACGTGTTCAACCCCAACACCGGCGAGGTGCAGGCCCGAGTGCAGCTGGCGACGCCGGCCGAGGTGGATCGCGCCGTGCAGTCAGCGGTCCGGGCTCAGCAGACCTGGGCGCTGGTGAATCCGCAGCGGCGGGCGCGGGTGATGTTCGAGTTCAAGCGCCTGGTCGAGCGCGACATGGACGTGCTGGCCGAGATCCTGTCGTCCGAGCACGGCAAGGTCATCGCCGACTCGAAGGGCGACATCCAGCGCGGCCTGGAGGTGATCGAGTTCGCTTGCGGCATCCCGCATGCGCTGAAGGGCGAGTACACCGAGGGCGCGGGCCCCGGGATCGACGTCTACTCGATGCGCCAGCCCCTTGGCGTGGCCGCGGGCATCACCCCGTTCAACTTCCCGGCGATGATCCCGATGTGGATGTTCGGCATCGCCATCGCGGTGGGCAATACCTTCATCCTGAAGCCCAGCGAGAAGGATCCGACGGTTCCGGTGAAGCTCGCCGAGCTGATGATGGAAGCGGGCGCCCCGAGCGGCGTCCTCAATGTGATCCACGGCGACAAGACCGCCGTCGACGCGATCCTGGACCATCCCGACATCAAGGCCGTCAGCTTCGTCGGCAGCTCGGACATCGCTCACTATGTCTACTCGCGCGGCACGGCCAACGCGAAGCGGGTCCAGGCCATGGGCGGGGCGAAGAACCACGGCCTCATCCTGCCCGACGCCGACCTCGAGCAGGCGACGAAGGACATCATCGGCGCGGCCTATGGCTCGGCCGGGGAGCGGTGCATGGCGCTGCCTGTCGTGGTGCCGGTGGGCAAGAAGACGGCCGATGAAGTGCGTGAGCGCGTGCTCGCGGAGCTGGACACGCTGAAGGTCGGTCTCTCCACCGACGCCGCGGCCCAGTACGGCCCGGTCGTGAGCCAGGCCCACAAGCAGAAGATCAGCGACTACATCCAGCTGGGCGTGGACGAAGGCGCCGAGCTCGTGGTCGACGGCCGCGGCTTCCAGCTGCAGGGCTACGAACAGGGCTTCTTCATGGGCCCCAGCCTGTTCGACAAGGTGAAGCCCACGATGAAGACCTATCAGGAAGAGATCTTCGGTCCCGTCCTGCAGATCGTCCGGGCCGAGACCTTCGAGGAGGCGCTGGCCCTGCCGTCCAACCATCAATACGGAAACGGCGTCGCCATCTTCACCCGCAACGGCCGCGCCGCCCGCGAGTTCGCCGCCCGCGTGAACGTCGGCATGGTGGGGATCAACGTGCCGATCCCCGTGCCCGTCGCCTACCACACCTTTGGCGGCTGGAAGCGCAGCGCGTTCGGCGACGCCAACCAGCACGGCATGGAGGGCGTGCGCTTCTACACCAAGGTCAAGACCATCACCGCCCGCTGGCCGGAAGGCTCGGTCGAGGACTCGGCCTTCGTCATCCCGACGATGAAATAGGCGCTACCTCTCCATCAGGAGAAGGAATCTGCGCTGATCCGCGCGGCGAGCTCCTTGAGGAGCTTGGCCGCCAGGGTCGCGGTCATGCCGTTCACGTCCCGGCCCGGGTTCAGCTCGACGATGTCGCCGCCGATCACCGGGCCCGGCGTCTCCCAGATCACCCGCAGCACCTCGCGCGTCGTGAGCCCGCCGGGCTCATGGTGCGAGACGCCGGGCGCGTAGGCTGGGTCCAGGCCGTCGAGGTCGATGGAGATGTAGGTCGGCCCCGTCGGCAACGACGCCATCCCCGCTGCGTACGTCTCGGGAGAGAACACCCTCACCCCGAACCGCTTCGCCTGGGCGAGGAGATGTGCGTTGGGCGTTCGGATGCCCAGCTGGGTCAGTCCCGCCGCCAGCCCGCGCTCCATGATCCGCGCGAACGGCGAGGCGTGGCTGAGCGGGTCGCCCTCGAAGTCGTCGTAGAGGTCGGAATGGGCGTCGATGTGCACGATCTGCGGCGGCGCGAGACCGGCCGCGGCGATCCCGGCCAGCACCGGGTAGGTCACAGCATGGTCGCCCCCCAGCACCACCGCCGGCCCCGCCCGGAACGCCCCTGCCACCGCCGCCACCATGCGGTCGAAGTCGCCCTCATCCTCGCAGAGCGGAGCGTCGCCCAGGTCGGCCAGCACGGCGTCCATCTGGGCCCCGTTGGTGGCGGTCAGGTGCGAGTGGGCCGAATGCAGCGCGGCGCGGATCACGGCCGGCGCGGCCGCCGCACCCCGCAGGAACGACGAGTGGCGATCGGTCGGCAGCCCCAGCAGCCCGACGCGGCTCATGGCTTCACGAACACGCCCTGCCCGGTGGGCAGGGGCAGAATGTGGAGTCCACGCTGGGCGAACCAGGCCTTCTCCGCGTCGTGCTGCGCGCGCGAGACCTCCCAGCAGTAGTCGTCGAACAGGATCACGCCGCCCGACGGGATACGATCGAACACCAGGTCCAGCGCGGCGATCTCGGCCGTGGAGTTGTTTAGGTCCATGTGCAGGAACGCGATCTGCTCGGGCAACTCACCGGCCTGAAGGACTTCTGGCACCCGGCCCTTGATCACCTTGATGTTCGGATAGGCGGCGAACCGGGCCTGCACTTCTTCGAAGCTGAACGTGCCCTCGTAGGCCCGCGCATTGTTGTCGCGCCAGTTGGGGTCCAGCTGGTCCTCAGGAATGCCCTCGAAGGTGTCGTAGAGCCACCAGGTCCGCGGTATGTCCTGGAATTCCAGGTAGTCGGCTAGGAAGAGCGTGGTGTGCCCGCGGAACACCCCCAGCTCCATGAAATCGCCGGGGACCTTGGCCACCTGTTGAACCGCCCACAGCGCCGTCTGCAGGTTCCAATGCCAGTTGGGGATTGGCAGCAGGTTCTCGTGCCGCGCCGCCGTCTGCATGAAGCGCACATCTTCCATGAACGGCAGGAGCTTCATCCACGTCGCCAAGCCATCCGAGACGAAGGCCGACTTCTGGAACGACTTCAGCGCGCCCATCAGGTCCAGCAAGACGTTCGTGCGCACGGTCGGGTTGGCCACAATGCCCCGCCGCACGCGGATGTCGAGCCGAGACGGCACCGTCTGCAGCGCCGAGCGCAACAGCTGGTGAGCGCGCGCATGCGAACCGCGGCGCGCCAGGGCCTCGGCGATATCCGGGGTTTCTCCGACAGTCAGGTCTTCCAGGATCGTCTGCGGCAAGGTCGAGAACTCCTTCGTAACGCCGGGCTGCACAAGGCGTGCTCGGTAGCAGGGCGCGGAAGGGTTGGCGACCGGCGGAGGCTCCCGTTCCTTGCGCCGGGGCCACGACGCAGATAGGCCGGACGCCATGGCCTCCGCCCTGCAAGCTGCCTACGACGCGCGTGTCCGCGAAGGCCTGATCCGGCCCGATCCCGCGCAGGCCGCCGCGCTCCTGCCGCTGATCCGCCTGGAGCTGGATCTGGCCGAGGACGAGCCCGAAGGCGGCATCCTGGCCATGCTGCGCCGCCGTCACTACGAGCCCCCGCGCGGCGTCTACCTCATCGGACCCGTCGGCCGCGGCAAGTCGATGCTGATGGACCTGTTCTACGAGACGGCCACCGGCTTCAAGAAGCGTCGCACCCACTTCCATGTCTTCATGGGCGAGGTTCACCGGCTCATCGACGCCTGGCGCAAGGGCGACCGTGATGCGCGCAAGAAGCGCTTCGGCCAATTCAAGGGCGACGATCCGATCCCGCCCGTGGCCGACGTGATCGCGAGCGAGGCGCGGCTGCTCTGCTTCGACGAGTTCCAGGTCACCGACATCGCCGACGCGATGATCCTGGGGCGGCTGTTCGAGGCCCTGTTCGGCCATGGCGTCGTGCTGGTCGCCACCTCCAACCGGCTGCCCGACGACCTCTATCTGAACGGCATCAACCGCCAGCTCTTCCTGCCCTTCATCGATCTCCTGAAGCGGAAGGCCGAGGTCGTGGTGATCGCGGGCCCGCACGACTATCGCCTCGACCGTCTGCGGGCGGCCGGCACGTGGTTCTCGCCCCCGGATGCGGACAACCGCAGAGCTTTCGACGCGCTCTGGAAGGAGATGCTCGGCCCCGAGGCCGAGGATGGCGAGGCCATCGAGGTGCTGGGCCGCAAGCTCAGCTTCCCGCGCGCCGCCGGCGGCCTGCTGCGCGCCACGTTCGACGATCTGTGCAAGGCGGCCCTGGGGCCCAACGACTACATCGCCATCGCCCAGCGCTTCCACACCGTCTTCCTGGAGGGCCTGCCCAAGCTGTCGCCGGCGCAGCGACAGGAGGCGCGGCGGCTGGTGATCCTGATCGACGCCCTCTACGAGGCCCGGACCCGACTGATCGTGCTGGCCGACGCCGAGCCCACGAAGCTCTACCCCGAGGGCGACGGCGCCTTCGAGTTCGAGCGCACCGCCTCGCGCCTGCAGGAGATGCGCTCGGCCAGCTGGCTCGAGGAACGCTGATGGTCGACTTCGCCCGCTTTGACGCCCGCCACTATCCCACCCTCGGGGTCCGCGAGGGCTACGCCGCCTGGGCGCCGACATACGAGGACACGGTCGTGGACCTCATGGACCTGCGCCTGCTGGAACGGCTGCAGATCCAGTGGCGCGCCGCCGGCCGGGTGCTGGACCTGGCTTGCGGGACAGGCCGGATCGGCGCCTGGCTGCGCGCCAAGGGCGTGCAGCGGATCGACGGCGTCGACCTGACCCCGCAGATGCTGGCCCAGGCCCGGGAAAAGGGCGTGTACGAGGGCCTGACCGTCGGCGACATCACCGACACCGGGATCCCCTCGGACCGCTACAACCTCATCACGCAGTCACTGGCCGACGAGCACCTGCCCGACCTCGGTCCGCTGTATGCCGAAGCCTTCCGCCTGGCGCGGCCGGGCGGCGGTTTCGTGCTGGTGGGCTATCATCCCTGGTTCCTGATGAGCGGCATTCCGACCCACTTCGATCGTGCGCCCGGCGAGCCGGTGGCGATCGAAAGCCACGTCCATCTCTTCTCCGACCACGTCCGCGCGGCGCTCGGCGCGGGGTGGCGCCTAGCCACACTGGAGGAAGGCGTCATCGACGACGCCTGGGTGGCCCGGAAGGCCAAGTGGGACCAATACCGCGACCGCCCGGTCAGCTTCGCCTTCGTCTGGCTCAAGCCCTGAGGCTCTCCACCAGCTCGCGGGCATAGGGCCGCAGCTCGGCCTCGGCCCGCACGACGATGGTGAGTTCCCGCAGCGCCCAGTCGTCGGCCAGATCGATCACCGCCAGCGACATGGTCCTGGCCGCCCGACCCGCGGTCGTCTGCGGAACCACGCCGACCCCGACGCCGGCCTCCACCAGCCGGCACACCGCATCGAAGCTGCGGAGCTGCACCCGCGCCTTCAACGGCCGGCCCTCACGCGCCGCCTTGCTGACCAGGAAGCGCTGAAGAGAGCTGGAGCGCTCGAGGCCCACGACGTCGTATTCCAGAACCTCGGCGAAACTGACCCGGTCGCGCGCGGCCAGGGGATGGCCCGGCGCCGCCACCACCACGAACCGGTCGGAGCGGAACGGGTAAGTCTGCAGGGCGCCCACGTCGACCGTGCCGGCGACGATCCCCACGTCGCCGACGCCTTCGGCGATAAGGCCCACGATCTCGTCCGAGAGCCGCTCCTCCAGGTCGACGCTCATGTGCGGATGGGCGGCCAGGAACGAGCTCAGCGCCTCAGGCAGGAATTCGGTGAGGGCGTTGGTGTTGGCCAGCAGCTTCACCTCGCCCGACAGGCCGCCGGCGAAGGCCGACAGATCCTCGCGCATCCGCGCCGCCTGGCTAAGCATGTTACGGGCGTGCTTCAGCAGCATCCGGCCCGCGGCGGTCGGCGTCACGCCCTGGCGCGAGCGGATCAGCAACGCGGCGCCCAGGGTCGCCTCCATGTTGCGGATCCGGGTCGAGGCGGCGGCCAGCGCCAGGGCGCTCTTCTCGGCGCCCGCCGTGATCGAGCCTTCGTCCACCACGTCGCAGAACAGCCGCAGGTCAGTGAGATCGAACCGCATTCCTTCGCCTTTCGCGAAGGATCCCTAGCGCAACGACGCATTGCGCCGAAGCGAAATCGCGGCAGATTTCGCCCTGCTGTGGGTTATCCGCGCACCATTGGGCGAAGCTCACGCGTAACATGATCGCAGAGCGGGACCGCGGCGCGTTGACACACCCGAAGCGACGCCTAAAACCGACAGGGCTGAGGGCATTGGGGGCCTGTTACACATGACATCCGTTCCACGCGGTCCGGCCGACCGGCCCATGTCGCCGCATCTGCAGATATGGCGCTGGCACGTCACCATGCTGACGTCGATCCTCCACCGGGTGACCGGGGTAGGCATCTACCTGGGCGGGCTGATCGTCGCCGTCTGGGCGATCTCGCTGGCTAGCGGCCCCGAGGCCTACGGGACCTTCAAGGCGCTGCTGGGGTCGCCGCTGGGCAAGCTGGTGATGTTCGGGATGAGCGCCTCGGCGTTCTACCACCTGGGCAACGGCGTCCGGCACCTGATCTGGGACCTGGGCTACGGGCTCGACAAGGAACAGGCCAACAGCTCGGCCTTCGTGGTCTTCGGCTTCGCCATCGCCGCCACCCTCGCGGTCTGGGGCATCGCCTACATGACGGGAGCGCTCTGATGTCGTTCCGCACGCCGCTTTCCACAGCCCGCGGGCTGGGCTCCGCCAAGCACGGTGTCGGCCACTGGCTCTCCGAACGCGTCGCCGCCGTGGCGCTTGTCCCGCTGGTGATCTGGGGCGCCTTCGCCGTGATCCGGCTGGCCGCGCTCGACTACTATGGCGCCGTCGCCTGGATCAGCGAGCCGGTCAACGCGACCCTGATGATCCTCACCATCGCGGTCTCCTTCATGCACATGCAGTCGGGCCTGCGCGTGGTCATCGAGGACTACGTCTACACCCACCTGAACAAGGCGGCCTGCCTGCTGGCCAACCTGTTCATCTGCGGCCTCTTCGGAGCGCTCGCGGTCTTTTCCATCCTCAAGGTCGCGCTGGGGGGCGCCTAACCCATGGCGACGTACGAATTCATCGACCACAAGTTCGACGTTGTCGTGGTCGGCGCCGGCGGCTCAGGCCTGCGCGCGGCGCTGGGCTGTGCGCAGGCCGGCCTCAAGACGGCCTGCATCACCAAGGTCTTCCCGACCCGCTCGCACACCGTTGCGGCTCAAGGGGGGATTTCTGCATCCCTGGGCAACATGGGCGAGGATGACTGGCGCTGGCACATGTACGACACCGTCAAGGGGTCGGACTGGCTGGGCGACCAGGACGCCATCGAGTACCTGTGCCGCAACGCGCCCGCCGCCGTCTACGAGCTCGAGCACTGGGGCGTGCCGTTCAGCCGCACGGCCGACGGCAAGATCTATCAGCGCGCCTTCGGCGGCATGACCAAGAACTACGGCGAGGCCCCGATCCAGCGCACCTGCGCCGCGGCCGACCGCACCGGTCACGCCATGCTGCACACGATGTACGGCCAGTCCCTGGCCAACGACACCGAGTTCTTCATCGAGTACTTCGCCCTCGACCTGATCATGGACGAGGGCGTGTGCCGGGGCGTCACGGCGTGGAAGCTGGACGACGGCACCCTGCACCGCTTCCAGGCCCAGCTGGTGATCCTGGCCACCGGCGGCTACGGCCGCGCCTACTTCTCGGCCACCTCGGCGCACACCTGCACCGGCGACGGCGGCGGGATGACGCTGCGGGCGGGCCTACCGCTGCAGGACATGGAGTTCGTGCAGTTCCACCCGACCGGGATCTACGGCTCCGGCTGCCTGATCACCGAAGGCGCCCGCGGCGAAGGCGGCTACCTGACCAACTCCGAGGGCGAGCGGTTCATGGAGCGCTATGCGCCCACTGTGAAGGACCTGGCGCCCCGCGACATGGTCAGCCGCGCTATGACCATGGAAATCCGCGAAGGCCGCGGCGTGGGTCCGAAGAAGGATCACATCTTCCTGCACCTCGACCACCTGGATCCCAAGATCCTGGCCGAGCGGCTGCCGGGGATTTCCGAGAGCGCCAAGATCTTCGCCGGCGTGGACGTGACCAAGGAGCCGATCCCGGTCCTGCCCACGGTGCACTACAACATGGGCGGCATCCCCACGAACTTCTACTCAGAGGTCGTGACCAAGGCGGGGAAGAATCCCGACCAGGTCGTGCCGGGGCTGATGGCCGTGGGCGAGGCGGCCTGCGTGTCGGTCCACGGCGCGAACCGGCTGGGCAGCAACAGCCTGATCGACCTCGTGGTGTTCGGCCGGTCGGCCGCGCTGCGGGCCGCCGATATCCTGAAGGCGGGGGCGACCCAGCCCGAGCTGAAGCCCGCGATGACCGACGGCCACCTGGCGCGGCTGGACAAGTTCCGCCACGCCTCGGGCGGCACCAGCACGGCGTCGCTGCGGCTGGAGATGCAGATGGCCATGCAGGAGGACGCGGCGGTCTACCGAACGTCCGAAGCCCTGGCCTCGGGCGTCAAGCGGATGGACGCGGTCAACGCCAAGCGCGGCGACCTCAAGGTCACCGACCGCTCGATGGTCTGGAATTCGGACCTCATGGAGACGCTGGAGCTCGACAACCTGATCGGCCAGGCGGTCGTGACGGTGACGGGCGCGCATAACCGCACCGAAAGCCGCGGCGCCCATGCGCACGAGGACTTCCCGGATCGCAACGACAAGACGTGGATGAAGCACACCCTCAGCTGGTTCGACGACGCCACGGGCAAGGTGAAGATCGATTACCGCCCGGTCCACGACTACACGATGACCAACGAGATCGCGCCGTTCCCGCCCAAGGCGCGGGTCTACTAGGAAGGGATGAAGACAGATGGTCCAGCTCACCCTTCCCAAGAACTCGAAGATCAAGCCGACGGGTAAGCACTACCCGGCCCCGGCCGGCGCTTCGAAGGTCAAGACCTTCAAGGTCTATCGCTACGACCCCGACAGCGGCGAGAACCCGCGCTGGGACACCTACGACGTCGACACCAGCCAGTGCGGCCCGATGGTGCTCGACATCCTGATCCACATCAAAAACAACATCGACCCGACGCTGACCTTCCGCCGCTCATGCCGCGAAGGCATCTGCGGCTCGTGCGCCATGAACATCGACGGGCGCAACGCGCTCGCCTGCATCCAGGGCCACGAGGAGTGCTCGGGCAACAAGATCGCGATCAGCCCGCTGCCGCACATGCCGGTGGTCAAGGACCTGATCCCGGACCTGACGCTGTTCTACGCCCAGTACGCCTCGATCCAGCCCTGGCTGCAGACCGAGACGCCCGAGCCGCAGAAGGAATGGAAGCAGTCGCCGGAAGACCGCGAGAAGCTGGACGGCCTCTACGAGTGCATCCTGTGCGCCTGCTGCTCGACCAGCTGCCCCAGCTACTGGTGGAACCAGGAGAAGTACCTGGGCCCAGCGGCCCTGCTGCACGCCTACCGCTGGATCATCGACAGCCGCGACGAGCAGACCGGCGCGCGCCTGGACGAGCTGGAAGATCCCTTCAAGCTCTACCGCTGCCACACCATCATGAACTGCGCCCAGGTGTGCCCCAAGGGCCTGAACCCCGCCAAGGCCATCGCCGAGGTGAAGCTGATGCTGGCCGACCGCGTGGTGTGATCTGACGCTCAGCCGTCCGGCTCCTCACTCCTGGCTTCGCGACAGTGCCATAACCTCAGGATGAGGATGCTGGCGGCCGAGATCTCGTAGCGCAGCTCATAGTCGCCCACGACAATCCGGCGGACCTCACGCGGTGCGTAAGCGTCCAGGCGCTCGCCGATACGGGGATAGTCCACCAGACGGTCCGGCGCGCGCGCCAGCTGTCGAACCACCCGGGCGGCCGCATCCGGGGCCACCGGTCGCAGGTGCTCGTAGAGTCGGGCAAGGTCGGACGACGCCCTGCCGGTCCAGCGGACCTTCACGCGGCCGGGAGCGGCAGAGGCGTGTCTGTCTCCAGGCTGTCGGCCCACGCGACGATGGCCTGATGGTCGATCAGGCGGCCGGCGTCCACGTCGGCGAGGGCTTCGAGCGTCATTCGGTGACGCTCCTCTTCGAGGTCGACCCAGGCCGCCAGGGCCTGCTTGACCACCCAGCCTCGCGAGCGCTCAAGGCGTGCCGCCATGGCATCGACCTTCTCCGCCAAGTGCGTCGGGACATGCGCAGTCAGAACCCGAGTCTCGCTCATCACGCCTCGCAATCACTTCGACTAAGGAATAATCATAGTCAATCGGCACAGCAAGCCGGAGGCTACCCCCGGTTCGCCGGGAACAGAGCGCCGAGCCCGGTGATCACATCCTCGATGAGCTGGGGCTGGCCGGGGCGGGCGGCGCTGAGGCCGGCGGCGCCATGGGCCGCGGCCCAGACGGCCAGGGTGATCTTGTCGATCGGCGCGCCGTCGCGCCCCAGCGCCTCGGCGACTTCCTCCACCACGTGATGCAGGCGGCTAAGCGCCGCGTCGCGCGCCTCGGCGACGACCGGCGCCTCGGCGATGTCGGGATCGAACATCAGGGCGAACATCGCGGGCTCGGTTTGGGCGTACTCGAAGTACCCGATGGCCCAGGCCCTCAGGCGGGCCCCATCTGCGGCTTCGCGATCGGCATTCTCGAGGCTCCGCCGCAACTCCCCGAACCCCAGCGCCGCCAGCTCGGCCAGCAGGGCGCGCTTGTTCTCGTAGTGGTGATACATCGAGGCCGGCGTGAAGCCGGCGCGGGCCGCCAGGGCGCGCAGGTTCAGCTTCTTGAGCCCGCCCTCCTCCAGCATCTCGCGCGCCTCGCGCAGGAGACGTCCGGGCAGGTCGCCCGCGTGGTATCGGCGTCCTTCGATGGTCACGGGCTGAGTGTAGGCGCGATCCCTGCGCCCCCTCCACCACTTCGTGGTCCCCCTCCCCCATTGGCATCGGGGAGGAACTGCGGATCGATGGCCCCAAGTCCCTCACCCGCTTGCGGGGGAGGTGGCAGCGAAGCTGACGGAGGGGGCGTTGGATCAGTTCCGGTAGGGGATCACCACCGGCAGCGTTTCATAGCCCTTCACGAAGACCGAGTGGGTGCGCAGCGGTTCGCGGACCAGGCGGATTTCGGGGAAGCGGGCCAGGATCTCTTCCCAGATGATCGTGAGCTGCAGTTCGGCCAGGCGGTTGCCAACGCAGCGGTGGATGCCGAAGCCGAACGACAGGTGATTGCGGGGCCGCTCGCGCTCGATGTTGTAGCGGTTCGGGTCCTCGATCTGGGCCTCGTCGCGGTTGCCCGAGACGTACCACATGACCACCCGATCGCCGGCCTTGATGGTCTTGCCGCCCAGCTCGAAGTCGCGGGTCGCGGTGCGGGCCATATGGGCCAGCGGCGTCTGCCAGCGGATGGTCTCTGAAACCATGTTCGGGATCAGGGCCGGGTTGGCGCGCAGCTTGTCGTACTGGTCGGGGTTCTTGTTCAGCGCATAGACGCTGCCCGAGATGGTGTTCCGGGTGGTGTCGTTGCCGCCGATGATCAACAGCACGACGTTGGAGTGGTAGTCGGTCGCCGAGAGGTTCCGGGTGGCCTCGGCGTGGGCCATCATCGACACCAGGTCGAACTTGGGCGGCGCGTTCACCCGTTCGGCCCAAAGTTCGTCAAAGGCGGCGAAGCACGCGTCGGCCTGCTCGCGCTTGTGCTCCCAGCTCTTCGCCGGCCCGAAGCCCGGCGCGTTGGTGAACATATCGGACCAGAACGTGAGCTCGCGGCGCTTGGCCTGCGGATAGTCGAAGAGTGTGGCCAGCGTCATGGCCGTCAGTTCCTTCGACACCAGGTCGACCCAGTCGAACTCCTGGCCGATCGGGAGGCTGTCAAGGATCTTGCCGGCCTCGGCGCGGATGATCGGCGCCATGGCCTGCAGGTTGTGGGGCGCCACGGCCGGGCTGACCGTCTTGCGCTGGATGTCGTGGCCCGGCGGGTCCATGGCGATGAAGCTGTTGCCGCGCGGGCGCTTCTCGGACTCGGCCTTGGCTTCCAGCGACTGGAGCACGATGCCGTCGGCCGACGAGAACACCTCGTGATTGGTGTCGACGGCCATGATGTCCTGGTAGCGGGTGACCGACCAGAAGCCGTCGTATTCGTCGCCGCGGGGCGTCCAGTGAACCGGCGATTCCTTGCGCAGCCGTTCGAAGACCGGCCACATGGCGTCGTTGACGAAGAGGTCGGTCTGGGCCGGGTTCAGCGCCTCGATCGGCGTGGCCCACGCCTCGGCGGCGGCGGCTTCACGGAACTCGAGCGATCCGTCGTCCATGGCTGGTCCTCCCGGGCGCCGACGGCCCTTTGCAGACAGGACGCCTATCCAAACAGTGTTCGGCAAGCCCTTGTACGAACCGGCGAGGCGCGGTGGCGCATCAGCGCCGATGAGATTGACCACGAACCACACGAACCAGAGCCCCCCGACGCTGAGCCGAACGGAGTTCGTGTGGTTCGTGTGGTTCGTGGTTGCACAAATTGAGGGCCTGCGGCGCGCGCGGCGTCTCTGCGCTCGCGTTGGCCCTGGCGTTGGATTTGCCCTCCGTAGGGTGAGCGGGCAAAGAGAGGCAGTCGGTGGATGACGTTTCGCCATTGAAGTTGACGCCAGTGTCACTTTTGGGCATCGGAGAAGTATGAGCGGGTCGGGCGGACATGTGGTGATCGTGGGCGCGGGTCATGCCGGTGGCACGGCCGCGGCGTTGCTGCGCCAGTACGGCTTCGAGGGCCCGATCACGATGGTCGGCGACGAGCCGATCCCGCCCTATCAGCGCCCGCCGCTCAGCAAGGCCTGGCTGAAGGGCGAAGCCGACGCCGACTCGCTGGCCCTGAAGCCGCTCGAGTTCTACGCCGAGAACGGGATCGACTTCCGCCCCTCGGTCTCGGCCACGGCCATCGACCGGGGGAGCAAGACCGTCACGCTGTCGGATGGCTCCAGCCTCGCCTACGAGCACCTGATCCTGGCCACCGGCGCGCGCGCCATCGCGCTCCCGATCCCGGGCGCGGACCTGAAGGGCATCCTGTTCCTGCGCACTGCGGCGCACGCCGAGGCGCTGAAGGCCACCGTCGGCCCGGGCAAGACCCTGGCCGTCGTGGGCGGCGGTTACATCGGCCTGGAAGTGGCGGCGTCAGGCCGGGCGCTGGGCGCCGAAGTCGTGGTGCTGGAACGCGAAGCGCGCATCCTGGCGCGCGTGGCCTGCGAGGCGCTGTCGGACTTCTTCACCGGCTATCACCAGAAGCACGGCGTCCGCTTCGAGCTGGGCGCCAGCGTGACCGCCTTCGAGGGTCAGGATGGCCATGTCACCGGCGTGAAGCTGGCCGACGGCCGGATCATCGCCTGCGACGCGGTCGTGGTCGGCGTGGGCGCCACCCCCAACGACGAACTGGCCAGGGACGCGGGCCTGGAGTGCGCGCGCGGCGTGGTGGTCGATCTCGACGCCCGCAGCGTGACCGATCCGGCCATCTTCGCCATCGGCGACGTGGCCCACCGGCCGATGCCGATCTACGATCGCATGTTCCGCATGGAGAGCGTGCCCAACGCGCTGGAGCAGGCCAAGCAGGCCGCCAGCGCCATCGTGGGCAAGCCGCGCCCCGCCGGGGAATGCCCCTGGCAGTGGAGCGACCAGTACGACCTGAAGCTCCAGATCGCTGGCTATGCCTTCGACGTCGATGAGGTTCTGATCCGCGGCGAACCGGCCAGCGGCAAGTTCGCGGTGTTCCATCTGAAGGGCGACCAGGTCCAGTCGGTCGAGGCGATCAACGCCCCGCCCGAATTCATGATGGGGAAACTTCTCATTCTTAACCGCAAGCCCGTGGATAAGGCGAAGCTTGCGGACACTTCCGTTTCCATGAAAGAGGTCACCGTCTGAAAACAGGCGGTTAGTTACTCTTCGATTTTCAGGGGCGCCCATGGCCAAGATCACCTACGTCGAGCACAACGGGACCGAGCACGTCATCGACGTGAAGACCGGCCTTTCCGTCATGGAAGGCGCCGTGAAGAACAACATCCCGGGCATCGACGCCGACTGCGGCGGCGCCTGCGCATGCGCCACGTGCCACGTCTATGTTGACGAAGCCTGGCTGTCGAAGACGGGCGACCGCTCGGCGATGGAGGACTCGATGCTCGACTTCGCCGAAGGCGTCGAGCCCAACAGCCGTCTGTCGTGCCAGATCAAGGTGTCGGACGAGTTGGACGGCCTGCGCGTGACGATGCCCGAGAGCCAGCACTAGAGGCTCGATGCGAGGACCCGCGGCGGCAGCCGGCCTGATGGCCGCGCTGCTGGCGGGATGCCAGCACGGGGCGACTTCCGTCGTGCACGAGAAAGACCCCGCAGCCTGCGCCGAGATCGCGAAGGGCATGACGTTGCACGTCGCCCTCATCCGCCGACATCGCGACGGCGCCTGCAGCGTCAGGGTCGAGCACAACTCGTCGCGGCCGCGCCGAACCGCACTCTCCACGACAGTCGTTATGGCTGGGGGGGAGCCCCCTACCCGTGAATCACCACCGGCAGGGTCTCGTAGCCCTTCACGAAGCTGGAGCGGACACGGCGGGGCTCGCCGACCACCTCGATGTGGCGGAAGCGCTTGAGGATCTCTTCCCAGACGATCTTGAGCTGGAGCTCGGCCAGGCGGTTGCCCACGCAGCGGTGGATGCCGAAGCCGAACGACAGGTGCTGGCGCGGGCGCTCGCGGTCGATGAGCAGGACGTCGGGGTTGTCGATGACGCTGTCGTCGCGGTTGCCCGAGACGTACCACATGACCACCTTGTCGCCCTTCCTGATGGGCTGGCCGGCGATCTCGGTGTCTTCGCGGGCGGTCCGGCGCATGTGGGCCAGCGGCGTCTGCCAGCGGATGATCTCGGGGACCATGTTGGGGATCAGGCCGGGGTTGGCGCGCAGCTTGTCGAACTCGCCGGGGAACTTGTTCAGGGCGTAGAGGCCGCCGCTGATCGAGTTGCGGGTGGTGTCATTGCCGCCGACGATCAGCAGGATGACGTTCCCGAGGTACTCGTCCGGCGTCATGTTCCGGGTGGCCTCGGAATGGGCCATCATCGAGACGAGGTCGCCCTTGGGCGGCGCGTTCACCCGCTCGTTCCAGAGGTCGGTGAAGTAGGCCAGGCACTTCATCAGCTCTTCCTGGCGCTCCTCCTCGGTCTCCACCAGGCCGCCCTTGATCGGCAGGGTGGTGGCGATGTCGGACCAGTGGGTGAGCTTGCGGCGCTCTTCGAACGGGAAGTCGAACAGCGTGGCCAGCATCTGGGTGGTGAGTTCGATCGAGACGCGGTCGACCCAGTCGAAGGTCTGGCCCACGGGCAGTTCATCAAGGATGCGGCCGGCCCGCTCGCGAATGATCGGCTCCATCAGCGCAAGGTTGGCGGGGGCCACGATGGGGCTGACCGTCTTGCGCTGAATGTCGTGCTTGGGCGGGTCCATGGCGATGAAACTGGGGCGGCGCAGGTCGGGCCGCGCATCGCGGATGGTGATGCCCCCCAGGGCCGCTTCGGACGAGAACACCTGGTGGTTGGTGTCGACGGCCATGATGTCGTTGTAGCGGGTTACGGACCAGTACGGACCAAACTCGGAGTCCTTGCACCAGTGGACCGGCGCCTCGGCGCGGAGGCGCTCGAAATAGGGCCAGTGGCGGTCGGTGCGGAAGAGCTCGGGATCGCCGGGGTTCAGGTCTTCCAGCGGCAGCGCATAAGCCTCGGCCCGCGCCTGATCCCGAAGGGTGTTCGCACCGTCCGCCATCGCATGTCCTCCTCGCCTTTGTCGCTACCATGGACCCAACGGGCGAGTTCGCCAAACGCGGTATGCGGTGCGCGACGCTGGGGAAGCTGCGCTAGGCTTGCGGCATGGATGCTTTGCGGGTGCGGATCGAGACGAACCTGGCGGGGTTCGAGCGGGTGGCGCTGGACCCCACGGGCCGCCGGCGCGCGGCCGTGGCCATCGTCCTGAATCCGACCGAGACGGGGCCGGCCTACCTGCTCACCCGCCGGGCGCTGCATATGCGCCGGGGCGCCGGGAACTACGCCCTGCCCGGCGGCAATGTGGACATGGGCGAGGACGCCATCGACGCGGCGCGTCGCGAGACCGAGGAGGAGGTGGGCGTGCGCCTGCCGCGCGAGGCGGCGCTGGGCCTGCTGGACGATTTCCTGACGCTCGGCGGGCATGTGGTGACGCCGGTGGTGTTCTGGACGCCGACGCCGGTGACCCTGATCCCGAACCCTCAGGAGGTGCACGCCGCGTGGTTCGTGCCGCTGAGCGACCTGGACCATCCCCGCGCGCCCAAGCGGGTGAAGAACCCGGCCGGCGGGCCGCCCTTGCTGCGGATGTACGCGCGGGGCGGCTGGGTGAACGCGCCCACCGCCGCCTGGCTGTGGCAGTTCCGCGAGGTCTGCCTGCACGGCCGCCCGTGCCGCACCGACGCCATCGGGCAGCCCAGCTGGACCGCCCGATAGCGCCGGCCAGGATCTAGGCGATCGCCGTGCGGCGTCGACGCAGGCCCGCGCCCGCGAGCCCGAAGCCCATGATCATCAGGGCCCAGGTCGCCGGCTCCGGCACCGCCGCGCCGAAGCCCGCGGCGCGGATCAGGTCCAGCTCGGGCGCGCCGGTGATGCGGACCGCCTTCAGCGTGTCGCCGGCGCCGAAGCCGTAGTCGCTGAGGTCGAGGGAGGTGACGAACAGCTCGGCGCCGAACGGGCCGCCGCCGCCGTAGAAGTAGCTCTTGCTCACCCCGGTCGCGACCGCCTGGCCGGGACCCAGGTTGATCGGGGCGAAGAAGTTGATCCCGTCGAGCGAGAGCTCGAGCGTGATCGAGTCGCTGGTCGAGTAGCGGGCGGTGACGATGCCCAGGTCGAAGCCCGCGTCGTTGTCGACGCCGCCCGTGTAGCCGATCGTGTAGGTGGGCCGGCCGCCGAGGCCGATGTTGGCGATGCCGGTCTCGAAGCTGGCGCCCGTGAGATAGCCCGGGTTGCCCGGATCGGCGTTGCCGGTGTTCAGCCAGTTGGTGGCCGAGAACGCGCCGCCGTCGCTTTCCAGCAGCGTGTCGCCGAATTCGGTGTCGTCGAATTCGTAGGCGCCCAGCGTGATCGCCTGCGCCTGGCCAGCGAACGCCAGCGCAGCCGCGGTCGCACCCAGTGCGAGTGTACGAGAGAGTTTCATGTCAGCACCCCAAAGCCCATGACCAACGAATGCGTTGGCGCAGTTGGGGAGGAGTGAGGCCGAACCTCAGTTCGGCGAACAGCGACACCCCGCCCCGAACGGTAAACCCGGCGGCGAGGCGATTTGTTTCAGCGAACCGACTCGTTGACCTGAGCTTTTGCGCGTGAGGCCGGCACGACCGGGATTTCGTGGTCCTCCAACGGGGCCATCCAGCGCTTCCGCGCCATCGCCGCCTCCAGATAGGGCGCGAGGTCGGCGGCCTTCTTCGCCTCGCGCTCGGCGGCCTGGGCCTTGAAGGCCGGCATCACCTCGGCGGCGAACAGCTCCAGCGACTGACAGATGTGGTCGTGGCGGTTGCGGCCGGCCTGCTGGAGGAACACCACCTGATCGACGCCCGAGGCCTGGAAGGCTGCGATGTGCTCGCGGATATCGGCGGGCGTGCCGATGCCGTTGGCGTTGTGCTTGGCGGCGTTGCGGGCGGCGATGATCTCGTCATCGGACGCGGCTCGGCTCTTCTGGAAGTCCTCGAACAGGGTCGAGCGGCCGGGCAGCACGTCGTGCGCCACCAGGGCGTTGACGGCGTAGGAGAAGAATTCGAAGCCCTCCTGCCCGCGCCGGATCGCCTCGTCGCGGTCGGGGTGGACCGAGAAGTTCGACACCATGGCCAGGTTGGCGTTCACGAAGTGGCCGATCGGGCGGCATTCCTCGGACTTGATGATGCCGTAGTAGATGTCGGACCAGGTTTTCGCCTCCTCGGGATCGAGAAACGAGAAGGCCAGGGCGCCGACGCCGTTCTGGGCCGCCACCTTGATGGTGTCGCGGTTGGTGCAGGCCATCCACATCGGCGGGTGCGGCTTCTGCATCGGCTTGGGCAGCACGTTGCGGCAGGGGAAGGAGAAGCCGCGGCCCTCGTAGCCGGGATAAGGCTCCATCACCATCATGTTGGCGATCTGCTCGGCGGCCTCCAGCGCCAGCGCCCGCTTCTCGCGCGCCGGGATGCCGAAGCCGCCCAGCTCGAGCCGGGTCGCCCCCTCGCCGATCCCGAACTCGAGGCGGCCGTGACTGATGATGTCCAGCGTCGCCAGGCCCTCCGCGGTGCGGGCGGGGTGGTTGTAGTTGGGGATCACCTGGCGGATGCCGTGCCCCAGGCGGATGTTCTTCGTCAGCGCCGCACAGGCGGCCAGGAACACCTCGGGCGCCGAGGAGTGCGAGTACTCCTCCAGGAAGTGGTGCTCGACCTCCCAGGCGTAGTCGTAGCCCAGCCGGTCGGCCAGCTGCACCTGCTCGAGCGCGTCGTGGAACAGCCGGGCCTCGTCGCCGGGGTTCCAGGGCTTGGGCAGCTGGTGCTCGTAGAAGATCCCGAAGCGCATCGCCTGTCCTCCCGCCCGCCGGCTGTTTCGCCGATCATCTGCCGGCCACCTTCCCGCCGCCACCCCACGGAAGGCAAGCCGTTCCTGCACGACAGAGGGACCGCCCCTCATTCACAGGCGCCCCGACTCGGCGGCCTGATTCGCGCCCGATGGCGCACCCCTACGCGGATCTGTTGAAGGACCGGGATATCCGGGTCCTGTGGAGCGGCCTGTCGCTGTCGGCGGTGGGCAGCGAGCTGTTCCGCGTGGGCGCGATCTGGCTGGCGGCCGAAATGGCGGGCGCCAACGCGTCCCTCATGGTGACGGCGCAGGCCGCCGCAATGCTGACGGTGAGCCTGGTGTCAGGGCCGCTGATCGAGATGGTCCCACGCCGCACGTTCCTGGTCGTGGGCGAGATCGTCTCGGCCGTGGGCGCCGGCCTGGTCGTGCTCGCCGGCCTGACCTGGGGCCTCAGCCTGCCCATGCTGGTGGCCTCGAGCGCGGCCTTGAGCGCCATCGGGGTCATGGCGCGGCCGGTGTTCCTGTCCAGCCTGCCGCGGGTGGCGCCCGGCAAGGTGCGCGAGGTGAACGGGCTGTTCGATTCCAGCGTCCGGATCGCCCAGGCGGCCGGGCCGTTCCTGGCGGCGCTGGCGCTGAAGGTGATGGCGCCGATCCACCTGCTCACCGTCAACGCGGTCACCTTCCTGGCCTCGGCCCTGGCGGTGGCGATGATGGGCCGCCGGCTGGAGAGCGAGACACGCGCGCCGGCCGCCGGTCCGGACGTCCTGCGCAGGCTGGCGCGCGGCGTTCACGCGGCGAGCGCCTGCCCCGGCGTGTGGAGCGTGCTGATCGCCACCGGCGTGCGCGGCGGGGGCTATGCGTTGGGCTACACGGTGGCCGTGCCGTTGCTGTTCGTCCAGGGCGGCGTCGGGCTGCCCGGACTGGCGATCGTGATGGGCGTGGGCGCCACGACCGAGATCGTCTCGACGCCCCTGCTGGTGCTGACCCACCCGAAGCGGCCGCTGAGGCGGCTGTTCCAGGGCTATGTGATGATCGGGGCCAGCCTGTCGGTGATGGGCGCGGTCGCCATCGTGCTGGCCGGGGCGCCGACAGCGTGGCTGGTGGCAGGTCTGGCCGCGGCCGCGGCGCTGATGGGCGTGGGCAACAGTATCGCGACGCTGCAGATCACCACCTTCTTCGCCACTCGCCTCGCCAGCGACGACTACGCCGCGGTCCTGCGCCTGCGCATGGTGACGATCATCGGTTCGATGATGGCCGCCACCGCCGCCGGTCCCTGGATCCTGCGGGCGCTCGGCCCCGCCAACACCATTCTCGTCTGCGGCCTGGTCGCGACGATTGCCGGCCTGACGGGCATGCTGGGCGGGCCAGCGCGGCGATTGGGGCCCGGATTCGCCGAGCCCGGCCCGAAAGCCGTCTGACACGGGCTCCAGGGGTAGCGAGACCGCCGCGAAGCTGGTTTCGTGCGGCCAGCAAGGAATACGCGCCATGGCCTACGACCGCGACAACCGACCGGACCTGTCCAACCACTGGATGCCGTTCACCGCCAACCGCCAGTTCAAGGCGGCGCCGCGGCTGCTGGTGGCGGCAAAGGGCATGTACTACCGCTCGGAGGACGGTCGGGAGGTGCTCGACGGCACCTCGGGCCTCTGGTGCGTCAACGCCGGCCATGCGCGTCCCGAGATCGCCGCGGCGGTGAACCAGCAGCTGATGAGCCTGGACTACGCGCCCTCGTTCCAGATGGGCCACCCGATCAGCTTCGACTTCGCCCAGGCGCTGGCGGGGATCGCCCCAGCCGGGCTCGACCGCATCTTCTTCACCAACTCGGGCTCGGAGTCGGCCGACACGGCGATCAAGATGGCCATCGCCTATCACCGGGCGCGGGGCCAGGGTCACCGGAGCAAGATCGTCGGGCGCGAGAAGGGCTATCACGGCGTGGGCTTCGGCGGCATCTCGGCCGGCGGGCTGGTCAACAACCGGCGCATCTATCCGCTGCTGCCGTCGGACCACATTCGCCACACCCTGGACGTCGAACGGAACGCCTTCTCCAAGGGCCTGCCAGAGCACGGCGCCGAACGGGCCGATGACCTGGAGCAGCTGGTCGCGCTGCACGGCGACACCCTGGCGGCCGTGATCATCGAACCCGTGGCCGGGTCGGCGGGGGTCATCGTGCCGCCCAGGGGCTACATTGAGCGGCTGCGCGCGCTCTGCGACAAGCACGGCGTGCTGCTGATCTTCGACGAGGTGATCACCGGCTTCGGGCGGCTGGGCGCCCCGTTCGCCAGCCACTGGTTCGGCGTCACCCCCGACATCATGACGACGGCCAAGGGCATCACCAACGGCGTGATCCCGATGGGGGCGGTGTTCGCCAGGCGCGAGGTGCATGATGCGGTGGTCAACGGATCCGAGACCGCCATGGAGTTCTTCCACGGCTACACCTACTCGGGCCATCCGGTGTCCTGCGCGGCGGGCCTGGCGACGCTGGACATCTATCGCCGCGAGGGACTGTTCGAACGCGCGACCGAGCTGGGCGACACCTGGGCCGAGGCCGTGCACAGTCTTCGCGACGCGCCGTATGTCACAGACATCCGAAACCTGGGCCTGATGGCCGGCATCGATCTGGAGCCGAAGCCTGGAGAGCCCGTCGGCGCCCGCGGCTACGCGGCGATGGTGGCGGCCTTCGAGGCCGGCATCCTGATCCGCGCCACCGGCGACACGCTGGCGATGTCGCCGCCGCTGATCGTCTCCAAGGCCGAGATCGACCGGCTGGTCACCGTGCTGCGCAAGGTCATTTCGGCGCTCGACTGACCGCCTTGGCGATCGCCGCCACCAGCGGCGAGTTCGGAAGGTCGCGGCCGTCCACGCTGTCGACCGCGCGCACGCCGACCAGGCTGTTGGTGATGAACATCGGCGCGCCTGCGATTCGGCCGAGGTTGGTGAAAACCTCCTGCAGCGGCAGGCCCAGGGCGTGACAGGCGGCGATCACCTGGCGGCGCATGATCCCGTCCAGCACGCCGCATTCCAGGCTGGGGGTGAACACCTCGTCGTGGCGCACCCAGAAGATGTTGGCCGCCGCCGCGCAGGCCACCTCGCCTGCGGTGTTCAGCATCAGCGCCTCCTCGGCGCCGGCCTCGCGGGCCTCGGCGCGGGCGAGAACGTTGTCGATGTAGGACAGGGTCTTCAGGCGCGCGGCCGGCGAGCGATCGTTGCGGCGCACCCGCGCGGTGGCCAGCCTCACGCCCCCCTTCGGCAGGGGGGCGACCGCTACGGTGACGGTCAGGACCGGCTGCGGCGTCTCGGGAGGATCGAGGCCCCGGGCCCCTGAGCCTGCGCTCCAGTTCAGCCGCACGGCGGCGCGCGGCGGACTGGCCACGGCGTCCAGCGCGACCAGCGCGGCGCGGCGCATCGCCTCCCCGTCGGGCGCGGGCAGGCGCAGGGCGCGGCAGCCCCGGGCCATGCGCTCGACGTGGTCGTCCCAGTGCTCAAGCCGATCGTTCGCCCACAGCACCGTCTCGAACAGGCCGTGGCCGAGGGTGAAGCCGCGATCGTCGAGGGCGATCTCAGTCATGCAGGCTCCGTCAGCGCCCGCAGGATGGCGCCAATCTTGGCCGTGGTCTCGGCGACTTCGGCGTGTGGATCGCTGTCGGCGACGATCCCGCCCCCGGCGCGCGCTTCGAACGTCCACCCTGCCGCCGTTTCGAGCAGCGCCACCGTCCGGATCAGCACGCTGGCCTCCAGCGCCCCGTCGACGCCGGCCCAGAACAGGCTGCCGCAGTACGGACCGCGCGGGGTCTCATAGTCGGCGATCACCTTCATGGCCTGCAGCTTGGGCGCGCCGGTGACCGACCCGGGCGGGAAGGCGGCCAGGAACGCCTCCCAGGCCGAGCGGCCGGGCGCCAGGCGCGCGCGGACCCTGGAGACGAGATGATGGACGTTCGCGTAGCTGCGCAGTCCCCACAGCTCGGGCACGCGCACCGTGCCGGGCACGCTGACGCGCGCCAGGTCATTGCGCATCAGGTCCACGATCATCAGGTTCTCGGCGCGATCCTTTTCGCTGGCGGTCAGCTCGGCGGCGAGGGCGGCGTCGGCGGCCGGATCGGCGCCGCGCCGGCGGGTGCCCTTGATCGGATCGGTTTCGGCCCAGAGGCCATCGACCTGCGGGCGAACCGACAGGAACCGCTCGGGCGAGTTGGAGACCAGCGCACGGCCCGGCAGGCGCAGGTAGGCCGCGTAACCAGCGGCGCTCTGGTGGGCCAGCCGGCGGAAGAGGTCGAAGGGCGTCGCGCCGGCGGCGAGCGACCCGCGCCACGGCCGGGCCAGGTTGGCCTGGAACATCTCGCCGGCCGCGATGCGGCCCACGGTCTCGTGAACGGCGGCGGCATGCTGGTCGTCGGCCTTGCCCACGACGATCGCCCCGGCGAGCGCACCAAGGCGTGGCGCGGGTCTCGGCATGTCCAGCCAGCTCAGCGCGAAGTCGGCGGCCGCGGCCGCGGCGCGCAGGTCGGCCCCGCGACCGATGGCGAGCGCGCGGCGCTGGCTCGCATGGAAGGCCAGCAGCGCCGGATAGCGGATCAGGGTCAGGTCCGGCCAATCGCCGCCGCGAGCCTGCGGGGCTGTGGCCTCCAGCTGCGCCGAGAACTCGTAGGCCGCCAGGCCCACCACGCCGCCCTGGAAAGGGGGGTCGTCGGCCAGGGACGCGAACTCGCCCAGAAGGCCGGGCAGATCGGCCCCCTGCTCCGCCACGACGTCGGGCGCGCGCAGCACATAGCTCCAGCCGTCGGCCGACAGCAGGACGCAGGCGTAGGTCTCATCGGCGAAGGCCGCAGCCACCTCGACCGGGTCGGCCCAGGCGGTGGCGCGCATGGCGACGCAGGCGAGGTCGCGGCGGGTTGGGTCGGACGCTTTGGCGGGGCGGCTCCACATTCATCGCGGCCTATAGCGCATCCGCGCGCTGTTGACCTGCCGCCTCGTAAAGCGCGCGTGATGGGCCAAACAAGAGGGAGGACACCGTCGATGGCCTACGAGACGATCCTGTACGAGGTCGACGGCCCGGTGCTGACGATCACGCTGAACCGGCCCGACAAGCTGAACGCCTACACCGCGGTCATGGGCGCCGAACTGCAGCAGGCGTTCGAGCGAGCCGACGCGGACGACGACGTGCGGGTGGTGATCGTGACCGGGTCGGGGCGCGGATTCTGCGCCGGCGCCGACATATCCGGCGGCTCGGGCGCCTTCGACACCAAGGCGGAGGGCTCGGTCGCCTTCGCCGCGCCCAACGCCCCGCGGCAGAGCGGCGGCGGGTTCGTGGGCGCCATCTTCCACTGCCGCAAACCCTCGATCGCCGCGATCAACGGCGCGGCCGTGGGCGTGGGCGCAACGCTGACTCTGCCGATGGATATCCGCATCGCCGCCGAGGGCGCCAAGATCGGCTTCGTCTTCGCGCGCCGCGGGCTGGTGCCGGAGGCCGGCAGCGCCTGGTTCCTGCCCCAGCTCGTGGGCCTGCCCACCGCGCTCAAGTGGTGCTTGACCGGCAGCCTGCTATCGGCGGCCGAGGCGCAGGCCGGCGGCCTGCTGGCCGAGGTGGTCCCGCCCGACCAGCTGCTGCCCCGGGCGCGCGAGCTGGCGCTGCTGATCGCCGAGAACACCGCGCCGGTGTCGATCGCGCTGGCGCGTCAGATGCTGTGGAAGTTCGCCGGCGAGGACAGTCCGGACGGAGCGCTGGCGATCGACGGCCACCTGTCGATGGTGCTGGGCGCGGGTCCGGACGTGAAGGAGGGAGTCGCCGCTTTCCTCGAGAAGCGCCCGCCCAAGTTCCCTGGCAAGGTATCCACCGACATGCCCGAGGCGTGGACGAAGCTCGTGTAATCCCGAGGCCGCGCCGCGCGCGCCGCAGGCGCTGTCTTGTTTGTCCACGAACCACACGAACGGGACGCGCCATGGCGGCCCTGAGGCTCGCCGCGAGGCCGCCTTCTCCCGCGAGGGGAGAAGGGGCTCACGCGTGTGGTCGTTAGAACGTCTGGCCGACCTTCACGCCGATCGTGCGGGGGCGGATCGGGATCGTGTAGACCCGCGAGCACACCGATGCGGCGCACTGGACGAAGCGGTCGTTCTGGCCGTCGTCGTCGAACAGGTTCTTGGCGTAGGCTTCGACCCGCCAGCTCCCGCTGTCCACGCCGATCGCGAAGTCGAACGTGGTGGAAGCCGGCAGCTTGCCGATCACGGCGCGGTCGGCGGTCCGAAGATCCGGGAACGCCGAGCCGGTGTGGACCAGAGCACCCTGGACGTGGGCGTCCATGTCGTTCCACGTCCACTCGTAGCGGGCCGTCAGGTTGCCCTTGAACTTGGCGGTGACCGGCAGGGAGATTCCCTTCGGCGCCTCGATCGGAGACGTGGGCGACGGCCGGTAGTCCTGGTTGAGCTCGGCGTCCGTGTAGGCCATCCCGCCGTTCAGCGTGAAGCCGTCGGCGACCAGCCAGCTGATGTCGGACTCGACGCCCTTCATCTTGGCCTTGCCGCCGTTGCGGATCTCGGTGAGGCCGTTCGCGCCCAGGAACGAGAACTGATAGTCGTTCCACTTCTCGAAGAAGATCGCGCCGTTCCACCGCAGGCGGTTGTCCAGCCAGCTGGTCTTCCAGCCGACCTCGCGGTTCTTGAGGAAGTCGGCGTCGTAGGGCGGCAGCGTGCCGCGGCGGTTGATGCCGCCCGGCCGGAAACCCGTCGACAGGGTCGCATAGACCATGTGGTCGTCGGTCACCTTGTAGGTGGCGTTGATCCGGTAGGTGTGGCCGTCGCCCTTTGTGGTCTTGTCCACGTTGGTGCAGGGCCCGCCCTTCACAATCGCGGTGGGATTGAAGCAGGCCGCGACCCCGGTCCGGGACGAGAAGTCCTTGTCGAAGCCGAAGAAGCCCTCGAGCGAGTTCTTGTACTTGAAGAAGCGGATGCCGCCGGTGATGGCGAACTTGTCGGTGATGTCGAACGTGCCGTCGACGAAGGCGGCGTAGTCGCGGTCGGTCCGCAGCTGCTTGGTCAGCCACAGGGTGTCGGGCCACCCGGGCACCTCGATGAGGTCCTGCAGCTTGTCGATCCGGTAGCGCTGTTCGATGTTGTGGGTCTGCTTCTGATAGAACAGGCCCGCCACGACCTTGAAGCGGTTCTCGGCCGGGCTGGCGATCCGGAACTCGTGGCTGGTCTTCTTGAAGTAGTCGCGGCCCTGGATGTACTGCGACGTGTTGATGAAGTTGCCCGCGTTGTCGGTGGTGTAAGCCCCGTAGCCGGCGGTCACATCGTAGAAGTAGCTGTAGTCGGAATAGTCGCTGTCGGTGTCGATCCACCGGCGCATGTGGGCCCCGGCGTACAGGATGTCGAAGTTGGCGACCTTGCCTTCGATGGTCAGCGCGGCCTGGGCCCACTTGTCGTCCGAACCCTCGGGGTAGTAGCGGCGGACCTTGAGGTCGCCCAGGGTCGGGTCGGCCGCGAAGCCGCCGTCGGCCTCGGTGCGCTGGCCCATCAGGGCGGGCGTGACCGTCCAGTTGTCGTCCAGGTCGATCTTCAGCGCCGCGCGGGCGCCGTAGGTGTCGACCTCGTTGTAGTCGTTCTCGACCTGGCTGGCGTTATTCACGCGGATGTTGCCGGTCGGGAAGACGAACGAGCCGGGGATGTTGTCGATGTAACCGGCGTCGTGCTGGGCCCAGGCCACCAGACGCACCGCGGCGCGATCGCCCAGCGGCTGGTTGATCATGCCCTCGGCCGCATAGCCGATATCGCCATGGGCGACGCTGTTGACCTCGAGGTCGTACATCGCCTCGAAGCCCTGGGTGGACGGCTTGTTGGTGATGATGCGGATCGTGCCCGCCTGCGAGCTGGCGCCGTACAGCGTGCCCTGCGGACCGGCCAGCACCTCGACGCGGGCGATGTCGTAGACGTGGACGTCCAGCGGCCCGGTGATCGTCGTCACCGGCTGTTCGTCGAGATAGACGCCGACGCTGGGCAGCGGGCCCGAGTGGTTGTTGTTCTCGCCCGAGGCGACGCCGCGCATGTAGAAGTTCGAGAAGCCCGGAGCGCCGGTGGGCGCGGTCACGCTGGGCATGAAGCGCACGTAGTCGTTGGTGTCCGAGACCTGCAGCGCCTCGAGGCGGTCGTTGCCGATCGCTTGGATGCTGATCGGCACATCCTGAAGATTCTCAGACCGCTTCTGAGCGGTGACGACCAGTTCCTCCAACTGGGCTTCGCCGGTCTGGGCCAGGGCCGGCCCGGCGACCGCCGTCAGCATGGTTGTCGTCAGCAAGGCCATCGACCAGTGCGCGGCGCGCCGCGACGTTCGATCCGTCATAGTCACAATCCCCCAACAAACAGAGTTCGCGCCTCAGGGTTCAAGGCGCATCCGGGTACGCGTCGAGCACCGGGCCCAGCGCCGCCTTGAGCGGGCCGAGCCAGGGCTCGTAGTTCCGCCAGTGGTCGGCGGCGTCGGTGAAGATCGGCCGGCGCACCTGCTCGGAGCTGGCGGTGCGCACGGCGCGATCGTTGTCGTAGAAGCGCAGGCAGGCGTCCTCGAACGGCAGGCCGCAGTGGTCGAGCAGCGCTCGGGTCTGACCTTCGGGATCGGCGACCATGCGCTCATAGATCACGCGATGGACCCGGCCGGGCAGAATTGCGTCGAAGTGCGCCATTAGCGCGACGTAGTCGCTGTAGTACCGGCCGATGTCGGTCAGATCGTAGGTGAACCCCTGACCGCGGGCGAAGTGCTGCTTGAAGCCCGAGAAGCAGCAACCCAGCGGATGGCGCCGCGCATCGATGATCTTCGCGTTCGGCAGGATCAGGTGGATCAGCCCGACGTGGGTCCAGTTGTTGGGCATCTTGTCGATGAACAGCGGCCGGCCCAGCTTGCGGTGCACCTGGGCGCGATCGAGGTACTCCCCGCCCAGGGCCGCGAGATCGTCGGGCGACAACTCGGCCAGGACCTCGGGGTAGCGGCTCTCGGACGCCCGGCGCGCCTTCCCGCCCAGGCGACGGACCAGGGCGATGATGTCGGGCAGTTCCTGGGTGCCCTCGACGCGCGAGTGGCTGGCGAGGATCTGCTCCACCAGCGTGGACCCCGACCGCGGCAGGCCGACGACGAAGATCGGGTCGGGGGCCGGGCAGCCCTGGCCCGCCCGGGCGGCGAACAGCTCGGGCGTCAGGACCGTCTTCGCCCGCTGCACCTGGCCGGTGATCTCGGACGCCTCATAGGCCAGCGACTCGCGGCGCAGCGCGTTGCCGCGCAGATAGTGGCCGAAGCTGGCCTCATAGTCGGCGCGGTCCTCGCGCGCCTTGCCCAGCGCAAACTCCAGGTGGAACCGGTCCTCCTCGCCCAGGTCGGCGCGACGCAGCTCCATCTCCATCGCCAGGATGTCGGCGTCGTCGAAGCGCACGGTCTTGAGATTGGCCAGGCTCCACCAGGCCTCGCCGAACTGCGGCGCGATCGCCACGCAGCGGCGGTAGGACTCGATGGCCTCGGCCTGCCGACCCACCGTCTTCAGCGCGTGGCCATAGCTCATCCAGACCTTCGCCTGACCGGGCTGGTCCTTCAGCACGCCGCCGTAAAGCTCGATCGCCTGGTCGTACTCGCCGATCTTGGCCAGCGCGGCGGCCTTGAGGTTGCGGTAGCCGGGATTGCGCGGGTCGTCGGCCAGCAGGCGGTCGATCTGGGCTATGGCCGCCTCGGACCGGTTCTGGCGGTAGAGGACGGTGGCGTAGTTGTGCCGCGCCGCTGTGAAGCCGGGCGCCAGCTCGACGCAGCGCGCCAGCAGGTTCTCGGCGTCGTCGTAACGGCCCAGCCGCATGGCCGTCTCGGCCAGCATGCGGATCGCGGCGACATCGGTCGGCCGGGCCTTCAGCACCGCCCGGAGGGTGTGCTCGGCGACCCGCAGGTCGTTGTCGCAGAGCGCTCGGGCGGCCTGAACCAGCGCCGGATCGCCCACCGAGGCGCGGACGCCGCGCAGGTCGACGGCTTCGGCGGCCTCGGTCTCGCCCTGGCGACGAAGGGCGGCGGCCAGCAGGCGCAGCGCCCCGGGGTGCTCGCCCACCGACTTCAGGATTTCGCGGGCCTGGGCCTCGGCCGCCACGGCGTCCGCCGCCAGCAGGCGCGCGGCGTGCTCGAGGGCGACCTCGAGGGTTCCGACCGTCTCTGCCGCCGCGCCAGCCACGGGGTCTCCGAAGTGAAATATTGCAGGGCGATGAACGGATGATGCGCTGACGGTGTCAACTCAAGGGCGGGCGCCCGACACACCCCAGAAGCCCCCCTGTGGCGGATAGAGCACGCCCCGCTCGACGCGACAGCCGCCCGCCCGGTCGTCCACAAGCCACCAGGGACCGTCCAGATCGACGGCGTCCGCCTGCGCGCCGATCCACATGGCGGGCGCTATGGACAGCGAACTCGACACCATGCAGCCGGCCAGGACGCCCAGCCCCAGCTCGCGCGCCCGATCGGCCATCGCCAGGGCCGCGGTCAACCCTCCAGCCTTGTCCAGCTTCACATTGATGACCTGGTAGCGGTCCGCCACCCGGGCCACATCGTCGGCCGTGTGGACCGCCTCGTCGGCGCAGATCGGCGCCGGGTAGGACAGCCCCGCCAGGCCCGCATCCTCGCCCGCCGGCAACGGCTGCTCGACCATCATCACAGGCAGGCGCGCGATGGTGTCGGCCATCGCCTTCAGCACCGACAGCGTCCACCCCTCGTTCGGATCGACGATCAGACGCGCGCCCGGCGCGGCCGCTGCGACGGCGTGCAGCCGCTCGGCCGGTTGGTCGGCGTCCAGCTTCACCTTCAGCAACGGCGCGTCCGAGGCCTGCGCCGCAGCCGCGGTCATGGCGGCGATGGTGTCCAGGCTGATCGTCACCGCCGTCGCCATCGGGCCGGGCGCCGCGCGGCCCAGCCGCTCGGCCACATCGCCCAGACCCAGCCGCGCCTCCAGGTCCCAGAGCGCGCAGTCCAGCGCATTGCGCGCGGCCCCGGCCGGGAGCCCGTCAACCACCGCCCGCGCCGACTCTCCCGTCGCCAGGCGCGCGCCCGCCATCATCAGCTGTTCATGGACCGACGCTGGGGTTTCGCCATAGCGCGAATAGGGCACGCATTCGCCGAAACCGGCCTGTCCCTCGGCCCGCAGTCCGGCGACGACGACCTCGGCATGGGTCTTCACGCCGCGCGAGATGCGGAATGGCGCGCGCAGCCTCAGCCGCTCGCTGTGAACGCCAAGCTCCAGGCTCATACGGGCCGATCCGGCGCCGGCTCTCGCGCGCGTCGACAGGCGCCACAACCCATGATTACCATCGTCCGCAAAGCCGCCACCGGGAGCCCGGCCATGACCGCAGAAGCCATCCAATCCCGCAAGCTCGATATCGGGGTGGTTCTCCAGACGACGTTCCAGGTGCTGGGCCGCAACCTCGCGACCTTCACGATCCTGGGGCTGGTGCTGGCGGGGTTGCCTCAACTGCTGTTGGCCCTTGTGCAGGTGGGCTGGGTCAGCAGCAACATGGAAGAGCTCTCCCGCGGCAACATCACGATGGGTCCCGGCCTGATCGCCAGCGCCGGGATGGGATCGTTGGCCGCCATCATTACGACGGCCATCCTGCAGGGGGCGCTGATCTACGCCACGGTCCAGGACCTGAACGGCCAGAAGCCGAACATCGCCGAGGCCCTGGCCAACGGTCTACGCAGCTTCCTCCCGGTGATCGTCGTCAGCATACTGTTCGCGCTCGCCGTGGGCTTCGGCATGATCCTCTTGCTGGTCCCGGGCATCATGATCGCCTGCGCATGGTGCGTGGCGATCCCGTCGCTGGTCGCCGACCGCACCGGCATCTTCGGGTCGTTCAGCCGCGCCGCAGACCTCACCCGCGGCAACCGCTGGGCCATCTTCGGGCTGTTTGTCGTGCTGCTCGTGATCCTGATCGTCGTCAGCGCGATCGCCAGCGCGATCACCGCGGCGGCGCTGTTCGCCAACCCCGACGCCCTGACAAACCCGCTTCAGGCGGCGCTGAATCCCGTGAACATCGGCATCAGTGTCATTCAGCAGACCGTCTCGTCGATCCTGGGCGCCACCCTGATTGCGGTGCTGTACGTCGAACTTCGCCGCCTGCGCGACGGCGCTGGTCCGCAGTGGCTGGCCGAGATCTTCAGCTAGCCGCAACGTCCCGTTAGTCGACGTCGAACTTGTCCTTACGGCGGCGGCCGAACAGCAGGCGGCTCTCCAGGCGCGCGCGCAGGGCGGCGTAATAGGCGTTGAGGAAGGTCCGGTCGGCGATGTCGCCGCCGTCCCAACCGATCTTGGCGCGGATGCGCGCGGCCACCTCGGTCATCGCCTTGCGATCGCCCACGCGGATCACATCCTCCAGGACGTGCAGCTCCTTGATGCCATAGGCGTCGAGCTGGGGCCCGGTGAAGGCGATGCCGCTGGAGGCGGTGCGCTCGGTGTCGGCGAGGTCGGACTGCAGGCGGACCTTCGGCTGCTTCACCACCATCGTGCCGGCGGCCAGGTCGCCCAGCCGGCGACGGTCGCGGTTGAACAGCGGGAACAGCACCAGCACGCCGCCCCAGATCGCGCCCAGTCCGACCAGCGCCGCGTCCACCCCCTCGCCCTGGGCCAGGAAGAAGGTCAGCGGCAGGAACACCTCGACCTCGCGCATGGCGTTGCGCGCGAACACGGCGTCGGCGGTCAGCGCCCCGCCGTCGGCGGTGATCACCCGCAGGCCCATGGCCCGCTTGCCCGGCGTCGCCGCCCGCTGCCGGGCCTCGAACCAGAAGAAGTAGAAGTTGCGGCCCAGGAACATGCCCAGGAGCCAGACGATCGCCACGACCTCGTTCATCCAGGTGACGCGCGTCGCGAAGGCCACGATCAGCAGGACGATCGTAAGCACGCCCAGCACGCCGGTGATGATCAGGAAGTCGAGGAGCAGGGCCAACCCACGCTCGGCGTACGTTCCCACCCGCAGCCGCAGGTCCACCCCTTCCGGCGTCACCAGCTCGCGCCAGCCGTCGAAGGGCTCGCGCGGCGGCTTCCTGGCCTTCGCCGGCTTGGCGGCCTGCAGGGGCTTTCCGACCGCCGTCATGCCGGGACCTTGGTGCGGGGCCAGTAGAAATAGGCCAGCCAGCCCGCCAGCATGACGCCGGCGATCGCATAGCGGGCGATGTCGTTGGTGACGAGCTGGCGGGCGAAGCCTTCCAGGACGCCGGCTACCGCCAGCATGCAGACCACGCCAGCCATGGCGGTGGCGGCCCGGCGGCCCGCTTCCGCGGCGGCGTCGACCCGGCTGCGCGCACCCGGGAAGGCCACCGCCCACCCGATCGAGAACCCGGCGGCGCCGGCGATCACGATGGCGAACAGCTCGGTCGTGCCGTGGATCATCAGCCAGCCGATCTCCTCTGCCACCAGCCCGCGCGAGGCGAACAGGGCCACGAACGCCCCGAGCATCCCGCCGGTCATCAGCATCAGCGCCGCGGTCGGCAGGCAGAGCAGGAAACCCAGCGCGAAGGCGAACAGCGCCACCTGGGCGTTGTGGGTGAAGAGGAAGGTGGCGAAGGCGCCCAGGCCGTCGGCCGCATCGGGCTTGTCGTACAGGGTCTCGCGCAGCGACGCGGTCGTCGCCATCGGATCGCGCCCCCCGGCCAGCTCGGGATCCACGAAGCTGAAGAACCAGCCGGCGTCGCGCAGCACCAGCACGTAGGCCGCCACGGTCCCGACCGCCATCAGCAGGAACGACACCACCGTCTCGCGCCAGAGCGCCTGTATCGAGGCCGGCCAGTCGCGAACGAAGAACCGCGCCACCCGCTGCGGCCACCGCGTCCGCGCGCCGTAGACGAAGAAGTAGGCCCGGGTGCAAAGGGTCTCGAGATAGGCCGTCAGGCTCTGGTCCAGCGAGATCGAACGGGCCACCGACAGCGAAGACAGCGCCTGGCGATAGAGCAGCGGAAGTTCCAGGAGCTCGTCGCGCTTGAGCCGCTCGACGCCCTGCGTCTCGGCCTTGTTGAGCAGGGTCTCGAGGCGTCGCCAGTCCTGTTCCCGCTCGGCGCGGAAGCGCCAGCTCTTGAGCTGCAGTTCGGCCATCAGACCAGTCCCCGCCGCTTCACATCCAGGTAGCCGTTCAGCAGCGCCGGACCCAGGCCATCGGCGGGCGCGTCGACGATCTGGGCGCCCAGGCGTTTCAGGCGACCGATTACGCCTTCGCGCTGCCTGACCAGCCGCTCGGCGATCACGGCGCGGGAGACGTCGTCGGGCGTCTCCGGCGCGCGGCTGACGAGGCTGTCGAGCTCCTCGTCGCGGAACACCACGAACAGCACCAGGTGCGTGCGCATCAGGCGGGCCACGTTTTCGACCATCAGCTCGGCCGACGTGGCGTCGGCGAAATCGGTGAAGACGACCACCATCGCGCGGCGATCCAGACGGCCGGCCAGAGCCGTGAGACCCAGGGTGAAGTTGGTCTCTTCCGCGGAATAGTCGATCTGGGCGCACATCCGCTGCAGCAGCGGGAAGGCCGCCGGGCCCGAGGCCAGACCGCTGGCCAGGCGCGGCCGCGAGTCGAAGGCGAATAGGCCCACGCGGTCGCCCATCCGCAGACTGACGAAGGCCAGCAACAGGGCCGCGTTGATCGCCCGGTCGATGCGCGGCAGCCCGGCCGCGGGCGCGCTCATCAGCCGGCCGGTGTCCAGCGCCAGCAGGATATGGTGGTTGCGCTCGGTGCGGTACTCGCGCCCGATCAGCTTGGCGTGCCGGGCCGACTGCTTCCAGTCGATGTCGCCCAGGTCCATGCCGGTCTGGAACTCCTTCAGCGCATGGAAGTCCGAGCCCTCGCCGGCGTCGGTCAGCGGCTTGGCGCCAAGCGGCGCATCGCGGGCGAAAAGGCGCAGGGCCTGCTCCTTGACGCCGGCCACGTCGGGCGTGATCGCCAATGGCGGAAGCGCCGGCTCATGCCGTTGCAGCCAGACCAGGCCCAGAGGCCCGCGCCACCGCGCCCACAATCCCTCGATCAGGCCCTCGCCCCGGCGCAAGGGGTCCAGCCGCACATCGGCCTCGGCGCGGCCCTCATGGGTGCGCACGACCTGGCGGTCGGGAACCGCGGTCAGACGGGCGTTGACGCCCACCGCCAGCTCGATCTCGCGCGGGCCGCCCTTGGCGAAGGCGGCGGTGAGTCGCGCTGTCTCGGGCCGTCCGACCCCCACCACGCGCGGCGCGGCCATGGCCAGATCCAGCCCGCGCGGTGAGACCGCCAGCAGGGCGTCCGCCAGCATCAGACCGATGGCCAGCACGATCCACGCCGCCGCCGCGGTCCACAGGCCGGGCGCGACCAGAGCGACGCCCAGGGCCGGAGCGGCCCCTGCGGCCATCAGCGCGATCGCGCGGCGGGTGGGGTAGAGTCGCAAAGCGGCCGCTACCGGGGAGCCGCGGCCAGGTCGACGAGCGTCTGCAGAATCTGGTCGGGCCGGCGGCCGTCGATCTCGGCTGAGGGCGACAGGATCACCCGGTGGCGCAGCGCCGGGAGCGCCAGCGCCTTCACGTCGTCGGGGATCACATAGTCACGCCCGTCCAGCGCCGCGCGGGCCCGCGCCGATAGCGCCAGCTGGGCCGCCGCGCGGGGCGAGGCGCCGCTGGAGAGGTCGGGCGTCTCGCGGGTGGAGCGCACCAGGTCCAGCACATAGCCCACGATCTCGTCGGTCAGACGCACGGCCGCGACCGCCTCGTGCGCCTCGGCGAGCTGCTTGGCGGTGGCGACGCGTCCCACGCCGCGGTCGGCCGGGTCGGCGTGACCGCTCTGAGCGCCGTACTCGGCGACGATCCGGCGCTCTTCCTCGCGACCGGGATATCCCAGGGTCTGCTTGAAGAGGAACCGGTCAAGCTGGGCTTCGGGGAGCGGATAGGTGCCCTGCTGCTCCAGCGGGTTCTGCGTGGCGACGACCATGAAGCTGGGCGACAGCGCACGCGACTTGCCGTCGATAGTGACGCGACGCTCCTGCATGGCCTCCAGCAACGCGGCCTGGGTCTTGGGCGGCGTGCGGTTGATCTCGTCGGCCAGCAGGAGCTCGCAGAACAGCGGCCCTTCGGTCAGCGAGAAGGTCGAAGTCTGGAAGTTGAAGACGTTGGACCCGATGATGTCGGCGGGCATCAGGTCGGGGGTGAACTGTATGCGGCCGAAGTCCAGCCCCAGCGTGCGCGCGAAGCTCTGCGCCAGGTAGGTCTTGGCCACCCCGGGCGGGCCCTCCAGCAGCACGTGGCCGCGGGCGAACAGCGCCGTCAGCAGCAGGTCTATGGTGTCGTGCTGGCCCACGATGGCCTTGCCGACCTCGGCCCTGACCTGGTCGGCCAGCACCTTCACCTCAGCGACGTTCACGCGTCATCTCCCCTCGCCAGTCGTACAGTTTGCGCGCGACGGCCAGCAGGTCGTCGCGGGTCTTGGCCTTATCGGCCTCGGCGGCCAACTCGCCGGGCGAGGTCGCCCCGCGGCGTTCCGCCAGATGTTCCAGCCAGTGCTCGTCGGCCGCATGCCCGCCGCCGGCGCGCGTAACGAGGCCGCGGATCAGGGCGGCATAGGCCGGAGCCAGCTCGTGCTCGCGCCGGGCCATCCGCACCAGGTCGGCCGAATTGTCCACCAGCGCCCGGGCGCCCAGCGCGAAGGCGCGCTCGCGCCGCCGCGGCTGGCCGAAGCGGGCCAGGGCGTGGACGCCCATCAGCAGGCCCGCCGCCGCGCCGATCAGGGTGGCCGCCAGCCATGGCGGCTCCAGCATGGTGCGCCAGATGCCGCGGCTCCGCTCGTAGCCGTTCAGGGTGACGTCGAAGGTGATCGGCCGCTCGCCTTGCCGCGCGGTCTCGAAGATCGCGGCGGCGGCGCGGGCCGTGTCGCGGCTGGACAGGCCGTGGTTGTTGATCAGGTCGGGGTCGGCCAGCACCCAGATGCTGGGGGTCTTGCGGGAATAGGCCAGGACCATGCGCCCCTGCCCGTCCACCAGGGCCGGCGCCCAGCCCTCGCCCGAGAGCGTCTGGAGCCGGTCGATGGGCCCGAGCGGCAGGGTCTGCCCCGCGAACGGCCCTTCGCCGCGCAGCGTCCAGCGGTAGACGCCCTTTGGATGGGCGATGCGGGTCGTCTTGGCGTAGGCCCCGAGCATCGGCTCGAACCCGTCGCCGTCCACGATGGTGGTCACCTTGCGCACGAAGCCCTTGCGGATCGGGTCGGGCGCCGCGACCCACTTGGGCAGCACGATCAGGGTGAGCGGCCCCTTCGGATAGGCCTGCAGTTCTTCGGGGCTCAGGCTGGCGTCGGGCGTCAGCACCACGACCGCCTCCTGGGGCCGCGTGGGCCGGATGCGGCTGACCACCGCCGGCGCGCCAAGAGCCTTCAGCAGAATGGGCGCTCCGGCAAAGCCGATGGCCGATTTCGACAGCGCGTGCGCGCGGCCATCGTTGCCGGAGCGCAGGTCGGGCGCGAAGGCCGACAGCACCGCCAGGCCCGCCATCGCCACCAGGCCCACCAGCACCAGGGCGATGATCACCTTGGGCGAGAACGCGGGGCCCGGAGCCGGCTGGTCGGCGACGGCGCTCATCGCCAGCCCTCGGCAAAGGCGAAGGCCTGGTAGTCCGCGCGCGCAACCGAGAAGGCGTCGGCGTCCGCGGGCCGCCCGCCGAAGAACGTTCGCTCGACCGCCTGGGCCAGCCGGGCGAAAGCGGCGCGGGCGTCCTCGGGCAGCACCTTGAGGGTGGCGATGTCGCGGCTGGTCAGGGCCGGCTGCACCACGCCCGGCCGGCGCGTCACCAGGTCGTCGATCGACCGGAACAGGAGGATGTGGATCGCCTCGTCGAACCGCCCGTCCGCGGCCAGCCGGTCGGCGTCTTCCAGCAGCGCCTGGGCCCTGCCCGCGTCAGGCCGCCAATCGGTGATCGGCACCACGGTCTTCTTGCCCCGGAACCAGCTCTCGGGCGCGATCTCGCGGACGACGAAATAGATGATCAGCAGCGCGCCGACCGCCAGGCCGCCCCAGAACAGCACCTGCAACACCGGAGCGATCGCGGCGATGAACTGTATCAGCGGCTCCAGCCAGTCGGGCGGCGTCTGATCCGGCGTCGCCGCGAAGTCGAACTGGACGCCGGGCGTGTTCAGGAGCGCCTTATGGGCTGCGGCGAACTTCGCCTCAGCCGCCGGGCCACCCCCTACCGCAACGCTATCCCCCTGCACGCACACTCCCCAGTTGCGGCAGACCCTAGACGAGCCCGCGCCGCTCGCAAGCCTGTCGAATGCGGCTAGGTTCAGGCGTCTCGTGCGCAGGAGGACGACCGATGAATGTGCTGATCCTGCTTGCTGGTCTCGCCGCGGTGCTGACCGCGCCGGGGCGAACCGACGCCGACCGCGCGCGCGACGCCATGCGCAGGCCCGCCGAGGTGGTGGCGTTCGCCCAGGTGCGGCCCGGCTGGAAGGTGGCCGAATACACGCCCGGCGGCGGCTACTTCACCCGCGTGCTGTCGCCAGCCGTGGGGGCGAAGGGCCGCGTCTACACCTATCCGCCGGACGAAATCGTCAAGCTGCTGCCCGGCCATCTCACCGACGCCCGGGCCAACGCGGCGGCCGCGCCGCTCAGGAACGTGACGGTCCTCACGGGCGCCACGACAGCGTTCGCCGCGCCCGAGCCGTTGGACCTGGTGTTCACGGCGCAGAACTACCACGACCTGCACACCCGATACGCCGTGGCCGGCGCGCCGGCGGCGTTCAACGCGGCGGTGTTCAGGGCGCTGAAACGGGGTGGCCGCTATGTGATCGTCGACCATCGGGGCGACCAGCCCGACCAGCTCCATCGCATCGACCCGGCCCAGGTCCGCCGCGAGGTCGAGGCCGCGGGGTTCGTGTTCGAGGCCGCGAGCGACGTCCTGGCCAACCCCACCGATCCTCGGAGCGCCAGCGTCTTCGACCCGTCCATCCGCGGCCGGACCGACCAGTTCGCGTTGCGCTTCCGCAAACCCTGAGGCGCGCTGCGCCTTGACCCTCCGCCATTTCGCGGTGAGGTGGGCGCATGACCACCGCCGACTTCATCCGCGGCCTGCCCAAGGCCGAACTGCACCTGCATATCGAGGGCAGCCTCGAGCCCGAGCTGATGTTCGAACTGGGCAAACGGAACGGGATCGCACTGCCCTTCAAGTCGGTGGAAGACGTGCGCGCCGCCTACGCCTTCTCGAACCTGCAGGACTTCCTCGACATCTACTACCAGGGCGCGGGCGTGCTCATCACGGAGGACGACTTCAAGGATCTGGCGCTGGCCTACTTCCGGCGCGTGGCGGCCGACGGCTGCAAGCACGTCGAGCTGTTCTTCGACCCCCAGACCCACACCGACCGCGGCGTGCCGTTCAGGGTGGTGATCGAGGGGCTGCTGGCCGGGATGAAGGAGGCCGAGACCAGCCTGGGCGTCACGTCCAGCCTGATCCTCTGCTACCTGCGGCACCTGGACGAGGACGCCGCGTTCGCCACGCTGAAGGATGCCGAACCCTATCTCGACAGGATCATGGGCGTGGGCCTGGATTCGTCCGAAGTCGGCCATCCGCCGTCGAAGTTCGCCCGGGTGTTCAAGGCCTCGCGCGAGCGCGGCCTGAAGCTGGTGGCCCACGCCGGCGAGGAGGGCCCGCCCGCGTACGTCTGGGAAGCCCTGGATCTCCTGGGCGTCGACCGGATCGACCACGGCAACCGGGCGCTGGAAGACGCCGCCCTCGTGAAGCGCCTTGTCGCGGAGGGCATGACGCTGACCGTCTGTCCGCTCTCGAACCTCAAGCTCTGCGTCGTCCACGATCTGAAGGCGCACCCGCTCAAGAAGATGCTGGGCCTGGGCCTGAAGGCGACGCTGAACTCGGACGACCCGGCCTATTTCGGCGGCTACCTCGGCGCAAACTGGACCCAGACCTCCGACGCCCTAGGCCTGACGAAGGACGAACTGGTCACCCTGGCGAAGAACAGCTTCACCGGCTCGTTCCTGCCGCCGCAGACCATCGCCCGCCACCTGGCCGACATCGACGCCTACGTCGCCAAGGGGTCCTGACGGCCTAGGCGGCCAGGGCCTGGACGATCCGAGGGCCCCACATGAAGGCCGCCGCCCCGAAAACACCCACTGCGGTGATCGCGGTGAGCACCATCAGAACGCCGGCCGCAACCGCCTTGCCGGTCGGCCCCGCGCCGTCGCGGATCCGCAGGTAGGCCTCTACGCCCGCCAGCGGCACAAGGTAGGCGGCGAAGCTCAGGAAGACGTCGAACGGGCCCTCGAGGTTGTCACCCATGCCGACCGGCCCCTGATTCAGGATCGTCCAGGCCATGTAGCCCAGGCGCATGAACCAGACGCCGTTGGCGACCATGAAGGTGCGCATCGCCCAGCGCCGGTGCGCCGCGATGTCCCGCGCCACAGCGGTCTTCCAAGCCATCGCGCCGAAGCCGAAGATCAGCAGGGCGTTGAGGGTGATCGCGATCTCGCCCACCAGGGTGGTGGTCGCGTGGCGCACCCAGACCAGGTAGAGCCCGCCCAGGCTGATCGCGAAGGCCGTGGCCAGGAAGACGCGGCCGTTCCAGCGGTGGAACCCGCGCGCCCGCGCCCGGATCTGCGGGACCAACTGCAGCGCGCCGCCGAAGCTCATCACCGCGGCCATCATCACATGGGCGCCGAAGACCAGGTTGCCCACGGTGTCGCCCGGTTCGTAGCCCTTCAGCGCCCGGTCGGCCCAGGCGGCGATATTTCCTTGGGCCGCCGGCCAGGCGTAGCTGGCCAGGATGTAGGTGACGAACGCCCACTGGCCGATCAGCGCGGTCGCCAGCCAGGCGCCGGCGGTGACGGTCAGGACCTTGTCAGGCGCCGGGCGCAAAATCGGCCCGGCGGTCGCGGCTTGCACCATTCGCGCCTCTTCACTTCAGGAGGCCACAGGGTATGTGTGAGGCCCCTCCCGCGCCCATGACCGCAGCAATCAGATCGATGACCTCCGGGCTCATCGCCTCCGACGCGTCGGCCTTCTCCCGGGCGTTCAAGCGCTGGACGGGCGAGCGGCCTGGCGCCCACAGCCGCCGCTAGTCGTCGTCGAACGCGTAGAAGTAGCCGACGAAGGTCTCGCCCTCAGCGCCGCGCAGGCCGTAGAGCGCGCGCGCCGGTTCGTTATCGATCTCGGTCGCCACCCAGGCGCCCTCGCACCCGTGCTCCAGCCCCCAGGCGGTCAGCTCGTCCAGCAGGCGGCTGGCGATCCTCTCCCGCTGCCGGGCCGGCGTTACGCCCAGGTTGTCGATGTAGAGTTCGGTGGGCTTGTCGGGGTGATACTGGATCATGCCCCGGGTCTGCCCCACCACCACGCCGTCCGACACGGCCACGATCATCATATGCCCGGGCGCGGCCAGATAGGCGGCGAGTTTCGCCGGGTCGATGTCGTCGTCGAAGACGTCCTCGGCCACCCGCTCCAGGACTGCGGCGTCGCCCGGCCCGATGCGCAGAGTTTCGACGTTCATCGGGGGAGCTTAGGGGTTGCAGACCCCCCCTGAACAGCGTCTACCCTCAAAGTTGAACGGCACGTCACGATGCCGGGGAGGCCAAGTCATGATCCGCTTCACCACCGCCCTGCTGGCTGCAACCGCACTGGCCGGCGCCGCCCACGCCAAGACGATCGCCGTCGCGCCGGGGCCCGACGCGCAGGAGCGCATCCAGACCGCGCTGCTGGACGCCAAGCCCGGCGATGTGGTGGCGCTGGGCGCCGGTCGCTTCGAGCTGACCGACGGCCTGTCGCTGGACGTGGACAACGTGACGGTGAAGGGCGCGGGCCCCGAGGCCACGGTGCTGTCGTTCAAGGGCCAGAAGGGCGCGGGTGAGGGCCTCCTCATCACCTCCGACAAGGTCACGGTCCGCGACTTCGGCGTCGAGGACACCAAGGGCGACGGGGTGAAATCCAAGGGCGCCGACCAGATCAGCTTCATCAACCTGCGGGTCGAGTGGACCGGCGGGCCGAAGGAGACCAACGGGGCCTACGGCGTCTATCCGGTCGCCTCCACGAACGTTCTGGTCGACCGGGTGGTGGTGCGCGGCGCCTCCGACGCCGGGATCTATGTGGGCCAGTCCAGGAACATCATCGTCAAGCGCAGCCGCGCCGAGTTCAACGTCGCCGGCATCGAGATCGAGAACTCGATGAACGCCGACGTGTTCGACAATGTCGCCACCCGCAACACCGGCGGCATCCTGGTGTTCGACCTGCCCAACCTGCCGCAGATGGGCGGCCACTCGACGCGCCTGTTCCGCAACAAGGTCGTCCAGAACGACACGCCCAACTTCGCCCCCAAGGGCAACATCGTCGCCAACGTGCCGATGGGCACCGGCGTGATGATCATGGCGAACCGCAACGTCCACGTGTTCGAGAACGACATCGACGGCAACGCATCGAGCGGCGTCATCCTGGTCAGCTACACGCAGAGCTTCGACGACAAGTCCTACAACCCGCTGCCCCGCGACGTGGTCGTTCGGAACAACCGGATCGGCAAGAACGGCTTCGATCCCAAGTTCGCCGGCGGCGGGCTCATCAAGATGATGCTCAAGTCCGACATCCCGCCGATCGTGTGGGACGGGGTCACCAGCTTCCCCGGCACGACCGAGCCGGTGCGGGTCCGCCTGCTGGACGGCCCGGTGCTGAATCTGCGCCTGCCGGGCCCGGGTCAGGTGGAGAAGGCCAATCCGGCGGTGACGGCCACGACGGTGATCCCCGATCCGACGCCCGAGATGGCCGAGCCCAAGCCCGTGGTCCTGCCGAAGGCGCAGGCCGATCTCGGAGCCTAACCCTTGAAGCGCCTGGCCGCCGTCCTGGCCGCGATCGCCTGCCTGGGCGCTGCGCCCGATCCGCAGGCGGTGGCGCTGGACGCCCTGCTGGCGGAGGCCCCCGCGCCGAAGCTGGCCGACTACCGGCTGTTCCGGGATGAGGCCGGCCGCACGCCGAACGGCGGCCTGACGCCCTATGCGCTGAACACCCCGCTGTTCACCGACTACGCGGAGAAGTTCCGCTTTCTCTACCTGCCGCCGGGGACCAAGGCGAAGTACCGGGCCGACGGCGTGCTGGACTTCCCCGTCGGCGCGACGCTGGTGAAGACCTTCGCCTATCCGGCGGACTTCCGGCGGCCGAGCGAGAACGTCCGCTACCTCGAGACCCGCCTCCTGATCCGTAAGCGCGACGGCTGGGTCGCCCAGACCTACGTCTGGAACGCCGCCCAGACCGAGGCGGTGCTGAAGCGCGCCGGCGCGCGCCTGGACGTCAGCTTCGTCGACAGCCGGGGCCAGACCCGCCACGTCGACTACGCCGTTCCCAACCAGAACCAGTGCAAGGAGTGTCACCAGCTCGACAAGGCGGTGACGCCGATCGGGCCCAAGGCGCGCAACCTCAACGGCGACTTCGCTTACGAGACGGGGCGCGAGAACCAGCTGGCGCACTGGTCGCGAACCGGCGTCCTGTCGGGCGCTCCGAAGCCGGCGGCCGCGCCCCGGACCGCGCGCTGGGACGACCCGGCCGAGCCCGTCGAGGCCCGCGCCCGCGCCTACCTCGACGCCAACTGCGCCCACTGTCACGGGCCCCGGGCCATCGCGTCGAACTCAGGTCTCTTCCTGGGGGTGGAAGAGCAACGTCCGCCGCAACTGGGCGTCGGTAAGGGGCCAGTGGCGGCGGGCCGTGGGTCGGGCAACCTCAAGGTCGGGATCGAGCCCGGCCGCCCGGACGCCTCGATCCTGGTCTACCGCATGGCCTCGAACGAGCCCGGCGTGATGATGCCCGAGCTCGGCCGCACCCTGACGCACGACGAGGGACTGGCGCTGGTCCGCGACTGGATCGCCGGCATGAAGCCGCAATGAGCGCCCCCGCGTGAGCCTCGCGCGGCGGACCGTCCTGGGCGCCGCCCTGTCGGCCTGCGCGGCCCCGGCGCTCGCTCAGGTCGTCACCGACTCCGCGCCCGCCGCCACCGACCCCGCCGCCTGGACCGCTTACGAGACCCGCCTGCGCGCCCGCCTCGACGACATCGGCGGCGGCCGCGCCGACCCGGCCACCGGCCGGGCGATGCTGGACCTGACCAACCGCATCCGCCGCGACGCCGGTTCGCCGCCGGTTATCTGGCACGACGAGCTGGCCGCCTCCGCCCTCGCCCACGCCGGCGACCTGGCCCAGCGGTCCTACGTCGAGCACCTCTCGCCCGAGGGCTTCGACCCCAGCCACCGGCTCTGGCTGCTGGGCCGCACGACCATCGGCTCGCCGTCCGAAAACATCGCCTACCACCGCGGCCCGCCGACCAGCGCCGGCCAGATGCTGCAGCGCCTGAAGGGCAGCACCGGTCACTGGAAGAACCTGCTGCGCCCCACCCACACCCACGCCGGCTACGCCTTCGTCACCCGCGGCGAACGCTACTGGCTGGTGGGCCTCTACGCGCGGCCCCTCGCGGCGCTCTCCGAGCCGCTGCCGTTCCGGGCCCAGGGCCCGGCCATCCGCCGCGCCCTGACCAGCCTCTCCAGCGAACACCGCCCGCGCCTGGCGATCCCGCAAGGCAGCCGATTGGGCAAGGTCGCAGGCGCGCCGCCCGTCATGCAGATCACGGCCCTGCGCCCGGCCGACGACGGCCGCTATGACATCGTCGGCGGCCCCATCTTCATCGCCGCGGAAGCGGGATGAAGGCGCGTCAGCCGCGGTGGCGCGTCAGCGCCGTACTCTCGTATGGCTTCGAAGATCAGCGCGAGCGGGAGGCGGACGGCGGCCGAGTTGTCATCTCGACCTCCTGCCCCCCTTGCCTAGAGGAGCGAGGTTCAGCTCTGTACGCGCTTGCAGAAAGGCTCGTTTGCCGTCCGTGACGGAAGGCCGGTATCTCGCACCGAAACCTGCATTCCCGGAGCCTGCCTTGGCCGACCTGTTCTCTCCCCTGACCCTGGCCCGTGGCCCCGCGCTGAAGAACCGCTTCATGCTGGCGCCGCTCACCAACACGCAGAGCCACCCGGACGGGACGCTGTCGGACGCCGAGTTCAACTGGCTGACCCTGCGGGCCAAGGGCGGCTTCGGCCTCACCATGACCTGCGCCGCCCACGTCCAGGCCGTCGGCCAGGGCTTTCCCGGCCAGCTTGGGGTGTTCGGCGACCAGCATCTCGAGGGGCTCACCCGGCTCGCCGCCGAGATCAGGCGTCACAACAGCGTGTCCTCGGTCCAGCTCCACCATGCCGGGAACCGCTCGCCCAAGGACCTCGTCGGCACGCCGGTGAGCGCGTCCGACGATCCCGAGACGGGCGCCCGCGGCCTGTCACTGGCCGAGGTCGAGCAGCTGGTGGAAGACTTCGTCGCCGCCGCCGTCCGATCCGAGAAGGCCGGATTCGACGGCGTCGAGATCCACGGCGCCCACGGCTACATCCTGGCCCAGTTCCTCTCGCCCGAGATCAACAGGCGCGACGACCGCTACGGCGGCTCGGTCGAGAACCGCGCGCGGATCATCCACGAGATCATCGACGGCGTGCGCGCGCGCACCCGCCCCGACTTCCAGCTGGGCCTGCGCCTGTCGCCCGAGCGGTTCGGCCTGAAGCTGGCCGAGATCATCGAGATCGCCCGCAGGATCCTCGCGGACGGCAAGATCGACTATCTCGACATGTCGCTGTGGGATGTCTTCAAGGAGCCGGTCGAGGAAGAGTTCAAGGGCAAGAGCCTGATGAGCTACTTCACCGAGCTGCCGCGCGGCGGCGTCCGCCTGGGCGTGGCCGGCAAGGTCACCTCGCCCGCCATCGCCGCCGAGATGCTGGAGAAGGGCGCCGACTTCGTGCTGATCGGGCGCGCGGCCATCCTGCACCACGACTTCCCGGAACGGTCCCGCGACGCGGCGTTCACGCCGGTGGCGCTACCGGTGACGGCCGAATACCTGGCCAATGAGGGCCTTAGCCCGGCCTTCGTCCAGTACATGTCGGCGTGGCCGGGCTTTGTTCAGGCGGCGTGAGCCGCGCCGCCCCCGTCCGGTCCAGTACGCCACGCCCAGCGTGATGGCGGCATAGGCGCCGTAGGCGGCAACGACGACCTCCGGTTTGAGGATCGGACGCATCGGAAAATTCCTCTTCGACGCCGCGGCTTTTGCGACGGCGCGTCGAGGCTGGACACTCCGGAGCGGCGCCTACGGGCCGATACCGTGGGATCGCACCCTAGGGATCGATACGGAGGCGGTCGGGTTCGGGCGCCGCCAGCGCCGCGGGCTTCGGCCCGCCCGTCGCCCAGTCCAGCAGTTCCACCGGGTGGACGATCGGCGCGGCCAGCGCCGGGGCCAGCTGGGTCATGCAGCCCACGTTGCCCGCGGCCACCACGGCCGCGCCGGTGGCGGCGATGTTGGCGGCCTTGCGATCGCGCAGGCGGGTGGCCAGCTCGACCTGCAGGATGTTGTAGACCCCCGCCGAGCCACAGCAGAGGTGACCCTCGGCGGGCAGACGCACGTCGAAGCCCGCGTCGGCCAGCAGCTTCGGCGGCGCGGTCTTGATCTGCTGTCCGTGCTGCAGCGAGCAGGCCGCGTGATAGGCCACCGCGATCCCCGGCGGCCGGGCCACCGGCGGCAGGCCGGCCTCGGCCACGAACTCCAGGATGTCCTTCGCCGGGACATCCTGGCCCACCAGGTGGCGGTAGTCCTTCAGCATGGTCCCGCAGCCGGCCGCCGTGGTGACGATGGCGTCCACCTTCCCCGCCCGGCCCCAGGCGGAGAGGTTGGCCCGCGCCATGGCCCTGGCCTCGTCGGGGCGGCCCAGGTGCTGCGAAAGCGCGCCGCAGCAGCCCTCGCCCTCGGCCAGCACGACCTCGTAGCCACAGCGCGCGAGCAACCGCGTCGCCGCCGCGCGCACCTGCGGCGCGACAACGGACTCCACGCAGCCCTGCAGCAGGATCACGCGTCCCCGGCGCGTGACCGGCGCCGACGTCGTGCCCTCGGCTGCCTGTCTCGGCGCGGGCAGCAGGCGCAGCATCGCGGCCAGCGGCTTCAACCCCGTGCGCTCCAGGGTCGGCTCCAATGGCCGGGCCAGCCGGCCCAGTCCCATGGCCAGCCTCAGCCGTTTCGGATGCGGCAACACCCACGCCAGCGCCATCCGCAACAACCGCTCGGGCAGGGGCCGCACATGGTGCGCCTCGATGTGCGCCCGGGCGTGGTCGATCAGTTGCGCGTAGTCGACGCCGGACGGACAGGTGGTGGTGCAGGCCAGGCACGACAGGCAGCGGTCGACGTGGGTCACCGTCGCCGGCGCCGGCGGGCCGCCGTGCTCCAGCATCTCGCGGATCAGCTCGATCCGGCCCCGCGGACTGTCGCGCTCGTCGCCCAGCAGCACGTAGGTCGGACAGGTCGCCGTGCAGAAGCCGCAGTGCACGCACTTGCGGATCGCCGCGGCGCTGGCGGCGGTTTCCGGGTCGGCCAGTTGATCGGGGGTGAAGGCGGTCCTCACGCCGCGCCCTCCATCCGGCCGGGGTTCAGCACGCCCAGCGGATCGAAGGCGGCCTTCACGCGGCCCTGCAGTTCGCCCAGCGCGCCCTCGCGCGGCCCGAACGCCTCGGCGCCGCGCAGGCACAGCGCATGCCCGCCCAGGCCCCGCGCCACGCTGCGCACCTTGTCCGCCGGCTCTTCCGTGAGCAGCCAGGCCAGCCCGCCGCCCCAGTCATAGAGCGCATCGCCAGGCAGAGCGTGCGGTCCCTTCCAGCCCTGGGCCGGCGGCAGGCTGAGGCGCCAAAGCGGCCGGGGATCGCCCGCGAACGCCTCAACCTCGCGAACCTGACCCCAGAACTCGCGGGAGTGCTCGCCCTCCAACTCGTCGATCCGTCCGAAACTCGACAGAGCCGCCACCAGGGCCTGGGCGCGGGCCTCCACTGACGCTTCGAACCCCTCCAGGCGAAGCGCCGTCACCGGCATCTCGGCTTTCAGCGGTCGCGAGCGCGCCGCGAAGGTCGGCAGGTGAGCCGCGCCCGAGACCTCGAACGGCCCGTTCAGCGCCGCCTGCATCGCCTCGGCCGCCCGCACGTCGGCCAGGCCGAACAGCAGCAGCGTGAGCTCGGTGCGCGGCGCCGGCAGCACCTTGATGGTCAGCTCGGTGAAGATCGCGAGCGTTCCCCACGACCCGGCCATCAGCTTCATCAGGTCGTAGCCGGTGACGTTCTTCACCACCTTGCCGCCGGCCTTGAACACCTCGCCCCGGCCCGACACGGCCTCGAACCCCAGGAGATGGTCGCGCGCCGCGCCGGCCCGGATGCGCCGGGGCCCGGACAGGTTGGCCCCGATCACCCCGCCCAGGGTCGGCTCGCCCCGCGCGCCAAGCAGGCGCGTCCAGCGCGGAGGCTCGAACGCCAGCATCTGGCCCCGGCTGGCGCAGATCTTCTCCAGGTCGGCGATGCGCACGCCGGGCTGGGCGGTCAGCACCAGCTCATCCGGGGAATAGTCGACGATGCGGTCCAGCCGCTGGGTCGACAGCACCATGTCGATGGGGTCCATGGCCCCGATCGCCCGCTTGGTGCCGGCGCCGACCACCTCGATGTGGCGCGCGTGCGCCCCGGCCTCGGCCACGATGGCCTGGACCTCTTCGGGGGTCGTGGGCTTGAGGGGGCGAACCTGGTCCAGCATCAGAAGCGCGGCAGCTCCGGAAAGGCCAGCTTGCCCTTGTGCACGTGCACGCGGCCCAGCTCGGCGCAGCGGTGCAGCACCGGGAACACCTTGCCGGGATTGAGCAGCAGGCCGGGGTCGAAGGCGCATTTCACCCGCTGCTGGCAGGCCAGGTCCGTCTCGTCGAACATCTCGCCCACCAGGTCGCGCTTCTCGACGCCCACCCCGTGCTCGCCGGTCAGCACGCCGCCCACTGCCACGCACAGCTTGAGGATGTCGGCCCCGAACGCCTCGGCCTTCTCCAGCTGACCGGGGATGTCGGCGTCGTAGAGGATCAACGGGTGCAGGTTGCCGTCGCCCGCGTGGAAGACGTTGGCCACGCCCAGCCCGTACTGCGCCGACAGCTCGGTGATCCGGGTCAGCACCTGCGGCAGCGCCTTGCGGGGGATCGTGCCGTCCATGCAGAAGTAGTCGGGCGCGATGCGGCCCACCGCCGGGAACGCGGCCTTGCGCCCCGCCCAGAACGACAGCCGCTGGGCCTCGCTCTCGGAGGTCTTCACGAAGTCGGCCCCGCGCTGGGCGGCCAGCATGCGGACGTGGCTCGCCAGTTCGGCGCACTCGGCCTCGGGCCCGTCCAGCTCGCAGATCAGCAGCGCGGCGGCGTCCACCGGATAGCCCGCCCCCACGAACGCCTCGGCCGCCCGGATTGCCGGGTTGTCCATCATCTCCAGCCCGGCCGGGATCACGCCCGCGGCGATGATGTCGCCGACGCAGGCGCCGGCCTGCTCCACCGACGGGAACCCCAGCAGCAGCGCCCGCGCCGTTTCCGGCTTGGGCAGGATGCGCACCGTCACCTCGGTGACCACGCCCAGCAGCCCCTCGGATCCCGTGACCAACCCCAGCAGGTCATAACCTTCGGCGTCCATCGCCTTGCCGCCGAACCGGACGATCTCGCCGCTCATCAGCACCAGTTCGCAGCCCAGCAGGTTGTTGGTGGTCAGCCCGTACTTGAGGCAGTGCACCCCGCCCGAGTTCTCGGCCACGTTGCCGCCGATGGTGCAGGCGATCTGGCTCGAAGGATCGGGGGCATAGTAGAAGCCGCGCCCTTCGACGGCGCCCGTGATGGCCAGGTTCGTCACCCCCGGCTGCACCACCGCGCAGCGGTTGGCGTAGTCCACCTCCAGGACGCGGTTGAACTTCGACAGGCCCAGCACCACCCCGTCGGCCAGCGGCAGCGCGCCGCCCGACAGCGACGTGCCCGCGCCGCGCGGCACCACCTTCACCCCGTTGGCCTGGCACCAGCGCAGGATCTCCGAGACCTGCGCCGTGGTCTCGGGCAGCACCACCGCCAGAGGCTGCTGCCGATAGGCCGAAAGGCCGTCGCTCTCGAACGGGACCAGGCCCGCCGGTTCCGACACTACGCCCTCGCCGGGCACGATGCGCCGCAGCGCACGCACGATCTCGGCCTTGCGGGCGATCAGCGCATCGTCGGGCGCGGGCATCTTCATGAGCGCGACGGTAGGCGCAGAATCTCCCACCACAAAGCCGTCATCCGGTTATGCTCCCGGACCGTAGGAAGGGGCATGGACAAGTCCATCCAGGATGCGGACCGCGCGATCGCCGACGAAGCCCGGCGGCTCGCGGCGTTGCGCGCCCTGGACGTGTTGGACACCGAGCCCGAGGCGATCTTCGACAACCTGACGGCGCTCGCAGCCCAGACGTTCCAGACCCCGGTCGCGCTGGTGTCGCTGATCGACGCCGAGCGCCAGTGGTTCAAGTCGTGCGTGGGCATGGACGGGGGCGAGACGCCGCGCGACGTGGCGTTCTGCGATCACACGATCCGCCAGGCGCGAACGATGCTGATTCCCGACGCCACGGCCGACCCGCGCTTCCGCGACAACCCGCTGGTCACCGGAGAGCCGTTCGTCCGCTTCTATGCCGGCGCGCCTCTGACCAGCCCCGACGGCTTCCGGCTCGGCAGCTTCTGCGTCATCGACTACCGGCCGCGCCACGACTTCGGCGAGGCCCAGTGCGCCCAGCTGGAGGCGATGGCCGCCGCCGTCTCGTCGGCGATGACGCTGCGCCGCGACCTCAAGGCCTATGTGTCGATGGAGCGCGAGCTGCACGACGCCCAGGCCCGCATCCGCCGCCACGAGGCCGAGCTGGCCTTCCTGGTCGAGAACTCGGCCGACGTGATCCTGCGGCTGGATCCCAGTTCGAAGATCACCTGGGCCTCGCCCAGCGTCCGGCGCTACGGATATGCCCCGCGCGACCTGATCGGCGTCCCCGCCGGCAGTTTCGTGCACCCCGACGATCGCCCCCGGCTGGCCGAGCGGCGGCCGGCCAGGTTCGCAGCCCTCGGCGATCTGGACGGCAGCCGGCGCGAGTACCGCATCCGCCACAAGTCGGGCGACTGGACGTGGATCGAGGAGAGCCCGACCGTCATCCGCGACGCCTCGGGCGCGGCGGTCGAGCTGGTGAACATCCTGCGCGACATCGAGGACCGCAAGCGGGCCGAGCGCGCGGCCGGCGACATCCAGGCCGGCATGCTGCTGCCCCGCGCCGCGCTGGCGGCGCTGTCGGGCCGGGCCGAGGTGGACGCCGTGCTCGAGCCCGCCCGCAGCGTCGGCGGCGACCTCTATGACGCCTTCAAGGTGGGCGACGACCATCTCGCGTTCCTGGTCGGCGACGTGACCGGCAAGGGCGTCGGCGCCTCGCTGTTCATGGCGCTGGCCAAGGCCCTGTCGCACAGCCTCATCACCCGCAAGGCCGACCGGCTGGGCGACGCCTTCCGCGCCATTGAGGCCGAGCTGGAGCGCAACAACGGCGAGGCCATGGCCATGTCGCTGCTGGCGGGCGTGCTGAACCTGGACACCGGCGCCTTGGCCCTCTGCAGCGCGGGGCACGAGAACCCGCTGGTGGTGAACGCCGACGGGACGGTGGCCGCGCTGGAAATCGACGGCGGGCCGCCGCTCTGCGCCGGCGCGGGCTTCGCCTATCAGGCCGAACTGACCCGGCTGGAGCCCGGCGCGACGCTGGTCGCCTTCACCGACGGCGTCACCGAGGCGCAGGACCGGTCGCGGCAGCTGTTCGGCCAGGCGCGCCTGCGCCAGGCGCTGGCCGAGGCGCCCCGCGACGGCCCGCTCTCGGCGCTGACCGACAGCCTGGTGGCCCGCGTCCGCGCCTTCGAAGCCGGCGGCGACCCCAGCGACGACCTCGCGATCCTGGCGCTCCGCCGGCCGTTGTTGGGGGGCCCGCCCTACCCGTCGTAGAAGAACGGCGGATGCAGCCCTACGACCCTGCGCTCGCGCTCGGCGCCGGCATGGGCGCGCGCCACGGCCTCCGGCGACAGATGGTTGGCGTCCCGGGTCGGCAGGATTCGCTGAGCGATGTCTCGGCGGCCATAGTGCGCCTGCAGGAAGAACCGGCCCCGATCGGCGCCCAGCTTCGTCGGCATCCGCCGGTGCCAGACATCGGACACGAAGAAGCCCGCGTCGCCGGCCCTCACGATGAAGGGCACGACGCCCCGGCCTTCGTAGGTCAGGTCGCTGTCCATGGTGCGGTCCTGCGGCGGCGGCCTGCCCGACAGGTGACTGCCCGGGATCACGCCCGTGGGCCCATCCTCCAGCGCACAGTCCTGCAGATAGATGTGGACGCCGACGGCGAATACCGGATGCGGGATGTCCGCCGGCCAGCGCACGCCATCGGGCAGCGGCACGTGCGGCCCGGCGTCGATGTGCCAGTTCTGCCCGCCGTGGCCGCCCGGTTGTCCCGCCGGGTTGCGCCAGGCCGTGTTGGCGATCACGTGGCAGTCCTCGCCCAGCAGCGGCTCGATCACGGCCAGCAGCTTCGGATTCGCCACCGCCTTCTGCGCCGCGGCGCTGCGGTTCAGCATCGCATAGCGGAACATGTCTCGGTCCTCGGGCGGCGCGCCGCTGCGCTGGTCCTCGGGCTCGGTGTCGTAGACCCGCGCCACATCGGCCGCGAGCTCGGCCACCTCGTCCGGCGACAACAGCCCCCGGACGATCGTGTAGCCCTCACGCTCCAGCTGCTCGGTCGCCTCTCCCGCCGGCTCCGTGCGATATTCCAGATAGGGCCGGCCTCTCCGGATCATGCCGTCCTCCCTTGTTGTCGGGAGGACCGTAGCGCGCCTACTTCCCCTCGAACACCGGGGTGCGCTTCTCGTTGAAGCTGCCGACGCCTTCGCGGCGGTCCTGGGTGGTGAAGAGCTGGTTGTAGATCGACAGCTCCAGGTCCATGGCGCGCTTCAGATCCAGGTCCTGGCCTTCGTGCACCACCCGCTTGGCGCCGCGCACCGACAGCGGCGCCTTGCTGGCGATCACCCGGGCGACGCCCAGCACCGTGTCCATCAGCGCTTCGGGCGCCACCACGCCGCTCACCAGGCCCCACTCCAGCGCCTGCGCGGCGCTGAACGGCTGGGCCGTCGTCAGCAGTTCGATGGCCCGACGGGGACCGACCGCCCGCGTCAGCAGCTGCGTCCCGCCCAGGCCCGGCAGGATGCCCAGGCCCGCTTCCGGCAGGCCGAACCGCGCGCCCTCGGCGGCGTAGGCGAAGTCGCAGGCCAGCGTCATCTCGCAGCCGCCGCCCATGGCCGCGCCCTGCACCGCGGCGATCACCGGAACCGGACAGGCCAGCTGGGCGCGGATCATGGCCTCGAACAGCCGGTGCTGCTCGGCCCACGTCTCGTCGCTCATGCCGTTGCGCTCCTTGAGGTCGGCGCCGGCCTGGAAATGCTTGCCCTCGCCGCTCAGGATCACGCAGCGCAGGCCGTCCGCCGAGCGCAACTGGCTCCAGATGTCCAGCAGCTCGCGGCCCATCTGGGTCGAGAGTGCATTGGCCACCTCCGGCCGGGCGAAGGTGATGACGGTGATCCCGGCCTCGGGCTCGCTCACCTTGATCGTCTCGTAGGCCATCGTCTTACCCTCTGCGCGCCGCAGGCGCTGTCCAGTTGAACCACGAACCACACGAACCACACCAACCCGCGATCTACCCGCACGCCGCGCTGATCGGCAGGCCCCGTTCGTGTGGTTCGTGTGGTTCGTGGTCAATTTCTTTCGGCGCTGGCGCGCCAACAGACCTCGCGTCAGAAGCTCTTCGGCTGGCCCAGCACGTGGGTGGCCACGTGGCTGAGGATCAGGTTCGTGGAGATCGGCGCCACCTGGTAGAGGCGCGTTTCGCGGAACTTTCGCTCGATGTCGTACTCCTCGGCGAAGCCGAAGCCGCCGTGGGTCTGGATGGCCATGTCGGCGGCGAACCAGCTGGCCTCGGAGGCCACGAGCTTGGCCATGTTGGCCTCGGTGCCGCACGGCTCGCCGGCCTCGAACAGGGCGGCGGCCTTGTCGACCATCAGGCTGGCGCTGGTCATCTGGACGTAGGCCCGCGCGAGCGGGAACTGCACGCCCTGGTTCTCGCCGATCGGGCGACCGAACACCACGCGGTCCTTGGCGTACTGGCTGGCCCGGTCGATGAAGAACTTGGCGTCGCCGATGCACTCCGACGCGATCAGGATCCGCTCGGCGTTCATGCCGTCCAGGATGTATTTGAAGCCCTTGCCCTCCTCGCCGACGAGATTCTCGGCGGGCACCTCGAGATCCTCGAACAACAGCTCGGTGGTGGCGTGGTTCAGCATGGTTCGGACCGGCGTGATGGTCAGGCCGTTCCCCTTCGCCGTCCGCATGTCGACCAGCAGCACGCTCATCCCGGCCGAGGTTTTGGCCTCGTCACGCGGGCTGGTCCGGCAGAGCAGCACCATCAGGTCGGAATGCTCGGCCCGGCTGATCCACAGCTTCCGGCCATTCACGACGTACTTGTCGCCGACCTTCCGGGCGAAGGTGGTGATGCGGGTGGTGTCAGTGCCGGCGTCGGGCTCGGTCACGCCGAACGCCTGCAGCCGCAGCTCGCCCGTGGCGATCTTCGGCAGGTAGGCCTGCTTCTGCGCCGGCGTCCCGTGCCGCAGCACCGTGCCCATGGTGTACATCTGGGCGTGGCAGGCGCCGCCGTTGCAGCCCGAGCGATGGATCTCCTCCAGCACCGCGTTGGCGGCCGCGAGGCCAAGGCCCGAGCCCCCGTACTCCTCGGGTATCAGCACCGAGAGGAACCCCGCCTCGGTCAGGGCCTGGACGAACGCGGTCGGGTACGCCCGCTCACGGTCCAGCTCGCGCCAGTAGGCGCCGGGGAAGCGCGCGCACAGCTTGCGCACCGCCTCACGGATCTCGGGAAAGGTTTCCTGGCTCACCCTCGCTCTCTGCCACGGGAACGCTGCGTGAGCCTAGACCACCGCACCGCCTCTAAGCAGATGACACCAGACCGTCCCGCCGCCATCCTCGCCAAAACAAGGGGAGGCGGACGATGGCGCTCAGCTACGTCCATGGGGCCAGCACGCAGCCATTGATCGGCAAGACGATCGGGGCGCTGTTCGACGAGACCTGCGCGGCCTGGCCCGACAATGTCGCACTGGTCTCGCGCCATCAGGGCGTCCGCTGGACCTATGCCCAGCTGAAGGACCGGGTCGACGCGTTCGCGGCCGGCCTTCTGGCGCTGGGGCTGGAGCCGGGCGACCGGGTGGGGATCTGGGCGCCCAACTGCGCCGAATGGACGATCACCCAGTTCGCCACAGCGAAGGCGGGGATGATCCTGGTCAACATCAACCCGGCCTATCGCCTGAGCGAAGCCGAGTACGCCATCAACAAGGTGGGCTGCCGCGCCCTGGTCATCGCGGTGCGCCATAAGACCAGCGAATACTTGGCCATGGTGCGCCAGCTGCGCGAAGCCCACCGGCTGCCGACCGTCGAGGCGGTGATCACCATCGGCGACGACCCGCACCGCGGCTGCCAGTCCTTCCCCCACATCGAAGGCACCGCCAAGCGCGCCGACCGCGCCCGCCTGGCCGAAATCGGGCCGACCCTGCAGTTCGACGACCCGATCAACATCCAGTTCACCAGCGGCACCACCGGCTTCCCGAAAGGCGCCACGCTCAGCCACCACAACATCCTGAACAACGGCTTCTTCACCGGCGAGGCGATGCGCCTCCAGCCGGGCGAGGCGGTCTGCATCCCGGTGCCGCTATACCACTGCTTCGGCATGGTCATCGGCAACCTGGGCTGCGTCACCCACGGGGCCACGATGGTCTATCCCAGCGAGGGATTCGACCCGGCGGCGGCGCTCGAGGCCGTCGCGGCCGAGCGCTGCGTGGCCCTGTTCGGCGTGCCGACCATGTTCATCGCCATGCTCGCGCTGCCCGGATTCGCCGACCATGACCTGAGCTCGCTGCGCACCGGCGCCATGGGCGGGTCGCCGTGTCCTATCGAAGTCATGCGCCAGGTGATCGAGCGCATGAACATGGTCCAGGTGACCAACGTCTACGGCATGACCGAAACCTCGCCCGTCAGCTGGCAGACGAGCGCCGACGACAGCCTGGAACGCCGGGTCTCTACGGTCGGGCGGGTGCACCCGCACCTGGAGGTGAAGGTGGTCGACTCCGAGGGCCGGGTGACCCCGCGGGGCGAACCGGGCGAGTTCTGCACCCGCGGCTACTCGGTGATGCTGGGCTACTGGGACGATCCCGAGAGGACGGCCGAGGCGATCGACAGCGGCGGCTGGATGCACACCGGCGACCTGGGCGTGATCGACGACGAGGGCTACGGCAACGTCGTGGGCCGGATCAAGGACATGGTCATCCGCGGCGGCGAGAACATCTATCCGCGCGAGATCGAGGAGTTCCTCTACCGCCACCCGGCGATCCAGGACGTCCAGGTGATCGGGGTCCCCGATCCCAGGTATGGCGAGGAGATCTGCGCCTGGATCGTGCTGAAGCCCGGCGAAACGCTGGAGGACGAAGCGGTGCGCGAGTTCTGCCGCGGCCAGATCGCCCACTATAAGATTCCGCGCCACATCAAGTTCGTCGACGGCTTCCCCACCACGGTCACCGGCAAGGTTCAGAAGTTCGCCATGCGCGAGACGATGATCGCCGAGCTCGGCCTTGTCCTCCAGCAGACGGCCTAGGCGGCGCATGCCGCTCAAAGGGACATTCGACCGCCGGAGCTTCCTGCTGGGTCTCGCCGGCGCGGCCGCCGCGCCCAGCGCGCTCGCACAGACCGACTGGACCCCGCCCGCGCCGGATCGCGAGCTGATGGTCCCGGTGCGCGGCGGCAAGATCTATGTGCGCGTGAACGGCGACCTGAAGGCGCCCAAGGTGCCTGTCGTCTGCATCCACGGCGGCCCGGGGGGCAGCCACCTCTACTTCCTGCCGTCGTTGACTATGACCGACGACCGCGCCGTGATCCTCTACGACCAGCTGGATTCCGGCCAATCCGACCGCCCGGGCGATCCGGCCAACTGGACCGTCGAGCGGTTCGTCTCCGAGGTCGACGCCATCCGCGCCGCGCTCGACCTGCCCCGCCTGCATCTTGTGGGCCATTCGTGGGGCTCGACCGTGGCGCTGGAATACGCCGCCCGCCAGCCCGGCGGCCTGAAGAGTCTGACCCTCGGCAGCCCCCTGATCTCGACCGCGAGTTGGACGCGCAGCACGCTGGCGCAGCTCGCGAAACTCCCGCCGGACGTGGTCGCGACCATCAATCGTCTGGAAGCCGCTGGTGACACCGCCAATCCCGAGTACGGCAAGGCGATGGCCGTCTTCTACCGCCAGTACGCCACACGCCGACCGCCGCCGGCCTACCTGCGCGCCTATGCCCAGAACAAAAGCGTGGGCCTGAGCGAGCGGTTGTACCAGACCATGTGGGGCCCGGGCGAAATCCGCGCGACCGGCAGCCTCAAGACCTACGACGGCGAGCCGCTGCTGCCGCGCGTGACCCAGCCGACCTTGGTGGTCACCGGTGAGTACGACGAGATGACCGCCGACGTTCTGAAGCCGCTGGTGGCCCGCATGCCGGCGGCGGCGCTGGTGGTGGTGGCGGACGCCGGACACGCCATGCCCGCCACCCACGCCGAGGATTACGTCCGCGCGGTCCGTACGCACTTGCGCCGCAACGACTAGCGGCGCACGTCCCCCAGGCGGACAGCGTTCCTAGGCCACGACGTTCGCGTCGTGCAGCCTGGCGATCTCGCCGCTGCTCAGGCCCAGCACCTCGGCCAGCACCTCGTCGGTGTGCTGGCCCAGCTTCGGCGCCGGCGCCACCGGCCGGCGGACGTCCTGCGGGATCGTGCCCATCGCCCCCGGCGCCGGATAGGTCAGCCCCGAGGGATGCGTCACCGACTCGAACATCGGATTGTCCTTGAAGAGGCGGGGATCGTTCAGCGCCGCCTCCATGGTCTGGTAGCTGCCCCAGGTGACGCCCCCGGCGTCGAAGGCCGGCGTCAGCTCGGCCGCCGTCTTCGCCGCGAACGCCTGCTCGAACAGCGGATACAGCCGCGCTCGGTGCGTGAACCGCAGGCCCTCGTCCTTGGCGAACGAGACGCCCAGGTCGGCCTCGACCGCCGCCACGCCCGCGCCGATGCCCAGCACGTCCAGCGCCTTCTCCCACTGCTTCGGCGTGATGCAGAGCAGCATCAGCTTCTCGCCGTCCCTGGTGGTGAAGTCGCGGCCGAAGGCGCCGAACACGTCGTTGCCCATCCGCGGCCGCTGATGCCCCGTCAGCATCGTCTCGGCCGAGAAGCCCAGGTTGGCCATGGTGGCCGCGCCGATATCGCTCAGCGGCGCGCGGATCTCGCGCCCGCCCATGCCGCGCATCCGCGCCAGCAGCGCCGAGACCATCGAGAACGCGCAGTAGGCGCCGGTCAGCAGGTCCCAGGCGGCCAGCACATGGTTCACCGGCCGCTCGTCGCCCACAGGCCCGGTCATCAGCGGCAGGCCCAGCGCCGAGTTGATCGTGTAGTCCATGCCCTGCGAGCCATCGGCCCAGCCCATGACGCGGACGCAGATGAGGTCGTCCCGCAGGGCCTTCAGCTTATCGTAGGAGAGGAAGCCCTCGACCGGGAAGTTGGTCACGAACAGGCCGCCGTCCTCGCCGGGCGCCGCGGCCAGCCGCTGGGCGATCTCGCGGCCCTGGGGGCTGGCAAGGTCGATGGCCACCGACTTCTTGCCCTTGTTCAGGCCTTCCCAGTAGAGGCTCGATCCGTTGTCCGCGAGCGGCCAGCGGCGGAAGTCGGGCCCCCCGCCGATGTTGTCGAACCGGATCACCTCGGCGCCCATCTGGGCGAGGTAGAGCCCGCAGGTGGGCGCGGCCACGAAAGCCGAGCCCTCGACCACGCGGAGGCCTTTCAGGAGGTCGTACATCTCATCCCTCTCATCCCTCCCCTTTATGGGAAGGGTCGATGCGCGTCGGCGCATCGGGGTGGGGAAACCGGAATGCCGTTGGGGAGGTCAAGGTCTCCCCACCCGGCTCGCTTCGCTCGCCGCCCTCCCCATGAAGGGGAGGGATGGCGCCTACGAGACCAGCTTCCCGACCTCTTCGACCTCCTGCGGCGTCAGGCGCCACTCCGCCGTCGCCGCGTTGGTCTTCACCTGCTCCACGGTCGTGGCGCCGGCGATCACCGAGCTCACCACCTCGTGGCCCAGCAGCCAGGCGAAGGCGAGTTCCAGGATCGTATGCCCACGCTCCTTCGCCCACGCCTCCAAGGCCTCGACCTTGTCGAAGTTGGAGTCGCTCATGGCCGCCTGGCCCCGCGCGCCCCAGGCCTCCAGCCGGGTGCCCTCGGGCGGGGCCTCGCCGCGGCGGTACTTCCCGCTCAACAGGCCCGAGGCCAGCGGGAAGAACGGCAGGAAGCCCAGGCCGAAGTGTTCGCACGCCGGCAGCACCTCGCGCTCCACGTCACGCTCCAGCAGCGAATAGAGGTTCTGGGCCGAGACGAAGCGGGTTCCGCCCGCCGCCGTCCAGTCGGCGTCGGCGATCTGCCAGCCGGTGTAGTTCGAGTTGCCGAGGTAGCGGACCTTGCCCTGCGACACGAGGTCGTCCAGCGCCCGCAGCGTCTCGTCGACGGGGGTGTCCGGGTCGGGCTGGTGGTGCTGATAGAGGTCGATGTAGTCCGTGCCCAGCCGGCGCAGGCTGTCCTCCACCGCCTGCATGATCCACTTGCGTGCGCCGCCCTGCTTCTTGGGGTCGCCGCCGATCCGCATGCCGAACTTGGTGGCCAGCACGATGTCGTGGCGGCGCTTGCCTAGCGCCTTCCCCAGGAACTCCTCCGACTTGGTCCCGCCGTAGATGTCGGCGGTGTCGAAGAGCGTGATGCCGGCGTCGATGGCCGCGTCCACGACGGCCTGCGTCTGATCGGCGTCGATGCGCATGCCGAAGTTGTTGCAGCCCAGCCCCACGACGCTGACCTTCAGGCCCGAATTTCCCAGCCGGCGAACCTTCATCGCCCGTCCTCCCTGTCTGATGTCTGTCCGCCCAACCTACCGGGGGAAGCGCTTCCAGCGCCAGCCACGCAGCGGCGGTTCTTCAGAAACCCTACCGCGATCTTCACTGTGTTTCTTGGCGAGTTCGCAAGGCGGTCGTCGTTAACTCCCCGGCATAACAAAAGAAGTGTTGGCCGGATCAGCGCATGCGCGTCGTCACCATCGTCAGTCTCGCAGCTTCCGCCGTCCTGGGTCTGGGCGCCCTCGTGGTCGCGAAGGTGATGCTGCCCAACGCCGCCGCGAAGAGCCCCATCGTGCAGGCGCAGGTCCAGGGCGAGCCGATGGTCGTGACCAGCCGCGCCATCAAGTATGGCGAGAAGCTCCAGGCCTCGATGCTGACGGTGATCAAGGCCCCGAAGGACGCGATCCCCGAGGGCGCGTTCACGACGGTGGGCGCCGTGCTGGCGGCCGACCGGGGCGGCGCCCCCGTGGCCCTGACGCCGCTGGCGGCGCGGGAGCCCCTGCTGCCCATGAAGATCTCTGGCCCCGGTTCGCGGCCGATCGTGTCGGCGGCCATCGCCGAGGGCATGCGCGCCTATACGCTGAAGGTGGACGACGCCAGCGGCGTGGGCGGCCACGCGCTGCCCGGCGACCACGTCGACGTGGTGCTGCTGCGCGACCTGACCCCCAGCGGCCCCGAGCGCAATTTCATCTCGTACGTCGTGGTCCAGAACGCCCGCGTGCTGGGCATGGACCTCAACGCCGACCCCACGTCGGACAAGCCGGCCAGCCCCAACACGGCCACCATCGAGGTGTCTGTCGAGGACTCGCAGAAGCTCTCGCTGGCCTCGACCCTGGGCAACCTGTCGCTGGCGCTGCGCCGCAACGGGGCCGCCGAGATCGCCGCGGCAAAGCCGCTGCGCACGAACGACTTCCTCTCGGGCGGCCGCTCGTCGGCGCCGCGCGCGGTGCGGACCGCGTCGGCCGGCCCGGCGCGCAGCTACGCCATCCTGATCGTCGAAGGCGAGCCCTCGAAGCGCAGCAGCGGCGGCGGCGGCCGCAGCCGCGCCCCTGCGGCGGCTCCGGCGCCTGCTGCGCCGAGCAGCCCCGCGCCCGGCCAGCCCGCGTCGAACGCCTCGGGCGTGAGCTGAGCCCGATGACCATGCAGGCCTTCCCCATGTCACGCACCCTGTCCGGGGCGCTCGCCGCCGTCGCGCTCGCCACCGTGACCTGTGGCGCATTGCTGCCCGTAGCGCCGGCCGCCGCCCAGACGCTCGGCAGCGAACCGGTCATGCGCCGCACGATCCACGTGCCACGCGACAAGTCGCTGCAGTTCCGCCTGCCCGGCCCGGCCTCGAAGATCGTGATCGCCCAGCCCGAGATCGCCAAGGTCACGGCCACGTCGGAGTCCAGCTTCTACGTCCAGGGCATGGAGTTCGGCTCGACCAACATGCTGGTCTACGGGCGCGGCGGCGGGCTGTCGGAAGTGATCGACATCCGCGTCGGCTACGACGCCGAGGGCCTGCAGCAGGATCTCAAGGCCGCCTATCCGACCGAAGCCATCCTGGTGAAGAACCTGGGCGAGATGCTGCTGCTGAGCGGCGACATCTCGACCGCCGGCGTGCAGGCCGGGGCCGAGAAGCTGGCCGAGAAGTACGCGCCCGACTCGGTGCTCTCACGCCTGACCGTGCGCAACTCGCAGCAGGTGATCCTCGAGGTCCGCATCCTGGAAGCCAGCCGGTCCGGCCTGAAGGACATCGGCGTCGACCTGAACGTCTTCAACAGCTCGTTCGGCGTGGTCACCGGCTCGGGTCTCATCGGCGCTCTGACGCCGCCGCATGGCGTGGTCAGCACGAACGGCGGCTGGAACGCGGCCAACATCAACACCACGCTGCAGGCGCTGGAGGAGAAGGGCCTGGTGCGGGCGCTCGCCAAGCCGAACCTGGTGGCGATCTCGGGCGAGAAGGCGACCTTCCTGGCCGGCGGCGAGTTCCCGTTCCCGGTACCGCAGGACCTCAACACCATCGCGATCGAGTTCAAGCCCTACGGCGTGAAGCTGAACTTCACGCCGACCGTGAAGGAGAACGGCTGGATCCGCATCGCGGTCGAGCCCGAGGTCAGCGAGCTGGACTACGGCAACGCCCTCACGCTGCGCGACCTGACCGTCCCGGGCCTCACCGTCCGGCGCGCCTCGACCACGCTCGACCTGCGTCCGGGCGACACCTTCGCCATGGCCGGCATGTTCCAGCGCAACAACCGCAACTCGGTCCAGCAGACCCCGGGCCTCGGATCGGTTCCGGTGCTGGGCGCCCTGTTCCGGTCGGCGCAGTGGAAGCGGGCCGAAACCGAGTTGCTCATCATCGTGACGCCGCGGCTGGCGACACCTGCGGATCGCGCGATCCCGGCGGTCGACGAGCTGCCCGGCCGCGAGGCCACCCAGTCCGAACTGTTCCTCTACGGCAAGACCAAGGGGCGCGAGTCCAGCCCGAACGCCGGCGCGCGGCCCGCCACGAAGTGACCCCATCCATGTTGCGTCCCAAGTCCGGTTCCACCCCCACTGTCGAGATCGCAGGCCGCCGCATCCTGGGCCTGGGCGCAGGCTTCGACGCCTACGCCAAGGGGCCCCTCGCCGGCGCGACGCTGGACCACGGCTCGGTTTCTCAGCTGGAGAGCCTGCGGGTCGGCGCCTACGACCTCGTGCTGATCGACGCCGACGCCTCGGAAGACCACGCGCTGGCCGCGGCGGTGAAGGCGCTGTCGGGCATGCGCAACGCGCCGCCGCTGCTGATGCTGGGCCGGAGCCTGCCCGCCGGCCTGGTGCGCAACGTTCTGCGCATGGAGGCCGCCGACATCCTCGAGGCGCCGTTCACGTCCGAGCAGCTGGCCTCGGCGGTCAAGGCGCTGCTGTCCGAGGCCGCCCCGGCCGCCGCCGCGGCGATGGCCAGCGGAACCGACTCGCGGTGCTGGGGCGTCAGCGGCGCCGTCGGCGGGTCGGGCGCGACCACCATCGCCATCGAGATCGCCTATGCCCTGGCGGCCCAGTCGGGCAAGGAACACTCGGTCTGCCTTGTGGACCTCAACCTCGCCGATGGCGCCGCCGCCGCCTACCTGGGCTGCACGCCCACCACCCGCCTCGCCGACTTCGGCCAGGCCGCCGACCGCATCGACGCGGCCATGCTGCACGCCTTCGTCACCCCAGTGTCCAAGGGCCTCGACCTGATCGCCGGCGTCCGCGACGCCACGGCCTTCGACGCCGTGAGCCGCGAGGCGATCCTGCGCATGCTGGAAGTCGCCTGCGAATGCTACGAGTGGGTCATCCTGGACATCCCGCGTCATCGCCGCCCCTGGACCCTCGAGGCCCTGGCGGGCTGCGACGAGGTGCTGGTGATCTCGGAACTGACCGTGCCGGCCCTGCTGGCGGCGCGCGCCTATTCCGACGAAATCGAGGACGGCCTGGGCACCGGTCTGCGCCCGCGCATCGTGCTGAACCGCCTGGCCAGCCGCATGTTCGGGCCGGCGCCGTCGATGACCGAGTCCGAGAAGGCCCTGCAGCGCAAGGCCGAGGCGGGCATCAGCTCCGACTGGGAGGCCGCCGCCGCCTCGGTGAACCTGGGCGGCCCCATCGCCCAGCACCGGCCCAAGTCCAAGATCGTCAAGGACATCCAGACCCTGGTCACCCAGCTGGCGGCACAGCCGCCACGGCGTGACACCGCCAAGGCAGCCTGACGATGGGCCGGTTCAGCCTCGCGCGGCCCGCCGCCCAGCCCGCGCCGCAGCAGCCCGTCGCCGCCCCGGCGCCGGTCGCCGCGCCGGTCGCCAAGGTCGAGCCCAAGACCGCCAAGGCCCCGCCGCGCGACCCCAACCTCGACCTGCGCCTTCGCCTGCACGCCAAGCTCATCGACGAACTCGACCTCGCCAAGCTGGACAAGCTGGAAGAGGGCGAGCTGCGCCGCCAGGTCCTGGGCCAGGTGAACGAGTTCGCCCGCGCCGAGCGGATGGCGCTGAACGCCAAGGAACTGGACGTCCTGGGCGCCTCGATCTTCGACGAGATGGTGGGGCTGGGGCCGATCGAGCCGCTGCTCAAGGACGAGTCGATCAACGACATCCTGATCAACGGCCCCTTCCAGGTTTACGTCGAGCGCCGCGGCGAGCTGGAGCTCACGCCCATCCGCTTCCGCGACAACGACCACCTGCTGCGGATCGTCAACCGCATCGTCGCCGGCGTCGGCCGCCGGATCGACGAGAGCCAGCCGATGGTCGACGCCCGCCTCCCCGACGGCAGCCGCGTGAACGCCGCCATCCCGCCCATCGCCATCGACGGCTGCTCGGTCTCGATCCGGAAGTTCTCCAAGAAGCCGCTGACGCTCGAGAAGCTGGTCGAGTTCGGAGCCATGACGCCGGCCATGGCCGAGTTCCTCCATGGCGCGGTGAAGAGCCGGGTCTCGACGGTGATCTCGGGCGGCACCGGTTCGGGCAAGACGACGCTGCTCAACGCGCTCTCGGCCGCCATCAGCCACGGCGAGCGCCTGATCACCATCGAGGACGCCGCCGAGCTGCAGCTGCAGCAGCCGCACGTGGTGCGCATGGAGACCCGCCCGCCCAACATCGAGGGCAAGGGCGAAATCCGCCAGCGCGAGCTGGTCAAGAACGCCCTGCGGATGCGCCCGGACCGCGTGATCCTGGGCGAGGTGCGTTCCGAAGAGGCCTTCGACATGCTGCAGGCCATGAACACGGGCCACGAGGGCTCGATGGCCACGATCCACTCGAACAACCCGCGCGAGGCCGTAAGCCGCCTGGAGCAGATGGTGGCCATGGGCGGCCTCAACATCGGCGCCGAGGCCGTGCGCTACCAGATCGCCTCGGCCGTCGGGATGGTGGTGCAGGTCAACCGCCTGTCGGACGGCAAGCGCAAGGTCACCCACGTCAGCGAGATCGTGGGGATGGAAGGCAACGTCGTGCAGATGCAGGACATCTTCCTGTTCCACCGCACCCACACCGACGCCGACGGCACGGTCCACGGCGAGCACCGCGCCACCGGCCTGCGCCCCCGCTGCCTCGACGAGATGCTCCGCCGGGGCATCCCGTACGACACCGCCAACTTCGACCCGAACAAGACGCTCTGATGCTCCCGGCCTTCGAGATCGACGCCAAGTTCATCGTCATGCTGATGATCGGCGCGGCCGTGTTCGCGCTGGTCCAGGGCCTGACCGGCGTCTTCACCGTCGCCACGCAGAAGCGCCAGGTAAACCGGCGCCTGCAGGTGGGCGAGAAGGTCGAGGGGATCTCGGCCCTGGTGGTCGAGCTGCGCAAGCAGCGGGGCCTGACCGCGTCCGGCGCCCGCTCCGAGAACCTGCGCTGGCTCTCGAACATGATCGTCGCCTCGGGTCTGCCCTACGACCAGCGCAAGTGGCTCACCTACGTCGGCGCCTCGGCGCTGATCTGCGGCGTCGGCGGCTATGTGCTGCTGAAGACACCGCTGGCCGTGCCCGGCGGCATGGTGCTGGGCGGCGTGCTGATCCCGCTGGGCGTGCTCAAGTGGAAGGCCGGCAAGCGCAACGCCGCGCTGGGCTTCCAGCTGCCGCAGGCGCTGGACATCATCGTCCGCTCGCTCGAGGCCGGCCACCCGGTGCCCGCCGCCGTGGCCCTGGTGGGCCGCGAGATGAGCGACCCGATCGGCACCGAGTTCGGCATGGCCGCCGACGAGATCGCCTATGGCGCCACCCTGGAGCAGGCGGTCGAGCGGATGGCCGAGCGCTGCCAGCACGCCGACGTCGACCTCTTCGCCGCCACCGTGCGCCTGCAGGAGAAGACCGGCGGCAACCTGACCGGCCTGCTCAAGCTCAACGCCAACACCGTGCGCGACCGCCACAAGATGCGCCTGAAGATCAAGGCCGCGTCCTCGGAAGGCCGCGCCTCGGCGATGATCCTCACCGCCGCGCCGTTCGTGGCGCTGGGCATGATCATCATGATGGCCCCCAACTTCTACGGCGAGGTCATCGACGAGCCCCTGGTGAAGTACGGCCTGGCCGGCCTCGGCTTCTGGGTCTTCCTCGGCAACATGATCATGCGGCGCATGATCGACATGCGGCTCTGATCCGATGGCGCTCGACACCATCATCTACATCGCGGGCCTGGTGCTCACCCTGGGCGCCCTGGCCGGGCTGGGCTGGATCGGCTTCGGCGAGCTTCGCGTCCGCGCCCTGCGCCGCGGCCGCCTGGCCGGGGCCGCCAGCGGAGGTCGGCCGACGGTCGTCGAGAAGCCCGGCGGCGAGCTCGGCGCCCGGGTCCTTGGCGCGGTGCAGCGCCTGGGCCAGCAGAGCGCGGTGCGCGACCCGGCCAAGGTGTCGCTGCTGCGGTCCCGCCTTATGCAGGCCGGCTTCTACAGCCGCGAGGCGCCGGTGATCTTCCTGGGGATCAAGGCCGCCTGCGTCGCCGCCGCGACCGTGGCGGTGATGCTGACCCTACCCATGCTGATCGGCCAAAAAAACGGCAACATGGGCGCCCTGCTACTGGCCGTCGGCGTCTCGGTCGCCGCGCTCTACGGCCCGGACCAGGTGCTGAAGCAGCGCAAGACCACGCGGGAACGCGAGTATTCCGAGGGCTTTCCCGACCTGCTCGACCTGCTGGTCGCCTCGGTCGAGGCGGGCCTTTCGCTGGACGCCGCGGTCAGCCGCGTGACGGAAGAGCTGGAGCGGCGCTATCCGACCCTAACCGTTCACCTGCGCTTCCTGGTGCTGGAGCTGCGCGCCGGCCGCGCCCGCAAGGACGCCTGGAGCGCCTTCGCCGACCGCCTGGGCATCGACGACGCCCGCGCGCTGGCCACCATGCTGCGCCAGGCCGAAGAGATGGGCACCAGCCTGGGCGAAACCCTGTCGGTGTTCTCGGCCGACATGCGCTCGAAGCGGATGCTGCGGGCCGAGGAGAAGGCCCTGGGCCTTTCGGCCAAGCTGACCGTGCCCCTGATCCTCTTCATCTTCCCGTCGCTGCTGGGCGCCCTGATGCTCCCCGCCGCCGTCCGCCTGGTGAAGGTGTTCTCCAATGGCGGGCTCGGGGGCTGATCCGACCGCGGCCGCGTTGCCCGCCTCCTCGGCGTCACGCACGATCGTGAAACGAACGCGCGCCTCGGCCGAGTAGATGTAGCTCAGCTTGCGCCACACCTCCTCGGCTTCGTACCGCGTGGGGTATGGACCGGCGACCTCCGACCAGCTGCGCGCGGTGAAGGTCATGTCCACGTAGCGGCCTCCGATCACCCAGTACGATCCCTCGTCGGCCGGATCCCATTTCGTGTTCATGGCGCCGCCTACTGCCCCTGGCCGAGGCTGAACCCCGGCACGCCGTCGAAGGTGCAGAGGTGCTCGGTCTTGATGAAGTCGACGCCGGCGTCGGCCGCTCGCGCAGAGAGTCCCACGATGTCGCTGAGGGTGACCGGTCCGCCCCCGTTCATGAACCGGCAACGCCAGTGGTCGGTGCAGAAGGTCTCGGGCAGGCCGTCCGGCCAGACCTTGACCCCGCGGTTCGTGATCATCTTCAGCGACAGCGGCCCGTTCTGGATGCTGGACAGCTTCTGCGCCAGCGCATCCGGCGCCCCGTCGAACTGGACGAAGAGGTCGACGCCGACGGTCTGCTTGTGCGCCGGCGGACGCGGCTTGGGCGCGGGCAGGGCGAAGGGCTTCGCGGCCCCGTAGGAGACGGGCGCCAGACGCTGCGGCTTGCAGCCGAGGCGCTCGATCACGCTCTGTGCGAACGCCTGCGTTCCGACCTTCTGCGCCGACTGGCCCGACTGGAACACGTCGGCGGTGTGGACGCCCGCCTCCAGCGTGGCCAGCCAGGCGTTGTGCACTCGTTCGGCCGCCTGGGGCTGGCCGATGTGGTTCAGCATCATGACCCCCGCCAGCATCAGGCCCGAGGGGTTGGCCGCGTCCAGTCCGGCCAGCGTGGGCGCCGAGCCGTGGATGGCCTCGAACATCGCGACGTTCTGGCCGACGTTCGCCGAGCCGGCCAGGCCCACCGAGCCCGCGATCTCCGCCGCTATGTCCGACAGGATGTCGCCGTAGAGGTTGGGCGTCACGATGACGTCGAACGTTTCCGGCGCGTCGGCCAGCCGCGCCGCGCCGATATCCACGATCCAGTGGTCCTTCTCCAGCTCGGGGTATTCGAGGCCGATCTCGTCGAAGACCTCGTGGAAGAGGCCGTCGGTCAGCTTCATGATGTTGTCCTTGGTGAAGCAGCTGACCTTGCGGCGGCCGTTCGCGCGGGCATACTCGAACGCGTAGCGCACGATCCGCTCGCAGCCCGGCCGGCTCACCAGTTTCAGGCACTGGAAGACCTGATCGGTCTGGCGATGCTCGATTCCGGCGTAGAGGTCCTCCTCATTCTCGCGCACGATCACCACGTCCATGTTCGGGTGCCGCGTCGCGACGAAGGGCGCGTAGGCCGTCGTCGGCCGCACATTGGCGAACAGGCCCAGCGACTTGCGGATCGTCACGTTCAGCGACTTGAAGCCGCCGCCCTGCGGCGTGGTGATCGGCGCCTTCAGGAACACCCGCGTGCGCCGCAGGCTTTCCCACGCGTCCGGCGCGATGCCGGCGCTGAAGCCGCGGGCGTAGACGGACTGGCCGATCTCGATGGTTTCGATGTCGAGGCGCGCGCCTGCGGCCTGCAGCACATCCAGGGTCGCCTGCATGATCTCGGGCCCGATTCCGTCGCCATGGGCCACGGTGATGGGGGTGAAAGCCGTCGGGTTGGACATGGGTGTCTCCTTGTTCCGCCGTCCTTTGGTCTGCCCCCGGGGATTTGGAAACTTGATGTTATCAATGCTTGTGATTACGATTCATCATCATGGCCCGCCTCGTGAACCTGGATCTCGACCTTGTGCGAACCCTGGTCGCCGTCGCCGAAACCCGGAACTTCACCCGTGCGGCCGAGCGCCTGGGCCGTACGCAGTCGGCCGTAAGCCTGCAGGTGCGCCGGCTCGAGGACCGCCTCGGCCGGGCGCTGCTCTCGCGCGATCCGCGCCACGTGGCGCTCACGGCGGAAGGGGAGTCCTTCCTGCCCGAGGCGCGGCGGTTGCTGCGGCTGAACGACGACATCGTCGGCCGCCTGACCGAGGCCGACGTCGAGGGCGAGGTGCGGCTGGGTTCCCCCGAGGACTTCGCCACGGTCCACCTGCCCGCCATCCTGGGCGAGTTCGCCCAGGCCCACCCCCGCGTGTCGCTCAGCGTCACGTGCGACCTGACGCTTCACCTGCTGGACGAATTGCGGGACGGCGCTCTCGATCTGGCGCTGGTCAAGCGCGAGCCGTCAGGCCCGGACCTGGGCGTGCGGGTCTGGCGCGAGGGCCTTGTCTGGGTCGCCGGCGACCCGGGCGTCCTGGATCGCGCCGAGCGCGCGCCGCTGGTGGTGGCGCCCAGCCCCTGTGTCTACCGCCGGCGTGCGATCGGCACGCTGGAGCAGGCCGGGCGGGCCTGGCGCATCGCCTATACAAGTCCGTCGCTGGCCGGCCAGCACGCCGCCTTGCGCGCAGGCCTGGGCGTCACGGTCCTGCCGCGCGACATGACCCCGCCCGACCTGACGATCCTGGGCCCCGAGACCGGGTTGCCGACGCTTGCGGACACCGAGATCGCGCTGATGCGCGCGGCCACAGCGGTGCCCCGCGCCGCCGAGCGCCTGGCCGAGTTCATCCTGTCGTCCCTCGACCGCCGCCACGCCATGGCCGAAGGGGCAGGCTGAGCCCGGGATCGTGGCATGCCCCCCTGACGCGACGCTAGAGAGCCAGCGGCCGATAGGGCCCCAGGATCAGCTGCTCGAACACCCCGATCCCGTGCTGGTCGGGTTGGCCCGGGACCGAGAGCGTGGCCTTGCTGATCGCCTGGATGTGCAGGTTGCTCATGTCGTTGCTATCGAAGTTGGCGCAGTCGATGTCCTCGCGGGCCACCGCCAGCTCGCCCTTGAGCGCGCCGTGGCGCCACTCGCCCCCATAGCCGATGCCGCGCATCAGGAACGTGTTGCCCGTAGGCTCGATCGTCACCGTCGCCGCGCCCTGCTCCATCGGGATCGTCAGGACCCCGCGCTTCGCATGCCGGGTCCCCGGAACCAGCTCGGTCTCCATCGTGGCCGCCTCGGTGTGATGGCCGCCCTCGGGCCCCGCCCCGTCGGGCAGGATCACCGCGCGCGTGTTCCAGGGCTTGCCGTCGCCATCGGCGTTGATGTGGAAGAACACGGAGCGGTCCTCGAAATTGATCGGCGACCACTGCCAGAAGAACTGGGCCATCATGCCGCCCGGCGTCGGCTGCGGATCGGGCGCGCCGACCGGCCGGATGCCCCAGGAACGGTCGCGCGTGCCCACCCAGCCCGAGATCGCGATCCGCTCGCCGTCGACCTCGACCCAGCCCGAGGCCCGCACGTTCTGCGTCAGCCGCGTGTAGTCCATGAACAGGCGCGGGCCGTTGCGCCGCACGAACCGGGGCTCCTCGATCGGGAAGCTGCGCCCCTCGAAGGTGATCTCGCCCGCGATGCCCTCGGTTCCGGTCACCGTCACCTTCAGGACCTGCAGCGGCTCGACGATGTCGATGGCGATCGGCCCCACGCGGATATCCATCCGCTCCATGCCCAGCACGCGGCTGGCGTGCAGGCACCGTTCCTTGCCGTCCTTCACGATGGCGATGTGCGCGTCGGCCACGTTGAGGGCCGGATAGACCCCGAACGCAACGGCGACGAACGCCGACCCGTCCGGCGCATAGGCGTTGAAGAAGTAGCGGTCGTAGAAGTTGCGGTCCGAGCCGGCATAGGCGATCGGCTCCGGCGTCTGGTGAATCGGATAGTCGTCGCCCTTGGTCAGCACGCCGGTCTCTCCCTGATGAAGTTGACGCGCGGTCATGCTTGCGGCCCGTCGCGTCGAGGTGTCTGCTCGCACCCACGATAAGGACAAACTGGAGGCGTCGTCCCCGGTGACCTCGCGTCACTCGGACGGCGAAATTTGTGAATGAGCGTCATGACCGCCGCCGACCACCGGATTCCTCAGGAACACGCCAACAACCTGGCCGACCCCGCCGCCTACGCCGACCGGCGCATCCATGACACCTATCGCTGGCTGCGGAAGAACGAGCCGTTCGGCGTGGCCGAGATCGAGGGCGTCGATCCGTTCTGGGTGGCCACCCGGCACGACGACATCCTGGAGATCAGCCGCCAGAACGACCTGTTCCACAACGGCGATCGCAACCCGGTCCTGACCAGCCAGGCGGCCGACCGCAAGGTGCGCGAGATGATGGGGGGCAGTCCGCACCTGCTGCGCACGCTCATCCACATGGATGCCCCCGACCACCTCAAGTACCGCCTGCTCACCCAGGCCTGGTTCATGCCGCAGAACCTGAAGCGGCTGGAGGATCGCGTCCGCGTCATCGCGCGGGCCGCGGTCGAGCGCATGGCCGCCAAGGGCGGCGAGTGCGATTTCGTCAACGAGGTCGCGCTGCACTACCCCCTGCACGTGATCATGGAGATCCTGGGCGTTCCCGAGAGCGACGAGCCCAGGATGCTCAAGCTGACCCAGGAGCTGTTCGGCGCCACCGACCCCGAGCTGGGCCGCAAGAGCGCCGACGCGGACAAGCCGATGGAAGAGCGGCAGATGGACTTCGGCGTCATCACCGACTTCTTCGAATACTTCCGCAAGCTGTCCGAGGCGCGCCGCGCCAACCCAACCGACGACCTCGCCTCGGCGATCGCCAACAGCCAGGTCGACGGCAATCCGATCTCGGACCTCGAGGCAATGAGCTACTACATCATCGTCGCGACGGCCGGCCACGACACGACCAGCTCGTCCACCGCCGGCGCCCTGTGGGCCCTGGCCGAGAACCCGGCCGAGTTGCGCAAGGTCAAGGCCGACCTCTCGCTCTGCGCCGGGCTGGTGGACGAATCGATCCGCTGGACCACGCCGGTGAAGACCTTCATGCGCACCGCCACGGCCGACACCCAGGTGCGCGGCCGCAATGTGAAGCAGGGCGACTGGCTGATGCTCTGCTACGCCTCGGGTAACCGCGACGAGGATGTCTTCGACGCGCCCGACACCTTCCAGGTCGACCGCAAGCCCAACAGGCACCTGGCGTTCGGCTACGGCGCTCACCTCTGCCTTGGCCAGCACCTGGCCAAGATGGAGATGCGCATCCTCTGGGAGGAACTGATCCCCCGCCTCGAATCCGTCGAGATCAGCGGCGAACCGGCGATGAGCCAGTCCTTCTTCGTGAACGGTCCCAAGCGCCTGCCGATCCGCTTCAAGATGGCCTGATGGCCCACCCTCTGGAGCCGCGGCTGGCGGCGTACATCGCCGGACGAATGCCGGATGCGAGCGGCGTCGCCGTCTCGGCGCTCGAACGCATCTCGGGCGGGGCCAGCCGCGAGACCTACCGCTTCCTGCTGAGCTGGAACGAGGACGCGACCGCGCGCACCCGCAGGATGATCCTGCGCCGAGATCCGCCGGCCAGCCTGATCGACACTGAGCGGCGGGTGGAGTTCGAGGCCTATCGCGCGTTCCGCGGCTCGGCCGTCCCGGTGCCCGAAATGCTGTGGCTGGAGGAAGGGTCCGACGCGCTGGACCACCCCTTCTTCGTCGCCGAGGAGATCGCGGGCTTCCAGGCCTCGCCACAGGTCCTGTTCGCCAGCGCGACCCCGGATGTCCTGGCCAGAGTGGCCGATCGCAAGTGGACGATCCTGGGCGAGATCGCCAAGGCCGATCCCGAAGCCGTCGGCCTCACCCCCTGGATGGAAAGCCCGCCCCTCGACGGCTGCTGGCGGCGCGAGCTCGACCACTGGGAAGCCCTGATCGACAAGGACCAGGCCGAGCCTCTGCCCGTCACCCGGGCCGCCATCCGCTGGTTGCGGGCCAACCCGCCGCCGCCCGCCCAGAAGCTCAGCGTGGTCCACGGCGACTTCCGGACTGGCAACTTCCTCTACGACGCGGCCGGCGAAATTCACGGCGTGCTGGACTGGGAAATGGCCCACCTGGGCGATCCGCTGGAAGACCTCGGCTGGTCGCTGCAGCCTGTCTGGCGTTTCGGGACCGGCCGCGCCGGGGGCCTCGCCGCCCAGGCCGAGGCGGTGGCGATCTGGGAGCGCGCCAGCGGCCTCAAGGCCGACCCGGCCGCGCTGCACTGGTGGATTCTCTTCAACTGCGTGAAGGGTCAGGGGATCTGGGTGGGCTCGGCCGCCGCCTTCAATCGCGGGGGCAACAAGGCGCCAATCATGATCTACCCCGCCTGGTGGCTGATCAACGCTCAGCACCGCGCCATGCTGCAGGTGATGGGCCGCCTATGAACCCACCCGTCCCGCCCGTGCTGGCCGAACTGGCCGCCCTGATGATCCGCAACGCTGCGCCCAACGCGCCGCCCGCCGAGCGCGCCAGCGACCTCGGCCTCACTGCCGCGCTGCTCGGCCTGGCCGCCGAGGTCTGGGACCGCCAGGCCGCGATCCTGGTCGAAGAGAACCGCGCCATCCGTGCGTTGCTGGCCGAGACGGGCGAGGACGCCGACCTGCGCATCTCCGCCCTCCAGGCCGAGAACAACCGCCTTCGCGCCGCGATCATCGACGCCCACGCCGCCGCCGAAGCCGCCGGCGACACCGCCCGCCAGGACGCGATCTGGGCGGAACTGGTCGCCTCGACGGAACGCCGAAAGCTCTCGACCGCGCCGGTTTAGCCGCAGCTCCCGAACATTGGTCGTCGTGGGGTTGTGGACGCGAACTAGGCCTCCACCGCCTCGACCAACCCCCGCGCCTTCGCCTCGGCCGGCGTGAAGAACACCAGTCCGTCGCCCCAGTCGTGGGTCACCACGCCGGCCGGCGGCCTGGCCCCCTCGCCGCACAGGAACGACAGTTCCTTGTCGGCCAGCACGCCCCAGCGGGCGAACGCCTGCTCCGGCGTGGGGTCGGGCCGGCCGTCCGCGAGGATGCCCGGCGACGCGGCTTCAAGCGCCGCCTCGTAGTCTTCATAGGGCACCCAGCCCGCCGCCGTATGTTCGCCGCCCGGTCCCCGGAAGATCACGGTCGGCAGGGCGTAGCGGTCGTGGCCCTCGGAGTGCTTCAGTTCGCCGTTCATGGGGCTGTCGTGCTTCAGGTTGCGCACCCAGTCGTTGGGCTCGCGCGTCTCCTGCCAGTCCGCACGATAGGCCGCCGCCACCTCGGGCAGTTGATAGTCCGCCAGCCAGCGGGCGACATCCAGCCCTGGCACGCCCACGGCCGCGGCGGCGAACTCGTCGGGGGTCTGGGGGCCCAGCCCGAAGACGAAGATCTGCTCGCGGAACCGGCGCAGCACCGCATCGGCCACGTCCTGTCCCTGCCGCTCGGCCGCCTTCACCGCCTGGCCCAGCGGGTCGGTCGAGCGCAGCATCAGCTTCATCGGGTTGGGATAAGGCATGTCGGTCAGGCGCCAGACCCGCTTCCAGTAGGCCCGCATCGGCTCGGCGGCGCTGACCCGGTCCCAGCCCGCCTTGCCGGTGGAGGCGTCGCCCACCAGCCCGCCCATCACCTTGCGCCAGGCCAGGTTATGCCCATGCCGCCAGGCCAGCCGGCGCAGCAGGGGCTCGGCGCCCCAGGCCGTCGAGCAGACGGCGTCGGTGTATTCCACGACCTCGACGCGTTCCATGGACTGATCCTCCGCTGTTTGCGCCAACCGTCGGCCAAAACTGCGCCCACGTAAATCGCGCGGAAACCCCGCCGCGCTCTTCATGGGGGGCGACAAGGGAACGAAGACCATGGCGGCGACCAAACCAAAGCCTGTCGATGCACGCAGCGTCGAGGAGAAGCTGATGGACGGTCACTACGACCGCCTGCTCGCCGACTTCGAAGCCCAGATCGAAGACGCCGCCGCCACCCTGCGCCGCGCCTACGAAGCGATGAAGGCCGAGAACACGCTACGGAGTTAGTTCTCTTTTTGTTCAACCTCTGCCAGACTGCCTTTCCCACGTAGTGGGAGAGGGGGACCGCCCGCCGAGCCGCAGGCGAAGAGCGGGGGGTGGAGAGGGCGCGCGGCCGGCATGGCGTACCGGATGTCGATCCGAATGCGGAATCGGTCAAAGACTCTCCGTAAGGACATGACCGAGCCTGAGATCATGCTCTGGTCTCGCCTCAAGACCCGCGGCGAGGATAAGCCGATCTTCCGTCGGCAGTACGCCTTCGTCTCGATGATCTTCGACTTCTACTGCCCGGCGGCGAAGCTTGCGGTGGAGATCGACGGCTCCACCCATTGGGACGATGAGAAGCAGGCGAGGGACGAGGCCCGCGATCGCTGGCTGAAGTCCCAGGGGATCGAGGTGCTGCGTGTCGGCGCAGGTTCGGTCTATGGCAATCTCAGCAGTGTCGCGGATGCCGTCATCGTCCGGGCGGCGGAGCGGATTCGCAGCCCAGAGGTCTGAGCGGCGGCATGCCCTCTCCACCACCCGCTCTTCGGCGGGCGGTCCCCCTCTCCCACTGCGTGGGAAAGGCAGATTGCTAGGTCACCGGCGTCAGCCAGGTGCGCGCCTCGCTCAGGATGAACCGCTTCGCCTGGGCCATGGCGAAGTTCGCGGCGCCGGACGCGTCGGCCCGCAGCCGCGCGCGATAGGTCTCGTAGGCGGCCAGGCTCTCGAACGAGATCAGCGCCAGGGCCACGTTGTTGGTCCCCTCGTGCGGCAGGAAATAGCCAAGCAGGTCGCCCCCGCACGCCGGGATGATGGTGAGCCAGTTGCGGGCGTAGGCCTCGAACTCGGCCGCCTGGAACGGATCGATGACATAGCGGATGCAGCAGGTGACGGTCATGGGACGGCTCCGGTTTCGTTGACCCTGAACTAGCCGTCGGCCCGCCCGCGACGGTTCGGCCGCGGCCGAAGCGTCCCGCCCCGCGCCGCGCTATGGTCGGCCCATGAAGCTCGGCCCCGACATCACCCGGATCGCCGCCCTGCTGGGCGAGCCGGCCCGCGCCAACATGCTTTCGGCCCTGTGGGCGGGCAGGCCTGGACCGCCGGCGAACTGGCCCGAGAGGCCGGCGTCACGCCCCAGACGGCCAGTTCGCACCTGGCCCAGTTGGAGGCCGGCGGCCTGATCCGCCGCCGCTGCGAAGGCCGCCACAACTACTTCGTCCTCGCCGGGCAGGACGTGGCCGACGTGATGGAACAGCTGGCCCTGCTGGCCGGCCGCGCGGGCCACATGCGCACCCGCCCCGGCCCACGCGACCCGGCCCTGCGCAAGGCGCGCGTCTGCTACAACCACCTGGCCGGCGACGCGGGCGTGGCCATGCTGGACGCCCTGATCGCCCAGGGCCGCATCGCCGACCGCGAGGGCTCGCTGGTCATCACCGAGGCTGGCCGCGCCTTCGCCCGCGACTTCGGCGTCTGCCTGGAGACCGCGGGCCGGCGCCCGCTCTGCAAGGCCTGCCTGGACTGGAGCGTGCGCCGCAGCCACCTGGCCGGCCAGTTCGGCATCGGCCTGCTGGACCGCATCTATGCCCTGGGCTGGGCCCGCCGCGTCGAGGGAACCCGCATCGTCGCCTTCTCCGCCCCCGGCCAGCACGCCTTCGAGCAGACCTTCGGGCGGATGGGCAGGCCGGCAGCCGCAGCGCAGGATTAGGCTTTCGTTCACCCTGCTCATCCGCGGCGAGCCTGCGCGCGTATAAGGGGTATGAACCATGCCCCGCCACGATCCTGGGCCTCCGCCCAACACGACCTCAGCCTTCCGCGCTGGGCCTTCGTGGCGTGGCTGACGCACTGCCGTCAGGCCGACGCGCCGCGGCCGGCGCTGACGCTGGCGCCCGCCGGCGACATCGAAGCCAGCCTCCGCGCGCGGCTGCTGCGCGAAGTGGCGCCGCAGGCCTAGACTCCCAGGCGCTTCAAGGTCTGCTTGTCGAACCCGCCGGGGAAGTACTTCACCAGGGCCATCATGAAGTCGGTGTTGTCGTTCGTCGCGTGCGCGAACAGCGTCAGGCACGCGCGGAACTTCCGGTCGTCGGGCCGGCCGAAGATCTGGAACGCCGTCCGGCCCTGAACCCCGTTGACGGCCGCCACGCAGCTGCGCAGGCGCGGGCCCAGGATCGGGTGCTCCAAATAGGCCTTCGCCTCGCCCAGGCTGATGATCCCGTACGTCCGCGACATCGCGCTCTCGCCCAGGCCCAAGAGCTGGGGCAGGACGAACCACATCCAGTGGGTCTGCTTCAGGCCCGCGCGAAGCTCGGCCAACGCCGCCTCGTAGGTCGTCCCCGACCCGGCCGGCGCGTCCTGCGCCCGCACATATCGCCCTAGGTCATAGTCGTCGCCCATCGCCGCATTCCAGCACGTGACAACGGCCGCGGTCTCGTCTTTCCTGCGGCGCTGCTATTTCGCAGCCCAGACCAAACCGATTTTTCGAAGGGGACGGATTTTTCAGATGCCATCACGCATGTTGCCGGAGCCCACGCCGGAGACCCGCCATTTCTGGGAAGGCGCACTGAAGGGCGAACTCCTTCTGCAGCGCAATCGAGACACCCAGGAAGCCTATTTCCCACCCCGTCCCTTCTGCCCGAAGACCGGCTCGCGCGACATTGAGGTCTTCAAGGCGAGCGGTCGGGCCGTGCTGTGGTCCTATGTGATCAACCACCGCCCCCGTCCCGACATGGGGACCGAGCCCTACGCCATCGCGGTCGTGAAGCTGGAGGAAGGCCCCACCATGATGACCAACATCGTGGGCTGCCCGCAGACGCCCGAGGCGCTGCAACTCGACATGCCCCTGGAGGTCGTCTTCGAGAAGATGAGCGACACCATCGCCCTGCCCTTCTTCAAGCCGGCGGGAGCCTGATCGCATGAAACCCGGATCTGTCGCGGTCGTCGGGGCCGCTGAAACCACCAAGATGGGCGTCATCCCGGACCTGTCCGTGATCGGCCTGCACGCCGACGCCGCGCTGAACGCAATGGCCGACGCGGGCCTGAAGCCGTCCGACATCGACGGCGTCGCCACCGCCGGCGTCAGCCCCACCGAGCTGGCCTGGTACCTGGGCATCAAGCCGAACTACGCCGACGGCACGTCGGTGGGCGGCTGCTCGTTCATGCTGCACGTGCGCCACGCCGCGGCGGCCATCGCGGCCGGCCACGCAAAGACCATCCTGGTCACCCACGGGGAGTCGGGGAAGAGCCGCGTCGGCGCCGGCCGCTTCGGCGCCTCGCCCTCCAGCCTCGCCGGCCAGTTCGAGATGCCCTACGGCCCGGTGGGCCCGCCCAGCATGTTCACGGTCCCGGTGCTGCGCTACCTGAAAACCCGCGGCTATACCCAGGAAGACCTGGCGCACGTCGCCGTCGTCCAGCGCGAGTGGGCGGCGAAGAACCCGCGGGCCACCTTCAAGGACCCGATCACCGTCGACGACGTGATGAACTCGCGGATGATCGCCTATCCGTTCCGCATCCTGATGTGCTGCCTCGTCACCGACGGCGGCGGCGCCCTGATCCTCACCTCGGCCGACCGGGCCAAGGACTTCCCGCAGAAGCCGGTCTACGTGCTGGGCACCGGCGAGAGCGTCGAGACCCCGCTGGTCAGCCAGATGTATGACTCGAACTCGTCCACCGCCTTCCGCATCAGCGGCAAGGCGGCGTTCGAGGAAGCGGGCATCAGGCACGCCGACGTCGACCACCTGATGATCTACGACGCCTTCGCCCACCTGCCGCTCTACGGGCTGGAGGACCTGGGCTTCGTGAAGCCGGGCGAGGCGGCGGCCTTCATCCGCGAGGGCAACACCCGCGCGGGCGGCAAGCTGCCGCTCAACACCAACGGCGGCGGCCTCAGCTACATGCACTCGGGCATGTACGGCATGTACGCTCTGCAGGAGAGCGTGCGGCAGATGCGCGGGATCGCTCCCGCCCAGGTGCCGGGCGCCAAGATCAGCGTCTGCCAGGGCGTCGGCGGCATGTTCGGCGCCGCCGGCACGGTGATCTTCGGCAACGAGGCGCCGTAGGCGTCAGTGCGGCCTCAGCGCCCCCTCCACCGCTTCGCGGTCCCCCTCCCCCATGGTTATGGGGGAGGAACTGATGCGGATCGATCGGCCCAAGTTCCTCGCCCGCGCGGCGGGGGAGGGGGACCCGAAGGGTGGAGGGGGCGCTGGGCCGGCGCGATCGTCGCGAGTCTGCTGCTCCCGACCTGCGCCTTTGCCGCCGAGACGCTCACGCTCACCGGCGTCATGACCGGCGCCGATCACCAGACCTACCGCGAGGTTCCGTTCCGGGTTCCGGCCGGGACCACCGCGGTCACCGTCCAGTTCAGCTACACCGGCAAGGACGAGAGATCGGTGATCGACCTGGGGCTCCGCGATCCTCAGCGCCTGCGCGGCTGGAGCGGCGGGAACAAGTCGCGGTTCACGCTGACCGAGACCTGGGCCACGCCCTCGTACCTGCCCGGCCCGCTGCCGGCCGGCGAGTGGAAGCTGATCCTGGGCGTTCCCAACCTGCGCAAGGACGCGCGGGCCGAATACACGGCGACCATCACCCTGGACGACAGCCCGGTGTTCCACGGCTTCGCCGAGGCGCCGCTGAAGGCCGGCCCCGGCTGGTACCGCGGCGACCTGCACGTCCACACCCAGCACTCCGATGGCGGCTGTCCGTCGCAGACCGGCCGCCGGGTCCCCTGCCCCACGTTCCGGACCCTGGACGCGGCCGTCGCGCGCGGCCTCGATTTCGTGGCGGTCACCGACCACAACACCCCGTCCCACTTCCAGGATCTGGCCGAGCTCCAGGGGGCCTATGACGCCCTGGTCGTCATCCCCGGCCGCGAGATCACCACCTTCCAGGGCCACGCGAACGTCCTGGGCATGACCGCCCCGCTGGACTTCCAGCTGGGCGGCCCGCGCGCGCCGGATGTGGCCGCGATCCTGAACCAGGTCGACAAGGCCGGCGGCCTGTTCTCGATCAACCACCCCGGCCTGCCCTCGGGCGAGGCCTGCATGGGCTGCGGCTGGACGGCGAAGACGGACGACGCCCGCGTGCCCGCGATCGAGGTGGTGAATGGCGTGGGCGCCACCGGCCCGCTGTCGGGCATCCCCTTCTGGGAGAAGCGGCTGAGCGCAGGCCATCGGGTCACCGCCGTGGGCGGCTCCGACAACCACGACGCCAGCCTCGCGGGCCTGCGCGGCGTGGGGACGCCCGCCACCGTCGTGCGCGCCGACAACCTCTCTCAGGACGCCATCCTGGCCGCGATCCGCGCCGGCCACGTCTTCGTCGACACACAGGGAACCCGCGATCGCCTGCTCGACGTCACCGCCCGCGCGGGCGGCGTCACGGCCGGCATGGGCGACGTCCTGGCCTTGGAAAAGGGCGCCCTGGTCCGGCTGCACATCAAGGTGAAGGGCGCAGCGGGCGGCCAGATCGTGGTCCGCAGCGACGAGCCGAAGTTCGTCCCGCCGCCCATTCCCATCGACAGCGCCGACCTCACCACCGACGTCGCCTTCGGCGTCGACGGCAAGCGCCACTGGGTCAGGGTGGACGTCCTCGGCCCCGACGGCGCCCTCTGGCTCCTCGGCAATCCCATCTACCTGCGCTGATCCTGCCCTTCCCATGCAATGGGAAGAGGGGACCGCCCGCCGAGGCCGCAGGCCGAAGAGCGGGGGTGGGAAGGGCAAGCGGCCGGCAGGGCGGATGGTCCTTCCGCCCGTAGGCTCAGCAGATCAGCTGGCGGCAGTCTTGGATGAGGCTCTCGCACTCTCCACCCCCCGCTCTTCGGCGGGCGGTCCCCCTCTCCCACAGCGTGGGAAAGGAAGGGCGTTAGGCGGACTGCCCTCGCGCGCCGCAGGCGCTGTCTTGGTTGTCCACGAACCACACGAACCACACGAACATGTTCAAGCGTCCGAGACCGCGTGATCACGCGCTGCGTTCGTGTGGTTCGTGTGGTTCGTGGACGAATCCATTCGGCGCTGACGCGCCACGGCGGCCCGGAAGTCTGCTACGCCGCCGCCTCTTCGGCCGGTCCCTCGGCGCCCGCCATGGCGTGCAGAATGGCTTCGATCAGCGCGTCGGCGCGGATGGGCTTGGAGAGGTGGGCGTCGGCCCCCGCCTCGAGGCTGGACTTCACATGCTCGTCCAGCGCGTTGGCGGTCAGCATGATCACCGGCGTCCGCGGCAGGCCCTGCTCGCGCTCCCAGGCGCGCAGCTGGATCGTCGCCGACAGGCCGTCCAGTTCGGGCATCTGCATGTCCATCAGCACCACGTCGAACCGGCTCGCCTGCAGCGCCTCCAGCGCCAGCCTGCCGTTCTCCACGATCACCGGCTCGATCCCCACAGAGTCCAGCACCAGCTGCACGACCTTCTGGTTGGTCGGATGGTCCTCAGCCAGCAGCACCCGAGCGCCCGAGATGTCGAAGCCCTCGAAGGCGTCCTCCTCGACCTCGACCGCCTCGCCGTCCACCGGCTCCAGCGGGGTCATGACCGAGAAGATCGAGCCCTTGCCGGGATCCGAGGCCACAGAGATCGTGCCGCCCATCAGCTCGACCAGCGAACGGCTGATCGCCAGCCCCAGGCCCGTGCCGCCGAAGCGCCGCCGGATCGACGCGTCGGCCTGCTCGAAGCGGCGGAACAGGCGCTCGCGCACCTCGTCGTCGAAGCCGATGCCCGTGTCGGCGACGGTGAAGCAGACGGCGCCGCCGGCCGCCTCGACCTCCAGGCGCACTTCGCCCGCCTCGGTGAACTTCACCGCATTGGACAGCAGGTTCGACAGCACCTGGGTCAGGCGCACGGTGTCGCCGGCGAACCGGCGGTCGGCTTCGGGCGCGACGACCCAGCTGAACGCCAGTCCCTTGGTCTCGGCCGAGGCGCGATGCAGCTCGGCGATCCGACTGACCAGGGTGGTCATCGAGAACTCGTCGCGGCTGAGCTTGATCTCGCCCGCCTCGATCTTCGAGAAGTCGAGGATGTCGGTCAGCACCCGCTCCAGCAGGCGGCCCGACGACACGATCAGCTCGGCCAGCTCCTTGCCCTTGGGCGTCGCCTGCTCACGCGCAAGGGTCTCGGAAATGGCGATCACCCCGTTGAGCGGGGTGCGCAGCTCGTGGCTCATGTTGGCCAGGAACCGCGACTTCTCGGCGTTGGCGCGCTCCAGCTGCGCGGTGCGCTCCTGCACCCGGTCCTCCAGCGAGGCCATGATGCCCTCGGCCTTCTCGCGGTCGGCGCGCAGCGCGCGGGCCAGCACGCCGATCTCGTCGTTGCGGGCTTCCTCCTCGCTCACGTCGGGCCGCGTCGCCTCGCCCGCCTCGCACGAGTCCGCCAGGCGCTGCAGCGGCCAGACGATGGCGCGCCGGGCCACGAACACCACCAGCAGCGTCTGCATCGCCGCGAAGATCGCGCCCACCACCAGCAGCCAAGAGGCCGATCGCGCGGCCGAGGCCGCCACCTGGGCCTTGGGATAGGTCAGCATCAGAAACCAGTCGGGCCCGGCCAGTTGGCCGAACGCCACGATCTGCTGGCCGTCGGGACTGTCGATCACGCCGCTGGTCTTGCCGGTCTTGTGGACGGCGCCCACCAGGGCCTTCAGGTGCAACTCGCGCTCGTACCGAGCGACCGCCTTCTCCGAGGCCTTGCCCGGCGTCGTAAAGCCGGGATAGGCGATCAGTTCGCCCTTGCCCGTCACCAGCAGCGTCGAGGCGCCCGGCAGCGAGGTCTTCACCGCATTGGCCAGGAACCCGGTCAGCTCGATCGACGAGCCGAACGCGCCGACGTAGCGGTTGTTGATATAGGCAGGCGTCAGGCATGCCGTCGCCAGGCGCTCGCCGACCTTGTCCTGGATCAGCCGCTGCAGATTCGTACAGCGCGTCAGCCGCCGCGGGTTGTTCGCCGGGTTCGTCAGCGAAGACATCTCCTCCTTGGAGATGTCGAGGTCCGCCGGCGCATCGTGGCGATAGAACATCAGCCTGTCGGGCCGCTCGGGGCCGTAGACCACCAGCCGCGCATGCGGGGGGATGAAGAAGTAGAAGTTGTCGTAGTCCTTGCGCGCCGCCTGGCCGAAGGTCGCCACCAGGCGGAACGACGTGACCAGCGCCTTCTTCTGGTCCATCGGCAGGTTCTTGGCGTCACTGATGAACGCGCCCATACCGTAGAGGTAAGAGCCGTTGATCATTGTGCCGTCGAAGTACTTGTCCCGGCTCCGCCGGGTGCCGTCCGGCCGCATCGGAAAGTACTCTTCCGCCATGCGATGGGTCTCGGCGTCCGAGATGTGATTCACCCGCCGCTCCAGCTCCTCGCCGGCGGCCTGGTGTAGGGCGGTCAGGTTGGAGAAGCGGCGTTCGACGTTGCTTGTGCGCTCGCGGACGTAGTCCTGCAGGAACGCGATCTGGCGCTGCTCAAGCTCGCGCTTGAACACCAGGAACGCCCCCAGCGTCCCCAGGATCGTCACGATCAGCGACATGACGCCGACGCTGACCAGAAACCTGCGAGAAAGAGATCTCATCGCCCGACCGGGCCTCCCAAGCGTCGGGCATCCTTGATGCTTTTATGTTTAAGCGGGGTAACCGGACCGCGCTATTCGGCCAATCGTCGCACATTGTTCTGTCGAACACTGTGGCTGGAGCAGCGAGTTCCTCCCCCGATGTCCGGGGAGGAACTTGGCGCGCCTTCCCTGGCGTGGCTTGATGCGCCCCAGGGGGAGACCACGCATGACCACGTACCGCATCGGCGTCATCGGCCTGGGCCAGCGGATCGCGCACGTGCTGGCGGCGATGAAGGAGGTTGGCTGGAGCTTCGTGCTTGAGGCCTATGCCGACCCGGCCCCGATCGGCGCGCCGATTCTTGAGGCCGCCGACATCCGGATGGGCCGCCCATGCGCCGATCCCGCCGAGCTCATCGCCCGCGGACCCTACGACCTCCTGATGCTGGGCGCGCCCAACCATCTGCACTTCGAGCATCTGATGCTGGTGATGCAGACGGGCTGGCCGATCTTCGCCGAGAAGCCGATCGTGCGCACCGAGGACGAGACCGAGGCGCTGGCCCGCCGCCTCGCCCAGCCTGCGCCCCCGATCTACGTGGGTCTGGTCATGCGCTCGCTGCCGATCGTGCGCGAGGTGATCAGCCGGATCGATGATGGCGAGCTCGGCGAGCTGGTCTCCATCGACGCCACCGAGCACCTCGGGCCCGAGCACGGCGCCTACCTCGCCCGCAACTGGCGGCGCAAGCAGGCCTGGGGCGGGAGCTACCTGCTGGACAAGGTGGTCCACGACTTCGACGTCTTCGGCCGCTTCGTCGGCGCCCGGCCCGAGCGGGTGGCCAGCTTCGGCGGGCGCCGCATCTTCAGGTCGGATCGCGGCGAGGTGGCGCGCGTCTACGAGGACGGGTCCGACGCTTATGCCTACCGCGACGCCGGGTGGAACGCCTCGAACGACGCCTTCCAGTCCGACATGGACGTCACCGACCATCAGGTGGCGCTGGTCGAGTACGAGAACCAGGTGCGGCTGTCGTTCCACGCCAACAGCCACAGCTCGCTCACCGAGCGGCGCTGGTACGTGGCCGGGACCGACGGGACCCTGATCGCCGATCTGGTCCGCAACAAGCTGATGGTCCGCCGCGCCCTGTTCCGCGGAAGACCCGAGAAGGTGGAATACGGCGGCGTCACCGCCGACGCCCACAACGGCGCCGACCAGGCCATGGCCCTGGACCTGCTGGCCGCCCTGGAAGCCCGCGCCGCCTTCCCGGTCACACCCTACGAGTCGATGGAGGCCGGCCTGACCGTCATGGCCATCGACCGGGCCATGGAGACCCGCCAGGTCGTCGACTGCGCCCCCATGTGGGCGAGGTACGATGCGGCGTGCAAAGCATAGTCTCTCCTTTCCCACGCAGTGGGAGAGGGGGACCACGGGCCGAGCGCAGCGAAGAGCGCGTGGTGGAGAGGGCATGCGGCCGGCAGCGCCGCTTAATCATCCACCCTAGGGCTCAGCACGTCAGGCGTGGCGTCGGTGAAGCGGCATGCCCTCTCCACCACGCGCTCTACGGCCTTCGGCCTCGGCGTGCGGTCCCCCTCTCCCACTGCGTGGGAAAGGAAGGCGCCCTTACGGATTCAACACCGCCGCGCCCAGCAGGTGCTGCAGCTTCATCTCGCGCGGGTACGGCGGGTGGCGGTATTGCCGGAAACCCTCGGCGTAGCTGACGCCGAAGTCGTGGCCGACCTTGCGGGTCCAGGCGTCCATGTCGCCCACGAAGTCGGAGATGCCGTGCTGGCGGGCCACCCAGGCGACCTGGCTGCGATGCTCGGCCACCATCGCCCGCTTGACGTCGTAGTGCCGGCCGACATCGACGCCGAACTCGCGCTTCAGCGGGTTGCCGTCGCGGTCGCGGCCGCCGATGGCGTCGGTGAAGTAGAGCGGCGGGATGCCCGGCAGCGCGGGCGCGGCGCCGGTTCGGTAGTTGGCCACCGGAGCGGCGAAGCAGGCGTCGCGCACCAGCACGCTGATCGCCTCGTGGTCGGGGTGATAGTCGGCGGGCGAGGCGGTGATCACCACATCCGGCGTGGTTTCGCGCAACAGCTCCGTGACCTTCCGGCGCGAGGCGTCGTCGTTGAAGACGCCCAGGTCGGGGAAGCCCAGGCACCGATGCTGGGCGCCGATCCGCCCCGCCGCCGCCGCCGCCTCGGTCAACCGTGTGCGGCCGGTCTCGTTGGGCGGCAGGTCGGCCGAGCCGCCCTCGCCGGCCGTCGCCGTCACCATCGTCACCGCGTGCCCCAGCGACGCCAGGATGGCCAGCGTGCCGCCGGCCAGGATCTCCAGGTCGTCGGGGTGGGCGTGGACAGCGACAATCTTGGCCATCAGCGATCGAACTTCGTGGACAGGACAAGCGAGGTGTTGGTCCGCTCGACGCCCTTCACGGCGCCGATCTCGTCGATGACGGCGTCCATGTCGGCGACCCCCGCGGCCTCAACCGTAGCGATCATATCGAACGGCCCGCTAACAGACTGTAGACGCCGCACGCCGGGCATCCGCCTGAGGGCGGCCGTCACCGCCGCCGCCTGTTTCGGCTCGACCGTCAGCATGATGAACGCATGCACCCGGCCGGCCTCGTAGGCCCCCGCCAGCCGCACCGCATAGCCCGCGATGACGCCGCTGCGCTCCAGCTTGGCCAGCCGGCTCTGCACCGTGGTCCGCGACAGCCCCAGCGCCCGCGCCAGCTCGGCCACCGGCGCCCGCGCATTGTCCCGCAGCCGCGCCAGCAGATGTTCGTCGAGATCGTCCATCGTCGTTCCGCACAATGAGGTCGGCAATACGCCCAAATTACACCCACATATCGCCGATGCGCTAATTGAAAGTGGCGGCGCACCCCTCGATCCTGTGGTCACTACAACAAGAGGTCACACCATGCGCAAAGTCGCCGTCGTCGGGGCAGGCAAGATCGGTTCCACCGTCGTCGACCTTCTGGTCGGCTCGGGCAGCTACGAGGTCGTGCTGATCGACCAGTCGGCCGAGGCGCTCGCCGAGTTCGCCGGCCGCGCCCACATCTCCACCGCGGCCCTCGCCATCGACAACCCGGCCCAGCTGGAAGGCGCCATGACCGGGTGCTTCGCCGCCGTGAACTGCGCCCCCTACCATCTGACCATCGCCGTCGCCCGCGCCGCCAAGGCCGCAGGGGCCCACTACCTGGACCTGACCGAAGATGTCGCCTCCAGCCGCGTGGTCCGCGACCTCGCCGCCGACGCCGCCACGGCCTTCATCCCGCAATGCGGCCTGGCCCCCGGCTTCATCACCATCGCCGCATGGGACCTGATCAAGCACTTCGACCAGCTGCACGACGTGCGCCTGCGCGTCGGCGCCCTGCCCCGCTACCCCTCGAACGCGCTGAACTACAACCTCACCTGGTCGACCGACGGCGTCATCAACGAGTACTGCGAGCCCTGCGAAGCCATCGTGAACGGCGCGCTGCGCGAGACGCCGGCCATGGAAGAGCGCGAGGAGTTCGCCCTCGATGGCGTCACCTACGAGGCCTTCAACACCTCAGGCGGCCTGGGCACGCTCTGCCACACCCTCGAGGGCCAGGTCCGCAACCTCAACTACAAGACCATCCGCTATCCGGGCCACGCCGCGATCATCAAGGCGCTGCTCAACGACCTGAACCTCCGCAACCGCCGCGACGTGCTGAAGGACATCCTCGAGAACTCGGTCCCGGCCACGATGCAGGACGTGGTCATCGTCTTCGTCACCGTCTCGGGGATGAAGAAGGGCCACCTGATGCAGGAGACCTACGTCAACAAGGTGTTCGCCCAGGAGGTCGGCGGCGAAGTGAAGAGCGCCATTCAGATCACCACCGCCGGCGCCATCTGCGCGGTTTTGGACATGCTGGCAGACGGCTCGCTGCCTGCGCAGGGTTTCATCCGCCAGGAAGATATCCCGCTCCACGCCTTCCTCGCGAACCGCTTCGGACGCTATTACGCGCCGGAGGCTCCGCTCCTTCGCGCCGCCGCAGAGTAGACCATGACCGTGCAAGCCAAGATCACCTCCGCCGCCGCTGAAGCCGCCGACGTCCTCGGTCGCCTGGGCGTCGACGAGGCCCTGTGGAACGGCGGCGGCCGTCCGGTCCGCTCGCCCGTCACCGGTGAGGTGATGGCCCATGTGCATGACGCCTCGAAGGCCGAAGTCGACGCCGCCATCGAAGCCGCCCACGGCGCCTTCCTCGCCTGGCGCAACGTACCCGCGCCCCGCCGCGGCGAGCTGGTGCGCCTGCTGGGCGAGGAACTGCGGGCGGCCAAGGCCGACCTGGGCGCCCTGGTCACCCTGGAGGCCGGCAAGGTCACCTCGGAAGCCCTGGGCGAAGTCCAGGAGATGATCGACATCTGCGACTACGCGGTCGGGTTGTCGCGCCAGCTGTTCGGCCTGACCATCGCTACCGAGCGCCCGGACCACCGGATGATGGAGACCTGGCACCCGTTGGGCGTGGTGGGCGTGATCTCGGCGTTCAACTTCCCGGTGGCCGTGTGGTCGTGGAACTCGGCCCTGGCGTTCGTCTGCGGCGACGCCTGCGTCTGGAAGCCCAGCGAGAAGACCCCGCTGACCGCGCTGGCGACCCAGGCCCTGTTCGAGCGCGCCTGCGCGAAGTTTGGCGACGCGCCAGCGGGCCTGTCGTCGGTCGTGATCGGCGGCCGCGAGGTGGGCGAGGCTCTTGTCGACCACCCGAAAGTCCCGCTGGTCAGCGCCACGGGCTCCACCGCCATGGGCCGCGCGGTCGGCCCGCGGCTGGCCCAACGCTTTGCCCGCGCCCTGCTCGAGCTAGGCGGCAACAACGCCGCGATCATCGCGCCCACCGCTGACCTCGACCTCGCCATCCGCGGCGTCGCGTTCGCGGCCATGGGCACCGCCGGCCAGCGCTGCACCACGCTGCGCCGCCTGTTCGTGCACGAAAGCGTCTACGACGCCTTCGTCCCGCGATTGAAGGCCGCGTACGCCACGGTGCCGGTCGGCGATCCCCGCGCGGCCGGCACGCTTGTGGGCCCGCTGATCGACCAGCAGGGCTTTGACCTGATGCAGGCCGCCCTGGCCGACGCGAAGGCCGCGGGCGGCGCCGTCACCGGCGGCGAGCGCGTCGATATGGGCGAGGCCTTCTACGCCCGCCCGGCCCTGGTCGAGATCGACCGCCAAGCCGACGTCGTGAAACGCGAGACCTTCGCGCCGATCCTCTACGTGATGAGATACCGCGACCTGGATCAGGCTATCGCGCTGCAGAACGACGTGCCCCAGGGCCTTTCGTCGTCGATCTTCACCAACGACATGCGCGAGGCCGAGCTCTTCATCTCAGCCCGCGGCTCGGACTGCGGCATCGCCAACGTCAACATCGGCCCCTCGGGCGCCGAAATCGGCGGTGCGTTCGGCGGCGAGAAGGAGACGGGCGGCGGCCGCGAGGCCGGCTCGGACTCCTGGAAGGCGTACATGCGCCGCGCCACCAACACGATGAACTACGGCTCGACCCTGCCTCTGGCCCAGGGCGTGAAGTTCGACGTCTGATTCCCGCGAGCGCGCCGATCCTCCGTCTGAGAGGATCGGCCGTGTTCCAGTTGATCGGACCTGACGGCCAACCCTATCTCAGCGCCACGCCAGGAACCCTCGGCGGCCATCGCCGGCTTAAGGCCTACGGACGGCTGGATTGCGCCAGCGCGCGCGGCTGGATCGCGAAGGGCCACTATGTCCGCCACCGCGTGTTCTTCGCCGACGAAGCCACCGCCGTCGCCGCCGGCTATCGTCCCTGCGCCCGCTGCCTGCGCGAGCGCTATGCGGCGTGGAAGGCTAGCGCTCAACCGTCGTCCGCTGCATCGGGGCCAACTTCGCCAGGAAGCGGTTCTGGACGCGAAACGGGATCTTCTCACGATCCATCGCCGCCTGAAGGTGCTCGACCAACGCGTTGAAGTCAGCGTTCTGGACGCCGAGATCCCTGTGGGTCGTCTTCATGTCGCGACCCGTGTACTCGCAGCCGCCATTCAGGATGTAGCAGAACTGCTCCTTCAGGGTGCGACGCAGGCGGACCAGGTCGTGGGCCTTGAAGATCTCGGAGATGCGCGGGTCGGCGATGCTGCGGTCAACCAGGTCGTCGACGATCCGGTCGACGCCCGCCCGGCCCCCGAACGCCGCCCACATCGCCTTGTCGGCGAAGGGGGACGCGCCGGCGTTCGCGTTGGACTGCACGTAGGGTTCGACCGCTTCCTCGTTCGGGTAGGTCGGCGACGGGTTCTCGGGCGCCCCCGCGAACGCGGCCGCGATGATGAGGGCCTTGAGCATCAGAAGCCTGCCTGCAGCGAAAGGTAGAGGCCGCGTTGGCCCTTGAACGTGGCGACGGTTCCAAGATCGGCGTAGGCCGCCGTGACCGAGAAGTTCTTGTTCACCGCATAGGCCGCGAACACATCGAACCAGTCGTCCTCCTGGAGGCCCAGCTTGTTCGGCTTGCTCCGGTATTCGGCCCCGACCAGGAGGCGCTTGGACAGCAGCATCCCGGCCGACCCTTCGAACTGGACCGTATAATCGTCGGCGCCCGGGCCGCCGAAACCCAGCAGGCCGGTCTGGTTCGCCTTGGTGGCGCGCAGCGTGCCATTCAAAACGAGGCTCTCCGCCAGAAGCACCTTGGTGGCGGCGACGTAGACGTCGACCCCATCGTCATCCTGTCCGCCCAGCAGCCCGATGACCGCGGCCTTGTCGGCGTTCTTGTACTGCACGCCGACCGCAACCTGCGGGACCCAGGTGTCCTGGTTGTAGATGGCGTCGCCCAGCACCCGCAGCTTCGCGCCGACGACCTCCTGGCGGAACGTGAACCCTTTGCCGAGGCCGAGCTTGGCCCCGGTCCCTCGGGTGTCGAACGCCTGGCGGGTATAGCTGAGCTCGACGCGGTCATAGAGGCCCACGGCGGCGCCATGGGCCCGGAACTGATAGTCTGGCAGTTCGACCAAGGTGGCGTGCGCATTGGCGCCAATGCCCTCGCGGGTCTCGTAACCGGTGACCACAGCCCAGGTGGCCAGGCCGCCGCCTGCCGAACCCTCCACCGTTGTCACGCCGCCGGTAAGCAACAGCTTTCCCAGGGTGCGGACCTCCTGGGCGGCGGCCGGCGTCGCCGAGAGTCCGGCCGCTGCAGCCAGGGCGATCCAGCCCCAAGTCATGACACCCTCTCGCGCGGATTGAGCCCTCACAACTAGACGGGGAAGCCTTTACATCCGGTTCAGGCGATCGACGGTATTGAGGATCATGCGCCGCACACTTGCCCCGCTCGCCCTGGCCGTCGCCTTAGCCGCCGCGCCCGCCGTCGCCGGCGATGTGTCCGTTGATGTCCGCGACCAGGCCGGCAAGCCTGTGCGCGACGCCGTGGTCATGATCCGGCCCGCCGGCGGTGTGGCGCCCGGCACGCCGATGAAGGTGAACTGGCCCATGGTGATGGCCCAGCAGAACACCCAGTTCACCCCCTATGTGCTGATCGTCCCGCTGGGGTCGACCGTCTCGTTCCCCAACAAGGATAAGGTGCGCCACCACGTCTATTCGTTCTCGGCGCCGAAGAAGTTCGAGCTCAAGCTCTACGGACGCGACGAGACCCGGAGCATCACGTTCGACAAGCCGGGCGCCGTCTCGCTGGGCTGCAACATCCACGACAGCATGATCGCCTTCATTTTCGTGAGCGACACGCCGTTCGCGGCCAAGTCGAACCCGCAGGGCGTCGCCGTGGTGCAGGACGCTCCAGCCGGCGGGGCCACGCTGCTGGTCTGGCATCCGGATCTGAAGGCCCGCGCTCCGATCGCTCGCCCGCTGGCCGTAGCCGGCGCCGCCCAGCGGGCCACGGTGACCGTGGAACTGCGGCCCGCCCTCACCCGCTGATCTGCGCCGATCGCGCAGAATCCGTGGCTCCGCATGGTTAGGAAAGTGACACCGGCGTCACTTTCTTGACTCACGCCCTTCCGGCCCTCAGGGTGGCGCCTCTTGAAAAGGTGAGGAACTCCCCATGGCCGCCGACGGCAACATCACCAAGGACATCATCTACGACGCGGTTGCCCCCGACGACTTCGAGTCCATGCTTGAGCTCGACCGGTACAACAACCGCTCGACCGCTTTCGACAAGATCATCAGCGCGACCCACGACCACTTCTGGGACCCGCTCGACAAGAGGTACATCGACTTCGACGAGCCCTTCGACATGGAGAACGAGATGCTCCTGCCGGAGGACATGGTCGTGTCCCTGCAGACGAAGTACGTCTCGGATCGCCTGTCCGACCGCAAGGACCGCGTCCGGTTCGTCAACCAGTTCGCGCTGCGCAGCTTCTCCTCGATCCTGCACGGAGAGCAGGGCGCGCTGAACCTCTCGGCGAGCCTCTGCCACGTTCTGAAGGACCAGGGCGCGCAGGAATACGCCGCCAACCAGACCCGCGAAGAAGCCCGCCACGTCACGGCCTTCGCCAAGTACATCAAGGCGCGCTGGGGGCGCCCGGTCGAGTGCGGCCCGACGCTTAAGGCGCTGCTGGTCGACATCATCGGCAGCCCCGAGGTCTACAAGAAGATCATCGGCATGCAGATGCTGGTGGAAGGCCTGGCGATGGGCGCCTTCGCGACCTTCTTCAAGGTGACCAACGACCCGCTCTGCAAGAAGCTGATGCAGCTGGTCATGACCGACGAGGCCTTCCACCACAAGTTCGGGAAGATTTGGGCCGACCGGACCATCCCGCACCTGTCGGAGAAGGAGCACGAGGTCATCGAACTCTGGGCCGCCCAGTGCTTCCAGACGCTGCTGTTCAACCTGGTGGGTCCGACCCAGCAGCGCAGCCTGTATGAGGAGTTCGGTCTCGACCCCGACATCGTGATCGCCGAGCTCGCCACCATCATCACCGACGAGACGCGTCGCGAGGGGATGAAGGAACAGGCCAACATCTTCCGCGTGCTGGTGAAGACCCTGCTGAACGCCGGCATCATCACCGACCGCACCAAAGCCTTCTACGCCATGTACGTCGACCTGGAGGAACTGCGTTCCGAGGGCGACGCGATGGTGGGCGACGCCATCGCCGAGGAGGGCATCCGCTACCTCCAGGAGATCAACTTCGCCGACAAGGCCAAGCAGATCCTGATCGCGGCCGAATAGGCCTCGCGTCACACAGCGTCGGAGGGGCGGCAGGGCGACCTGCCGCCCCTTTGCGTTTCAGGCCGCCTTCTTCGGCATCGGCCCGACGTAAACGCTGGCCGGGCGGATCAGTCGGCCACCGGCGAGTTGCTCGCGCGCGTGAGCCAGCCAGCCGGCCACGCGGCCCATGGCGAAGACGTTGGTGAAGGCGCTGGGCGGGAAGTCGAGCGCCTCCAAGAGCAGCGCCGTGTAGAACTCAACATTGGTCTGCAGGGCGCGGTTGGGCTTGTGTTCGCGCAGGATGGCCAGCGCCGCCGCTTCCACGGCCTCGGCGAACTCCAGCCGCCCCTGGCGGGCGTCCAGCCAGCGCACGGCGGCCTTCAGGGCATCGGCGCGCGGGTCGCGCACCTTGTAGATCCGGTGGCCGAAGCCCATCAACCGGTCGCCGCGGGCCAGCGCCCCTTCGATCCAGGCCCGGGCGTTCCCGGGCTCGCCGATCTCGTCCAGCATCTCGATCACCGGCCCCGGCGCGCCGCCGTGCAGCGGCCCCTTCAGCGCGCTGATCCCCGCCAGAACCGCCGATGTGAGTCCCGCTCGGGTCGAGGCCACCACGCGGGCCGCGAAGGTCGAGGCGTTCAGGCCGTGGTCGGCGACCGTCACCAGGTAGGTGTCCAGCGCGTCGGCCTCGGCGGCGCTCGCGGTCGCGCCGCGCAGCATGCGCAGGATGTCGGCGGCGTGGCGCAGCGTGGGGTCGGGCGCGACCGGCGCCTCGCCGGCCTGGGCGCGGATCACCGCAGCGGTGAACACGGCCGGGGCGGCCAGCAGGCGGAACGCGACCTGGGCGTCGTCGCCATCGCCAAGACGGGCGGTCAGCGCGCGCATGGCCTCGATCGGCGTGCGGTCCAGCAGGCCGGTGTCCAGCGCGGCCACTTCCTTGAACACCTCGACGCGCGCAACGCCCAGGGCGGCGGGGATATTTGCGGGCAGGTCGGCGTAGAAGCCGCCGAACAGCAGGCCGACCATGTCTTCATAGGTCGTGCGGCCGGCCAGCTCGTCCAGCGAACGGCCGCGGACGATCAGGACGCCGTTCGCGCCGTCCACTTCGCTCAGCACGGTCTCAGCGGCGACGACGCCTTCCAGTCCATCGGAAGCAGCGGTCATAGGGATCTCCTTCTCTCTTGCGGAGGGAGAGAAATGCCTTCAACCTGTCATCGTCAATCTTGATCAATATGATCAATATATAATGCCGCCAACCGACTGGATCGCCGCCGAGGAAGCACAGGCCCGCCTGAAGGTGCGGCCGCAGACGCTGTACGCCTATGTGAGCCGGGGACGCGTGAGCGTACGGCCCGATCCGACCGATCCGCGCCGCAGCCTCTATCGGGCCGCCGACATCGCCGCGCTGACGGAGCGCAAGTCGCGCAGCCGCAAGATTTCCGAGGTCGCCGAAGGCGCGATCAGCTGGGGCGAGCCGGTGCTCAGTTCCGAGATCACCACGGTCAGCGGCGGGCGGCTGTTCTACCGCGGGCGCGACGCGATCCGGCTGGCCGAGACCGAGACCCTGGAGTCGGTCGCCCGCCTGCTGCGCGGCGGCCACGGCGCGGCGCTCAAGCGCACCGACCGGCCGGAACCGCCGCCCGGCTCCGACATGCGCACGCGCGGTTATCTGGCCCTGGCGCGGCGAGCGGCGACCGATCCCCCCGCACGGGGCCGCGCGCCCCTGGCCCTGGCGGTCGAGGCGGCCACCCTCCTGGATGTCCTCACCGACGCCATCGCGGGCGAGGTGGGCGGCGGCGCGATCCACAATCGTCTGGCGCTGGCCTGGGGCCAGGGGCCCGGCGGGCCCGGCGCGGATCTGATCCGTCGCATCCTGGTGCTGGTGGCCGACCACGAGCTGAACGCCTCGGCCTTTGCGGCAAGGGTGGCGGCGTCCACGGGCGCCTCGCTGGCGGCATCAGCGCTGGCGGGACTGTCGACGCTCTCAGGGCCACGCCACGGCGGGGCGACCGAGGCGGTGCGCCGCTTCGTCGCGGAAGCCGCCGAGCGGGGCCCACGCGAGGCGATCGCGGCGCGTCTGACCGATGACCGAGCCCTCCCAGGGTTCGGTCACAACCTCTACCCGGACGGGGATCCCCGCGCGGCCGCCCTGCTGGAGCGCTTCACGCCGCCGCAGGAGCTTGCGCGTCTGCAGGAGATGGTCTGGGCGATCACCGGCCTGGCCGCCAATGTCGACTTCGCCCTGATGGCCGGGTGCGAGGCGCTGAAGCTGCCGCGGGACGCGCCCTTTGCCCTCTTCAGCGTCGCGCGTTGCGCCGGATGGATCGCGCATGCCATCGAACAGGGCCAGCAGGACCGCCTGATCCGGCCGCGGGCGCGGTACGTAGGGCCCGAGCCGGAAGGGATATGAAGTTCCTCCCCCAGGGGGAGGAGCTTTACGCCCGCTCGTGGACCCCCTCTTCGGCCTCCAGAGCGTGATCCAGCCGCCCAACCATCTCCTTCGGGCAGACCTGCACGAACTGCTTCAGCGCCACGTCCCAGTTGCGCAGGAGGTCGGCGGCGAAGGGTGAGCCGGTCTCGGCGGCGTGTTCCTCGACCAGGGCCTTCAGCACCCCCTGCCAGTGCGCCGAGCCCACCGCGCAGGTGACCACGCTGTCGGCGTTCAGGGACAGTCGCAGGCGCCCGTCCGGGTCGTGGACGAAGGCCATGCCGCCGGTCATGCCGGCCGCGAAGTTGAAGCCCACGGGCCCCAGGATCACCGCCGTGCCGCCGGTCATGTACTCGAGCCCGTTGGCGCCGCAGCCTTCGATGACCGCGGTCGCGCCAGAGTTCCGCACGCCGAAGCGCTCGCCGGCGATCCCGGCCGCAAACAAGCGGCCCGACGTCGCGCCGTACAGCACCGTGTTGCCGATGATCGCCTGGCGGTGCGGGTTGGCCAGCCCTGGCGTCGGCCGCACCACGATGGTCGCGCCCGACAGGCCCTTGCCCACATAGTCGTTCGCCTCGCCGGTCACTTCCAGCCGCAGCCCCTGGACCGCGAAGGCCCCCAGGCTCTGGCCGGCCGACCCCTTGAGCTGGACGGTCAGGTGGCCGGGCGCGAGGCCGTCCATGCCGAACTTGCGGACCATGTGCGACGAGGTCCGCGTGCCGATGGCGCGCGCCGTGTTCTGGACCGTGTAGGTCAGCTGCATCTTCTCGCCGCGCTCCAGCAGCGGAGCGGCGTCGCGGACGATCTGGGCGTCGAGGGTGTCGGGCACCTCGTTGCGGCCGGCGACCGTCGAGTAGGGCTTGTTCGCGCCCGGGTCGGCCTTCACCAGCAGCGGGTTCAGGTCGAGGTCGTCCAGGTGCTCGCCGCCGCGGCTCACCTGCATGAGCAGATCGGTGCGGCCCACGATCTCCTGCAGCGAGCGCGCGCCCAGGCCCGCCAGGATCTCGCGCACCTCTTCCGCGATGAAGGTGAAGAGATTAATCACCTTCTCCGGGCTGCCAGTGAACTTGGCGCGCAGCGCCTGGTCCTGGGTGCAGACGCCGACCGGGCAGGTGTTGGAGTGGCATTGGCGCACCATGATGCAGCCCATGGCGATGAGGCTGGCCGTCCCGATCCCGTACTCCTCCGCGCCCAGCATGGCGGCGATCACCACGTCGCGACCCGTGCGGATGCCGCCGTCGGTCCGCAGGCGCACGAAGTGGCGCAGGTTGTTCAGGGTCAGCACCTGGTGGGCTTCGGAGAGGCCCATTTCCCACGGCCCGCCGGCGTACTTGATCGAGGTCTGCGGGCTTGCGCCGGTGCCGCCGACGTTGCCCGAGATCAGGATCGTGTCGGCCTTCGCCTTGGCGACCCCGGCCGCGATCGCGCCGATGCCGGTCATGGCGACCAGCTTCACGGTCACCCGGGCGTCGGGGTTGATCTGCTTCAGATCGTAGATGAGCTGGGCCAGGTCCTCGATCGAGTAGATGTCGTGGTGCGGCGGCGGGCTGATCAGCGTCACGCCCGGCGTCGCATGGCGCAGCTTGGCGATCAGCTCGGTCACCTTGAAGCCGGGCAGCTGCCCGCCCTCGCCAGGCTTGGCGCCCTGGGAGACCTTGATCTCGATCTCGCGGCACTGGTTCAGGTACTCGGCCGTCACGCCGAACCGGCCCGAAGCGATCTGCTTCACCGCCGAGTTGGGGTTGTCGCCGTTGGGCAGCGGCTTGTAGCGGGCGCGGTCCTCGCCGCCCTCGCCCGAGACGCTCTTCGCGCCGATCCGGTTCATGGCGATGTTGAGCACGCCGTGCGCCTCGGGGCTCAGCGCCCCCAGACTCATGCCCGGCGTGACGAAGCGCTTGCGGATCTCATTGACGCTCTCGACCTCTTCCAGCGGCGCGGGCTTGCCCTCGGCGCGGATGTCGAGGAGGTCGCGCAGCTGGATGGCCGGGAAGGTCCGCACGCCCTCGGAGAAGCGCTTGTAGAGGCCATAGTCGCCGCGGTCGCAGGCCGACTGCAGCACGTGGATCATCCGCGCCTCGAAGGCGTGGGCCTCGCCCGAGCGGCGGGCCTTGTAGAAGCCGCCCACCGGCAGGCTGATCGCCGCAGGATCCCAAGCCTTGCGGTGCAGTTCGACCGCCTTGGCCTCGATCCCGGCAAGGCCGATACCCGAGATGCGCGACGGCATGCCGGGGAAGAACTCGGCGACCAGACTGCGCGACAGGCCGACGGCCTCGAAGTTGTAGCCGCCGCGGTACGACGAGATCACCGAGATGCCCATCTTGGAGATGATCTTGAGCAGCCCGCCCTCGATGGCCTTCTTGTGGTTCAGGCACAGGTCACGAAGGCCAAGGTCGCCCGTCAGGCCCCGCTCCAGCCGATCCAGGAAACTGTCCTGCGCCAGGTAGGCGTTCACCGCCGTGGCGCCGACGCCGACCAGCACCGCGAAGGCGTGCGTATCCAGGCACTCGGCCGAGCGGACGATGATGGAGACGTAACTGCGCAGTCCCTTGCTCACGAGCCAGGCATGCACCCCGCCCGTCGCCAGGATCATCGGCAGCGCCACACGATCCGGCCCTGACGCCTCGTCGGTCAGCACAATGGTGGAACAACCGCGCAGCGCCGCGTCCTCGGCCTCGGCGCGGATGCGGTCCAGGTTGGCGCGCAGCGCGTCGCCGGACTGAGCCTCGGGCGCCGGGATCGGCATGGTGCAGTCGACGACGGCGATGTTCTTCTCGCCGATCTCGCCCACGACCCGCAGGAACATGCCGGTGGTCAGCACTGGGCTTTCCATGACGAAGACGTCGGTCTGGGTCTCGTCCTCGGCCAGGATGTTCCCGAGGTTCTTGAACCGGGTCTTCAGGCTCATGACCGCCGTCTCGCGCAGCGAGTCGATCGGCGGGTTGGTCACCTGGCTGAAGTTCTGCCGGAAGAAGTGGCTGAGCGGCCGGTACTGGTTCGACAACACCGCAAGCGGCGTGTCGTCGCCCATCGAGCCCACGGCCTCCTTCGCCTCCTCCACCATGGGCGCAAGGATCAGCTCCAGATCTTCGAGGGTCAGGCCGGCGGCGGTCTGCCGGCGGACCAGCTCCTCGCGGGCGTACATCCGCGGCTCGTCGCCGGGGCCGATGCGGGCCTCCAGCTCGACCATGTTGCCCAGCCACTTGTCGTAGGGGTGCTCGGACGCCAGCCGGTCGAGGATCGCCTCCTCGTGGTAGAGGCGGCCTTCGACCAGATCGACGGCGATCATCCGGCCGGGCTCGACGTGGGCCTTGCGGACGATCCGGCTCTCCTCGACGCGGCACATGCCGGCCTCGGAGCCCACGATCAGCAGCCCGTCCGACGTCTCGGCCACGCGCATCGGCCGCAGCCCGCTGCGGTCCTTGCCGGCCACCACCCAGCGGCCGTCGCTGGCGCAGATGGCGGCGGGACCGTCCCATGGCTCCATCACCGCGTTGCAGTACGAGAAGAGCGCCTTGTGGCTGTCCTTGATCTGCTCGGGCGAGCGCGCCGCCCAGGCCTCGGGCATCAGCAGCGTCTTGGCCATCGGCGCCTCGCGGCCCGCTCGCACCAGCACCTCGAAGGTGTTGTCCAGCGCCGCGGAATCCGATCCGCCCGGCTGGATCACCGGCTTGATGTCGTCCTGGTAGTCGCCGAAGGCCCCGGCCGCCATGCGGATCTCGTGGCTCTTCATCCAGTTGATGTTGCCCTTCACGGTGTTGATCTCACCGTTGTGCGCCAGCATCCGGAACGGCTGGGCCAGCCGCCACTCGGGGAAGGTGTTGGTGGAATAGCGCTGGTGGAACACCGCCACCGCTGCCTTGAAGCGCGGGTCGGTGAGGTCCGGGTAGAACTCGTCGATGTGCTGGGCCAGGAACATGCCCTTGTAGATCAGCGCCCGGGCCGACAGCGAGCAGATGTAGAAGTGCTGGATGTTGGCCGCGGCCACGCGCTTCTCGATCCGCTTGCGGCAGAGGAACAGCGCCCGCTCCAGCGCCTCGCCCTCCAGGCCCTTGGGCGGCGACAGCATGATCTGCTCGATCTCGGGCCGCGTGGCGTTGGCCTTCTCGCCGATCACCGAGGTGTCGGTCGGCACCTGCCGCCAGCCGTAGATGTAGAAGCCGAAGCGCAGAGCCTCGCTCTCGACGATGGTCCGGCAGGCTTCCTGGGCCCCGAGATCGACACGGGGCAGGAATACCTGGCCCACCGCGATGGGCCCGGGGCGCACCTTGTGGCCGATGCGCTCGACGTGGGCGGCGAAGAAGTCCTGCGGCACCGAGACCAGCACGCCGGCGCCGTCGCCGGTCTTGCCGTCGGCGTCGATCGCGCCCCGATGCCAGACGGCCTTCAGCGCGCGGATCGCCAGTTCCACGACCTCGCGTCGAGGCTGGCCGTCGATGGCGCAGACCAGGCCCACGCCACAGGCGTCGTGCTGCTGCGTGATGTCATAGCCGTTGGCCTCGATGAGGCGGGCGCGGTCGCGTTCGTAGCGGGTGGTGAAGTCGCTCATGATCGTCACTCCGCGGCGATCAGGTCGGCGCGGGCGTGCGCCTCGAGGTAGCGGTGGATAGCCTCGGCGGCGTCGCGGCCGTCGCGGATGGCCCAGACGACGAGCGAGGCGCCGCGCACGATGTCACCGGCGGCGAAGACGCCCGGGATCGAGGTCTGCAGGTTGCGAAGGTCGGCCTTCACAGTGCCCCAGCGGGTGACGGCCAGCTCGGGCGCGGCGAACGCGGTCGGCAGGTCTTCGGGGTCGAAACCCAGGGCCTTGATAACCAGGTCCGCCGAGAGGTCGAAGTCGCCGCCCGGAACCTCCTCCGGCGCCTGCCGGCCCGAAGAGTCCGGGGCGCCCAGGCGCATGCGCGCGGCAACCACGCCGGCGGCCCTCAGGGCGTCGCCGGTCACGGCCTTGGGGGCGGCGAGCCATTCGAAGACCACGCCCTCTTCCACCGCATGGCTCACCTCGCGGTCCGAACCCGGCATGTTGGCGCGGTCGCGGCGGTAGAGGCAGGTGACCGAGGTCGCGCCTTGGCGAATGGCGGTGCGCACGCAGTCCATAGCCGTGTCGCCGCCGCCGACCACGACCACCGCCTTGCCCTGCGCGTCCAGGGCGCCCGAATCGAATTCGGGCACGGCGTCGCCCAGGCCCTTGCGGTTGGAGGCGATCAGATAATCCAGCGCCGCGACCACGCCCGTCGAGCCGGCGCCGGGGATCGCCATGTCGCGCGCAGCGTAGACGCCCGTGGCGACCAGAACGCTGTCGTGCTTCGCCCGCAGCTCGGCGAGCGAAGCGTCGCGACCCACCTCGAAGTTCAACGCGAACGTGACCCCGCCTTCGGCCAGCCGGCGCGTGCGGCGCTCGACGATGTCCTTCTCCAGCTTGAAGCCGGGGATGCCGTAGACCAGAAGGCCGCCGGGGCGGTCGTGGCGGTCATAGACGGTGACGTCATAGCCCAGCTCGCGCAGGCGTTCCGCAGCCGCCAGACCCGCCGGTCCGGCGCCCACGATTCCCACCGACTGGCCGCGCGCCTCGCCTGCCGCTAGCGGCTTCACCCAGCCCATCTCCCAGGCCTTGTCGGTCAGGTACTTCTCGACCGAGCCTATGGTGACGGTGCCGTGGCCCGACTGCTCGATCACGCAGTTGCCCTCGCACAACCGGTCCTGCGGGCAGATGCGGCCGCAGACCTCGGGCATGGCGTTGGTGGCCTGGGAGAGCTGGTAGGCTTCCTCCAGCCGCCCCTCGGCGGTCATCCGCAGCCAATCGGGGATGTTGTTGTGGAGCGGACAGTGCGTCTGACAGAACGGCACGCCGCACTGGCTGCAGCGTGAGGCCTGCTCGGTCGCCTTCGCGTCGATGAACTCGCGATAGATCTCGTGGAAGTCGCCCGCACGCGCGGTGGCGTCCCGCTTCTCGGGCGTCGCCCGCGGCGTGACCGTGAATTTCAGCATGCGCTCGGCCATAGCGGGCCTCTCAATCTGTCCGAGCCGGCCATCTAGGGCGCGATTTCGGCGCTGGAAAGGCTATTGTCTATTTTATGGAGTATATCAGCAGGCGTTTGAAGCGTTCAGCGGAAGCATGGATCGACCTCGGGCGTATTTAGTCCAATTTTGAGATCATTGCGTTTCTGCCTATGGTCGGAGTACGGGTCGGTCGTCGCCGAATCCCTCGCGTTTTGAAGTGAGTGCGCCGTGCTGCCGGACTGGGTCTATGCCGTCATCCTGGGGATCATCGAGGGCCTGACAGAGTTCATTCCGGTCTCGTCGACCGGCATGATGCTGCTGGCCAAGCAGGCCCTAGGGCTGCCCAACGGCTTCTGGGACACCTTCGCGGTGATGATCCAGCTGGGCGCGATCCTGGCCGTGGTGGTCCTCTACTTCGGTAAGCTCTGGAAGCAGGTGGTCGGCCTGCCCACCGACCCCGAGGCGCGCAAGTTCGCGCTGACCGTGATCGTGGCGTTTCTCCCCTCGGTCGTGCTGGGCCTGATCTTCCACGACTTCATCAAGGCGGTGCTGTTCGACAATCCGACGGTCCAGTGCATCTCGCTGATCATCGGGGGCATTGTCCTCCTGTTCATCGACCGCCTCGCGCCCAAGCCCGTGGCGCACGATCCCTTCAAGCTGCCGATCCTGAAGGCGCTGGCCATCGGCCTGTTCCAGGTGCTGGCGATGATGCCGGGCGTCTCGCGCTCGGGCGCCACCATTGTGGGCGGCATGCTGTTCGGCGTGGAGAAGCGCGCGGCCGCCGAGTTCACGTTCTTCCTGGCGATCCCGACCATGCTAGGCGCCTTCGTGCTCGACGCCTGGGAGAGCCGCGATCAGCTGACCGCCGACACGATGCCGCTGATCGCCATCGGCTTCGTGGTCGCATTCCTGGTGGCGATCGTGGTCATCCGCACCATGCTGGCGGTCGTCACCAGCCGCGGCCTCGCGCCGTTCGGCTGGCTGCGGATTGCGATCGGCGGCGTGGGCCTGGCGCTGCTGAACTTCGCCTGATGCGCAGGATCGGAGCGCTCGACGTCGGAGCGGCGATCTCCGAGCGCATCGGCTCCTATGTGCACGCCGAGCTGCTGGAGTTCCTCGCCGTCGATGAGGACGTCATCCACTGCTGGTACATGAACAGCGGCGGCAAGGGCCCGACCTTCCATGTGACGCTGACCCGCCGACCCGACGGCGAATGGTCACTGGGACTTCTGGAATTGCCGCCCGGGACCGAGCAGCGAATTGAGAACCCCTAAGCCCGGCCGGCTTCCATCTCGCGCGCGTCCTGGTCGGCGTACTGGCCGCCTTTGCGGTAGCGGTAGAGGTAGGTCGGCAGGATCGCTTCCAGCGTCGTTGGGGTCACGCCCAGGTCCCTGAGGCCCGGGTATTGGCCGCTGACCACATTGTCGACCGTCAGGCTTTCGACCTGGTCGGCCGTGACAGGCGGGGGCAACAGGAACGACCCGAAGTCGGCCACGCTTCCCAACATCCGCGCCACGGGCCACGGCACCGGAACGAGCAGACGCCGCTGCCCGGTCTCGGCCAGCAGCATCTCCATCAGCGCCTTGAACGTGAAGACCCCGGGGCCGCCCAGCTCGTAGGTCTGCCCCGCCGCCTCGGCGTCGCTCACGACACGGGCCAGAGCGCGCCCGACGTCGCCCACGAAGACCGGCTGGAAGCGCGTCTCGCCGCCGCCGATCAGTGGCAGGGCCGGCGACACCTGGGCCATGGCGGCGAAGCGGTTGAAGAAGCCGTCGCCGTTGCCGAACACGATGGAGGGCCGCACGATCACAGCGTCAGGGCGAACCTCGCGCACCGCAGCCTCGCCCTCGGCCTTGGTGCGGGCGTACTTCGACGGGCCGTCGGGGTCGGCGCCGATGGCCGACATCTGGACGACCCGGCCCACGCCCTGGGCCGTCGCCGCCTCGGCCACCGTCTTCGCGCCCATCGCATGGATGGCCTGGAAGCCCTGGCGGCCGGTCTCGCGCAGCACGCCGGCGAGGTTCAGCGAAGCGCTGGCGCCCTGCAGCGCGCGATCGATCGAGGCGCGGTCGCGGATGTTGGCCTGGACGACGTCGATCTGCCCCACATCGCCCAGCAGGCGCATCTTGTAGGCCAGGTTCGGGTTGCGAACGGCGACGCGGACGTTCCACCCGGCCTTGGCCAGAAACCGGACGGCCTGCGTGCCGACGAAGCCGGAGCCCCCGAAGACGGTGACGAGGTTCTGCATGGCGGTCTCAAATACCCCTGGAAGTCGCCTGCGGATTAGACGATGCGGCGGCGCGCCGCAATGCATGCTCCCCCTGGCGCGCAGCAACGGAGGGGGCATGGCGTCGCACCTTCAACGCCATGGGGTGAAAGACTCTCGCCAAGGCCCCGTTGACGCCGTCCAGACCTTGCCATAAGTAGCCGCCTCCCGATCCGACGGACGGGGCCCAGGTGGCGGAATTGGTAGACGCGCTGGCTTCAGGTGCCAGTGGCTTAACGGCCGTGAAGGTTCGAGTCCTTTCCTGGGCACCACCGTCGGGGGTGGTCGCCACCCTCTCCAGACCTCAGTGCATCTTGAAGCGGATCGGCACCGATTTCGGGCCGCAGACGAAGCTTGCTTCCATACGGCGGGGCTGGCCGTCCAGTTCGACCGACTCGAGGCGGGGGAGGAGTTCCTCCCAGAGGATGCGCATTTCCATCCGGGCCAGGTGCTGGCCCAGGCAGACGTGGGCGCCGTAGCCGAAGGCGACGTGCTTGTTGTTGGCGCGGGTGACGTCGAAGTCGAAGGGATTGTCGAAGACGGCTTCGTCGCGGTTGCCGGAAGGGTAACTGAGCATCAGCCAGTCGCCCTTGGCGATCTTGCGGCCGGCCAGTTCAGTGTCGGCGGTGGCGGTGCGCATGAAGTGCTTCACCGGGGTCTCCCAGCGGATCGATTCTTCGACCAAGCCTTTGATCAGGCTAGGTTCTTGCTTGACGGCGCGGAACTGCGCCGGGCGCTCGGCCAGGGCCCAGAGGGCGCCGGCGGTGGTGCTGGAGGTGGTGTCGTGGCCGGCGGTGGCGGCGATGATGTAGTAGCTCATGGCCTCGAGGTGGCCCAGCGGCTGGCCGTCGATCTGGCCGTTGGCGATGACGCTGGCCAGGTCGTCCCGCGGATTGCGCCGGCGATCCTCGGTCATCTCGTTGAAGTAGACGATGAAGTCGGCGACCGTGGCCTGCAGGTTGGCCAGCGCCTGGTCGGTGTCGTCGACCTTGCCCTGGGCGCGGTTGAGCTCGGGGTCGGCGCTGCCGAACAACTCCTGGGTGAGCTTCAGCATGCGCGGCTCGTCGGCCTCGGGCACGCCCAGCACCTCCATGACCACGTGCAGCGGGTAGAGGAAGGCCACGTCCTTGGCGAAGTCGCAGCGGTCGCCCTTGGCGGCCATGCGGTCGATGAAGCCGCGGGCGATCTCGCGGATCCGCGCCTCGAGCGCGCGCAGGTTCTGGGGCGCGAACGACGGCTGGGTCAGGCGGCGGTAGTTCCCGTGGTCGGGGTTGTCCATCTGGACCAGCGAGCGGACCAGGTGCGGCGAGCCGCCCATCATCTGGCGCACCTTCAGGTCGGCCTCGATGGTGGTCAGCACGGTCGAGCGGTCGCCGTTGTGGAACAGCTCGTTCTGCAGCTCGACCTGGCGGATGTCGTCCTGGCGGGTGACCACCCAGAACGGATCGAAGCCCTCGGGATGGGCCACGTCCAGCGGCGCCTCGCGGCGCAGGTAGGTGAAGGCCTCGTCGATGGGCTGGCCGGCGGCGTAGGCCTTGGGGTCGATGATGGTCTTGGCGATGTGATCGGGGATCATGCTGGCGTCCTCAACGGGGCGTCCGAGACCGGCGCCCGCCTCGACCATCAGACTACGAGTAACTTGCTATACGTTCAACAAATAAGTACGGTTCTCCCATGACCAACGCTGCCCAGGTCGCCGTCGGGCGACGCACCCAGGCGGAACGACGCGACGAATCCGAGCGGCGGCTGCTGGACGCGACGGCCCACGTGGTCGCCGAACGGGGCGTTTCGGCCGCCACCTTCGAGGCGATCGGGCGCAGCGCCGGCTACAGTCGCGGCCTGGCCACCCAGAAGTTCGGATCCAAGGACGGGCTGATCGAGGCCCTGATCGCCGACCTGCACGAGCGGCAGAACGCCCTGCTGGACGGCCACCACATCGCCGACCTGGGCGGGCTGGAGGCGGTGCTGGCCTATGTGGACCTGTACCTGCGGCACCTGGGCGACGGGGAAGCCACGCGGGCCTACTTCATGCTGCTGGCGGGAGCCGTGGCCGACGCCTCGCCCCTGCGGGCCGCCTTCGCCCACTCGCACGAGCTGGTGAAGGGCCGGCTGGCGGCGCTGGTCGAGCGCGGCCAGGCGGAGGGGTCGATCCGCCGCGAGGTCGATCCGCAGGCCGCCGCCCTGATGGTGGGCAGCCTGCTGCTGGGCCTGTCGGTGCAGTGGCTGGTCGACCCCGACACCCAGCTCGACGCGATTCGCACGACCAGCCTGGAGACCCTGCGGCTGGCCTTCGCCACATCCCGGGACCGCCCATGACCCAAGCGCCCTACAAGACCTGGCAGTGCCGGACCTGCGGCTACCTCTACGACGAGGAGGCCGGCGACCCGGGCGAAGGGCTGGCGCCCGGAACCCGCTGGGGCGACATTCCGGCCGACTGGGTATGCCCGCTGTGCGGAACGCCCAAGTCGGACTTCGACATGGTCGAGATCTAGGCCCTAACGCCCACCGCCCCGCCCCTATCGGCAGGGCGGCGGATCATCTAAAGACAGCCGAAGACGGGGCCCGGGAGCGGGCGTGAGAACCCGTGTCGGACTGTCGAGGCGAAGTGACGACCTACGTTCATGAAGGGGACCTGCCGGCCGACGCGCTGGCGAGCGCGACCGCCGTCGCGATCGATTCCGAGACCATGGGCCTGCGCCTGGGCCGCGACCCGCTGTGCGTCGTGCAGCTGTCGGACGGCGGCGGCGACGCCCATGTGGTGAAGCTGAACCGCGAGACCTACGACGCCCCCAACCTGAAGCGCCTGCTGACCGATCCGGCGGTCGTGAAGATCTTCCACTTCGGCCGCTTCGATATCGCCATGTTCTGGCTGCACCTTGGGGTCGTGACCGCCCCCGTCTACTGCACCAAGATCGCCTCGAAGCTGGCCCGCACCTACACCGACCGCCACGGCCTGAAGGACGTGACGCGCGAGCTGCTCAGCGTCGACCTGTCCAAGGCCCAGCAGAGCTCGGACTGGGGCGCGGCCAAGCTTTCCGACGACCAGATCGCCTACGCCGCCTCGGACGTGCTGCACCTGCATGCCCTGCGCGAGCGGCTGGACGCCATGCTGGTGCGCGAGCGTCGCGACCACCTGGCCCGCGCCTGTTTCGAGTTCCTTCCGCACCGCGCCCTGCTCGATGTTGCGGGCTGGGAGGATGCGGACATCTTCGCCCATACCTAGGTAGGTCCCATGACGGCCGCCGATCCCGCCCTGCCGCAAGCCCCGCTCCCCCCGTCTCCGCTGTCGGAGCCCCGGCGCGCCGATTTCGAGCGCTGGCGTCGCCGTTCGCGCCTGATCCGCACGTTGCGCGTGGCGCTGCCGGCCGCGATCGCGCTGATCTTCGCCGGCCTGATCGGCAGCGTGGCCTGGTCCACCTTCAACGCCCAGCCCAAGGCGGCCCGGGTGGGCGACGAGCCCATCAAGCTGATGAACCCCCGCTTCGTCGGCCGCGACGACAAGGGCCGCGCCTTCACGCTCACCGCCGACTCGGCGGTCCGCGACCCCAAGGACTACCAGCGCGTGGTGCTGCAGAAGCCCGCCCTGGTGCTCGACGAGAACGGCCCCGACCAGATGCGCATCAACGGCGCCTCGGGCATCTTCCACGAGCAGACCGGCAAGCTGGAACTGTCCAACGGCGTGCGCATGGCCGACAACAAGAACGCCTTCGCCACCGCCGCCTCGCTGTTCGACACCAAGACCGGCGAAGTCGTCGGTTCAGGCCCCATTCAGGGCGCGGGAGGTCTTGGAGAAATCAGCGCGGAGTCCTATGGCGTGTACGGCAAGGGCGACCGCATGGTCTTCAAGGGCGGTGTCCGCACCCGCCTCGAGCAGAAGAAGTGATGCGGCGAGCAAGGGCAGTCATGACGTCGTTCCGTTCCGTTTCCGTCTTCGCCCCCGCCCTCCTGGGCGCGGTTCTGCTGGCGGGCCCCGTGATGGCCAAGGGCCTGGGCCCCAGCTCGGACGGCCCCATCGACATCACCGCCGACGAGCTCGAGGTGCAGAACAAGACCTGCATCTCCACGTGGCGCGGCAAGGCCGAGGCGCTGCAGGGCGACGCCCGGCTGCGGGCTGACGTGCTGAAGGCGATCCTGGAGGTGAAGTCGTCGGCGCCCGGAACGTCGACCGGCGGGACCAGCGCCTGCGGCGAGATGCTCCGCATGGAGGCGACCGGCAACGTCTTCTACGTGACCGCCAAGAACCAGCGCGTGCGCGGCGACGCCGGCGTCTATGACGTGCAGGCCGAGACCGTCACCCTGACCGGCGACGTGGTCGCCGTGCAGGACGAGAACGTGCTGCGCGGCAGCCGGATGGTGTTCAACACCGCCACCGGCGAGGGCCGCATGGTCGGCGGCGGCGCGGGCGCCAATTCGAAGAACCGCCCGCGCGGCGTCTTCTATCCCTCGAAGAAGTCGGAAAGCCCCAAGAAGTGAACGCGCCGCAGCGGGTCGCCGCCCAGGGTCCGAAGGCGCAGGGCGCCATCCCCTCCGAGGGGCTGGTCGTCGACAACGTCGGCAAGTCGTTCCGTGGCCGCGCGGTGGTGAAGGGCGTGAGCCTGCGCCTCTGCCGCGGCGAGGTGGCGGGCCTGCTCGGCCCCAACGGCGCCGGCAAGACCACGACCTTCTACATGATCACCGGCCTGATCCCGGCCGACTACGGCGCGATCTATCTCGACGGCGAGAACATCACGGCGCAGCCGATGTACCAGCGCGCCCGCATGGGTGTGGGCTACCTGCCGCAGGAGACCTCGATCTTCCGCGGCATGAGCGTCTGGGAAAACGTCATGGCCGTGGTCGAGCTGCGCCAGAACGACAACAAGAAGGCCCGCGAGACGGTCAACCAGCTCCTGGAAGAGCTGCACATCGAGCATCTGAAGAACTCGCCCGCCGTCTCGCTCTCGGGCGGCGAGCGCCGCCGCGTCGAAATCGCCCGCGCGCTGGCCTCCGAGCCCAGCTTCATGCTGCTGGACGAGCCGTTCGCCGGCATCGACCCCCTGGCCATCGCCGACATCCGCGAGGTCATCAGCTACCTCAAGCAGCGCGGCATCGGCATCCTGATCACTGACCACAACGTCCGCGAAACGCTGGACATCATCGACCGCGCCTCGATCATCCACGCGGGCGAAGTGCTGTTCGAGGGCTCGCCGGACGAGATCGTGGACGACCCGGAAGTGCGGCGGGTCTACCTGGGCGACCGGTTTAGCTAGACACCGTAGCGAGCGGCGCGGGCGCGCTTTCGTGGACGCCGTCTCTCGCCGCGGCCGCGGGGGCATGCCCCAGCGCGCCATCGACAAGGGCTCGGTACGCCGCATCGGGCAACACCGTGGGCGGTGTCCATTCCGGTGGCTCCGCAACGGGCCGCCAGCCGTAGGCCTGCAACTGCTCCGGGGTGATTGTCTTCACGACATCGATCAGCGCCCGGCACGCGATCGCGGCGTAGAGCGGCAGTTCGCCGGCCCAGGGCTTGCCGGCGCCGACGAACATCGTTGATCCGGCGATGGACGCCGCGACGAACAGGGCGAGCGTCTCGCGCTCCCGTGGGGCAAGGCCCGGATTGAGTTCACCGATAAGGGGGACCAGCCGCAGGCGTTCGAGAATGTAGATGCTGTCGACCGCCTGGGCGACAAACGGATCATGGTTGGCCAGCGCCCACAGGTGCGGGAAGAGGCCGGTTGTCCGCCGGGTCTGTATGTCCTCGAGAAGCAGCCGGATGATCTGCTCCAGCTTCTGTTCGGCGGTCGCGCCCGGGACGTGTTCGATCTCGTTGAACCGGTCCGCGTACGGCACGAGCACCATGTTCAGGACGTCCTGGAGCAGGTCCGCTCGGCCTTTGTAGTAGTAGGTGACGGCGCCCATCCGCACGCCGCAACGCCGCGCCACTTCCCGCAGCGACAGCGCGTGATAGCCGCCCTCCAAGATGATCTCGAGCGCCGTATCCAGGATCTGCGCGACGCGGTCCCGTCCGGCCTGGTACCGGCCTGCGCCTTCGCGGGTGCTCGAAAGCCATGCGCCGATCCGGGGCGTGCGGGTCTCAGGCGGGTTCGTCATCAGCTCCACATAGCATGGTCGCGGCGGCCGGCGGCGGGCCAGCAGGGGTCAGATGCTGGCTGCATCCTCGACTTTGGTCAATTGACCAATTTTTGAAGTCTGGCTAGGCTGATCAGCCAAGGGAGAGATCCAATGGTTCGCGAGCTCCGCCTCAACGCCTTCGCCATGAACTGCGTGGGCCATCAGTCCCAGGGCCTCTGGCGACACCCTCGCGACCGGTCGGCCAACTACAAGCACACCGATCACTGGGTGGACCTCGCCAGGTTGCTTGAGCGCGGCAAGTTCGACGCGCTGTTTTTGGCCGACGTGGTGGGCGTCTACGACGTCTATGGCGGCAGTCCGGGTACCGCGCTCCGCGAGGCGGTCCAGGTGCCGACCAACGACCCGCTTCTGGTGATCCCGCCGATGGCGCAGGCGACGCAGCATCTCGCGTTCGCGGCGACGGTGAACCTGTCGCACGAGCCACCCCTGCCGTTCGCACGCCGGATGTCGACGCTCGACCACATGACGGATGGCCGGATCGGCTGGAACATCGTGACCGGCTACCTGGATAGCGGCGCGAAGGGGGCGGGAGCCCGCCAGCAGGTGGCCCACGACGTGCGTTACGACATCGCCGAAGAGTTCATGGATATCCAGTACGGGTTCTGGGAAGGCAGCTGGGAGGAGGACGCGCGCCAGGCCGACCGCGAGTCCGGGGTTTTCACCGATCCGTCGAAGGTCCATCGCGTCGTTCATGACGGGGAGTACTTCCGTGTCGACGGGGTGCACCTATGCGAGCCGTCGCCGCAGCGCACGCCGGTCCTCTACCAGGCCGGATCGTCGTCCAAGGGGACCAGCTTCGCGGCCCGCCATGCGGAGTGCGTTTTCGTCGGCGGCAATTCGCGGAGCAAGATGGCGGCGGACGTCGCCAGGCTTCGAGCTTTGGCTGTCGAGGCCGGCCGCGCGGCGACGGACATCCAGGTGTTCGCGCTGGCCACCATCATCACCGGGGCGACGGACGAGGAGGCCGAGGCCAAGTTCGCAGACTACAAGCAATACGTAAGCGCAGCCGGCGCCCTGGCGCTGATCTCCGGATGGACCGGTATCGACTTCGCCAACCCGGAGGTCGTCACCGCATCCGCCGCGTCGAGCAATGCCATACAGGGCGCCGCAGCCGCCTTCACGGCGAGCGCTCCGGGAGACCATCGCGACCTCGACAGCATAGCGCGATCCGTCGGGCTCGGCGGCGGCGGCCCGGTGCTTGTCGGCGGTCCGCAACGCATCGCCGACGAACTTGAGGCCTGGGCGAACGCGGCCGATCTGGACGGGTTCAACCTCGCCTATGCGGTCATGCCGGAGACCTTTGCCGACGTGGTGGAGCACCTGGTGCCCGAACTGCAGCGACGCGGACTCTTCAAGATGGACTATGCGCCGGGCACCTACCGCGAGAAGCTGTTCGGGCGTGGCCCCCGTCTGGAGGAGAACCATCCGGGCGCCGCCCGCCGCCGCGGCCCGAAGACGTCGCCTTCGAACATCCCCGCCGCTTAGCGGGGGCGGAGCCTGACCTTGACCGAGCCAGGACCCCTTAGAGCCAAACCTGCCGAAGCGCAGCGTTCTGCGGGCCGTGGCGTGGCCCGCAAATGGCCCTCCATCGCTGTCATCCTGTTCGCTCAGGTCACCGCCATGGCCGTCTGGTTCGCGTCAGCCGCGGCGGCCTCCGCTCTGGCGCGGAGCGCGCCACTCTCGGCGTTCGAATCCGCGCTGCTCACCAGCGCCGTCCAGGCGGGCTTTGTCATCGGAACGCTCGCAAGCGCCCTGCTCGGCATCCCAGACCGCTTCGATCCCAGGCGGATATTCATGATCTCGGCCCTGTCAGCGGCCGCGGCCTCGACCGTGCTGGTGATGCTCCCGCCGACCGGAGCCGGCATCCTTGCGCTCCGGCTGCTGACCGGCGTGGCCCTGGCCGGGGTCTACCCGATCGGCATGCGCCTGATCGCGACCTGGGCTTCCGGCGACCTTGGACTTCTGGTCGGCCTGCTGGTCGGCGCCCTGACCCTCGGTTCGGCCAGCCCCCACGCGTTCGCCGCCTTCGCTCAGCTCGACTGGCGGGTGATCTATCTCGCGGCCGCCGGACTCGCCGCGTGCGGCGGGCTGGCCATCCTGTTCGCAGGCGTCGGCCCGAACGCGCCCCGCCAGATGCGCCTGCAGGCCGGCCGGATATCCCAGGCATGGCGCAATCCGGCGCTCCGGCTCGCGAACCTCGGTTACCTCGGCCACATGTGGGAGCTCTACGCCATGTGGACCTGGCTCGCCGTGTTCCTGGCCGAAAGCTTCCGGCGCTCGGGCGTGGCAGACCCCTACAGCACGGCTGAGATGGCCACCTTTGCATCGATCGCCGTGGGTGCGGTCGGCGCCTGGCTGGGCGGTGTCTGCGCCGATCGCTGGGGACGCACGACCGTGACCATCGGCGCGATGGCGGCCAGCGGCGCCTGCGCCGCCACCATGGGATGGCTGTTGGGAGCGCCGCCATTCATCGTGATTGCGGTGGCCCTCGTGTGGGGCGTCACGATCATCGCCGACTCCGCGCAATTCTCCGCGAGCATCGCCGAGCTCAGCGAGCCTGAATCGGTCGGCACGATGCTCACCTTGCAGACCTGCGCCGGCTTCCTCCTGACCCTGGTGAGCATCCAGCTCGTCGCGCCCGTTTGGAAGGCCTTCGGATGGCCGGGGGCTTTCACGATGCTCGCGGCAGGCCCCCTGCTCGGGTGCATCGCCATGGCGCGTCTTCGGACCAGTCCCAGCGCGACCCAGCTCGCGGGCGGTCGCCGCTGAGGGCCTACGGGCGAACCGTTCGGTTACGAACCGGGCAGCACGGGAGGCCTGGGCGTCTGGGCGCGGGGAAAGTTGGCGATCCCGTCCCCGTATCCCCATGCCGCCATCTGCGCGTCGGCGGCGGCCCAGCTGGCCAGGTCGCGGGCGCAGGCCATGGCCTGGGCCCACTCGGGATTGAGCCGCATCCACGTGTGGACGGTGGAGCGGCTGGGCATGTCGGGGTCGCGGCAGATGGTGCGCAGGGGCTCGCCCGCGGCCAGCCGCTCGAGGATGACGTCACCGATCCCGTTCCGGAAGCCGGACGGTAGGCCTGCGCCGTCGAGGCCGCCCATCCGGCGCAGGGCCTGGGCCGTGGCGGCGAAGTCGGGCCGCTCGCGCAGCCAGCGCATGACCGTGGCGCGGGTGGGCATGCCGGGCTGGCGGCAGAGGCGGCGCAGGCCGTGACCTTCGTTGAGGCCCCGCCAGATGCGCCAGGCGATCTCGGCGCTGAACGGGACGCGGGGCTTTCGCATGCGCCGGATATGGGGCGCGAACAGATCGGGAACAAGAAGGTCGCCGCGTCGGAGCGCAACAGATTGCTGCAAGGCGCCCCATGCGCACGCTGTCCGTGCATCTTGATCTCAGAACGCGACCGAAGATTGCGGAGCGAACAAAAACCAAGTTATTCGTTGCCCCCGTCAGAACGGGCGAACGGCGGGGCGGGTTGAACTCGGAGATGGCTTAGTCTTGCAGGGCGCCCTCCCACATCCGGCCGTCAGCCGCGCCGCGGCTGTGTTCGTCAGAAACTTTCTCCAGGACGCGGCGACCGCCAGCGGCGGCGATTTCATCGACGCCATGATCCGCATGGCGATCACGGACGCCAACATCCGGCACCTCATCTCGGACGATGCGGAGAGCCGGCGTTTCGCCCGCTTCGACCAGGGGGTGCCCGACGAGCTCCGCCGCCCCGTGAGCATCCATGGCGTCTCGACATCGCTGGGGATGCCCTTCGAGACCGTGCGGCGGCGCGTGCGGCGGCTTACGGAGGCGGACCTGTGCAAGCTCCTGCCCAGTGGCCTCATCGTCACGCAGGAGCAGCTGGCCACCGAGGCCACGCGGGCGCTCTACGACAGCACCTACCGCGGCGTCGCGGAGCTCCACGCGAGCATCGCGCAGTATCCGCCGTTCGCGGATGTGCGGGACACGGACGGGCTGCCCGCTCTGGACCTTTCCGCGCCGCCCGTTCGGATCGTGGGGCGCCCGGCGCTGGCCTATGTCCTGCGGTATCTGGAGTCCGCCGCGCCGGTGGCGGGGGGCATGCTGGACGGGATCGTGTTTCTGTTCGTGAGCGCCGCCAACATCCAGCACCTCGCGGCCGAGGGCGAGCCGGACGGCGCGCCGTATGAGGTGGTGGACGACGCGCTGCGCCAGCGGGTGGCCGTGTTCGCCTTGTCGCGGACCATGGGGTTGCCGGCGGAAACGGTCCGGCGCCGGGTCAGCGCGCTGATCGCCCGGGGCCTGTGCAAACGGGACCACATGGGCGTCTACGTGCCGGGCGACGTGCTGCTCTCTCCGCCCCTGGTGGCGCATCGCGCCAGCAACCTCGTCAGTCTTCAGAGGCTGTTCGCCGAGCTTCGGAGAGCGGGCTTGCGGTTCGGCTGACGGGCTAGGCCGCGACCAGCGCCGCCTGGAGGGGCGCCTCGGCGGGCTCGGGCAGCAGGGAGCCGAGCACCAGGCGGGACAACATGCGCCCCTCGAGCGTGAGGATGGCGTCCACCAGCGGCGGCGCGTCGCCGTAGTCCATGCGAGGCGGCGCGTGCAGCATCTCGGGATCCACCGAGAAGGTCTCCTGCACGGCGTCGACCATGAGGCCCACCACGCGATCGTCCTGCTGGACGACGACGTACACGTGCCGCGAGGTGGCCGACGTGTCGCCGAACCCCAGACGGGCGCGCAGGTCCAGGACCGGCATCACCACGCCCCGCAGGTTGATCACGCCCAGAACGTAGGGCGGCGCATTGGGCATCAGCGTGGGCGGGGTCCATCCGCGGATTTCGCGCACGGACTGCGTGTCGATGCAGAACCCCTGGCCAGCGATCTCGAACGAGATCAGCTCGAGCTTCTCACCGTTTTTCGCGGTCTCGACGCTCATCAGAATTCGCTCCACTCGGACTCTGCGCCGACGGCGGCCGCCAGCTTGGCGTGCTGTCGGGCGACAGGGTTGGGCGCCGGGCGACGCGAGGTCTCGGCGACCAGCTCCAGGCGGGTGGAGCGGCCGGACGCCGCACCGGTCTGGAACCGTCCGATCAACCGCGTCAGTTCCTGCGACTCTGCGCGCAGATTGGCCGCTGCGGCCGTGGCTTCCTCGACCATGGCCGCGTTCTGCTGCGTGACCTGGTCCATCTGGTTGACCGCCGTGTTCACCTGGCTCAGGCCCGTGGCCTGTTCCTGCGACGACTGGGCGATCTCGGCGATGAGGCCGTCGATCTGAGTGACCTTGTTGACGATGCCGGTGAGCGCCTCGCCGGTGTCGCCGACCAGTTTCACGCCGCGCCCGACCTGGCTCGTCGAGGTGGCGATGAGGGTCTTGATCTCCTTGGCGGCTTCCGCCGAGCGCTGGGCCAGCGCGCGGACTTCGGACGCGACGACCGCGAAGCCCTTGCCGGCGTCCCCGGCGCGGGCGGCTTCGACGCCGGCGTTCAGGGCCAGCAGGTTGGTCTGGAACGCGATCTCGTCGATCACGCCGATGATCTGGGTGATCTGCTGGGCCGAGCTCTCGATCTCACCCATCGCGGCCACAGCCTCGCGCACCACGTCGCCCGACTTCTGGGCGTCGGTTCGCGCCTCGGAGGCCGCGGCGGACGCCTGCTTCGCGCCGTCGGCGCTGCGCTTCACCGTGGCGGTGATCTCGTCCAGGGCCGCTGCGGTCTCTTCCAGGCTCGCGGCCTGCTGCTCGGTGCGGCGCGAGAGGTCGTCGGACGCCGCCGCGATCTCCGCCGAACCGCCGCCGACGCTGGTGCTCGACGCGGACACCGCGGCCAGCGTCTCGTCGAGGGCGTTCATGGCGTTGTTGAAGTCGGCGCGCAGCTTCTCGAAGGTCGGATCGGCGAGCTGAGGCACCCGGTGGGTCAGATTGTTCCGGGCCAGCTGCTCCAGGCCTTGCGCGATCGAGTCGACCGCCGCGACGCGGGCCGTCACGTCGGTGGCGAACTTGACCACCTTGGTGACCCTGCCCCGATGGTCGAAGATCGGGTTGTAGGAGGCCTGGATCCAGATCTCCTTGCCGCCCTTGCCGAACCGCTTGAACTCGGCGGAGAAGAACTCGCCCGCCTGCAGCTTGCGCCAGAACTCCTGGTAGTCGCCGGACCGGGCGTAGCCGGGCTCGACGAACATGCTGTGGTGGCGGCCCTGGATTTCGCCCAGCGTGTAGCCCAGCGTGCCGAGGAAGTTCTGGTTGGCCGTGACGATATCGCCTGTCGGCGTGAACTCGATCATCGCCTGCGACCGCGAGATCGCTTCGATCTTTCCCGCGAAGTCGGCGTTGCGCAGCTTTTCCTCGGTGATGTCGGTCGCGACCTTCACGACCTTGACCACGGCGCCTCGTGGGTTGCGCACGGGATTGTACGAGGCCTGAATCCAGACCTCCTTGCCGCCCTTGCCGAAGCGCAGGTATTCGCGTGCGTCAAACTCGCCACGCGCCAGCTTCGCCCAGAACGCCGTGTAGTCGTTGCTCCGCGCGTATTCCGGCTCAACGAACATGCTGTGGTGCTGACCGAAGATCTCGGCGGCGGAGTAACCCATCGCTCGGCAGAAATTCTCGTTCGCCGAAAGGATCTTGCCCTTCGGATCAAACTCGATGACGGCGAGCGAACGGCTCATTGCTTCAAGCGTTGCAGCTGAATCCTTGAAGCCATTCTTGTGGATACCCAGCACGTTTCAGCCTCCACGCGCGATATGTCGAATCGATATACTTATTAAATCTGCCAAATCGACGGACATTAACCGCAATAGGCATGAATATAGACAACGTTGGCGCCGATTTTCTGATCTATGCAAAATCCGAATTGGCGCAGTTGTGAGTCTTGTCTTGCGATCGGAATGCCTAATGATGTCATAATTGGTATGTTTTCACTCACCGTTATGAGTAAAGCGCACAACAGGGCGCGATCTCTTGGGGGATACTTTCTTTTTAGTTGTCAGCTATGGGTCGACAACGTGGGGTGGTCGATCCTGTCTCCGCCTCGCCGCGACGTCGGATCGTCCCGCGGCGCACCGCTGCTTCGAAACGGTTTGCAGGCGAGCGGCGGCGACGCCTAGGCTGGAGCCACGGCCCCCAAGCGATTGACGCCGCCTGCGGCCTGCCCGCACGTCCCGATCGACGACGAAGGGGGCGCTGCGTGGAGTCCCTCCTGCCATGACCGTCCTCGTCTGGTTCCGCCGGGACCTGAGGCTTTCCGACAACCCGGCCCTGCAGGCCGCGCTGGCGACGGGCGAGGCCATCGTGCCGGTCTATGTCCACGACAACAACGAGGCGGGCGACTGGCGCCCGGGCGGCGCCTCGCGCTGGTGGCTGCACGGCTCGCTGTCGGCGTTGGACGCGGACCTGCGCCAACGGTCCGACGCCGGGGGCCTGGTGCTCAGATCGGGCCGGGCCGAGGCGGTGATCCCGGCGCTGGCGGCGGAGACCGGCGCGCGCACGGTGGTCTGGAACCGCCGCTACGAACCCTGGGCGGTGGCGCGCGATGGGGCGCTCAAGGCGGCCTTGCGGGCGGACGGGCTCGAGGCCCGATCGTTCAACGGCGCGCTGCTGGCCGAACCGGCCAAGTTCTTCAACAAGACGGGCGGCCCCTACCAGGTGTTCACGCCGTTCTGGCGGGCCCTGCGGGCGGCCGCGCGGCCGCCCGCCTTCGCCCCCGCACCTGACCGGCTGGAGATCGCGGGCGGGGTCGCGGGAGAGGCGCTGGACGACTGGGCCCTGCGCCCGACCCGGCCGGACTGGGCGGGCGGCCTGCGGGAAGCCTGGACCCCCGGCGAGGCCGGCGCCGCCGCACGGCTGGCCGCCTTCACGCAGAAGGCCGTGTTCGCCTACGCCGATACGCGCAACGTGCCCGGCGTGACCGGGACGTCACGGCTGTCGCCGCACCTGCACTTCGGCGAAGTCGGGCCCTGGCAGGTTTGGCGGGCGGCGTTGGCGGCGGGCGAGTCAATGCACGGCGACCCGCTGCAGCGTGGGGTGGAGACGTTCCTATCGGAAGTCGGCTGGCGCGAGTTCAGCGCCCACCTGCTGTACCATTTCCCCACCCTGCCGAACGCGGCGCTGAAGCCCGAGTTCGATCGCATGCCGTGGCAGGACGACGCCGCGGGACTGGCGGCGTGGCAGGCCGGACGGACAGGCTATCCGATCGTCGACGCCGGGATGCGCGAGCTGTGGGCGACCGGCTGGATGCACAACCGCGTGCGGATGATCGTGGCGTCGTTCCTGATCAAGGACCTGATGGTCGACTGGCGCCGCGGCGAGGCCTGGTTCTGGGACACCCTGGTCGACGCCGATCTGGCGAGCAATTCGGCCAGCTGGCAGTGGGTGGCGGGGTCGGGGGCGGATGCGGCGCCCTACTTCCGGGTGTTCAACCCGGTGAGCCAGGGGCAGACCTTCGATCCTGAGGGGACCTACGTGAAGCGGTGGGTCCCGGAACTGGCCCGCATGCCCAAGGCGTTGATCCACGCGCCTTGGACGGCGACGACGGCGCAGCTGGACGCGGCGGGCGTTCGCCTTGGCCGCGACTATCCCCGGCCCCTCGTGGATCACGCCGAGGCGCGCCAGCGGGCGCTGGCGGCCTACGCCGAGGTCCGCGGGAAGGACGCGGCGGCTACTTGAAGAAGTCCTGAGGCGCCAGCGCGTCGTTCTCGGCCAGACGCTGGATCATAGCGGCGTGGAGGCGGGCGTCGGTCTCGGCCGGATCGTCCTCATCGATGTCGAGGTTGAGGCTCTCGGCGGTCTGGCGGCGGGACTCGGGCGTGTCGGGCAGGCCGACCAGGGCGAAGAGCGCGCCGAGGTCATCGCGCCAGCCGCTGCCGAAGCCCGTGCGGGCGGCGCGGGCGTCCAGGATCATCGCGACGTCGGGGGGCGTCGCCATGCGGGTGCGGACAGGGGTCGGCGGCACGCGATGAGGGTCGCGGGCCGGCAAAGGCGGCGCGTCGGACGGGGCGCCGGCGAAGGCGTCGTGGATCTTCTGCATCATCCGCATCGGACGAACTCCATGGGGCGGACGGCGCCCTCGGTTGCGTCAACGGCAGGCATGCGTCACGGTTCCGGCGCGTCCGCGGGATCGACTGCGATGACGGCGCGTTGGCGAGGACATGGCCCTGCACATCCGCGCCGACCTCACCTACGACTTCCCGAGCCCCAGCGAGACGCTGCTGATGCTGGAAGCGTCTCGCGACGCCGACCAGACGGTGTTGCGCGAGCGCCTCTCCGTCACGCCACAGAGCGATCTGGTGCGCCGCGACGACGGGCCGGCTGGCGAGCGGCGCGCCGTATTCACCGCCAGTGGGCGCGTGCGCATCCTCTATGACGCGCAGGTGGCCGTTCGGCGCGAGACGCCCCGCCTGGAGGGCGCGGCGCAGGTGGCGATCCGCGACCTGCCGCCCGGGGTGCTGCGCTATCTGCGGCCCAGCCGCTTCTGTCCGTCCGACAGCTTCGAGCGCTTCGTGGACCGCGAGTTCGGAAGCCTGCGCGGCGGCGACCGGGTGGTGGCGATCCTCGAGTGGATCGCCGGGCACGTGGACTATGTCGCCGGTGTCAGCGACGCTCAGACGACGGCGTTGATGACCTTCGCCGACCGGGCCGGCGTGTGCCGCGACTTCACCCACCTTGCCATCTCGCTGCTGAGGGCCAGCGACATCCCCGCCCGCGCGGTCAGCGCCTATGCCTGGAAGCTGGACCCGCCCGACCTGCACGCGGTGGCCGAGGTCTTCGTGGGCGGCGGGTGGCGCCTGGCGGACCCGACGGGCAAGGTCGAGGCCTGCGATCTCGTGCGGGTGGCCACCGGCCTGGACGCGGCCGACATCGCCTTCATGAGCGTGTTCGGCCGGGCCGTGCTGGTGTCACAGGCCTTCTCGGTGACCCAGGCCGACGACGAGATCGCCCAAGGGGTGGGCCGCCTCGACGCCGTCGCGGTGTGACCGCCGTCAGGCGATCAGCTTTTCCATCTCGTCGAGAGTCTTCTCGAACTTGCCCAGCATGGCGCGGAACGGCTCGGGCGTGGTCATGTCGACGCCGGCGCGCTTGAGCACATCCACCGGATAGTCCGAGCCGCCGGCCTTGAGCGCGCCAAGGTAGGCGTCGCGCTCCTTCGGACCCCCGCCCAGGATGCGCTCGGCGAAGGCCGAGGCGGCCGTGACCGAGGTCGCGTACTGGTAGACATAGAAGTTGTAGTCGAAGAAGTGGCCGGGCAGCGCCCACTCCAGGCCGTAGACGTCTTCGATCTGCACCTTGGGCCCGTGGTAGCGCTTGAGCAGGTCGAGATAGATCGCCGAGGCGCGCTTGCCCGACAGGGCCTCGCCCTTCTCGGAGGTCTCGTGGATGGCCAGCTCGAACTCGGCGAACATTGTCTGGCGGTAGAAGGTGGCGCGCATCATCTCGCAGACGCGGTCCAGGTAAAACAGCTTCTCGGGCTTGGTCTTTGCGGCCTTGACCATGTGGGCGACCAGCAGCTGTTCGTTGACGGTCGAGGCCACCTCGGCGGTGAAGGTGGGATAGCCCGCCAGCTCCCACGGCTGGGCCTTCTGGGCCAGCAGGGTGTGCATCGCGTGGCCCCACTCGTGGGCGTAGGTCGACAGGCCCTCGTAGTTGTCGGTGTGGTTCAGCAGCATGTACGGGTGGACGTCGTAGGCTGCGCCGAAGACGTAGGCGCCGGGCCGCTTGCCCTTCTGCGGATAGACGTGGACCCAGGGCTTGGACGTGGCGTCGGCGAACAGGGCGCCGTACTCCGGGCCAAGCGGCTTCATGGCCTCCAGCGACAGCTTGCGGCTGGCCGCCAGGTCGAACCTGGCGTCCAGCTTGGTGACCGGGGGGTAGAGGTCCCAGTAGCCCATGTCGGACAGGCCCAGCAGCCGGCGGCGCAGCTCGAAGTAGCGGTGCAGGATGGGCAGGCCGCGGTTCGCCTCGGAGATCAGGGTCCGGTAGACGGCCTGCGGGATGTTGGGGCCATCGACCGCGGCGGCCAAGCTGCTCTCGTACCTGCGCGCCTTGGCGTTGAAGATGTCGCCGTTGACCTTGGCCGACAGCGCCGCGCCCAGGCTGCTCTCGAAGCCCTTGAAGGCGGTGAAGAAGGTGTCGAACACCTTCTTGCGCTCAGCTCTGTCGGCGGCGGTGCGGGCGCGGGTGTAGCCCTGCTGGTCCAGGCGGATCTTCTCGCCGGCCACCTCGACGGTGGGCCACGGGATGTCGGACGCGACCAGCTGGGTGCGGATGTTGCGCGGCCCCTGCAGCGGATTGCCGGCGGCGGCCAGCAGGGCCTCGCCCTGGTCGTCCAGGGTGTGGTCGGCCTGGCGCAGGGTGTCCAGCAGCCCGAAGCGGAACTTCTCAAGGCCCGGGTCGGCCTTCACGAAGCCCTCGATCTTCTCGCGGCCCACGCGCAGCAGCTCGGGGCTGGTCCAGGCGGTGGCTTCGCCCAGCTTGGCGCTGAGGGCCTGGGCGTTCTGGCGGCGCTCCTGGTCGACGGCGACCTGCAGGTCCTCGTCGCCCTTCAGCGTGGCGTAGACGAACAGCCGCGCCACGCGCTTGGTGATGTCGGAGATCAGCTGCATCGCGGCCTTCAGGGTCGCGGCGCTCTCGCCCAACCGGCCCTTATAGGCGGCGATGCCGGAGAGGGCGGCTTCCACAGCCTTGCGCTCGGTCTCCCAGGCCTCGGGCGTCGGATAGAGATGGGTAAGGTCCCAGACGGTCGGCAGGGCCGTATCCGCGGCGTTTGCGGCGGCGGGCGCGAAGGCCGCGGCGGCCGCGAGCAGCAGCGCCTCGCGGCGGCTGACGTCGTTCATGGCGTGTAACTCCCCAGGGTCTGCCGTTACGCTTACGGGCGTGGAAGGTCCGCGCCAAATTACCGAAAAGTCACGGTGGCGAGCGGGTGTCGAGGCGCGACGAGCGGCCAGAGCTATGCGCGCTCGCGGTCGCGGGCCTTGTGCCGGGCCTGCATGCGTTCCCACTGCTCCTGCTGGTGGCGGCGCCAGCGGGCGCGCAGGGACGCCGGGCGATCCGGGTAGCGGTCCTCGGGGAACTCGGCGCCGGCGACGCGGTCGGTGCGGAAGCTGCGGAAGTCCGAGCGCATCTCGCACCAGGCCATGATCAGTCGGGTGGTCTCGTAGTAGCCAACGGCGAAGGGCCAGACCGTGCGCTGAGTCTCGCGCTCGTGCTCGTCGCGGTAGGTGAGGATCAGCTTGCGGCCGGCGCGGATCTGCTGGCGGACGCTCGCCATGTCGATGTTGTCGGGCGTGGTCTTCCAGCTGGGGGCGGCGCGGGTGGCGGGCTCGACCACCAGCGGGCGCAGGTTTTCCGGGATCACCGCGCCGATCTTGGCGATCAGGTCCTCGGCGGCGCGGCGCAGCACGGGGTCGCCGCGGGCCGCCACCATCTGGGCGCCCAGCACGGCGGCCTCGATCTCGTCGGGCGTCAGCATCAGGGGCGGCAGGTCGAAGCCGTCCTCCAGGATGTAGCCTACGCCCGCCTCGCCTCGGATCGGCGCCCGCTGACCGATCAGGTCGGCGATGTCGCGGTAGACCGTGCGCTTGGAGGTCTCGAGCTCCTCGGCGATGGCGTCGGCCGTGATCGGCTTCTTTCCCCGACGCAGGATCTGGATGATCTGGAAGAGACGATCCGCCCTTCGCATGTTCGCGTACCGTTCTGCTGACAGGATGCTGTCAGCAAGGCCCTGGCAAGTTGCCGGTGTCAAGACGAGGGAGAGAACCGATGATCACGCTCTACGGGCTCGGCGAGGGGTTCGGCCTCCCGGAGATCAGCCCCTATGTCACCAAGACAGAGGTGCAGCTGAAGATGGCCGGCCTGGGCTATGCGAAGGCGCTGGCGCGGCCGGAGCACTCGCCAAAGGGGCAGGTGCCGTTCATCGACATCAACGGCGCCAAGGTGGCCGACTCCACCTTCATCCGCGCCTTCCTGGAACGCACCTACGGCCTCGACTTCGACGAGGGGCTGGACGGCGTGCAGCGCGCGCAGGCCTGGGCGATCGAGCGGATGATGGAGAATCACTTCGGCTGGACGATGATCGCCGAGCGGTGGCTCTGCCCGGCCAACTTCGCCAAGGGCCCCGCCCACTTCTTCGACGGCGCGCCCGAGGGCGTCCGCGAGATGGTGCAGAACGAGGTGCGCAACAACATTCGCGCCGTGGGCGTCGGCCGCCACACCGACCTGGAGATCGTGGCCCTGGCCGTGAACTCGCTGGCGGCGGTGTCGGCGATCCTGGGCGACAAGCCCTACCTGTTCGGCTCGCGTCCCTGCGGCGCGGACGCCACCGTGTTCGGCATGCTGGCCGGGGTGCTGACCCCGTTCTTCGAGGGCGAGATCCGCCGCCGCGCCGAAGGCTTCGGCAATCTGGTGGCCTATGTCGACCGACTGATGGCCCAGTTCTACCCCGAGTTCGAATGGGACCTGGAAGCCAGTCTGCGGGCGCCCGTCGCCGCCTGATCCCCCGCAGGCGCTGTCGCCAACTGGGCCTCCGCAGGCGCGGGGGCCCTTCTTTTTTGCCGACCTGAAGGGCGCGCGCAGGGCGCGCGGGCTGAATTTGCCTGCGTTAACCAGTCAGTGGGGAAGCCCGCCTAGCTTGAAGCAAGAAACAGGCCACGGGGGCGGGTTCTTTGGCGCTCAGCGCACGACTAGAGGTTCGGCAGGGACAGGGGCTGGTCATCACCCCCCAGCTGCAGCAGGCGATCAAGCTGCTGCAGATGTCGAATCTCGAGCTCGAGGCCTTCGTGGAGACGGAACTCGAGCGCAACCCGCTGCTGCAGCGGGACGAGCGCGACAATGAGGCCGACGAGGCGCCGGTCGCCGACAGCGCGGTCACCAACGAACATGCGGCCGACGCCGACGCGCGCGCCGACATGGACATAACCTATGACGAGGCTTCGCCCGGCGAGCGCGCCACAGGCGACGCGCCGGAAGTGGCCGACGCCGCGGCGGCCGACGCGGGCGGCGCCATCGACTGGTCCAAGGCCGGCTCGGGGGGTAGCTTCGACCGCGACAGCGAGCTGGGCGACGGGGCGCTGACGCGCGAGAAGACCCTGATCGAACACCTGCAGGAACAGCTGGCCGCCTCGGGCCTGCGCGGGCCCGACCTGATGATCGCCGGCATGCTGATCGATGCGGTCGACGAGGGCGGATACCTGCGCGCCGAGGTGGACGAGGTGGCCGAGCGCCTGGGGTGCGCCGCCGAACGCGTCGAGACGGTGCTGGGCGTGATCCAGGGTTTCGACCCCGTGGGCGTCGCCGCGCGCGACGTGCGCGAGTGCCTGATGATCCAGCTGAAGGACCGGAACCGCTACGACCCGGCGATCGCCGCGATGCTCGACAACCTGCCGCTCCTGGCCAAGCGCGACCTGGCGGCGCTGCGCAAGGTGTGCGGCGTCGACGACGACGACCTGCGCGAGATGATCGCCGAGATCCGCGGCCTGACGCCCCGGCCCGGCGCCGCCTTCGCCGGCGGCGAGCCGGCGACGCCGGTCGCGCCGGACGTATTCGTTCGGGAAGGCGCCGGCGGCCTGTGGAACGTCGAGCTGAACTCCGACACCCTGCCCCGCCTGCTGGTCGACCAGCGCTATCACGCCCGGGTTTCGGGACAGACCAAGACCGACCAGGAAAAGACCTTCGTCGCCGACTGCATGGCGCAGGCCAACTGGCTGATGAAGAGCCTGGACCAGCGCGCGCGCACCATCCTGAAGGTCAGCTCCGAGATCGTGCGCCAGCAGGACGCGTTCCTGGCCTATGGCGTCGAGCACCTGCGGCCGCTGAACCTGAAGACCGTCGCCGACGCCATCGGCATGCACGAATCGACCGTCAGCCGCGTGACCTCGGGCAAGTACATGGCCACCCCGCGCGGCCTGTTCGAGATGAAGTTCTTCTTCACCTCGGCGATCCAGTCGTCCGAGGGCGGCGAGGCCCACTCGGCCGAGAGCGTGCGTCACAAGATCAAGCAGCTGATCGAGGCCGAACTGAGCGACGACGACGTCCACTCGGACGACGCCATCGTCGACATCCTGAAGGCCGCGGGCGTCGACATCGCCCGCCGCACCGTCGCCAAGTACCGCGAGGCGATGCGGATTCCCTCGTCCGTCGAGCGCCGGCGGATGCTGAAGACACCGGCGTAGGGGCCAAAACGCCACAATCGCTGAACTTTTCCGCGCGCTCGGACCTTCCAGCCCTTGGCGCAGCGCGTGTGGCGCTCCAGATGCGATTGAGATGTCCGAGACCGTGCACCCCGCCGAATTGCCGGAAGCCGAGCTGCCGCTGTCGGCGGTGCTCGCCGACATCGCCGACTATCACGAGGAGTCGATCTCGGTTCAGCAGCTGACCGAGCGGTTCGGCGGCCGTGCGATCGGCGCCCTGCTGTTCGTGTTCGGCCTGGCCTGCATGCTGCCGCTGCCGCCGGGCGCCACCACGATCTTCGGTTTCCCGCTGGTGCTGCTGGCGCCGCAGCTGATCATCGGCGCATCGGTTCCGTGGCTGCCCAAGGGCGTGAAGCACCGCACGATCTCGACCTCGCACCTGAAGGACGGCCTGCCGCGCGCCATCCGCTGGCTGAAGAAGGTGGAGGCCGTGTCCAAGCCACGGCTGGTCTTCCTGTTCGGCCCGGTGGGCGAGCGGCTGATCGGCCTGGTGTGCCTGGCGCTGGCCCTCGTGCTGATCCTGCCCATCCCCGGCGGCAACATCCTGCCCGCCATGGCGGTGTCGGCGCTGGCCTTCGCGCTGATCCAGCGGGACGGCCTGATCGCGCTCATCGGCTACGCGCTGGCCATCACCAGCGCCTCGGTCCTGGCGCTGGCGGCTCACATTATCGTCAGGATGTTCCTGCACGCCTGGACCGTCGTCACAGGCGCTTGACACCGTTCGCTGGCAGGCGCGTTGTCATGGGTATGCAAGTCCAAGTGACCGGCAAACATGTCGATGTCGGAGAGGCTCTGCGTTCGCGAGTCGCCGACGAACTTACAAACAGCATCCTGAAGTATTTCGACCGTGACGGCGGCGGCGCCGACGTCGTGGTCAGCCGAGAAGGCAGCGCCTTCAGGGTAGATTGCTCTGTCGTCCTGGCCTCAGGCCAGCAGCTGACGACCCAGGGCGTGGGCGGCGACGCCCATGTGGCGTTCGACGTCGCGCTCGAGAAGATGAGCAAGCGCGTCCGACGATACAAAAACCGATTGCGCGACCACCACGGACAGGCGCTGGCCAAGCAGGCCGAGAGCGCGGCGTACTTCGTCATCGCCTCGACCGACCTGGACGACGACGCCGAAGACGTCGACGAGGCGGCCCCCGCCTTCGCCGAGCCCATCATCATCGCCGAGACCGAGAAGCCCGTGCGTTCGATGACGGTGTCCCGCGCCGTGATGGAACTGGACTTGACGGAAGCTCAAACAATCGTGTTTCGAAACGCCGCGCACGGCGGGCTTTCGGTGGTATATCGCCGCCCCGACGGGAACATCGGCTGGATCGATCCGGAGCGGACCAAAGGCCGCAACGGGGTCGATGGAGAGGACACCGGTCCGGCCCACTAGGTGCAACGACGACCCCGGACGCCCGCCGCGGAGGCGGGAGCCCGGGGATCGAGGGGTTAGTTTTTCAAGGCCATGAACATCGGCGAATTGCTGGATCGCTCTGCGATCTCCTTGCGCGTGAGCGCAGCCAACAAGAAGAAGGCCCTGGCCGTGATCGCCGAGATCGCGGCCCGCAATTTCCACCTCGACGCCGGCGAGGTGCTGGAGGCGCTGAGCGAGCGGGAAGCCGCCGGCTCGACCGGCGTCGGCCACGGCGTGGCCGTTCCGCATGCGAGGCTCGACGGGCTGGAGCGCATGCGCGGCGTCTTCGTGCGCATCGAGCAGCCTGTGGAATTCGAGTCCGTCGACGACCAGCCGGTCGACCTGCTCTTCGCGCTGTTCGCGCCCAAGAACGCCGGCGCCGATCACCTGCGGGCGCTGGCCCGGGTGTCACGGATCATGCGCCAGGGCGAGCTCCGCGAGCAGCTGCGAAAGGCCCGCACGGCCGACGCTCTGCATGCCCTGCTGGTCCAGGACGCGGCGCGTCCGGCGGCCTGAGGCGCGATCTACACCGTGATCCGTTCAGGATGCGCCACGTAGCGGTCGAGCTCGGCCAGCGTGCTGCGCCAAGCCTGCGCCATCCGCGGCGACCACTCGGGACCGCAGGCCTCCTCCACCACCTCGGCGATGATCCCGAAGAAGGTGGCGAAGACGTCGGGCGGGACGTCGTACCCGGCGTGGGTGACCACCTCGGTCTGGATCATATGGTCGGCGAACTGGCGCGCGCGGATGAAGTCGAGGATGGCTTCGAACGCGCGCATCAGCATCTCGCCCTTGATGCTGTCGTCCGTGTCCCGCCAGAACAGCGCCTGCATCTGCGGTTGCCGCTGGAAGAGGCGCGCATAGACCCTCCCCGTGAGGTCGCCCCCGCGCTCGCCGGCCAGCTCGAGACTTTGCTCGATCGCCTCGGCCTGCGCCGGGTCGGTCAGCGGCACGGCTAATTCCGGTACGGAATGATTACCGGCAGCGTCTCGAAGCCGTGCACGAAGGCCGACCAGTTCAGCACCGGCTCGCCCGTGACCTTGATCTCGGGGAAGCGCTTCAGGATCTCTTCCCAGATGATGGTCAGCTGGAGCTCGGCGACGCGGTTGCCGACGCAGCGGTGAACCCCGAACCCGAACGACATGTGCTGGCGCGGACGCTCGCGGTCGATGATGAACTCGTTGGGCCGGTCGATCACCGTCTCGTCGCGGTTGCCCGAGATGTACCACATGACCACCCGGTCGCCCTTCTTGATGGTCTTGCCGCCCAGTTCCACGTCGCGGGTCGCCACGCGGCTCATGTGAGCCAGCGGGGTCTGCCAGCGGATGGTCTCGGAGACCATCGGCAGGATCAGTTCGGGATTGGCGCGCAGCTTGGCGTACTGCTCGGGATACTTGTTCAGCGAATAGACGCTGCTGGAGATGGTGTTGCGGGTGGTGTCGTTGCCGCCGACGATCAGCAGGATGACGTTGCCCTGATAGGTCTCCATCGACATGTCCCGGGTCGCCGGGTTGTGCGCCAGCATCGAGATCAGGTCGTTCTTCGGCGGCGCGTTGACCCGCTCGTTCCAGAGGCCGGCGAAGGCGCCGAAGCACTCCATCATCGCCGCGCCCTTCTGCTCCCAGCTTTCGACGGGGCCGTGACCAGGCATGTTCATGACCATGTCCGACCACCAGGTCAGCTTGCGGCGCTGCTCGAACGGGAAGTCGAACAGGGTGGCCAGGGTCATGGCCGTCAGTTCCTTGGAGACCAGGTCGACCCAGTCGAACTCCTGGCCGATCGGCAGGCTGTCGAGGATCTGGCCGGCGCGCTCGCGCACCAGCGGAGCCATGTTGTGCAGGTTGCTGGGGGCGACCGTCGGGCTGACCGCCTTGCGGGCCGGGCCGTGCTCGGGCTCGTCCATGGTGATGAAGCCGGCGTTGCCCCGCCGGCGTTCGCCCATCACCCGCTCCTGCTCCTTCATGGCCTCGAGGTTGGCCAGGCCGATGCCTTCGGCCGACGAGAAGGATTCATGGTCGGTATCGACCGCCATGATGTCGTTCCACTTGGTGATCGACCAGTAGGGGCCGAACTCGCTCTCGGGGGTGAAGTGGACCGGGTCCTCCCGGCGCAGGCGCTCGAACACCGGCCAGATCGTGTCGTGGTAGAAGCGGTCCACCTTGGCGGGGTTCAGCTTCTCCAGCGGCGTGGCGGCGATCTCGGCGGCCGCATCGGCGGCGGCGACCTTCACGGCGATGTTCATTCGTTTCTTCCCGGTTGGAGACCGCCGGCCGCGTCTGGCGCGCAGCTTCGGCAAGATGACAGCGGACAAGCTGAGCCCTCTTCCGGCGCATGTCAACGCCCATTGACTTCATGGCTGACGGTCGGGCCGGTTCGTGCCAGGATCGTGAGATGACCGACGCCCTGCTCGCCCGCCCCGCGCCCCGCAAGCGAAACGCCGAGGCCACGCGCGCGGCGATCCTCGAGGCCGCCAAGTCTCAGTTCGCGCTGCTGGGCTATGACTGCGCGGTGCTACGCGACATCGCCCGCGAGGCCGGCGTCGATGTCGCCCTGGTGAAGCGGTACTTCGGGGGCAAGGAGGCGCTGTTCGTCGAGGCGCTGAGAGCCTCGTTCGTGGGTGACGGGATGCGCGGCTGGGACCGCGCGACGATCGCCCAAGAGCTGGCCACGACCCTGGCCGGGAGTCCTCACGAGGACGAGGCGCGGACCCACAGGTTCCAGTTCCTGCTGCGGGCGGCCACTTCGCCCACCACCGCGCCGCTGCTGAACGTGCTGGTGCACGACCGCTTCATGGACCCGATCCGCCAGTGGCTGGGCGGGGAGGACGCCGATGCGCGGGCCCGCGTATTCGCCGCGACCTACATCGGGTTCCTGGTGGAACGCCTCGTGCGGGGCGAGGCGCTCCACGGCCGTGAACGCCAGGTGTTCATTGAACGCGTCACCGCGGTCTTCGCCGGCCTGATGACCGACGAGGCTGCAGGGGCGTGAGCGGAAACCCCTCGCTGGGTTAGTGGACGGAGACCGGGGCCAGTTCGTGCGCCAGGGCGGCGGCCATGGCCGCGTCCCGGTCGGTCAGGATCGCGAGGCGTTCGCCATCGGCGCGGTGCACCGCATACAGCGTCTGTTCCGGATCGAGCTCGAAGCTCTGGATCTGGGACGGGTGCGTGTTGGCGATGATCTCGGCGGCCTTGATCGGCCGCACGTAGACAAGGCTGGGCGCGCCCAAGGCGGCAAAGGCTTCAGTCGTAAGAATAGGCGTCATCATGACCACCTCCAAAAAACTCAACGCTCCGAAAGGCCGCCGGTTCAGCCGGCCCTTCATTTGATGGGACGCCGGCTTGTCCGGCCGCCCCGGGTATTACGTCCTGCTCAACTCAGCCCACCGTGCGGATCGGTATCGATTGCACGCGTTTCTCGGGCTCGGGCCGAGCGAGGTCGATGTGGAGCAGGCCGTGCTCCAGGATCGCGCCTTCCACCACCATGCCGTCGGCCAGCACGAAGCTTCGCAGGAAGCCCCGGGCGGCGATGCCACGGTGGAGATAGGCGTCTTCGGATCGGGCCGTGGCGCCGTCACGCTTGCCGATGACCACCAGCTGGCGGTCCTCGACCGTCACGCTGAGCTGGTCGGGCGAGAAGCCCGCCACCGCCAGCGTGATGCGCAGGTCGCCGTCGCCGCGATCCTCCACGTTGTAGGGGGGATAGCTTTCGGCGGCGGCCTTGGCCGCGCGTTCGATCAGGCTTCGGGTGTGCTCGAAACCCAGGAGAAAGGGACTGTCGAAGATCAGGCTACGGTTCATCCACAGAGTCCTCGCAGGAAGCGACTCTCCGGCCGACACGCCCGATATCGGCACGTTTCGACCGGACCCTCCCTATGTGGGGATCGGGATCGAAAGGATCAATGCGCCCGGAAGGCCCAGAGGCGCTGGAGCACGAATGACAGCGCCGGCACGGCCACGGCGACCACCGCCAGGCCGGCGCCGAACGGCCAGCCGCCCCGTTCCACCAGCAGCCAGGTGAGGCCCTGGGTCAGCGCCAGGCCGAGCAACGACACCAGCACGAACCGCACGAACTGCGGCCCGTGCCAGAGCGCGCGGCGGAAGGTGAAGCGCGCGTTGCCCAGGTAGCTGACGCCGACAGCCGCTGCGTAGCCCGCGAAATTCGCCGCCATCGGCGAAAGGCCCGCGAGCTCGCGGGCCGCCAGGGCGGCGGCCACATGGGTCAGGGTGGCGGCGGCGCCGACGATGGCGAACAGCGGGACCTGCTGGAGGAGCGGCCGCTCGGTCATCCTTCGCTCTTCATGGGCGCTCGGCGATCAGCAGGATCGAGACGCCGAACGGGATGTCTGTCGCCCGCAGGATCGCCTTCTCGGCCCCGAACAGGCGCCGCAGCAGGCCGTTGAGCGGCGCGGGCGGCAGGGCCTCGTCGTCGCCGCCCTTGATGCCCGCCGCCGACTTGGCCAGGCGCACGGCGGCGATCGGCGGGAACAGCACCGAATTGAAGTGGGTGGCGCGGCGCACCTTGAGCCCCGCGGCGTCGAACAGGCGGCGGTAGGCGGGCATCGAATAGCGGCGCTTATGGTGGTGGTGGGCGTCGTGCTCGCTCCACATCCACGGGTAGGCCGGCACGGTGGTGACCAGGAATCCGCCGGGCTTCAGCAGGGCGCCCAGGGCCGCGACGGCGCCGGCGTCGTCGTCCACGTGCTCGACCACGTCGAAGGCGGCCACCATGTCGAAGAGGCCGCCCAGGTCGGGCAGGCCGTCGGGCAGGAGGCCGCCGTCCACCGGCACGCCCGACTGCTCGGCCGCGTAGGCGCGGGACTCGGCGTCGGGCTCGATGGCGCGGACGTCGCCGAAGGCCTTCAGCAGTTCGAGGTTGCCGCCAGGGCCGCAGCCCACCTCCAGGATGCGGGCCGGCCGGGGCAGCGGCAGGCGGGAAATCTCGGCCGACAGGATCTCGCGCCGGGCGGTGAACCACCAGTGGGTCGCCTGGAGGCCGCGCATGCGGTCGTAGATGCGGCGTTCCATCAGTCGTCGAACCCGACGCGGTCGCGGATGAGGTAGATGGGGCGGCCCTTCACCTCCTGGTACATGCGCCCGATGTACTCGCCCAGGACGCCCAGAGCGATCATCTGCAGCGCGAAGGCGAACAGGATCACCACCATCAGCGAGGCGTAGCCGGGCACGTCGCGCCCGACCACCAGCACCCGGACCACGATGATCGCCGCCGCCAGCAGGGCGACGACCGCCGACGTTGCGCCCACCACCGTCCAGACCCGCAGGGGGGCCGTCGAGAAGGAGGTCATCCCGTCCAGCGCAAAGCGGAACAGGCGGCGATAGGGAAAGGAACTGGTCCCCGCCACGCGCTCGGGCCGCACGTAAGGCACGCCCACCTGGCGGAAGCCCACCCAGGCGAACAGTCCCTTCATGAACCGGTTGCGCTCGGGCAGCGCCTTCAGGGCTTCGACCACCGCGCGGTCCATCAGGCGGAAGTCCCCGGTGGAGGCCGGGATCTCGCGCTCGGCCAGCCAGTTGAACGACCGATAGAACAAGCCCGCCGTCCAGCGCTTGGCGCGAGTGTCGGACGACCGGTCGGCGCGCACGCCGTAGACCACGTCGTAGCCCTGCTCCCACAGCGCCACGAAATCGGCGATCAGCTCGGGCGGGTCCTGCAGGTCGGCGTCCAGCGGGACGACGAGGTCGCCGAGGGCGACGTCGAGACCGGCGGTCAGCGCCGCCTCCTTGCCGAAGTTGCGCGACAGGCCGACCAGGCGGATGCGCGGGTCCCCGGCGGCGCGGGCGGTCATCCGCGCCCAGGTGTCGTCGCGGCTGCCGTCGTCGACGCAGACGATCTCCAACGCCAGGCTCAGCTGGCCCACCGTGGCGTCGAGGCGCTGGAACAACGCGTCCAGCACCTCGGCCTCGTCGTGCATCGGGATGACGAGGCTGAGCGTCCGGCCGACGCGGGTCCGCGCAGGCGAGGCCAAGGGGGCGCCCTGAGTCGAAACGCTCGGTGGCGAAACGCTCGGCGGGGCCGCGGTCACTGGGCGACGAAGCCGATAGTCACCGAGTCGAAGACGCCCGTCTTGTCGGCGGACACGACCCGCACGACGGCCTGGTGCGGCCCTGGCTTGATGACGCCGGCGGGCAGGGTGACCGTGAAGCCCGTGTTCTCGAGCGCCGGGGTCTTGAAGTAGTCGGCCACGTCCTTGCGCTGATGGCCATAGCTGGTGGGATAGGCCACGCCATCGATCACGATATCGACCGCCGCGCCGGGCGCCTTGGCCACGGGATCGAAGCCGAAGCCGGTCAGGGTGACGGGCCCCGACGCGCTGATCCTGGCGGGCGTGTTCACCGGGTCCTTGGCGTCGTTGATGACGTCCAGCGAGAAGCCGGCCATCTCGGCGCGCTTGGACAGGTTCGCCGAGGCGGCGGCCGGAGCGGCGGGCGCGGCCGTGGCGGGCGCCGCCGTCGCGGGCTCGGCCGGTCGGGGCTTGGGCTGGTCGCAGGCGGCGAGCGAGAGGCAGGCCAGGACGGCGAGCGGCGTCGTAACGGATTTCAAGGGTCGGATCTCCCGGTCAGGAGGGCTGATTGCCACAACCGCTGGGCGCGGAGAAGGCCGCGGGCGTCATCGTCGGCCCGGTCGCGCGATCAGCAGTCCCAGCGAGGCCAGGGCCACCAGGGCGCCCAGCACGTTGGAAGGGAAGATGTAGCGCGCATCGGCCGCGGGACTGGCGACGAACAGCAGCGCCGGATAGGCGAAGACCCCCGCCAGCATGGCCAGCAGCAACGGCGCGTACGCGCGCTCGCGCAGGGCCGCCATCCCGCCCAGCACCAGGGCCAGGACGTACAGCCAGAACGGCCGGGTCCACAGGGACGGTTGGGACTCGAGGATGCGATGCACGACCTGGGCCGAGAGCTCGGGGTGGGCGAGCGTCAAGCCGAAGCTGTTGGCGTCGATCCCGGCGTGGGTGGGATAGAACACCCCATCCTTGGCCATTCCCATCTGTTCGACGAACACTGCCGTGCGGTGCGAGAGGTAGCAAACCGGCTCCTTCAGGATCACCGGCAGCCATGCGCGCTGGACCTGTCCGCCGGCCTCGCCCTCGAGCAGCGCGGGCACGCCGGGCCGCTTGGCCAGCGTCATGTGCAGGTGGCGCGGATCGTAGGCCTTGCGCAGGTGATAGGCGCTGGTTCCCGGCGGCGCGATGCCCGGGGGCAGGTAGTTCCTGTCGGCGCACGCCGAGATGCCGATAAGGTCGAACTGCTGGGTGCCGCCCAGGCTGGCCGGCGCCGGCATCCGCAACAGGTCGGGCAGCCGCCATTGGGTCGAGGCCCAGGCCAGGCCCAGGGCGCCGACGACGCAGACCACGACGAAGGGACGGGCAAAGCGGGTGGGTCGTCCCAGCAGCGGCGACCAGACCATCAGCGCCAGCAGGCAGGCCACCAGGACGAAGGCGTTGTAGCGCAGCGCCACCGCACACCCGAACGCCAGGATCGCCGGCGCCAGCAGCAGCGGCTGTCCATAGCGCGCCGCCAGCAGCCACAGCGCCAGGCCCAGTAACGCGAAGCTTGCGGTCGGCACGTCGCGCCAGTGGGCCAGCATGGGGCCCAGCACCGCCGGCGACAGGGCGATCACGGCGGCGAACGCGACGCAGAGCAGGAAGGCGACGGCGCGGTTGCGCACGAAGAGGTGCAGCACCACCGCGGCCGATGCGAAGAGCGTGGCGGTCTGGAACACAAAGACGCCCCAGGTGGAGGCGCCCAGCCGCTCGCTGACCTGGAACATGTAGGTGTGCAACGGCGGCCACAGCATGGTCTGCACGCCGTAGCGGGCCTGTTGGTAGGCGAAGAGGCTGTCGTACGACATGAAGCCCGGCCACGCAGGGTAACATACCAGGGCGGTGGCGACGGCGGCGAACAGCAGCGAGGCCAGCCAGCCGGGTTCGCCCAGTTGTGTGGCCAGGGAAGATGGAGGGCGCGCCATGGCTAGAGCTCCACGGCGCCCAGCGCGCAGACCGCCCGGCCGTTGTCGATGACGCCGAAGGCTCTGACGTGGCCCGTGAGCGCGTAGGCGATCCCCTCCCAGCCGGTCGTGGGCGAGGTGACGGCCGGGACGACGTTCGGCACGTCGGGGCGGCTCTGGCCCGTCTCGCCGACGCCCACGATGATGTCCGACGCGTCCACGAGGACCACGCGCGGCACAGGCGCCTTGGCGGCATACTCCCAGGCCCAGCCCACGATGACGGCGCCGGGCGGCTGGCCGCGGTGAACGCGGATCACGCGATCGGTATTGCCCATGCAGACGCCGTCCGCGGGGAAGACCGCGCGCAGCGGCTTGCCCATCAACGGCGCCGCCCAGGCAGGGACGGGCGGCGCCGGCCCGTCGTCGCCCGGCAGCGCCTTCTTGGGGTTCGGCGGCAGGGCGCGCGGGGCCTTGGACGTCTCGGGGTTGGTCCAGTCGGGGCGCGAGCAGGCCGAGAGCGCGAGCAGGGCCAGCCCCGCCACGGCGATCCGGGCGGCATTGGCGGTCGTCCGTGCGGCCGGCGTCAGCATGCCCCATTGGTAGGGCGCGAAGCGGCGCCGCGTCGAGGCCTGGGTTGAGAGCACGGGTCGCCGAAAAGGAGAAGGCCCGCAGCGGTAGCTGCGGGCCTCCATGGTGGAGCTAAGCGGAGTCGAACCGCTGACCTCTTGAATGCCATTCAAGCGCTCTACCAACTGAGCTATAGCCCCGAGGTCCGGGTCTTCCCAAGGGCGGGCCCCCAGGAAGGCGCGGAACCTATTCAAACCGGTTCCCGCGATCAAGCCCACTTTGTAAGCTTTTTTGACGCGGGGTCCGCGCGGGCTTGGTGACCCGCGCAGCCGGGGATTAGCGGTCCTCGTCGCCCTCGCCCGGAAGGCCTTCGATTTCCGAGTCGTCGAAGTCGTCTTCGTCCTCGTCCTCAAGGAACGGGACGTCGTCGTCCTCGGCTTCGGCGTCGTCGTCGGTGAACTCGCCGAGGTCTTCCGAGACCGCGCCGGCGCCCGGTTCGTCCACCGTGTCGTCGTCGTCGGTGACGAGCGGCGGTTCGTCGACCACTTCGTCCAGTTCCGGCGTGACGGCCTCGTCCTCTTCTTCGTCCTCGTCGGCGTCCTTGTCGGCGACCTGATCTTCGACCTGGTCGTCGTCGGGCACGATGGTGCGCGCACGGACACGGCGGTTGCGGACGGCTTCGTCAGGATCGAACTCGTGCGCGCACTTCGGACAGTGCGCGGGACGTTTGCCCAGATCGTAGAACTTGGCCTGGCAGTTCGGGCAGATTTGCTTGGTGCCCAGTTCGGGATTTGCCAAAGGCGGCGACCCTCTAATATTGAAATTCCGCGGAGGCGGCGTCCCTTGCCACGGAGGGGGCCGGCTGTCAAAGCAATCGCCCCCGACATTCCACCCCGCATCCGGAGGCGCGTTTCGAGACATGACGGCGGCGAACCTGACCGCCAGGCGCGCAGGCCCCCTGAAGGGCGTCGTGCGGGCTCCGGGGGACAAATCCATCAGCCATCGCGCGCTCATCCTGGGCGCCCTGGCCAGCGGCGTGACCGAGATCGAGGGCCTGCTCGAAGGCGACGACGTCAAGCGGACGGCCGCGGCCATGGCCGCGTTCGGCGCGGGCGTGGAACGGCTGGGAAGTTCTGAGCACGGCGGGGGCAAGTGGCGCGTCGAGGGCCGGGGCGGCTTCTCCGAGCCGGCCGACGTGGTCGACTGCGGCAACGCCGGCACCGGTGTGCGGCTGATCATGGGGGCGGCGGCCGGGTTCGACATGGCCGTCACGTTCACGGGCGACCAGTCTCTGCGCGGGCGGCCGATGAACCGCGTGCTGAAGCCGCTGGGCCAGATGGGCGCCACATGGATCTGCCGCCAGGGCGGGCGCCTGCCGCTGACGCTGAAGGGCGGAAACCTGCGGAAGATCGCCTACACGCTGCCCGAGCCGTCGGCGCAGGTGAAGTCGGCGGTGCTGCTGGCGGGCCTGCATGCCGAGGGCGGCGCCGAGGTGATCGAGCCCGAGGCCACTCGCGACCACACCGAGCGGATGCTGCGGGGCTTCGGCGCCGAGATCGAGGTGCGTGAGCTCGGCGCCGGGCGCCACGTGATCCTGCCGGGCGGCCAGACGCTGCGCGGGACGAAGATTCATGTGCCGGGCGACCCGTCCTCGGCCGCGTTCCCGCTGGTGGCCGCCCTGGTCACGCCGGGGTCGGAGGTCACCGTGCAGGGGATGCTGCTGAACCCGCTGCGCATCGGCCTGCTGGAGACGCTGGGCGACATGGGCGCCGACATCTCGGTGACCAATGTCCGCGACGAGGGCGGCGAGACGGTGGCTGACGTCACCGCGCGGCATTCCGAACTCGAGGGCGTCGAGGTGCCGCCCGAGCGCGCGCCGTCGATGATCGACGAGTATCCGATCCTGGCCGTGGCCGCCGCTTTCGCCAGCGGCAGGACCGTGATGCGCGGAATCGGCGAGATGCGGGTGAAGGAAAGCGACCGCATCGCCCTGATGGCGGCGGGGCTCGCGGCCTGCGGCATCGGCGTCGAGGAGGAGCCCGAGACCCTGACCGTCGTGGGCGCCAAGCGCGGCAACCACCTGGTGGCCGGCGGGGCGGGCGTCACCACCCACGGCGACCACCGCATCGCCATGAGCCACCTGATCCTGGGGATGGCCGCCGAGGCGCCCGTCAGCGTCGACGAACCCGGCATGATCGCCACCAGCTTCCCGGGCTTCGTCGCGATGATGCGCGGGCTGGGTGCGGAGATCGGCGAAGCGGTCGACGCCTGATGGCCTTCGTCATTGCCGTCGATGGGCCTGCGGCGTCCGGGAAGGGGACGATCGCGACGCGGCTGGGGGCCATGTTCGGGCTGCCGGTGCTGGACACCGGGCTCCTATACCGGGGCGTGGGCGTGCTGACGGAACGGGCCGGGGCAGACCCGGACGACCCGCGGGCGGCGGGCGCGATCGCGGCCACCCTGACCGCCGGGCAGTTGGACGATCCGGCGCTCAGGACCCGTGCGGCGGGCGAATTGGCCAGCCGGGTGGCGATCCACCATCCCGTGCGGGCGGCCCTGCTCGACTTCCAGCACACCTTCGCCGGCCAGCCGGGCGGCGCCGTTCTGGACGGGCGTGACATCGGCACGGTGATCTGTCCGCAGGCGCCCGCCAAGCTGTACGTCACCGCCACGCCGGAGGTGCGCGCCGAGCGCCGCTGGAAACAGCTCAAGGGCCAGGGCGAGGACGTCGGCTACGACGACGTGCTGGCCGATATCCGCAAGCGCGACGCCCGCGACGGCGCCCGCGACGCCGCCCCGATGGTGGCCGCGCCGGACGCCCAGTTGCTCGATACGACCGAAATGACTATAGAGCAGGCCGCCGATGCAGCCCGCCGCATCGTCGAGGCAGCGCGCGCGCGCTGGGAAGGCTCGCAAGAGACGACCTAGCCCGCAAATCCAACCGCGCCTTTCCCTCGGTCGCTGCGGGCAAATCTCACCGCGTGGGCCCTTCCTCCGGGAAGCCGACTGCGCCTTCGGTTGCAACCCTTAACCCGACCAGCGGGACTCCGTCCGTCATCCCTCGGGATGCGCGGGGGCCGTGGTCATTCGAAGACGAAAGACAATATGGCTGACGATATGAGCCTGAACCCCACGCGCGACGATTTCGCCGCGCTGCTCGACGAGTCCCTCGGCGGGCGCGACTTCATGGAAGGCCAAGTGGTCCACGGCAAGGTCGTGGCCATCGAGAAGGACTTCGCCATCGTCGACGTCGGTCTGAAGACCGAAGGCCGCGTGTCGCTGAAGGAATTCTCGGCGCCGGGCGAAGACAAGCCGCCGCTGAAGGTGGGCGACACCGTCGAGGTGTTCCTGGAGCGCGTCGAGAACGCGATGGGCGAGGCCGTCATCAGCCGTGAAAAGGCCCGCCGCGAGGAAGCCTGGACCCGCCTGGAAGAAGTCTACGCCAAGAACGAGCCGGTGATGGGCGTCATCGTCGGCCGCGTGAAGGGCGGCTTCACCGTCGATCTGGGCGGCGCCTCGGCGTTCCTGCCCGGTTCGCAGGTCGACATTCGCCCGGTGCGCGACGTCGGCCCGCTGATGGGTCGCGAACAGCCCTTCGCCATCCTGAAAATGGACCGTCCGCGCGGCAACATCGTCGTCTCGCGTCGCGCCATCCTGGAAGAAGCCCGCGCCGAGCAGCGCACCGAACTGGTGTCGCAGCTGCAAGAGGGTGAAGTCCGCGAAGGCGTGGTCAAGAACATCACCGACTACGGTGCGTTCGTGGACCTGGGCGGCATCGACGGCCTGCTGCACGTCACCGACATGAGCTGGAAGCGCGTCAACCACCCGAGCCAGGTCCTGGCCGTGGGCGACACCGTCAAGGTGCAGATCGTCAAGATCAACCCCGACACCCAGCGCATCTCGCTCGGCATGAAGCAGCTCCAGTCCGACCCGTGGGACGGCGTGGAAGCCAAGTACCCGGTGGGCGCGAAGTTCACCGGCCGCATCACCAACATCACCGACTACGGCGCCTTCGTGGAGCTGGAAGCCGGCGTCGAGGGCCTGGTGCACGTGTCGGAAATGTCGTGGACCAAGAAGAACGTCCACCCCGGCAAGATCGTCTCCACCTCGCAGGAAGTCGACGTGGTCGTGCTGGACGTCGATCCGTCCAAGCGCCGCGTCTCGCTGGGCCTCAAGCAGGCCCTGGCCAATCCGTGGGAAGCCTTCGTGGCGGCTCACCCGATCGGCTCGGTCGTCGATGGCGAGGTCAAGAACGCCACCGAGTTCGGCCTGTTCATCGGCCTGGAAAACGACATCGACGGCATGGTGCACCTGAGCGACCTGGACTGGGCCGTGTCGGGCGAAGAAGCCATCGCCAAGTACCAGAAGGGCGAGTCCGTGAAGGCCCGCGTCCTGGACGTCGACGTCGAGAAGGAGCGCATCTCGCTCGGCATCAAGCAACTGTCGGGTGACCCGCTGCAAGGCGACACCTTCCGCAAGGGCCAGACCGTCACCACGACCGTCACCGAGATCACCTCGGGCGGCATCGAGGTGAAGTTCGGCGAGGACGACGCGCCGATGACGGCGTTCATCCGCAAGTCGGACCTGAGCCGTGACCGCGCCGACCAGCGCCCCGAGCGTTTCGCCGTCGGCGACCGCCTGGACGCCCAGGTGACCAACGTCGACAAGGCCGCGCGTCGCGTGTCGCTGTCGGTGAAGGCCCTGGAAATGGCCGAGGAAAAGGAAGCCATCGAGCAGTTCGGCTCGTCGGACTCCGGCGCCTCGCTGGGCGACATCCTGGGCGCGGCTCTCCGCGAGAAGGCCCAGAAGGAATAGTCGGGTTGTTCCCCGCGGGGAGCTTCGGCTGACCTGATCAGGGCTCCCGCTCGAAAGAGCGGGGGCCCTTTTCTTTATCCCCTCTACCCCGCGCGCCGGAGGCGGGACGAGAGGGAGAGGAGCTTCCGTTTCTCGGTACGACCTCTATCGTCCTGCCGAAGCCTTCGAAGGACCGCCAGTGCTGCTGCGTTTCGCCACCACCCTGACCCTCGCGTTCGTAATCGCCGCGCCCGCGCTCGCCGCGCCCAAGCCGGCCTACGGTCCGCCGCCGAAGTGGGTGCAGGTGGCCGAGGCGCCGCCCGCGCCGCCGGCCGACAATGCTCCAGCCGTCCAGACGCTGCTCGACGACAACCAGAGCCGCCTGACCCCGCAGGGCGACGCCTACTACAACCGCCGCGTCCGCAAGATTCTGAAGGCCGAGGGGCTGCCCTCGATGACCTCGTTCAGCGTCACCTGGGATCCCGACGACGAACAGGTGACCGTCCACACCCTGCGGATCATCCGCGACGGCAAGACCATCGACCTGCTCGACAAGGGCAAGAAGATGCTGGTCCTGCGGCGCGAGCGCGACCTGGAGCGGGCGATGCTGGACGGGCGGATGAGCGCCAGCCAGCAGATCGAGGGCCTGCAGGTGGGCGACATTCTGGACGCGTCGTGGACCCACGCCGGGCGCGATCCGGTCGCCGGCAACCGCAGCTACGACATGGAAGGCCTGTCCTTCCCGGGGGTGGCGAGCCGCTATCGTGCGCGCCTGTCGTGGCCGACGGGCACGCCGGTCCGTTACCGGACCACCGAAGGCTTCGGCGAGCCAAAGAAGACCGAAGCCGACGGCTGGACGTTCCTGGAGCTGGACGCGACCAACATCCAGGCGCCGAAGCCGCCTGTGGGCGCCCCCCAGCGCTATCGCCGGCTGGGCACGTTGGAGGCGTCCAGCTTCGCGAGCTGGAATGAGATTTCCCAGATCATGGCGCCCTTGTATGCGCGGGCCGCGACCATCGACCCGGCCTCGGACCTGCGCGCCGAGATCGCCGCCATCGCCCAGAAGAGCGCCGATCCCAAGGTGCGCGCCTTCGAGGCGCTGAAGCTGGTCGAGGACAAGACCCGCTACTTTTTCATCGGCATCGGCGACGGCGGCTATGTGCCCGCCCCGGCGGACGAGACGTGGCGGCGCAAGTTCGGCGACTGCAAGGGCAAGACGGTGCTGCTGCTGGCGATCCTGAAGGAGCTGGGCGTCGAGGCCGAGCCCGCCCTGGTCAGCCTGGGGTTCGGCGACGGGATGGACGGGCGGCTGCCCTCGCTGGCGGCGTTCAACCACGTGATCGTCCGCGCCACCGTCGGCGGCAAGGTCTACTGGCTGGACGGCACCCGCACCGGCGACCGCAGCGGGCTGGACGCCCTGAAGCCCCCGCCTCACCGCTGGGCCCTGCCGATCCGCAGCGCCGGCGCCGACCTAGAGGCCATCGTCCAGCCGCCGCTGGACGCCCCGATGATCGAAGCCCGGCTGCGTTTCGACGCCACGAAGGGGCTGGACGAGCGGGCGGGCGTGTCGATGAGCACGCGCCTGACGGGCGACGCGGCCAACGCCATGCGCCAGGCCGTCGCGACGAACACCCGCACCGATCTGGAACGCGCGTTCCGCCAGCAGATGTCGGCGGGGATGAGCTGGGTCGAGCTGGAGAAGATCGACTGGCAGGACGACGCCCAGAACGACGCCTTCGAACTGCGCGCCAGCGGCACCGCCGACCTGGACTGGCGCAAGAACCCCGACCTCGGCGTGCGCGAATACAAGGTCTCGACCTCGACCAACCAGACGCCGGGATTCCCGCGCCGCGAGCCGGGCCCGAACCGCGATGCGCCG
>NZ_SCTC01000036.1 GCF_004299445.1 Phenylobacterium sp. | reverse complement strand
GCCTCGCCGTCCGCCGTCTTGATCCGCAGCTCGCGCTCGCCGCGGCCTGTCACCTTGGCGTTTTCGACGGGCAGGCCGCGCTTGACCAGGGCGGCGCGGATCTCGGCGGCGCGGTCGCGCGAAAGCCCATCGTTCAGCTCGGACGAGCCCACCGTGTCGGTGTGTCCCGTGATCTGCACCTCGGACGAGGCCGTGATCGCGGCCCGCAGCGCCGCCATCGTCGCCTCCGATTCGGGGGTGATGTCGGTGGTGCCCTGCACGAAGTAGAGCAGGTAGACGCGCGGCGGCGGCGGCATCCAGGCCAGCAGCGCTGCGTGGTTGGCCTTCACGGCCTGCGCCTTCACGGACTTGCCGCCGACCTTGGCCCAGGTGTTGGGCTGGGTCAGCGCGCCAACCTCCGCCTCGGACTTGGCGTCGAACACCGCCACCGCGCCGGTGGCGCCATCGGCGTCGGGATAAAGGCTGACCTTCGAGGTGGCGCAGCCTGCCAGCGCCGCGGCGGCGCCCAGCGCAATCAACAACCGCATCACTTGACCTCGACGACGAAGGTCGTGCCGCGGGCCGCCAGCAGCGAGGTGGGCGTGCGCACCTTCATGGCGTCCTTGTTTTCCTTGGCGATCTGCCCCGAGACGACGCCCAGCGTGCCCCGGTCCACCGTGGTCAGCGACTTGCCGCGATGGGTCGTATCGTCGAACTCGAACTGGCTGAGCGCGACCCGGCTGTTCGGCCCGACAGCGAAGCGACTGTTGTCCACGAAGGTCACGCCGATACGTCCGGTCGGCCCCGTCGTCAGCACGTCGCTGACCAGGAGCTGGTAGCCCGGCGCCGCCGGCGTCTGGGCCTTGCCGCGCACGACGGTGGCGGCGCCGGTGACCGTCTTGATCCGGCCGATCTCGCCGGCGCTCTGCGCGATCGCCAACCCCGGCGTCGACACACACGCGGCCATCAGCAATCCTGCAACGTACGTACGCATCATGCGGTTCTCCGGACACCCACACCGAAAGACATAGCTCAGCTGGACGCCCAAGCCGACCCCCCTGCGCGTGATACGGCGACCGTCGGCATGCGGACCCGCGTCAGCCTGCCTGCCAGCGAGGCCGGCCTGGTGCTGGCGATCCGCGTCGCGCGCGCGTTTGCGGCGCAGTGCGGCCTGTGCGCGACGGCGGCCGACCGCCTGTGCGTGGTGGTCGAAGAGTGGCTCTCCAATGTCGTCGAGCATGGAGAGCCCGCGCCCGGCAGCCGCCTCATGATGCGCCTTGAACGTGACGAAGGCGGGCTGCACGCCACGTTCACCGATGCCGGCCAGGCGTTCGACCCGCGCCACACCCCGGCCTTCGAAGGCCCCAACACCGAGCGCGGCGGGGGCGCGGGGCTGGAGCTCGTCCGCGCGTGGGCCGAGATCGCCGACTACCGCTACACCCGCGGGCGCAACCGTCTGGTGCTGCGGGTGACCACATGAGCCGATCCCGGCGGTGGCGCCTGGGGCCCGGGGCGTTTCGCGCCCGTCCACGCCTGCTGACCGCCATGGCAATCGGACTGGCCGGCGGCGTCGCGTCCCGGCTGGCGTTTCCCGGACTGCAGGCCGCCTCCAGCGCCATCGCCGGCTGGGACATCTTCTGCGCCATCTACCTGGGCCTCACGGCGCATGCCATTCGCGGCCGGACGCCCGCCCAGATCCGCGCCCAGGCCGAGCGACAGGACCAGGGCCAGGCCGTGATCCTGCTGATGATCCTGGCTGCGTGCGTGGTCAGCGTCGCCGTGGTGGCGTTCGAACTGTCGTCCGCGCTCCATGAGCATGGCCCGGCCAAGGCGCTGCGGGTTGTGACCGCGTTTGTCACGGTCTCGGCGTCCTGGCTGACGCTGCAGACCGTGTTCGCCCTCCACTACGCGCACGAATACTACGCGCGCGATACGGAAACCGGCCACGACCAGGGCGGACTGGCGTTCCCAGGGGGTGAGCCTCCGGACGACTGGGACTTCCTGCATTTCGCCGTGGTGATCGGCGTGGCCGCACAGACCGCCGACATCGCATTCACCAGCCGGACCATGCGCCGTCTCGGCACGATCCACAGCCTGATCGCATTCGCCTTCAACACCCTGGTGCTGGCGCTCACGGTCAACCTGCTGGCGGGACTGGTCTGAACGCGCGACTTCTGCTGACCGCTGCCTCACCCCGATGACTACCCCCGATCGGGGGAGTGCGGGCCTGCACCCCGCCGATATGACTTCGCCCCTGGTCAGTACAGAAGGGGTTCTCCATGTTCAGTTCGGTTACGGCGGCCCGCGCCGCCTGGAAGGCCTTTGCCGCGCCGGTGGTCGCCTGCGGCCTCGCCGCCGCAGCGACGCCTGCCACGGCCACCATCTTCTTTGGCAACTACAATCCGTCGAACACCGCCGCCACTTCGGCAGGCGTGGGGCTGCCGCTGGTGCGCCGCGCGCCCGACGCCACCCAGAGCTTCGACACGGCGGCGTCCAGCAGCACCTACTGCGCCAACTTCTTCTGCACGTTCTTCTACGGGACGACGGTCACGACGACCTTCACCGTCGACAGCACGTTCGTCGCCAGCCATCTGATCGTGCCGATCTCGACGGTGAGCCCCTACGGCAATCGCCGCGCGGGCTTCAACATCGAGCGCCTCGACGGCGCTGACTGGGTCGGCCTCGGCTTCATGCAGGTGGAGAGCGGGCTGGTGCCGGCGGGCATCCACGAGGTGCAGGTGGCGTTCGGCAACTCGAGCGGCTCGACGTTCAATCCGGCGCCGATCCAGTTCGTCGATGGCTCGACCTATCGCATCCGCACCAACCACGCCGCCGGCGCGGCGGGCTTCATGTCCTGGTACCTGAGCGACCAGGCCGCAGCCACCGGCCAGTCGTTCCAGCGCAGCACCCAACCCGGCGTGGCCGGCCCGCTGGCCTACCAGCCTGCGTTCGCGCTTACCGACGGCGGCGACCTCGTCTATGCCCCCAAAACCGGCGGCGTTCCCGAGCCGGCGAGCTGGGCCATGATGATCGCGGGTTTCGCGGGCATCGGCGCGGCGCTTCGCCGCCGCCGGCTCGTTGCGGCCTGAGCCATCAATCCGGGCTCTGGTATCGCGCCAGAGCCCGGGCGAACCGGGCCGCCGTCGGCGCGATCAGCGGCCGGTAGGCGTAGCGCAGGAACCATCCGGGGAAGCCCTGGCCACGCTCCTCCAGCGCCACGCGGCCGCGCGGATGGATCATGAAGCGCGGACCGGGCGCGCGATGCGCCTCGGAATCGACATCGAATGTGAGCGCCGCGAGGTGCTTGACGCTCTTGTAGCCGTAGTGCGCCGGCGCCACGAGCCGCAGGGGCGCGCCGTGGGCCAGCGGCAAGGCTGCGCCGTCCAGCCGATCGGCCAGCAGAACGTCATCGGCCAGCAGGTCGCCCAGCGGCAGGGCGGCGTGATAGCCGTCGCTGGCGTGCAGCACCACGAGCCGCGCAGGGTCGCCGCCGGCCAGCCCCAGGGCCGCCGCGAAGTCTGCAAAGCCGACGCCCTCCCAGACGCATCCGCGTCGGGTCCAGGTGGTCACGCAGTGGAAGTCGCTGACCTGGCGGCGTCGCGGCAGAGCCGACCACGCGTCTGGCCCCACATCTGCGACCGGCACGCCGCCCGACGATACGGCCAGACGAAGCGTCGAAGGGTCAGGCGGGAACCGCTGGGCGAAGCGCGTGGCGCCGAACCGCGGAAAAGTCGCGATCGCGTGCTGCCCGGGCGGCAGGGGGCCCCGCTCAACCGCCTTGTCGTCCATCCCGGCCTCCGCATGCGTTTCGGCCCGGACTCGTAGTTGTTTTAGATTATAGAGTCTATTATCTATTAAGGATGCCTCGCCCAGCGAAGTTCGACGAACGCCAGATCCTCGACGCCGCCGCGGGGATTGTCGCCGCCCACGGCGCGCCGGCCGCCACCATCGGCGCGATCGCCCAGGCTTTGGGCGCGCCGTCGGGGTCGATCTACCACCGCTTCCGGTCCCGCGATGAGTTGCTGGGCCGCCTCTGGCTGGATCGCATCGGCCGCTTCCAGGCGGGCGTACAGGCCGCCCTCGAACACCCTGATCCCGACATGGCGGCGATCAACGCCGCGCTGTTCACCTTGGCCTGGGTGCGCGCAGACCCCGCCGGCGCCCGAATCGCGCTGCTGCATCGGCGCGAAGAGTTCCTGGGCAGTGGCTGGCCCGCCGACATGGCGGCGGAAGCGGGCCGGATGGGCGCGGCAGTCGAGGCCGGCTTGGCGACCATCACCCGGCGGCTGTTCGGAGAAGACACGCCCGACCTGCGTCGCGCAGCGCGTTTCGCCATCATCGACATCGCCTACGCCGCTGTCCGCCCCCACGTCGCCCGCGCCGAGCCGCCACCTCCGAGCCTCGACGCCCTGGTCCGGGCCGCCGTCGTGGCCAGCCTGGCGGCGACGCGCGCGTAGGGGCCCGCAGATCGGGTCGAAGGCTTTGAATTTTCTGGAGAAGCGATGGTGGACGTGACAGGGATTGAACCTGTGACCCCCTCGATGTCAACGAGGTGCTCTCCCGCTGAGCTACACGTCCGTACCTTCGGGAAGGCGGGGATATACAGATCGGCCCCACGCTTAGCAAGCGGGGCCTGAGGTCGAAAACGGCGGCGTCTGGCTAGGCGGCGATCATCCGCTCCACCTCGGAAACGATCTCGCGCAGGTGGATGGGCTTGCTCAGCACCTTGGAGCCGGCCGGCGCCTTGTCGCCGGCGGCCAGCGCCACGGCGGCGAAGCCGGTGATGAACATGATCCGCAGGCCCGGATGCTTCGACGCCGCCTGGCGGGCGACCTCGATGCCGTCCAGACCGGGCATGACGATGTCGGTGAGCAACAGGTCCCAGGGCTGGTCCAGATGGGTGACCGCCTCTTCGCCATCGGCGCACGCGGTGACGTCGTGGCCGGCGCGCTCGAGGGCGCGGGCCAGGAAGCCACGCAGGCTGTCGTCGTCTTCGGCGAGGAGGATGCGGGACATGGCGATGCTACCGGGCTAGATCGGCTACAATACCTAGCGAACCGTAAACGCGCCATGAAGGCGGTTTGACGCTGGGGTCGCACACAGCTTTGTATGAGCCCATGAACGCCATGCCGCCCAAACCCGGCGCAGAGCCCTCCAGTCCCGAGGGCGAAGCTGTCGCTGCGGCGTTCGAGATCCGTCGCGCCGGCCCGGCGGGCGCCCCGCCGACCCCGCTGGTGTTCGCTTCACCGCACTCGGGCCGGCTGTATCCCGAAGACATGATGTCGGCGGCCGCGCTGGACGCGGTATCGATCCGCCGGTCCGAGGACGCCTTCGTCGACGACCTGATCGCCAGCGCACCTGGCCATGGCGCCGCGATGATCACGGCCGGATTCGCCCGCGCCTACATCGACCTCAACCGCGAGCCGTTCGAGCTGGACCCGTCGATGTTCGCCGACGAGCTGCCGGCGTTCGCGCGCTCGCGCACGGCGCGTGTTGCGGCGGGGCTGGGCGCCATCGCCCGCGTGGTTTCGGAAGGCCAGGAAATCTATCGGCGCAAACTCACTTTCGCCGAGGCGAAACTGCGGATCGACGGCGCCCACACGCCCTACCACGCCGCCCTCAAGGGGCTGATCGACGAGGCCCAGGCCGCCCATGGTTTTGCGATCCTGATCGACTGGCACTCGATGCCCGCGGCTGCGGCGCGGGCGGCGGGACGCGACCGCCCGTCCGACATCGTGCTGGGCGACCGTTTCGGCGCGGCCTGCGCGGGCGTCCTGCCCACCCGGGTCGAGCGCGAACTGGACGCCCTGGGCTACAGGGTCACCCGCAATACGCCCTACGCGGGCGGCTACACCACCGAACACTACGGCCAGCCCGCGCGGCGCGTGCACGCGCTGCAGATCGAGATGAACCGGGCGCTCTATCTCGACGAGGCGACGCTGACGCCCACCTCCGGCTTCGAACGCCTGCAGCGCCACCTGGACCAGTTGATCGGTTGCCTCGCCGCCGCCGACTGGTCGGCCCTGGGAGCCTAGTCGCGCAGAGGTTCCCGGATTGAGCGGGCCCGCGACCTGTGTTGGGCTGCCCGCAGGTCCACCCGGAGCGCCCGCGATGTGTCGCAACATCAAGACCCTGTTCAACTTCGACCCACCGGCCACCGACGACGAAATCCGCGCTGCGGCCCTGCAGTTCGTCCGCAAAATCTCGGGCTTCAATACGCCTTCCAAAGCCAACAAGGCGGCCTTCGACGCCGCGGTGGCGGCGGTCTTCCACGCCGGCCACCAGCTGATGCATGACCTGGAGACCACCGCTGCGCCCCGCGACCGCGAAGTCGAGGCGGCAAAGGCCAAGGCGCGTTCGGCCGAGCGCTTCGCGAAGGCGTAGAGGCGGCCCCCTCTCCCTCGCGACGCGGAGCGGAAGAGGATTAAAAAAAAAGCCGCGCCATCGGGCGCGGCAGTCTTCAGGGAGGAAACGCCCAGGAAGGGCGGAGGCGCCATGGCGCCTCGCATGCCCAAGCTAGGGTGCAGCGCACAAATGCACAAGGCGGCGGCAGAAACTTTTGTGTCGCACCTATTTGTCGGGACTGTTTTTACAGGAAAATCAGGATATCGCGTTACGTCAGCGTCGCTCTGCGTTATGTGCGCCGCACAACGCCCTAGCGGTGTGGCCCGGCTTCCCGTACAAGCGCGCGCCTTTCGAAAGAACCCGTCCGACCCATGTCGCTCCGTAACATCGCCATCATCGCCCACGTCGACCACGGCAAGACCACGCTCGTCGACCAGCTTCTCGCCCAGTCGGGTGTCTTCCGCGCGAACGAAGCGACGGTCGAACGCGCCATGGATTCCAACGACCAGGAGCGCGAGCGCGGGATCACCATCCTGGCCAAGTGCACCTCGGTGCTGTGGAACGGCGAGGCGGGCGAAACCCGCATCAACATCATCGACACCCCTGGCCACGCCGACTTCGGCGGCGAGGTCGAGCGGATCCTGGGGATGGTGGACGGCTGCGTCATCCTGGTGGACGCCGAAGAAGGCGTCATGCCCCAGACCAAGTTCGTTCTGGGCAAGGCGCTGAAGATGGGCCTGCGTCCCATCCTCTGCCTGAACAAGGTGGACCGGCCCCACGCCGACCCCGACCGGGTGCTGAACGACGCCTTCGATCTGTTCGCCGCCATGGGCGCGACCGACGAGCAGCTGGACTTCCCGCACATCTATGCGTCGGGCAAGAACGGTTGGGCCACGATGGATCTGGCCAAGCCCAACGACAACCTGGGCCCGCTGTTCGACCTGATCGTGCGCCACGTGCCCGAGCCCAAGGTGGTCGAGAACAAGGACAAGCCGTTCCAGATCCTCTCGGTGCTGATCGAGAACGACCCGTTCCTGGGGCGCCTGCTGACCGGTCGCATCCAGTCGGGCAAGGCCGTGCCCGGGATGCCGATCCACGCGCTCAGCCTCGACGGCAAGGAGATCGAGCGCGGCCGCATCACCAAGGTGCTGGCCTTCCGCGGCCTGAAGCGCCAGCCGATCGAGGACGCCGAAGCCGGCGACATCGTCGCCATCGCGGGCCTGTCGAAGGCGACCGTGGCCGACACGCTCTGCGCCATGGAAGTCACCGAGGCGCTGCCCGCCCAGCCGATCGACCCGCCGACCATCTCGATGACCGTCTCGGTCAACGACAGCCCGCTGGCCGGCCGCGAAGGCGACAAGGTGCAGAGCCGCGTCATCGCCGCGCGCCTGATCAAGGAAGCCGAGTCGAACGTCGCCATCCGCGTCACCGAGACGTCCGAAAAGGACGCCTACGAGGTCGCCGGCCGCGGCGAACTGCAGCTGGGCGTGCTGATCGAGGGCATGCGCCGCGAGGGCTTCGAAGTTTCCATCAGCCGTCCGCGCGTGGTGTTCCAGACCGATCCCGAGACCGGTGAACGGCTGGAGCCGATCGAGGACGTGATGATCGACGTGGACGACGAGTTCACCGGCATCGTCATCGAGAAGCTGTCGGCCCGGAAGGCCGAGCTGAAGGACATGGGCCCCTCGGGCGCCGGCAAGACCCGCATCAGCCTGATGAGCCCGTCGCGCTCGCTGATCGGCTACCAGGGCGAGTTCCTGACCGACACCCGCGGCTCGGGCGTACTGAACCGCGTGTTCAGCCACTACGAGCCCTACAAGGGCGCGATCGACGCCGGCCGCAAGGGCGTGCTGGTCTCGAACTCCGACGGCGAAACGGCGGCCTACGCCCTGTGGAACCTGGAAGAGCGCGGCACTATGTTCGTCGGCGCCGGCGAGAAGACCTATCAGGGCATGATCATCGGCGAGAACAGCCGTTCGGACGACCTCGACGTCAATCCGATGAAGGCCAAGCAGCTGACCAACGTCCGCGCCTCGGGCAAGGACGAGGCCGTCCGCCTGACGCCGCCGCGCCGCCTCACCCTCGAACAGGCCATCGCCTACATCGAGGAAGACGAACTGGTGGAAGTGACGCCGAAGTCGATCCGCCTGCGCAAGAAGGTCCTGAACCCCAGCTTCCGCAAGAAGCGCGTCAAGGACGAGTAGGTCCGCGAGCCGGCAATCCAGACAACCGTCCGGGATGGCGTCAGATCTTGGCGCAGACGCCCGCCGCGGTCTGGTAGAAGGCGTCGTCGGCCTCCAGCCTGCGCATCAAGCTCAAGCCTTCGGTGCAATCCGCGCGAGCCTCCTGTCGCCGCCCGGCGCGGGCCAGAACCTGCGCGCGCTGGACCAGCAGGTCCCCATGGTTGACGTGCAGCTTCTTGTAGTGGGCATCATAGTTGCGCTTGGACTCGTCGAGACTCCGCAGCGCTGACGAGGTGTCGCCAAGCTGGGACTGAGCCAGGGCAAGGTAGCCCTGGATCGAGCCGATCTTGAAGTGCGGACCGCCATAGGCTTGCTTCAGGATCGCGATCGCGCGGTCGAAGTCCTTGATCGCCAGCGCAGGTTCGCCCTGGGCGTAGAGGATCTGCCCCCGCTGCGACAGCGCATCGGCAATGATCGGGTTGTCGGGGTCGAGGACGCCTCCGAGGATGGAGATCGCCTCGTCAATGTGAGCCTTCCCCTCCGCATACCGGCCGGCGGCGCGTTCGTTGAACGCCAGGACGGACAGCGCCTGACCGGTCATCCGGCTTTTCGGGCCGGTCGCGCGTCGCGCCAGCTCCAGGCCCTTGATCAGGGCCGCCCGGGCGCGCTCATCGTGCCCGAGACTTGAGAGGGTCAGGCCATAGTTCAGGTAGACCCGGGCGAGTTTCCTCGGCTTGACGTCCTTCGCCTCGGCGTAGTGCGCCAATGCCGCCTGGAACGCCGCCTCGGCGGCGCTGTAGTTGGCCATGGACTGCTGGACCTGAGCGCGCGTCTGGGCAAGATCGCCGCGGATCTCGGAATGTTCGCCCACATTCGGACCGAGCAACGCCTCTGCTTGCGCGACCGTGTTCAGGCTCGCGGTGAAGTCACCTTTGTTGCGATAGGCCGAGGCGAGGGTCTGCAGAACCGGGGCGCCCTCGGCTCCCCTAGCGCGCGCCAGGGGAAGCGCCGGCTCTAGCGCGTTCCGCGCCTCGTCGAACAGGCCGAGATTCACGTAGGCTTCGCCAACCGTTCCGAGCAGTCGAAGACGTATGTCGGGCTGGTCGCCCAGTTCCAGCGATGCACGTTCCGCACTGTTCCTCAGGATCGACAGCGCCGTGATCGTGCGAGGGTTCTCCGTCGCCGGGTTAGAGATCGAGAACGTTCCTATGAGGAAGCTCGAGGCTGCACGCGCCGCGGCGCTCTCACGCTCGGCCAGCAGGCGCTGACGGTTGGCCTCGAACGCCAAGGCGCCCGTAACCGCCATGCCGGTTAGAGAGCCTGCCACCAGTAGGCCCGCGCGCCTGACCCGGCGTTGCGCCTCCCGCTGGATCAGCTGGTCCAGTGGCACCGCGGCAAGGCCGGCGATGAGCTTGAGCAAAGCGCCCCGCCGACCATCGCCCTCTCGCCGCATATCGGCCGCGATGGGGTGCGCCGGCTCGCTGCTCAGTTCGTTGTCTGGGCCGAGCCTGTACCGCAGGGCGGGCGGGAAACACTCTTCATCGGGCTTGCCGCGGTCGGTGGCGCCAGGGTCGCCCGCAAGGATCAGGGCCAGAACCCCGGCTTCCCCGTGCATGCGCTTGAAGGTGAGGATCTCTTCGTTGACCCACTGCGAACGTGCAGAACGGGGAGAGCAAACGACGATCAACCGAAGTGAGCGCGAAAGCGCTGTCCGCAGTTCGTGCCCCAGGTCCCCAGACGCCGGCAACTCATCGCGGTCCCGGAAAAGCGGTATGAGGCGGCGCGGAGCCGGACCCAGCGGCGTAGGTTGGCCGACAATCCTGGCGGGCAGTCGGAAGGTCTCGATCGCCCGGTGCAGCCATCGAACTGTGGCGGCATCGGCGTGGCTGTAGCTGATGAAGGCGCGGTACGATCTGCCTGCGCCTTCATCCTTTGCTGGACCAGTCACGCCAGCGTGCTCACACTGTCCTTTGGCGTCGGGCGCGCAGATACATTCCGGCCAAGCCGAAACCGCCGATCATCAGCGCCCAGGTCGCGGGCTCGGGCACCGCGCCAGCGCGTAGCGACGCGAGACGCCATGTGTAGGTGAAGGGGGGGCTGTTATCGACCTGCGGTCCGTCGCCGCCGCCGCAGCCGGTGCCATCATCGACGCAGTCGGGAAACAGGCTGAGGTTCCAAAGCTTGGCGACACCGCCCAGAGGGTCATCGAGACCGGTCTCGAACAATGAGGTGGCGGATTCGATCCTCACGACGTTGTCCGTAACGTTTCCGAAGTCTTGGTCGAAATCGAAGTTATGGCTGAAGGCCGTCACATCCGACGCGCCGACCTCGTACACGAGGACATCGCCATTGTAGTACTTCCACGAGAGAAAGGTGCCGCCGAACGGAACGTAGTCCTTGATCAGCAGCGTGCCGGTTGTGTTCCTTCCGGTCTGATCCGCAAACAGGAACGTCGCGATCGCGGCGTTTGCGCTGGCCGCAGACCCCAGAACCATGACGGCCGACAGCGCCGCGTACTTTGCCCACTTGGTCAAGACCATCCCCACCCCGCTCCGCTCAAACGCGATAGCGACCTTGAGTCGCGGCGCATCCGGGCCGTGGCAATCCAATCTGGTCGCCACCAATCCGCCAGCGGGCATGGCCCACCAGCATGCTTAAGGTCACGTTAGTACAACCGCCAATGTCAAGCTTCGCGATTCTCCAGCGAGGCGACCACTCACCTTCGCACACGCAAGGAGCGCAGCGATCGCTCCGTGATCCAGACGCTGGCGAAGACCGTCTCACGGAGGGGTCAAAATGCGTGGAGTGTCACCGCACGCGCCAGCGGTGGTCCCGGATTGCATGATCGGCCCCCTTCCTCACCACCACGTCGGCGAACGCCATGGTGGGCGCGATGTGTTCGTGCAGGTTCACCAGGTTGAGGTGGGTCCAGGCCATCTCGAACATCGCGTCGCGCTGGACCGGGTCGAGCCGGGCGAAGAAACTCTGCGGGTCGTCCGCGATAATCCTGTGCAACCGGGCGAGGTACCAGCTCTTGGCGTCGGCGGGATCGGCGTCGACGTAGAGGGACAAGCCGAACCGTGCGCGGGCGTCGGCCGTCTGCAGCACGTTGATCCCCTCGACGATCACCACGCCCGCCGCTTCGACGGGTCGGGTCTCACCGGGGAGGATGTCGTAGGTCACGTGGCTGTAGACGGGGATCTCGGCGCGGCGGCCTGCCGCGAGGGCGTCCAGGAAGGCGTGCAGCGCGTCGGTGTCGTAGGTCTCGGGGAAGCCCTTCTTCATGCCGAGGCCCGCGGCCTCGAGGACGGCGTTGGGCTTGAGGAAACCGTCGGTGGCGACGATCTGGACCGACAGGTCCGCCGCCTCCAGCCCGTCGGCGAGGGCGCGCGCCAGCGTGCTCTTTCCGGCCGCCACGCCGCCGGCGATCCCCAGCAGGAAGACGCGCTCACCCGCCGCCCGCTCGGCGATGCGCGCGACCAACTCGGCGCTCAGGTCGGCCATCAGTCCTCCGCGATCCGGCTGTGGCGGCGCGTGTCGCGCATCAGGAGATAGACAAGGAGCGAGCTGCCGATGATCGCCGTCACGTAGGTGAAGAAGTGGGTCTCGTTCCCCGCCTGCTTGAACGCCAGCGCCACATACTCGGCCGTGCCGCCGAACGCCGCGTTGGCCAGCGAATAGGGCAGCGCCACGCCCAGGGCGCGGGTGGCGGTCGGGAACAGCTCGGCCTTCACCACGGCGTTCACCGACGAGTAGCAGGCCACGATCAGCAGCGAGCCGCAGACCAGCAGGAAGGCGGTCCCCACATCGCGTGTGGCGGCCAGCGTCGACAGGATGGGCCAGGTCAGGCCCGCGCCCAGGACGCCGAAGGTGAGCAGGATCGCGCGACGGCCCACCCGGTCGGACAGCGCACCGATCAGCGGATTGATCAGCATGAACACCGCCAGCGCGCCGGCGAGGATCAGGTTCGCCTGGTCCTTGGTGAAGCCCGACGTGTTGACCAGGAACTTCTGGATGTAGGTCGTGTAGGTGTAATAGGCGAGCGTCCCGCCGGCGGTCAGGCCGATCACGGTCAGGCTCTCCTTCGGATGGCTGGCGATCAGGCCCCAGGTGGTGGCCTTGGGTCCGGTCCGGGCATGGAACGACGGCGTTTCGTCCATGCCGCGCCGCAGCCAGAAGACCGCGATCGCAAGCCCGCCGCCGATGAAGAACGCGATGCGCCAGCCCCAGGCCTGCATGTCCTCGGGCGACAGCAGGCTGGTCAGCGCCAGCAGCACGCCCATGGCCATGAGCTGGCCAGCGATCAGGGTCGAGTAGAAGATCCCCGACCAGAAGCCGCGGTTCTTCCGGCTGGCCATCTCGGAGAGATAGGTGGCGCTGGCACCATACTCGCCGCCCATGCTGACGCCCTGGAGGATCCGGGCGAACACCAGCACCGCCGGCGCGGCCACGCCGATCTGCGCCTCGCCGGGACAGATGGCGATCAACAGCGAGCCCACGCACATGAGGCTGACCGAGGCGACCATGGCGGCCTTGCGCCCCACCCGGTCGCCGTAGAGGCCCATCAGCCACGCCCCCAGCGGCCGGGCCAGGAAGCCGACCCCGAACACCGCGGCGGTGGAGAGGAGTTGGGTCGTACGGTCGCCGGCCGGGAAGAAGACGCTGGAGAAGTAGAGGCCGAAGGCGGCGTAGACGAACCAGTCGAAGCTCTCGACCAGGTTGCCCGCCGACCCGGCCAGGATCGATCGCAGCCGGTTCGTCTCCGGCGCCGCCTGGGCGTCGGCGTTGTCAGCGACCTCTGCGGTCAAGGCGTGTCCCCCTCGGTTGGGCGGATACCACCCGGTTTTGGCGCCGCGTTCAATCGCCAGGCCCTTGCGGGGATCGCTTCCCCGGGCCAGATCGGCCGTCAAAGGGGAGAGATCGCATGCTCAAGCTCTACACCGCCAGGGCGACCATCGGCCTGGCCTGCGAGATCGCGCTGGAGGAAGCCGGCGCCGACTACGAAGCGGTGCGGCTCAACTTTGCCGAGAACGAGCAACGCGGCGACGCCTACCTGGCCATCAATCCGAAGTCCCGGGTGCCCGCGCTAGAGACGGATCGCGGGATCATCACCGAGGTTCCGGCCATCCTGGGCTACATCGCGCGCACCCATCCGGGGGCGGGCCTGGCCCCCGGCGCCGACGACGCCTTCGCCCTGGCGCAAGCCGAGTCGTTCCTGAGCTACCTGTGCTCGTGGGTGCATCCGGCGGCGGCTCACCGCGTGCGCGGCAACCGATGGGCCGACGACGAGGCGGCGATCGCCGAGATGCGGCGCAAGGCCCCCGAAGTGTTCGGCGCGGCGCTGCGACTGATCGACACTACGCTGTTCAAGGGCCCCTGGGTGCTGGGCGAGGCGTACAGCGTCTGCGACCCGTATCTCTACGTGGTCGCCGGATGGATCTCCCGCGACGGGCTGGACTGGGCCGACTACCCCCGGCTGGCCGACCACACGGCGCGGATGAACGAACGGCCCGCCGTGAAGACGGTGCTCGCACGCGTCAGCGGTTGAATCGCCTTACGGTCGTCGCATTGGCGGTGGTACGAAGAGGCCCATGAGCCTTTCCGCCCCGTCCTCCCTGCCCGCCAAGCCCTACCCGCCCCGTCACTATCCGACGCCCGCGGCCAAGTGTGCGGACCTGGTGGTCCATGTCATGGGCCTGACCCTGGCGCTGGTGGGCGGGATCGTGCTGCTGACGCTGGCCGTGCTGAACGGCTCGATCAGCCAGGTGGTCGGGGTATCGATCTATGCGGTCGGCGTGCTGTGCATGCTGGCGTTCTCGACCGCCTATAACTTCGCCAAGCCCCAGTACCGCCCCACGCTGAGGCGGCTGGACCACGCCGGCATCTTCCTGATGATCGCAGGCTCGTACACGCCCTTCACGATCAACCTGCCGGGCGCCTGGGGTTGGGGCATGACGGCGGCCGTCTGGGCGATCGCCGGCCTGGGCGCGCTGGGCAAGCTGTTCCTGGTCGGGATCGACCGGAAGTTCTGGGTGGCCGTCTATCTGGTGCTGGGCTGGCTGGTGGTCGTGGCGCTGAAGCCGATGATCGACACCCTGGCCTGGTACGCCATGGCGCTGCTGGTCACGGGCGGCGTGCTCTACTCCACCGGCGTGATCTTCTACGTGAACAAGCGGCTGAAGTTCTCCCGAGCCATCTGGCACGGCCACGTGGTCGCCGCCGCCGCCGCCCACTGGACCGCCATCCTGCTGGGCGTGGTCCTCGCGACGCAGCATTAGGTGCGCGGACTCTTCGCGGCGTTCGCGCTCGCTTTGACCGCAGGCGCGGCGCAGGCCCAGGCGATTCCGCAGTGGGGGTATGCGCGCAGCGGGACCTGCGACGGCTATCCGCGCGCGGCGATCGAGACCGCGCCCGGCCTGTGCGTCGGCCTGGCGCTGGCGCCGCCGCCCACGGGCCTGCCGCTCTCGAAACGCACGATCCGGATGCCGCGCAGCCTGTTGGCCCTGCCCGGCGGGGATCTCCTCGTGTCGGACCTGGGCGCCTGGACGACGGGCCGGGGCGCGGTGTGGCGGGTGACGCCCAAGCCCGGCGGCCAGCCGGTCATCCGGCCCGTTCTGCGCAAGCTGGACATGCCGGCCACCCTGGCCATCGGGCCGGATGGCGAGGTCTATGTCGGCGAGATGAGCCGGATCAGCCGCTTCGATCCCGACGCCGCCGATCCGCAGGCCACACTGACGCCTGTGATCACCGGCCTGCCTGACAACCGCCTGCACGACAACCGCCACCCGCTCTCGGCCTTCGTCTGGGCCGCCGACGGCGCGTTCCTGGTGAACGTCGGCGCGCCCTCCGACCAGTGCCTGCCGAAACCTGGCTGGAAGAGCTGCCCCGAGGCCGAGCGGCAGGCGGCGATCTGGCGGTTCGCGCCCGAAGGTCAGGGCAAGTGGGCCGCCGAGCCCACGGTCTACGCCCGCGGCCTCCGCAACTCGCTGGCCCTGGTCCGCACTCGCGCAGGGACGATCCTGCAGGCCGAGAACAGCATAGACGTGCCCCAGGCCAACTGGCCGCCCGAGGAGTTGAACGTCATCGAGCAGGGCGCCCACTATGGCTGGCCCTATTGCATGGGGCAGAACGAGACGGCGCCGGCGTGGCGGACCCAGAAGGTGGCCTGTGCGCCCTACCGCAGGCCCGTCCTGAACCTGCCACCGCACGGCGCGCCCCTGGACCTCTTGGAATACCGGGGCGAGATGTTCCCCGAACTGACCGGCCGACTGCTTGTGACCCTGCACGGCTATCGTCCGACCGGCTCGCGCATCCTGGCGATCGAGCTGGACGATAACGGCCTGCCCAAGGCCGGGCAGAGGCCTCGCGACCTGACGCCGGGCTGGGGGGCGGTGAAGGGCAAGCGGCCGGCCGGCGCGCCGGTGGGCCTGGCGGTGGCCGCCGACGGCGCGATCTGGGTCGCCGACGACCGCAACGGCGCGATCCTGCGGTTGGCGAAGGATCGGCGGTAGCTACTCCGCCGCCATCGGGAAGATGATCGTCTCGCCCGGACACGGGATGGCCTGATCCGGCGTCGGGCGGGGCCGGAGCATCAGGCCGTTCATCGCCAGGGTCTCGGCGACCATGCAGGCGGCGGCGCCCATGGCGAACGGCGCCTGGACGTCCAGCAGGCCCCGGAGGCGCTCGTCCACCGAGCGGAAGTCGCCGGCCTGGGCGCAACCGAAGACGTCGAGGATCAGCGCCTCGTCGTCGGTGAGCCTGGGGTCGGCGGGGATCGACAGGCGCACGCGTCGGCGGCCCTTGAGCGCCATCTGCTGCACGAAGGCTTCCAGCATCCGGTAGGCCGCCTCGCCCGCGCAGCCGCAGGCCGCCTCGAAGTGGGCCTGCAAGCCGTGGCAGGGCGTGGTCAGCGCCAGAAGCCGGACGGTGCGCACCAGGAGCCGCTCGCCGTGGAACAGGGCGTCGCAGGGCTGGGCTTCGTTGGAATGAAGATGGGGCATGGCCGACTCCGTGCTGACCATCCGACCCTATTGTTGTTGCGAGTCATTCGCAACTAGATACGCCGATCACGGCCGCGTGAACAATGCCGTTGCACCCGCAGCGGGATTGGCGTCATCCTCGCCGCACCACGAACCGCCCCCACAGGAGCGCGAGATGCAGACGTTCATGTCCCCCAGAGGAGCCCTTTCCCGTCACCAGGACATGACAACGCATGCTTTCGCGAACCTCGGAGGCGCCGGCGCAGACCGACCGTAGCGCCCCGTCCCACCTTCCGCCGGCGACCCGGCGGCTCCGCAAATTCCTGAGCTACTACCGCCCGCACCTGCCGATGCTGGCGGCCGACGTCGGCTGCGCCGTGATCGTCGCCGGCGCGGCCCTGGCCCTGCCCGTCTGCGCCAGCTGGATCACCCGGCGGCTGGGCGATGGCGGCGACGCCATGACCCCCATCCTGGCGATGGGCGGCGTCATGCTGGCGCTGCTCGCCGTCCAGGCGCTGGCCACCCTCTTCGTGGACTACCAGGGCCACATGATGGGCGCGAAGATCGAGAGCCGCATGCGCCAGGAGCTGTTCGAGCACCTGCAGACGCTCTCCTTCAGCTTCTACGACAGTGAGCGGGTGGGCCAGCTGATGAGCCGGATCACCAACGATCTCTATTTCATCGGCGAGCTCTGCCATCACGGCCCGGAAGACCTGGCCATCGCCACGCTGAAGTTCGTGGGCGCCGCCGCGATCCTGGCCTGGATCGAGCCTTCGCTGACCTTCGCGATCCTGGCCGCCTTCCCGGTCGCGGCGGCCTACGCCCTTCACTTCAACCAGCGCATGAACGCCACCCTGGCGGACGGCCGCGAGCAGATCGGCGCCATCAACGCCCGCGTCGAAGACGCCCTGGCCGGCATTCGCGTGGTCAAGGCGTTTGGCGGCGAGGCGGCGGAGGCCCGTCGGTTCGCCACCGAGAACGAGCGGCTTCTCGACATCCGCCGCGAGGGCTACCGCGCCGAGGCCTGGTTCGACGTGGGCATGTCCACCTTCGCGCAGGCCGTGACCCTGGCGGTGATTGTGGCGGGCGCCCTTCGCGTGGCACAGGGGGCGATGGGGGTGGCCGACCTCCTGACCTTCT
>NZ_SCTC01000090.1 GCF_004299445.1 Phenylobacterium sp. | reverse complement strand
GTTCCTGATCAAGGACCGCCTCGGGGGCGGACCTTGATCAGGAACGGCACCAGGACCTCGAGCGGGCCCATCAGCACCAGGATCATGACCGAGGCGAACAGCAGCGTGGCGAGCAGCCACGGCGTGCGCACCATGTAGCCGAAGCCCTCACGCATGTCGGCCAGGACACTGGCCACCGGCGGGCCGCCCTCACCCTCGGCCGGGAGCTCACGGCGTACGGCGGTCTTGGGCACGAACGTCAGGGCGAACAGCCCGAGGCCCGACGCCACTGCGGCGACCGCGACCGCCGACCCCGAGCTGGCCAGTCCCACGACGACGCCGGCGACGCCGGGGCCGACCGCCTGGCCGATGGTCGGGCGGACCATCCCCTCGAACCCGTTGACGGCCATCAGGTCGGACTCGGGCACCAGCGCCGGGAGCCACGCGGAGTAGGCGGGGTAGTAGAACGCCATGCCGGCGCCGGCCGCGAAGGTGACCGCGGCGAGGTGCCAGACCTGGGTCAGGTCGAGGAACGACAGGACCGCGACCAGGCCCATCCCGGCGCACTCGAGCGCGGCGACGCCGATCAGGATCGACTTCTGCGGGACCCGGTCGGCCACGACCCCGGCGAGCAGCGCCGGCAGCATCACCCCGACCGCTCCGGCGGTCGTGACCAACGACAGCTGGCCTGGGCCGCCGCCGATGCGGATGACCTCCCACACCAGCCCGACGATCCAGACGCCGCTCGCGAACGTGCTGAGCATCAGCGCCACCGCCAGCCGGCGGTAGGCGGCGTGGCGGAACGGCGTGAGGGCGCGCGGCAACGACCGCTGCGGCGGAGTGTCCTCCGTCGTCGTCATCTGCTCAGTCATCCCGGACCCCTTCGCGACCAGTCTGCCTGGACCGACCGACACTCGCGAACGGATTCATCGGATGACGGGCCTCGTGTGCATGCCCTCGGTGGACAGGTTCAAGTTCTGTTCAAGTCAAGCCCGACGGCCCCCGCGACCGCGGCCCCCGTGGGAGAATCCCCGCATGGCGGTCCTGGGGGGGTTCCGCGCACGAGCGTGCGCGCCGGCGCTGCTGCCCGCCCTCCTGCTGGTCCTGCTGACCGGGTGCTCCGAGGACGTCGACCAGGCCCACGCCGTCCAGACCCGCCTCGGCCGGACCGACCACGTCGTCGCCTCCGACGTCACGTTGCCCACCGCCGACCGGGGGGCCGAGATCGCGCTCGACATCCGGGCCGGGCTGACCCCGGCCCAGGTCGTGGCGCTGGCCGCCGAGGTGGCCGAGACCGCCGTCGACGAGGACTACCTCACCTACCGGC
>NZ_SCTC01000035.1 GCF_004299445.1 Phenylobacterium sp. | reverse complement strand
CTTCACCACCTACGCCTACTACAACACCGACAAGTTCGGTTTCTACGGGCGGGAGTTCATGGAGAACGCCATGGCCTTCCGGAGCTTCCTGGACGCCGGCGTGAACGTCGCGGCGGGGTCGGACTTCTATCCCGGACCGTTCGCCGCGCTGATGGGCATCCAGGGCATGGTCACGCGCACGGGGTGGAACGGCGAGACCTGGGGCGCGAACCAGCGGATCACGCCGGCCGAGGCCCTGCGCATCAACACCTTCAACGGCGCCTATGCCGCCCGCGAAGAGCGCATCAAGGGGTCGATCACCCCAGGCAAGCTGGCGGACTTCGTCGTGATGGCCGACGACCTGACGACCATCGCACCCGAGAAGATCAAGGACATCCAGATCGTCCGAACGGTGACCGGCGGGGAAGCGATGTATCAGGCCTAGGCGGCCGCGACGTCCGCGTCAGCCTCGGCTTCGCCGCCCTTGACCAGGCCTTCGAGGCCCTGCTCGCGGACCTTGCGATAGAGGGTCGAGCGGCCGATGCCGAGGCGGCGCGCCACCTCGCTCATGTGGCCGGCATAGATCTCGATCGCGAGCTGGATCAGGTCGCGCTCGATCTCCTCCAGCGTCCGCAGGTGTCCGCGGGAGTCGAGGATGCGGACCGGCGAGTCCACCGGCGGCGCGTCCGACCCTGCGTGCGCAATCGCGCTCGGCGCCGGGGCGGCCTGCGGCACGTATTCCGGCGGCGGGGCGGCCACGCCCGAGATGGCCGGGAAGTCGTGCGGCTGCAGGTAGGGCGCGTCGGCGAGCACGATGGCGCGGTAAACGGCGTTCTCCAGCTGGCGGACGTTGCCCGGCCAGTCGAAGGCCGTCAGGCAAGCCAGGGTCTCGGCGCTGGCGCCCACCACCGACTTGCCCTCTTCCACGTTGAAGCGGCGCACGAAGCAGTCGACGAGGGCAGGCACGTCCTCCTTGCGCTCACGCAGCGCCGGGGCTTCCACCGGGAAGACGTTCAGGCGGTAGAACAGGTCCTCGCGGAAGCGGCCTTCCTTCACGGCCTGCGACAGGTCGCGGTTGGTGGCCGAGACGATGCGGACGTCCACCTTGATCGAACGCTTGGCGCCGATCGGGTCGATTTCGCTCTCCTGCAGGGCGCGCAGCAGCTTGACCTGGATGTCCAGGGGCAGCTCGCCCACTTCGTCCAGGAACAGGGTGCCGCCGTTGGCCTCCTGGAACTTGCCCAGGTGCTTGTCGCTGGCGCCGGTGAAGCTGCCCTTCTCGTGGCCGAACAGAATCGACTCGACGAGGTTCTCGGGGATGGCGCCGCAGTTCACCGCGATGAACGGCTTGCCGGCGCGGTCGGACGAGCCGTGCACCGCGCGCGCGATCACTTCCTTGCCGACCCCGCTCTCACCGGTGATGAGGATGGGAATCGACGACTTGGCCGCCCGTTCTCCCAGCCGCTTGACCATCAGCATGGCGGGGGACGTCCCGATCAGGTCGTCGAAAGTCGTGCGCCCGGAGGCGTGCTTCTTGAGGCGGGCCACCTCGCTCTTGAGGGAGCCCATGGAAAGGGCGTTGCGGATGGATACCGTTATCCGCTCGGGGCTGGCCGGTTTCACGAAGAAGTCGCAGGCGCCTGCCTGCATGGCCGAGACGACGGTGTCGATCCCGCCCGTGGCGGTCAGCACGATCACCGGCTGATTGAAGCCGCGCGCCCGCATTTCCACCAGGGTGTCCTGGCCCGAGATGCCGGGCATGATCAGGTCCAGCAGGACCACGTCCACGCCGGCGCCGGAGTTCAGGTGCTGGATGGCCTCGTCGCCATTCTGCGCATGCGAAACGGCAAACCCGTCGCGTTCCAGGACGGCCTGGATCAGACGGCGCTGAGTTGGATCGTCGTCTACGACAAGGACCGTTTTGGCCATGCGAAAACACCCACCAGATCGACGCTCCTCCCTTCTGGAAGAGGTCTTGTTCTTGTCCCCTTCTGATACAGGCGAAGGGTAAAGGGGGCGTTTCGCAACCCTGAGTCAGGCGTTAACGGGCGCGCTTTTCTGCGGCGACCTGTCGCGCACGGTAAACAGCGGCAGGAAGGCCTGCACAATCGGGCCGATGGCGATGGCATAGAGGATCGTGCCGACGCCCACCGTGCCCCCTAGCAGCCAGCCCACGGCCAGGACCGTGAACTCGATGGCCGTGCGCACCACCCGGATCGACCACCCCGTCCGTTTGCAGAGCCCGGTCATCAGCCCGTCGCGGGGGCCGGGGCCCAGGCCCGCGCCGATGTACATGGCGCCAGCAACCCCGTTCAGGACGACGCCCGCGACCAGGGCCGTGGTGCGCAGCGGAAGACTCTCGATCTCAGGCAGGACCAGCAGGGCCAGGTCCACCGCCGTGCCGATCGTGAAGATGTTTGCGATCGTGCCGATACCCGGCTTCTGGCGCAGCGGAATCCACAGCAGCAGCACCACGGCGCCCACCACATTGACCAGCATGCCGAACGACAGGCCGACGTGGGTGGACAGGCCTTGGTGGAACACGTCCCAGGGATCGAGCCCCAGGACGGCGCGCAGCATCAGCGCCATGGACGCGCCATAGAGGGTCAGGCCGGCGAAGAGTTGGATCAGGCGACGTGGCATCATAGGCGGGCCAAGTGGCCTCAACTGGACCTTGAAAACAGGTCCAGTTCTGAGAGTGTGGCGTCCATGACCCATCGCCGCATTGGTCCGGCCTCGCTCGTGCGCCTGCTCGGCGCCTGGCGGGGCGAGAAGACGGGCCCCGCCTACCGCCAGCTGGCCGACGCGCTCCGGCTGCTTATCCTCGACGGCCGGCTGCCGCTGGACGTGGTGTTGCCGGGCGAGCGCGAGTTGGCCCAGGCGCTGGAGGTGTCGCGCACGACCGTAACCGCGGCGCTGGCGCGACTGCGCGACGACGGCTTCCTGGATCGCCGCCAGGGCGCGGGCGCCAAGACCCGGCTGCCGGCCGGGCCGGGCGACCGGGGTTCGACGCCGCTGATGCTTGGTCCGATGTCCGAGGGCATTCTCGACATGGCGGCGGCCGCGCCCCCGGCCTCGGATGTGGTGCACCAGGCCCTCGCGGCGGCCCTTTCGGCGTTGCCGGCGCACCTGCCCAATCACGGCTACCTGCCGGTGGGCCTTCCGGTGCTGCGCGAGGTGATCGCCGAGCGCTACACGCGGCGCGGCTTGCCGACGACGCCAGACCAGATCCTGGTCACCAACGGCGCCCAGCACGCGCTGGCGCTGATGCTGCGGTTGCTCTGCGGGCCGGGCGACCGGGTGGTGATCGACCATCCGACCTATCCGCACGCCATCGACGCGATCCAGCGCGCGTCGTGCCGGCCCGCGCCGGTCGGCCTGCCGGGCGAGGGCTGGGATGTCGAGGGCGTGGCCGCCGCGCTGCGCCAGAGCGGCCCTCGGCTGGCCTACTTCATCGCCGACTTCCACAATCCCACGGGCCGCTTCATGAGCCTGGAGGCGCGCGCGGCGATCGTCACGGCGGCCCAGGCGGCGCGCACCACCGTGATCTTTGACGAGACCATGATGGACCTGTCGCTGGACGGGCCCGTCACCCACTACGGCTTCGACGAGCCCGACGAGGGGCTCGTTCGGCTGGGGTCGGTGGGCAAGAGCTTCTGGGGCGGCCTGCGCCTGGGCTGGATCCGCGCCGACGCGGCCACCATCCAGGCGATCGCCGTGCGCCGCGTCTCGCTGGATCTGGGCACCCCGGTGCTGGAACAGCTGGCCTGCGCCCACCTGCTGACCGACGATGAGACGGCGCTGGCCGCCCGCCGCGTGCTGCTGCGCGAACGGCGCGACGTGCTCTACCGCCTCGTGCGCGAAAAGCTGCCGGACTGGAAGGTGAGCCTGCCGCCGGGCGGCCTGTCGCTCTGGGCCGAGCTGCCCTCGCCGGTGTCGAACACCCTGGCGGCGACGTCCGAGCGGTTCGGCGTGCGCCTGGCCGCCGGCCCCCGCTTCGGCGTGGACGGCGCGTTCGAACGCTTCATGCGCCTGCCGTTCACGATGGCGCCCGATGATCTGGCCGAGGTCGTGGATCGGCTGGCCATGGCCTACGCCCGGCTGAGACCGGGTGCGGTTCCCTCGCGGGGATCTCTGGGCGCGATGGTCTAGGGTTCGCATCGCCGGCCATTCCCCAGCGGCACGCTTGCCCGGCGCGCGGTCCGGGGCATAGTGCGCTCACTGAACGCCGATCACGCTGCAAAGAATCGGCTGCTGGGAGGGCGCTATGAAGATCATCCGTCTGGGCTTGGCCCTGGCATTCGCCGCCGCGCTCGTGGCCTGCCAGAAGTCGCCGGGCAACGTCGATCAGAAGCGCCTGGAGGCGGCCGCCACGAACGGCGAGTGGCTGTCGTACGGCAAGGACTACAACGAGCAGCGCTTCAGTCCGCTGGACAAGGTCAACACCGGCAACGTCGGCACGCTGGGCCTGGCCTGGTTCGCCGAGTTCGACACCGACCGTGGCCAGGAGGCGACGCCCCTGATGATCGACGGGGTGCTCTACACCTCGACCGCCTGGTCCAAGGTGTTCGCCTTCGACGCCAAGACCGGCAAGCAGCTTTGGAAGTACGATCCCAAGGTCGAAGGCGCGAAGGGCTTCGACGCCTGCTGCGACGTCGTGAACCGTGGTGTCGCCGTCTGGAAGGGCAAGGTTTTCGTCGGCACCATCGACGGCCGCCTGGTGGCGCTGGACGCCAAGACCGGCGCGGTGAAGTGGGAGGTCCAGACCACCGACAAGTCCAAGCCCTACACCATCACCGGCGCGCCGCGGGTGGTGAAGGACAAGGTGATGATCGGCAACGGCGGCGCCGAGTACGGCGTGCGCGGCTACATCACCGCCTATGACACCGAGACCGGCAAGCAGGTCTGGCGCTTCTACACGACGCCCAATCCCACCGGCGCGCCCGATAACGCGGCCTCCGACAAGGTGATGGCCGAGAAGGGCAACGCCACCTGGAGCGACGGCGAGTGGAAGCAGACGGGCGGCGGCGGCACGGTCTGGGACTCCATGGCCTACGACCCGCAGCTCGACATCATGTACTTCGGCATCGGCAACGGCACGCCGTGGAACCACCAGAAGCGTTCGGGCGGCAAGGGCGACAACCTCTTCCTGAGCTCGATCCTTGCGCTGAAGCCCGACACTGGCGAGTACGTCTGGCACTACCAGACCACGCCGGCCGAGAGCTGGGACTACACGGCCACCCAGCACATCATGCTGGCCGACCTGAACATCGGCGGGAAGCCCACCAAGGTGCTGATGCAGGCGCCGAAGAATGGCTTCTTCTACGTGATCGACCGGGCCACCGGTAAGCTGCTCTCGGCCAAGCCGTACACCAACATCACCTGGGCCTCGGGCGTCGACATGGCCACCGGCCGGCCGATCGAGACCGCCGGCTCGCGCTACCAGACCTCGATGGTCATGCAGGTGCCGGGCCCCCTGGGCGCGCACAACTGGCAGCCGATGGCGTTCAATCCCAAGCAGGGTCTGGTCTACATCCCGTTGAACGTCACGCCGTTCGCCTACGCAGACGACAAGGGCGGGTCGTACAAGGCCGGGGCCTGGAACGTGGGCGTCGACTTCGTGATCAATTCGCTGCCCACCGACGCGGCGCAGATGAAGGCGCTGACCTCGATGATCAAGGGCCAGCTGGTGGCCTGGGATCCCGTGCAGCAGAAGGCGGTCTGGACCGTCGACCATCCCTACTTCTGGAACGCTGGCGTGCTGTCGACGGCGGGCGGCCTGGTCTTCCAGGGCGCTGCGCACGGCCAGTTCTCGGCCTACGACGCCGCCAACGGCAAGAAGCTGTGGTCCACCGAAGTCGGCAATGGCGTGATCGCCGCGCCGATGAGCTACGAGCTGGACGGCGAGCAGTATGTGGCGGTGATGGTGGGCGTGGGCGGCGGCGGCCAGATCTCGGCGCCGGCGTCGATGCCCGTCCGGCCGCGGCTGCCCGGGCGGCTGATGGTCTACAAGCTGGGCGGCACGGCCAAGGCCCCGGCCTTCCCGCAACCCGCCGCGGCCAAGATCGACCTGACCAACGTCGCGTCGACAGGCAACGTCCAGCACGGCTTCGAGCTGTTCCACAAGAACTGCCAAGTCTGCCATGGACCCAACGCCTCGGGCGCCTGGCTGCCGGATCTGAAGGCCTCGCCCATGCTGACCACCGCCCAGAACTGGAAGGGCGTGGTCATCGACGGCGCTTCGGCCAGCCGCGGCATGGCCAGCTTCTCCCGCTTCCTCAGCCCGCAGGACGCCGAGGACATCCGCGCCTACGTCATCACCGAGGCTCGCAAACCGGTCGCCGCCGCGGCCCCGACGCCAGCGGGGATGAACTAGAGGCCAAGGGAGCCTGTCCCTCCCTTAATGGGGAGGGACAGGCCGCGAAGCGGCCAGGGTGGGGAAGTGTGGGCCGGAGTGCTGAGGTCGGGGAGGATCAAGACCTCCCCACCCGTCTCGCTTCGCTCGCCACCCTCCCCATCAGGGGAGGGAAGCCGCGAACTGGTCGACGATCCAGTCGGCCTGGGCGTCGGTGAGGATCAGCGGCGGGGCGATGCGGATGGTGTGGTCGTGGGTCTCCTTGGCGAGGAGGCCTCGGCCCTGCAGCGCCTCGCAGACCCGGCGCGCGCCGCCGGCGTCGGCGTGGAGCTCGACGGCGATCATCAGGCCGCGACCGCGGACCTCCTTCACGCGGGGCGTGGCGACCGCGGCGAGTCCGGCCTTGAGGCGCTCGCCCACCCGGGCGGCGTTCTCGATCATGCCCTCCTCGGTCAGCACCTTCAGCGCCGCGCGGGCGACCGCGCAGGCCAGCGGGTTGCCGCCGAAGGTCGAGCCGTGCTCGCCGGGATGCAGGACGCTCATGACCTCGGAATTCGAGAGCACCGCCGAGACCGGATAGAAGCCGCCCGAGAGCGCCTTGCCGATCAGGGTGAGGTCGGCCTCGACGCCCTCATGCTCCTCGGCCAGCAGCCTGCCGGTGCGGCCGAGGCCGGTCTGGATCTCGTCCAGGATAAGAATGACGTTGTGCTTCGTGCACAGCTCGCGGGCGCGCTTGAGGTAGCCGGCCGGCGGGATGATTACGCCCGCCTCGCCCTGGATCGGCTCGACCAGGAAGGCCACCGTGTTCGGCCCGATGGCGTCCTCCAGCGCGTCGGCGTCGCCGAACGGGACCATCTTGAAGCCCGGCGCGAAGGGGCCGAAGCCGCCGCGCGATTGCGGGTCGCTCGAGAAGCCCACGATGGCGACGGTGCGGCCGTGGAAGTTGTCCGAGGCCACGATGATCTCGGCCTGGCCTTCGGGCACGCCCTTGACCTCGTAGCCCCACTTGCGGGCCACCTTCAGCGCCGTCTCGACCGCCTCGGCGCCCGAGTTCATCGGCAGCACCTTGTGCGAGTTCGTCAGCGCGCAGAGCTCTTCGTAGAACGGCGCCAGCTGGTCGTTGCGGAACGCGCGCGATGTGAGCGTCAGCTTGCCGGCCTGCTCCATCATCGCGGCCAGGATCTTTGGGTGGCAGTGGCCCTGATTCACGGCCGAGTAGGCCGAGAGACAGTCCAGATAGCGGTTGCCGTCGACGTCCCAGACGTAGGTCCCCTCGCCACGGGTCAACACCACGTCGAGCGGCTTGTAGTTTTTCGCACCGTATTGGGCTTCGGTCTCGATGAAGCGGGCGGTCAGGCTGCGCTGGAGGGCGATATCGTTCATTGTTGCGCTCCCTATTCGGCGGCGTGCAGTTGGGCGGCGGGGACGGACGTGCGGTCGAGGCGGAGGGTCATGCAGTACGAGGCGCCGCCCGAGCGGATGAAGGGGCTCAGGTCCACCTCGGTCAGGCTGTAGCCCCGCGCGCGCAGCTTCGTACGCAGGCTTTCGGGAGCCTTGGCCATGACGATCCGGGCGTCGAGGTTTACCGCGTTCACGCAGAAGGCGGCGGCTTCCTCGTCGGTGGCCTCGATGCGCTGGCTATCGGGGATATGGGCTCGGAGGGTGGCCAGCGCGTCCGGCGTGAAGGCCGGCGGATAGTACAGCACCTTGCCGCCGGCCAGCGGACAGAAGCAGGTGTCGAGGTGGTAGAAACGCTCGGTGGCCAGCTCGAGGGCCACGGTCTCATGCCCGAACGTCTTGCGGATCACCGGGATCGCCGAGCGGCTCGAGCGCGGGCCAAAGCCGCACCAGAACAGCCTGCGATCGGCGTCCCAGATCGCGTCGCCGGCGCCCTCGTGGAAGACGCCTTCGGGGAAGTCGACGATGTCGCGGACCAGGCCGCGGCTCTTCAGTTTCTGGAAGACGGCGCGGAACACCGGCTCCTCGCCCTGGCGCTCGGGGTGGCGGAAACGGGCCATCAGCACCCGGCCGTCCAGCACGACGGCGGCGTTGGCCGGGAACACCAGGTCGGGCAGGCCTTTGACGGCGCCGATGATCTCGACGTTGGCGCCGGTCGCTTCGAGCGCGGCGCGCAGCGCCGCCGAGCCGTCGCGAGCGGCCGCGGCGTCGGCGGCGCTCCAGGCCTTTGGGTCCATCCACGGGTTGATCCGGTAGCTCACGTCGAAGCAAGCCGGGTCGGTCATCAGATAGGTGGGGCGGTCCATGCGGGCTCCTGGAGTGATCGCCTCCAGGGTGGCGCTGTCGCGCGTTAGCGAATAGCGAGCAACGTGCTACATATCGTCGATCAGTTTGACGTAATGTCACAAGTGAGTGGCGAAATGACCGATGACCTAGACCGCGAGCTGATCGGCCTGCTGCGCGCCGACTCGCGCAAGCCGGCCGCCACGCTAGCCAAGGCCTTGGGCGTCTCGCGGGGCACGGTACAGAACCGGATCGAGCGGCTGGTGCGCGACGGGACCATCCAGGGTTTCACGATCAAGACGCGGCCCGACGCCTCGAACCGGGTGCGCGCCGTGATGACCATCGCCATCGAGGGCGAGCGATCGGGCGCCGTGGTGCGCTCGCTGCGGGGCTTTCCCGAAGTCTCGGCCGTGCACACCACCAACGGTCGCTGGGATCTGGTGGCCGAGATCGATGTCGAGACGCTGAACGCCTTCAGCGCCGCCCTTGACCGCATCCGCCAGATCGAGGGCATCGCCTCGACCGAGACGTCGATCCTGCTGGCGACGCAGAAGTTGTGAGCAGGGGCATGGGCCACGCCTGGAGCATCGCCGAGCGCGAGTACATCCGTCACGAGACCCGGCGCGGTCGTCGCTTTGCGTTCGAAACGCTGCGGCCGGCCATGACGGCCCTGGTGGTCGTGGACATGGTCCCGTTCTTCGCGGAGCAGAATCCGTATTGCCGGGCCGTGATCGCGCCGATCAACGAACTGGCCACCGCGCTGCGGCTGGCCGGGGGCGTCGTGGCCTGGGTGCTCCCGGGCCCCGACCCGTTCGACGCCCTTTCGATCGCGCACAACGGGGTCGAAGGCGCGGCCGCCTATCGCGGCTCGGGCGGCGTTGGACCGTTGCCCGGTCGGCTGTGCCCCGAACTGCGTGCCGCGGCGGACGATCTGTTCGCGGAGAAGACGGCGGCCAGCGCCTTCTTCCCGGGACGCTGCGATCTGAACGAGCGGCTCGTCGCGCGCGGGGTCGACACCGTGCTGGTCGCGGGCACGGTTACCAACGTCTGCGTCGAGGCCACGGCGCGCGACGCACGGACGCTGGGCTACCGCACGATCCTGGTGGCCGACGCCTGCGCGGCGCGGACCGACGCCGAGCACAACGCCACCCTGCACACCTTCTATCGCTCGTTCGGCGACGTCCGGCCGACTGCCGACGTGCTGGGACTGATCGCGTCAGGGGCGGTCGCTCGGTAAGGGCGATCCGCCATTGGCCCGCGCGCGATGGCGGCGCTAAGGTCCTTCTCCATGAACGCGCCCTTCAAGACCGACGCGCTGCCCACCTGGCGGCTGGATGACCTCTACGCAGGCCGCGAGGACCCGCGTATCGAGGCCGATCTCAAGGAGGCCGAGCGCCTGAACGGTGAGCTGGCCAAGCTCGAAGGCCGGATGATCGCCACGCGGTCGCGGCCGGCCGAGCTGGGCGGGATCATCGACCGGGGCATCGAACTGTACGAGCAGGCCACCAACGCCATGTGGGGCGTGGGGGCGTTCGCCTCGCTGTCGGCGTCGACGGCCCGGGACGATCCGGCGTGGTCCAAGTTCGAGGCCGACCTGCGCCAGCGGTCGTCGCAGATCGCGGCCATGAGCCTGTTCTTCACGCTGGAGATCAACCAGCTGGAGGACGACGAGCTGGAACTCGCGCTGAAGGCCCACAAGCCGGCCCAGCGCTGGCGGCCCTGGCTGCGCCGGGTGCGGGCCGGCCGACCGCACGAGCTCTCGGCTGACCTTGAGCGCCTGCTGATCGACAAGGCGCCGGCGACGGCCAACTGGGGCCGCCTGTCGGACGAGACACTGGCCAAGCTGTCGGCCAGGGTTGGCGGTCAGGCGCTAACCCTCTCCGAGCTGCTCACCCTGTCGGCCGGGCCCGACGCCAAGAAGCGCAAGGCCGCCGCTCAGGCGCTGGCCAAGGCGCTGGGCGAACGCGCCGGCACGCTGGCGCTCAGCCTCAACACCCTGGCTTTCGAGAAGCAGGTCGAGGACCGGTGGCGCAAGTACCCCACGGCGGCGTCGGGCCGGCACCTCGCCAACGAGGTGGACGCCGAGGCGGTGGACGCCCTGGAGGCCGCGGTGGTCGACAGCTACGCCAGCGTCAGCCACCGCTACTATCGCCTGAAGGCCAAGGTGATGGGCCGCACGCACCTCGACCACTGGGATCGCAACTGCCCGCTGGACTCGGCGGCGCCGCGGACCTTTAGCTGGGACGAGGCCAAGTCGATCGTCCTGGAGAGCTACCGGGCGCTGTCTCCGGGCTTCGCCGACACCGCCCAGACCTTCTTCAGCCAGCCCTGGATCGACGCCAAGCCGCGCCCCGGCAAGCAGATGGGGGCCTACTCACACTCGGTCACGGCGACGCGTCACCCGTATGTGTTCATGAACTACATGGGCGAGCGGCGCGACGTGCTGACCCTGGCGCACGAACTGGGCCACGCTGTGCATCAGACCATGTGCAAGCCGCTGGGCACCCTGCTCGCCGACACGCCGCTCACCCTGGCCGAGACGGCCTCGATCTTCGGCGAGGGGCTGGTGTTCGAGAAGCTGCTGGCCGAGACGTCGAAGGCGGACCGCCGCGGGCTGCTGGCCGGCAAGATCGAGGACGGCATCAACACGGTGGTGCGCCAGATCGCCTTCCATCGCTTCGAGACCCGTTTCCACAATGCCCGCCTGGAGGGCGAGCTGTCGGCCGACCAGATCGCCTCGCTGTGGATGGAGATCATGGCCGAAAGCCTTGGGCCGGCCGTCCGGCTGGATAAGGGCTATCGGCACTACTGGGCCTACATCAGCCACTTCATCCACGCGCCGTTCTACGTCTACGCCTATGCGTTCGGCGACCTTCTGGTGCGGGCCCTGATGGAGAAGCGCCGCGAGGACCCGGCCAAGTTCACGCCGCTGTACGAGACGCTGCTGGCGGCTGGAGGCACCAAGACCTACGTCGAGGCGCTGGCGCCGTTCGGGCTGGATCCTCGGCAGAAGGCGTTCTGGGCCGCCGGCATGAAGCAGATGGAGCGGCTCGTCGACGAGTTCGAGGCGCTGGTCTGACGCCGACCCCGCGAACCCGGACCCCGTAGAAGGCCTCAACCGTCGGCGACGGAGATCAGCCCCAGGTCTCGACCTCGCCTCTTCGGCGGGCCGCGACGGGAGCGGGGGCGCGTTGCATGCCCTCGGGCTTGGCGACCGGCTTGCCGAAGAGCCATCCCTGGCCCATCCCCACGCCCAGCGACGCGAGGGTCTTGGCCGTCTCCTCGTTTTCGATCATCTCGGCGACGGTGGAGAGGCCCAATTCCGCACAGAGCTCGGCCAGCCGTCTCAGGATCAGGGTGTCGCGCGGCCGGCTCTTCAGGCCCTGGATGAAGCGGCCGTCGAACTTCACGACGTCGGCCTCGATCTGGCGCAGATAGTCCATCGAAGCGGCGCCGGCCCCGAAATCGTCCAGGCAGACCACATGGCCGGCGCGACGCAGCTGCTGGATCAGATCGTTCACGGCCGCGAGGTCCGTAATCTTGTGACTCTCGGTCAGTTCCAGCATCAGCCGAGGCCGGATCTTCTTGGTGATCGCGGTGACCTTCAGGATCTCATCGACGAAGCCCTCGGACTGGATCGAGAAGGCGCTGATGTTGGCGGCGATGGAGACGCCTTCGGGCGCCTCGCACAGGGCCTGGAACACCGTGCGCACGATGGAGAGGTCGAACTCGACGACCAGACCCAGCTCTTCGGCGAGCTTGATGGTCGCCGCGGGCTCATCGCCGCCCTCGAAGCGAGCCAGCGCCTCGTAATGGTGCAGCTTGCGGGTCTTCAGATCGACGACCGGCTGGTAGACCACCTCGAAGCGGCCTTCCTTCAGGAGTTCCTTGAACCGGGAGGACTCTGTGACTGTCTGTCGCAGCGCCGCCTCGAAGCTCTTGGCCGCCTGAGACGGCCCGTCCTCGATGCAGCGGTCGATGGCATAGCGGATGGCGCGCAGACTTTCGGTCGGCGACGTGCCGTCCAGCTCCAGCGCGCCGGTCCATAGCCGGATGCCGGGCCCGGCCAGGTCACGCACGGCCTCGCCGATCGCCTCAGCGGTGGGACGGCCCGAGCGCAGCAGGGCGAACCGGTCGGGACCGATCGACGCAGCGGGGAGGCCGCCGTAGGACGCCGCGCGCAGCATGGCGGCCAGCTTGCGCCGGACGTCCATGGCCTCGGCGCTGGTCATCTTCGCCAGCGCGCCGCTGAGGCCGGCGAATTCCAGCAGATCGACGTGCAGTGACGCGCCATCGGCCTCGGCCTGCTGTAGCAGGCTGGTTGCGGCGCTCTCGAACTCGTCGCGGCTGGTGAGGCCGGCCTCGTCGATCTTGACCGACTGCACGCCGGGCGTGCGCAGGCTCATCGCCATGGCGACGAAGGACTCACGCTGCGGCATCTGGAAGAAGGTCAGCGACACCGGCTGCGGGCCACGCGGGGTGGCCAGCTCGACGGAATAGGGTCCGCGGCGCTCGCCCGACCGAACGTCGCGCAGCGCGGCTTCCACCATTTCGGCGTCGTTGGGCTCGAACAGCTCGCGCCAGGGCCTGCCCAGCGTGGAGTCGGCGCTACGGCTCAGCAGCCGCATGGCCGCGCCGGTGGCGAAGGTCACAAAATGCTTGTCCTCGATCTCGAGGATCATGTCGGCGCTTGCGAAAACGAACCCCAGCAGCTGGCCCATGGTGGGCGCGCCCTGCGACCTTGCGGGCGCTGGCTGAGCCGCTGCGACTGCGGCGTTTGTGGACGCCATCTGTGGTTCGCTCCTCGCCGCGACCGCGGAGGCGGACGTGGCGTGAGCCTCTATTGCCACATGACTCCTTGATGTCTGGTTTATCCCCACGTTCGCCAGTCGCTTGGGGGGCCTCGCTGGCTTGTCAGAACATCGGCGCGGGCGGCTTCCTCTTCCGCCTGGGCTTCTCCCACATTACGCCCGGATAGCCCTTCAACGGCGCGAGCGGCTCGCCCTGGTAGGTCCAGTCGGCCTGTTGGGACAGGTGCATGTGATAGCGGGGTTCGCGGCCGGTGCGGGTGGTGAAGAGGGCGCGAGGCACGTTGACCATCTGGGGTGATCGGCGGCGCTCGTAGAACAGCGGCGTGCCGCAGCGGGTGCAGAAGCTTCGGACCGTGCCTTCGACCTCGTCCTCGTATCGGCTGATGTGCGCCTCACCCTCCACCACGCGGAAGCGGCTGCGCCAGCTGCCGACATAGGTGGCGTAGGCGCAACCCTGGGCCAGGCGGCTGGCCTGCGAGTGGTCGTGCCAGGCCCAGCGGGCGGGGACGCCGATCTCGACCTCGACCGCGCCACAGGCGCAACGGCCGCGCGCCACGCCGCGCGGGGACATGGCCGTCGCCATCAGGACGTCGCCTTCAGCCACTCGAGGATCGGGCCGTTCAGCTCGCGCGGGTAGGTGTGGCTGAGATCGTCCAGCTCGCGATAGGTGACCTCGGCGCCGGCGCGGGCCAGCGCATCGGCCGCCTCGCGGGCCATATCGACCGGGAACATCCAGTCGCGGACGCCGTGGGCGATGTGGATCGGCAGGCCGGTGATCCGCGCCTTGTCCGCGTAGGCGGCCATCATCGGATGGAAGGCCGCCGCCGCCGGCGCCAGGTGGGTGAACGGCGACCCGGGCTCGAGGCCCGAGACGTAAGCGAAGGTGCCGCCGTCGCTCATGCCCGAGAGCAGCAGCCGCCGCTCATCGACCTGCCACTGCTCGCGCACGGCGGCCAGCATGCGGGCGAGGTTCGGGCTGTCGGCGTCCTGACCCTGGATCGCCCAGGTTCGGCCTACCGCGGTGGGGGCGACCACAATGGCGCCGAAGGTGCGGGCCTCGCGCACCCAACTCCACAGGAACCCGCGACCGTTTCCCGAGCCACCGTGCAAGGCGAAAACCACGGGCAGGGGCTCGGCCGGGTCGTAGTACTCCGGCACATAGACCGAGAAGCCGCCACGCGAGCCGGGCTCGCCGAAATGCAGCACGCCTGTGTCGGCGAGGCCGGGCGCGTGGGCCAGACGCTGAACCAGCGCCTCGTCGCCACGATGGGCCGGGTCGAGGAAGAAGCGGCTGACAGGCGGGAGACCCTCGGCCAACGGGTAGATCGCCTCCAGCGCCCGGGGCAGTTCGCGCAGCGCCCGGAACGAGGCCATCAGTCCGTCCTCGGCCAGCGGAGCAACGCGCAGGGCGGCGAACGCCGATAGGGCCGCGTCACTGGCGGTGGCGAGCGCGGTCTGCACGTCGGCCAGCTCGGCCGGCCAACCCTCCAGGCGGTGACGTTCCGCCGCCAGCGCGGTCTCGGGTTCGCCCACCGCGTCCATGACGCGATCGAACTGTGCGGGGTCGAGGTATCGTGAGACGAAGCCCAGGCGGTCGAGCGCCTGCAGGAGAGGCGGCAGCACGGCCACCACGTCGTCCAGCGTCTTCTCGTCCATGGCGCTCAGGTCCCCCGCTGCCGCGACACCACACTGACGAAGAAGCCGGTCGTCCAGCCCAGGAGCAGGACACCGGTAATGCCCTCGACGGCGACCAGCAGCCGCCAAACCTCGGGGATTAAATCCTCATCGTAGCCGATGGTCGCGTAGACGAACCCAGACGCATAGACCGCGGTGCGAAGGTCAGGGATCGCGCCGATGGTCACATAGACCAGCGCCCAGCCCCAGATCTCCAAGCCGTGCAGCACGAAGAGGCCCAACACGATCGCGGTGAGGTCGAAGGCGGCGCGCGGCGAGTCCAGGCCGACATGTCGGCGAGACTCCTCGGCGCCCACAAGCCGCAGCGCTCGCGCCAGCCAGAACAGCCCCGCTCCATGGATCAGCACGCTGGCCACGACCATGACAACGGCGACGACGACTTCGGTGAGTTCTACGAGCATGCGGACGCCACGATAGCGTGGGTCGCAGGCTTGGCCAGCCGATCAGGCCATCCGCGATCCCGTATGACGTTCAGGCCGCAGGACGGAAGTAGAGTGTCTTGAGGGCCGCCTGGTCCGCGATGCGAAGGGCCCGCTTGAACTCGGCGATCCGCGCCTTGTCGCCCGACAGGGTGATGTCGCCTTTCGCCAGGGCGTCCTGCAGGCCGCGATGGCCCATCCAGACGCGCACGAAGGCTTCGAGGTCGGAGGCCAGGACCACGTCCACGTCCCGACCGGGGTCCTTCAGACACACTTCGACATCGTCCGACCGCAGGATCATCCACCAATAGCGCCGCGCGGCGTGGGCCTTGGGGACGCCGCGGAATTCGAAGCGCAGCACCACGTCGTGGTCAGGCAGCTCATTCAGATCGACCTGCCGCTTCATCCCCCACATCAGCAGCGTCGGGTCCAACTCCTCCTGGGCGATACGGCCCTGGCCGTGGCGCTGGCCCCAGTCCGACATCAGGCAGATCAGCTGGCTCATCTCCGCGCCGGCCGGGGTCAGGCTGTAGAGCTTGCCCTGCGACAGCGGCTGGGTCGCGATGACGCCCGCCTCCTCCAGCTCGGTGAGCCGCTGGACCAGGAGCGCCCGCGACATCAGCGGCACGCCCACGTGGATCTCGTTGAACCGCCTGGGCCCAAAGCAGAGCTCGCGGATGATCAGCGGCGTCCACCGCTGGGCGAAGATCTCGGCCGTCTTGGCGACCGGGCAGAACTGGCCATAACCCTTCATGGCCTGAGGGTCGTCCCGTGACCACCGTTCCACAAGTTCATTCTTCGAACTGGAGACCCCGGGTCATAGCGCGCAAGACCTCGCTTCAAGAGACCCTGAGGTGAGTTATGACGATCAATGTAAAGGCAGAGCCCATGGACTGGACCGCCAGGGCGCATGAGCTGGGACCGCAGATCGCGGCGCGGGCCGAGGCGGCGGATGCGAACGACGCCTTCGTCTCCGAAAACATGAAGCTGCTGAAGGACGCCGGCTTCCATGCCGCCGCCGTGCCGGCCGAACTGGGCGGTGGCGGCGCGACACCCGCCGAGCTGTCGGGGATGCTACGGACGCTGGCGGGCTATTGCGGCTCGACGGCCTTGGCGTTCGCCATGCACACCCACGCGGTGGCGCTTCCTGCATGGCGCTGGCATCGGACGCCGGAGCCGGTCGAGGGCCTGCTCAAACGGGTGGTGGCTGAGAACCTGACCCTCGTCTCGTCGGGGGGCTCGGACTGGCTGGACGGCTCGTGTGACGCCGTTCCGGTGGAAGGCGGATTCCGGGTCAGCGGACGCAAGATCTTCGCCAGCGGCAGCCCGCTGGGCGACCTCCTGGTCACCATGGCCGTGCAGCAGACGCCGGAGGGGCCGACCGTGCTCCATCTGGCGATTCCGCTGAAGGCGCAGGGTGTCACCATCCTCGACACCTGGCGGACCCTGGGCATGCGCGGCACGGGCTCGCACGACATCGAGCTGAAGGACGTGTTCGTGCCGGACGCCGCCGTCACCGTGCGCCGCCCGTCGGGCAAGTGGCACCCGCTGATGCACATGGTCACCATGATCGCCTTCCCGCTGATCTACAGCGTCTACGTCGGCCTGGCGGAGGCTGCGCGGGACAAGGCGGTGGCGATGGCCGCGCGCAAGACGTCGGACGACCTGACCCAGATCGTGGGGGAGATGGACACCGAGTTGGCGGCCGCCCGGATGGCGCTGTCCGACATGCTGGCGGTTATCGAGGCCGGAGAGCCGGGCGAAGCGGCCAGCAATCGCGTGATGATGGGCCGCACCCTGGTGGCGCGATCCGCGATCCGCACCGTCGAGAAGGCCATGGAAGCGGCCGGCGGTGGCGCGTTCTACCGCAAGGCGGGACTCGAACGGATCTGGCGCGACGTCCAGGCCGCCCGCTACCACCCGCTGCAGGAAAAAGCCCAGGCGCGCCTGGCCGGCCGTATGGCGCTGGGACTGCCGGTCGACGGCTGATCCCTACGCTCCATCCCCTTTCAGGACGTCATCCCTTGGGCAAGCCCGGGGATGACGTTCAGAAGTGGGGCAGGTTCCGGCGGACAATCCCGAAGGGGAGGTACGGCTTGCCATTTTTCAAACGGTCGTTAGACCGATGGCACGATGGCAGATGACGTAACGAAAGCGCCGGAACCGGCGGTGAACCCCCTACCTGGCAAGGGCGAGACCTACGACGACAGGCCGTTCCATTCGGACGATCTGCCGCCCGAGGTCCGGGCGCCGCTGGCGCCCTATAAGGGCGAGGAGCCGCCGGCCCCGGCATGGTTCAAGTGGGCGATCGCTCAGGAGGCCGAGCGGCAGTTCGTCGAGTCCATGGGGGCCAGGCTCGAGGCCCTCTCCTGGGGCGAGCGCGGCAAGCCTGGCCTGCTGCTGGTGCACGGCAACAGCGCGCATGCCGAGTGGTGGAGCCCCCTGGCGCCATATCTGGCCAAGGACTACCGGGTCACGTCGATGTCGCTCGCCGGAATGGGCAATTCCGACTGGCGAGAGAGCTACAAGTTCGGCGACTTCGCCGCCGACGCCGAGGCCGTTTCCCGGGCGACGGGCCTCTACGACGGCGGGCGCAAGCCGATCTACATCGGCCACTCGTTCGGCGGCGGCCAGGTGTTCTTCGCCGCAGCGCGCTATCCCGAGCACATGCATGCGGCCGTCCTGGTCGACACCGGCTTCGGCGGGCCGCCGCCCGAGGTGTTGGCCGAGCGGGCGAAGCGCGCCGAGGTGCTGGCCAACAACCCCAGCCCGGACCGGCCGACGCGGATCTATCCCTCGCTGGAAAAGGCGCTGGAACGGTTCCGGCTGATGCCGCCGCAGCCGGCCGAGAACTATTACGTCCTCGACTTCATCGCGCGGCGCTCGCTGAAGCAGACGCCGTTGCCCGACGGCTCGGGTCTGGGCTGGGCGTGGAAGTTCGATCCCAACATGTGGGAGAAGCTGGACCGAAGCGACGGGATCATGTCCGGAACGGGCGACTTCCCGGATCTGAAGGTGCCGGTGATCCACCTCTACGGCGACAAGAGCCGGATCATCGACCGCCGAAAGGCCGGTGAGCGCGGCTTCCTCGATGGCCACATCCCCGAGATCGAGATTCCCGATTCACATCACCACGTGATGATCGACCAGCCCCTGGCGTTGGTCGCGGTGCTTCGCACCCTTCTTGGCACTTGGCCGCATTGAACCGGGCCGGCGGTTCGTGTATCGCCACCACCAATTCCCACTCACCGAAGAGCGAAGACCCCCGATGGCCGGAGACTACCACCGCGGCGAAATGGACATCGCCGAACAGACCGCGACCTTCCACCTGGTGATGGGCCTGACGAAGTGGGGTTCGCTGGTGATCGCCGCCGGCATCCTGTTCTTCTCGCTCCTGTTCTGCACGCAAACCGGCTTCCTCGGCTCGGCCGCCTACACCCTGGTGCTGCTGGTGGTCGGCTTCCTGCTGCTGCGCGACAAGCCGGCGAGCGCCGACGCCCACTAGGGTTTTTCGAAGTTTGAGTCTGACGGGCCTCCGCCGCAAGCGGAGGCTTTGTCATGTCTGGGTGGCGCGGAGCGTCCCGCGCTCAGAAACCCTTCAAACGCATGTTTGAAAACTGAAGGGCGGCCGCTGGACAAGCTGTCACGACCCCCCCTATGGTCCGGCCGCTGGCGCGCGCTTTTTGGGGGATCCCGCGGACCATGGCTGTCATTGCCGTCACCAAAGAGCGCAAATCCGGTGAGACCCGGGTCGCCGCGACGCCCGAGACGGTGAAGAAGCTGGTCGCGGCCGGGTTCGAGCTCGTCGTCGAGACGGGCGCCGGCCTGGGCGCCTCGATCGCCGACGCCGACTACGAGGCCGCCGGGGCCAAGATCGCCAAGACCGCCAAGGACGCCATCGCCAAGGCCGACGTGCTGTTCAAGGTGCGCGCGCCCGAGGCCGATGAGGTGAAAGCGCTGAAGTCGGGCGCGTATGTCGTGGCCCTGCTGAACGCCTTCAACGAGAAGGCCACCGTTGAGGCCCTCGCCAAGCAGGGCGCAACGGCCTTCGCCATGGAGTTCGTGCCGCGGATCACCCGCGCCCAGGTGATGGACGCGCTGTCGTCCCAGGCCAATCTCGCCGGCTATCGCGCGGTGATCGAGGGCGCTGAGGCCTACGGCAAGGCGCTTCCGATGATGATGACGGCGGCGGGCACCGTGGCGCCGGCCAAGGTGTTCATCATGGGCGTGGGCGTCGCGGGGCTGCAGGCCATCGCCACTGCGCGCCGCCTGGGCGCGGTGGTCACCGCCACCGACGTGCGGCCGGCCACCAAGGAACAGGTCGAGAGCCTGGGGGCCAAGTTCATCGCCGTCGAGGACGAGGAGTTCGCCAACGCCCAGACCGAGGGCGGTTACGCGAAAGAGATGTCCGCGGCCTACCAGGCCAAGCAGGCCGAGCTGGTTTCGGGCCACATCGCCAAGCAGGACATCGTCATCACCACCGCCCTGATCCCGGGCCGTCCGGCGCCCAAGCTGGTCAGCGCCGCCCAGGTGGCCTCGATGAAGTCGGGCTCGGTGCTGGTCGACCTGGCCATCGAGCAGGGCGGCAACGTCGAGGGCGCCAAGCTGGGTGAGGTGGCGGTCACCAAGAACGGCGTGAAGATCCTGGGCGTACCCAATCTTCCCGCGCGCATCTCGGCGGACTCGTCGGCGCTCTACGCTCGCAACCTCCTGGCCTTCGCCGAGCTGTTCAAGAACAAGGAAGGCGCCTTCGCGCCCGACCTCGAGGACGAGATCCTGAAGGCCAGCCTCGTCACCCACGGCGGCGCCGTGGTCCATCCCTCGCTCAAAGCCTGAGAGACATCATGGACGTCGATCCGACCGTCTTCCGCCTGGCGATCTTCGTGCTGGCGATCTTCGTGGGCTACTACGTGGTCTGGAGCGTGACGCCGGCGCTGCACACGCCGCTGATGGCCGTCACCAACGCCATTTCCTCGGTGATCATCGTGGGCGCCCTGCTGGCTGCCGCGGCCAGCGGCTCGGACGGCCAGCTGACCGGCAACATCCTGATCTCGAAGGGCGCCGGCGCGGTCGCCGCAGCCCTGGCGGCGGTCAACATCTTCGGCGGCTTCCTCGTCACCCAGAGGATGCTGGCGATGTACAAGAAGAAGTCGAAGTAGGCCGGATCGGCGGGGGCATCTCACTATGAACGCCAATATCGCGGCCATCCTGTACCTCGTCTCCGGGGTGCTCTTCATCCTGGCGCTGCGGGGCCTGAGCTCGCCGACCACCAGCCAGGCGGGCAACCGCAACGGCATGATCGGCATGGCCATCGCCATCGGCACCACGCTGTGGCTGCTGGGGCCGAAGCTGGATGCGCTCACCATCGGCCTGATCCTGGGCGGCGTGGTGGTCGGCGGCGGCATCGGCGCGGTGATCGCCCGGCGCGTGGCCATGACCTCGATGCCGCAGCTGGTGGCGGCCTTCCACAGCCTGGTCGGCATGGCCGCCTGCCTCGTGGCCGTGGCCGCGATCTATACGCCCGACGCCTACGGGATCCTGGGCGACGACGGCCGCGTTCATCTGGTCTCGCTGATCGAGCTGTCGGTGGGCCTCGCCATCGGCGCGGTGACCTTCTCGGGCTCGGTGATCGCCTTCGCCAAGCTGAACGGCAACATGAGCGGCGCGCCGATTCTGCTGCCCGCCCGCCACATCCTGAACATCGCCATTGGCCTCGCCATCGTGGCCCTGGTGGCGATCCTGGTGATGAGCGGCGGCTCGGCCCTGTGGGCCTTCTGGGCGATCTTCGCCCTGGCGCTGCTGATCGGCGTCACCCTGATCATCCCGATCGGCGGGGCCGACATGCCCGTCGTGGTGTCGATGCTGAACAGCTACTCGGGCTGGGCGGCGGCGGCCCTGGGCTTCACGCTGGAGAACATCACCCTGGTGATAACGGGCGCCCTGGTGGGCAGCTCGGGCGCGATCCTCAGCTACATCATGTGCAAGGGCATGAACCGCAGCTTCGTCTCGGTGATCCTGGGCGGGTTCGGCGCTGACGACAGCGCGGCGGCCAGCGGCAAGGTCGAGACCCGGCCGGTGAAGCAGGGCTCGGCGGACGATGCAGCCTTCATCATGAAGAACGCCTCCAAGGTCATCATCGTGCCGGGCTACGGCATGGCGGTAGCCCAGGCCCAGCACGCGCTGCGCGAGATGGCCGACAAGCTGAAGGAGGAGGGCGTGGAGGTGAAGTACGCCATCCACCCCGTGGCCGGCCGGATGCCCGGGCACATGAACGTGCTGCTGGCTGAGGCCAACGTGCCCTACGATGAGGTGTTCGAGCTGGAGGATATCAACTCCGAGTTCGCCACGGCCGACGTGGCGTTCGTGATCGGGGCCAACGACGTCACCAACCCGGCCGCCAAGACCGATCCCACCAGCGCCATCTACGGCATGCCCATCCTGGACGTGGAGAAGGCGCGGACGGTGTTGTTCGTGAAGCGTGGGATGGCCGCGGGCTATGCCGGTGTCGAGAACGAGCTCTTTTTCCGCGACAACACGATGATGCTGTTCGCCGACGCCAAGAAGATGGTCGAAGGCATCGTGAAAGGCCTCTAGCCCGGCGCCGTCTCGGCGCGAAGCGCGCGAGCTAGCCGACCAGGTCGGTGGGGCCGAAGCTGGCGCCGACGGTGGTGACGATGGCGCGGACGCCGACCAGAATGTAGCCGTCGACCACCCCGTCGCCGTCCAGATCCACTTCCACCCGCGTGAGTGGCGGACGGCCGACCATTGTCGTGCTGAAGTCGCCGCCGCCTGTGGGCGGCGCCAGCGGGTCGGTCTCCGGGTGCGGCGGGACCAGGGTGGTCGTGAATCCGCCGTCGCCGTCGTCCGGCGGCCCCTTGTGGTCGGTGTCCGTCGATGGCGGCTGGCGGAAGCGCACCGCCTCGCCGGCGACGTTGAAGATCCGGTCGCCTTGGAGGGCGCTGAAGTCGAGGATGACGCCCAGCAGGCGTTCCGGCCCTGCCTGGACCGGCGTCGCCAGGACAAAGGTGTCGGCGCCTTCGCCGCCAACGGCGGTCACCTGGCCCGTGACTTCGATCACGTCGTCGCCGGCCCCGCCTTCCAGGAGGTCATTGCCGCCCCCGCCCCGCAGGGTGTCATTCCCGTCGCCGCCCACGATGTGTTCGTCGGCGCTCGTGCCGACCAGCAGGTCGTTACCGGCCGTGCCCTGGATGACGACACGAGCCTCCTCGGCCGGAGGTGCGGCAAGGGCGTCGGATTTCGCGGCAGGTGCGGGCGCCTGGGCTTCGATGGCAGGCGGCGGCGCCGGCGGTTCAGGCGCGGCGACAGGCGCCGCGGCCGGCGTCGGCGCCAGTTGAGGCGTCGAAGGCGTCGTAGCCGGCTGCAACGCCACGCCCTGCGTCGCTTCACGCTCCTGGGCGGGCGCGTCGGCGTCCGGCGGCGGGTCGTCGTTGGGCGGGGGCAGGGCCTGGATCTTCTCGCCGGCCTCGGCCGTGTCGCCGATCGCGGCGGTTTCGTAGAAGAAGGCGGCGGCCGCCAGCAGCGCCAGGAAGGTCTGACCCTGGCGGGCGGTCTGGCCGAACGGCAGGATGGTCGCCGATTGGGGCGCCATCGCCTCCTCGGTCGCTTCCAGCCGATCACGCAGTGCAGTGTGCAGGTCGGCGCTCTCGTTGACCGCGTCATCCACTGCCGAATGCACGACGAACTTGCCGTTGATGCGGGCCACGTGGATCAGCACGTCACCGTCCGCGTCGGTGACGACGCACCAGGGATCGCCCTCGTCGGTGGCGCCGAAGATCACTTCGACGCGCACGCCGCTGGCCGCCAGGCGCTCGGCCAGGGCTTCCAGGCGCGCGCGCTCGGCCGCGGACCAGTCGCCGCTGTCGCGGACGCGGGCGATGAAGGGAACGACCTGACCCATCGTCTCTAGGAAAGCATCTCCTGGGGCCCGCGGCGTCAGCCTGCGGCCCGATCCTGGCCCGAGGCCGCAGCCTCGGCGCCGAACAGCAGCCTATATAGTTCGGGTTCGTAATAGCGCAGCAGGGTCTTGGCGAAATCTCCGGGCTCGAGGCCCAGCGCCTGGGCCCAGGCGCCCTGCGTCTCGATCGGCAGGCGGCCCAACCCGCTCTCCACCTGCGAGACGAAGGTGTAGTAGCGCAGGCCCACCTTCTCGGCGAGTTCGGCCTGGGTCAGTCCCGCTTGCTCGCGCGCCGTCTTCAGCCAACGCCCGGCTTGTTGGCGCAGGACCTTGATGTGGGCGGCCTTGGCAGGATCGGTCGCAGGTCTCGGCATCAGGGGCTCCAGGCTGGCAGTCCGCCCTTGCAGGAGGACCACGCGCCGTTTAATACAGTTTTTACGCAACAAATAATTATACGACGTGTAGTCGCTCGTCTTGCGTACCACGTCGCCTCGTCACGGGAAAGCAATGAAGCGTCTCCTCGTCTCCGCCGCCGTCCTCCCGTTGCTCACTGCGGGGAATGCTCACGCCGAGACCAAGATATCCACCGCCACGACCTCGCCCTTGCGCACGTCGACGGTCGCGAACGGGCAGGCCGACCACATCACCATCGAAACGGCGGGCTCCATCGCGCCCACAGCCGCCGGCGCGGCCGTGACCGTCGACAGCTCGAACGCCGTCGTGAACAACGGCGCCGTCACCTTCACCGGGGTCAGCGGCGCCACAGGCATCCAGATCAGCCCCGGCGTTTTCATGGCCGTGACCAACAACGGCACGATCTCGCTGCAGGAGGACTACACCGCGACCGATGCGGACAGCGACGGCGACCTGGATGGTCCGTTCGCGCAAGGGTCCGCCCGGTTCGGCATCCGGGCCCTCGCCGGCGGACAGGTGAACGGGAACATCGGCAGCGCTGGCGCGATCACAATCGAGGGCAACGACTCGGGCGGCGTCTCGCTGGAAACCCGTCTGGCGGGCAACCTCTCGGTCTCGGGCGGGGTGTCGGTCACCGGCGATCGCAGTGTGGGCGTTCGCGCCGACTCCGTCTCGGGCGATGTGAAGATCCTGGGCTCCGTGGGCGTCGTGGGCGAAGGCAGCGTCGGCGTTCAGGTGGGCCAGGTGGATGGCGCGCTGGTCATTCAGAACGCGGTGACCGCCAGGGGCTATCGCTCGGCCGACCGGCTGTCCGACGCGGCGCGCGCCAAGCTTGACGCCGACGACCTGAAGCAGGGCGGTCCCGCAGTGCGGATCACCGGCGCCCTGGGCCGCGGCCTGCTGCTGGACCGTCCGCCGCTGGACACCAGCACCACCGACACCGACGAGGACAAGGACGGCATCACCGACAGCCTGGAGTCGACCGCGTCGGTGGCGGCGTTCGGGGCGGCCCCAGCCATCGACATCGGCGGCGCCTCGCCGATGACCCTGGGCGCGGTGGGGACCGGCGACTACGGCTTCGGCGTCGTCAACCGGGGCAGCATCACCGCCAGCGGCGTGAACGACGGGATCACCGCGACGGCGATCCGGATCGGCCCGGCCGTCACGGTGCAGGGCGGCGTCCACAACTGGGGCGGCAGCTCCATCGTGGCGCGCGCCTTCTCGGCCCAGTCGACCTCGGTGCTGCTGACCACAGGCGCGAACGTGCCCTACCTCCGCAACGGCGGGACGATCGGCGCCGAGCAGACAGGCGGCCTGCACGACGCCCGCGCCATCGTCGATCAGTCGGGCAAGCTGGCGCTGATCGAGAACTCCGGCGTCATCAAGTCGGTCATCACCACGCCCACGGGCGTGACCCAGACCGGCAAGGCCGTCGCGATCGACCTGTCAGCCAACACCACGGGTGCGACGGTGCGGCAGCGCAAGTTCGACACGGCCGACGCGCCGCAGATCGGCGGCGATGTGCTGTTCGGCAGCGGCAACGACCGCCTGGAGCTGACGGCCGGCACGCTGACCGGAACCATGAGCTTCGGCGCCGGCGCCGATGCGCTCGCGATCACCGGCGGCGCCACCGCCACGGGCCGTATCGTCGACACTGACGGCCGTCTCTCGATCGAGGTCGCGGATGGCCGGCTCGCGGTCAGCAACACCGAGGTCGTGAACCTCACCTCGCTCAGCCTGGGAGCCAAAGGCGTGCTGGCGGTCAGCATCGACCCGACCGTAACCTCGGCGCGGTTCAACGTGGCTGGGGCGGCGACGATCGCCAGCGGCGCCCAGATTGACCTGACCCTGACCGGGCTGTCGCGCGGGACCAGGTCGTATCAGATCATTCAGGCCCAGAGCCTCGCATCGGCTCAGGCTGGCGCGACGCTCGCCGGGGCGCCCTATCTCTACCAGGCCAGCCTGCGCACCGACGTGGCGGCAAAGGCCGTCTTCGTCGATGTGCGCCCCAAGACCGCCGCCGAACTCGGCCTCAATCGGTCGGGGGCCCAGGCCTTCGATGCGGTCTTCGCCTCACTGGATCGGGACGACGCCATCGAACAGGTTTTCCTGGCCCAGAAGACCAAGGCCGGCTTCGACGGGCTGTACGATCAGATGCTGCCCGACCATTCAGGCGGGGTGATGATGTCGGCCGCGGCGATATCGTCGGCCGTGTCGTCAGCCGTGGCTCAGCCGATGGGAATCGACGCCAGTTCCGCGAACGGCGCCTGGGCTCACGAGGTGGTGTTCAACATCCGCCAGGAGCGTACGAACGCCATGGGCTTCAAGAGCCAGGGCTTCGGCTTCGCCGCCGGCTACGACCTGCAGGGCGAGGCGAACGCGTTGGGCGCCAACGTCAGCTTCGTCACCACCGACGTGAAGGACCGCGGCGCCGCGGCGGGCGAAGAGATCTCGATGAACCTTCTCGGCGCGGGGCTCTACTGGCGCCTGGACGGCGGCCCGCTGCAGGCTGCCGTACGCGGCGGCGTGGGGTACGCCTTCTTCGACGGTGACCGGCGGCTGGTGTCCCAGAGCCTGAACCTGCGCGCCGATTCCAAGTGGAACGCCTGGATGGTCGACGCGTACGCGGGGGCCTCGTACGACATCTCCCTGGGCTCATTCTACCTCCGCCCGGAGGGGTCGCTCAGCTACCTGCGGCTGGCTGAGGACGGCTACAGGGAGAAGGGGGGCGGCTCGGGCTTCAACCTGATCGTCGACAAGCGGACCGGCGACCTGCTCACCGGCGAGGCGCTGCTGGCCGTGGGGTGGAAGTTCGGCGACGACGTCTTCATCGCCCCCGAGATCAAGGGCGGCTACCGCGCCAAGCTGGCTGGCGGCCCGGCCCGCACGACCGCGCACTTCGAGGGCGGCCAGGATTTCACGCTGGACCCGGAGACCGTGTTCAAGGGCGGCTATGTGGCGCGCGCGGGCTTGCGGGGCGGATCGGCCCGGGTGCTCTACACGGTGAACGGCGGCCTTACGAAAGACGCCGGCTACGAGGAGTATGACGTCCGCGCGACGGTGCGTTTCCAGTTCTAGAGGCGCGCCTCGATCCTGCTTCGCAGGTTGCTCGCTCGCCCGTCGGGTGCGCTGGTTTGCCCGCGGCCTGCTTTTTGCCTAGAACGCCGGGCATTCTGTCGCGGCTCCCGTCTGGGGACGGGTCGCGGCGTGGTGGAGTTCTCAGGACCTTGCAGGGACGGAAGCCGATCCTGTCGCGTCGTGCGCTGGCCGAGGCCGGCATCGTGACGGCGGCTGGCCTCAGCGCGGTGGCCGTGGCGCACGCGTCGCTGCTGAACCCTGTCCTGTCGCGAACGCCAACCGAAACCGCGCGCCTGACCAACGCCGTGCCCAAGCCGGTCGCCCAGCCGGCCGCCGAAGACGTGCTGATCGCCTTCGAGGAGCCGGTCCCGGGCCGCGCGATCGTCTCGCCCTTCGGCCTGCGGCAGCTGCCCTGGGAGGGCAATGGCCGCCTGCATGAGGGCGTCGACATCTCGGCCGATCTGGGCGTGCCCGTGATCGCGGTGGCGGACGGCGTGATCGTCGAGGCCGGGACCAAGGGCGGCTATGGCCGCTTCGTCGCCATTCGCCATGCCGAGCGGCTGACCACCTACTATGCCCACCTGGGCTCGATCGACGCCAACTTGAAGCCGGGCATGACGGTGAAGGGGGGCGACCCGATCGGCCGCATCGGCTCGACCGGTACGTCCACCGGCCCGCACCTGCACTTCGAGATCCGCGACGCCCAAAAGCGGCCGCTGGACCCGTCGATGTTCCTGGGCAAGGCCTTCGCCGAAGCCGGCGACCTGCCGCTGGACAAGGCCAAGCGCTACTCGGGCCGGGTGCGGATGGCCTATGTGTCGTTCATCCCCGAGAGCAAGCGGGCTCTGATGGACGCGAAGAACAATCCGTCGGTGGTCGTCATCAAGCGGACCACCACCGACGCCCAGGACCTGGCCGAGGCCGAGCGCAACCTGAAGGGCGCCCAGGCGCGCGCCGCGGCCCAGGCGCCGAAGGTCGATGGCCTTCGCGAGCTGTCCATCGGCCCCGACGGGCGTCCGCGCGCGCAGCTGGCGCTCTAGCTTGCCCAAACTCAACTACCGCGGCGAACAGGTGGACATCGGCGGCCGCAGCCTCCGCGTGGTCCGCGCCGGCCCGAAGGACAGCGTCCATCCGTTGGTCGTGTGCGAGCACGGCGCCTTCGGCTGCGCCTCGGACTGGGCGGTCGTCCAGGACAAGCTGTCGGCCAGGGGCCTGCGCAGCCTGGCTTACGACCGCGCCGGCCTGGGCCATTCCGACGCCGGCCCCGCGCCCCGCGACGGGCGGGCAATCAACGACGACCTCGAAGCGCTGCTGGGCAGTTTGGGCGAGACGGGGCCGATCCTCCTGGCCGGCCACTCGATGGGCGGGTTGATGGTGCGGCTGTATGCGCTGGAACGCGAATGGCCGATCGTGGGCCTGGTGCTGGTGGATGCGGTCACGCCCGACGTCTTCAGTCTCCCGGGCGGACCCGCCGCCATCAAGGGCTTCGGGCGGCTGCTGCAGCTGGCGAGCGCCGGTGCGAGGGTGGGAATGATGGTCCCGGTCTCGTTTATCAGCGGCAACCTGATCGGGCTGACCGGCGAGGCGGGGCGCGAGAAGCGGCGCATTCACGCTTCGGCCCCGCATGCCCACGGCGCGGCCGCGGAAGTGATGGCCTGGCCCGACACCTCGCGGATGGCGGGCGCGATCGAGCTGCCGGTGACGATGCCGGTGGCCGTGGTCACCGCCGGCCCGCATCAGGCGCGCGGCCCGATCAAGCAGATCCAGGAAACGCCGGCCAAGCTGTCGCAGTACGGCTACATTGAGCATGTGACCGCGGCCACGCACGCCAATCTTCTGGGCCCGCGCTATGCCGACGCCGTCGTGCGCGGCGTCGATCACGTGCTTCAGGCCGGCTCGCGCTGAAGCAGGCCCGCGGCGGCTTCGAAGCGGGCGCCCACCAGCGATCTCACCGCCACATCGGCATCTGACCCGTCGCACGTCGCCAGGCGCGCTTCGCCGTCGGGGTAGATGATGGCTGGCGAGCCGCCGCGCCGCCGGGGGCCGCCGACGTCCGCCGCGGGCTGAACCGATAGGCCGGCCGCGTGCGCGGTGATGGCATAGCGGCCGTCCCATACCACCTCCCGGCCAACGCGCAGAGGCAGCGCCGGCGAGCCGCGCCTTTGGAACTCGCCGGCCTCCCGGAAGATCTCGACGCGGTGCTCGCCAGCCTCGATGCGTGCGCCCGCCAGAGTGGCGACGAAGGCGCCGTCGCCGCTCCGCAAGGCGTCGGCCAACCGTTGGAGGCGGTCTGTCGCCGGCCGCCGCTCGCCGCCGCCCGCACAGACGCAGGCCAGGCTCACGAACTTCAGGACCTCGTCTGAGCCGGCAACCGAGAGGGTCTTGCGTGGAATCGTGATCGCGCCCGCGACATGCTCGGCGAGGCCGCAGAGCTCGGACGGTGGCGTATCCAGGACCGCGGCGACCATCGGCGCGGGACCGGCGGCGCGGGCGCGGCTGCGGGCGAACCGGGGATCCTCGTTGGCCGGATCGTCGATCCAGGTCTCCCCCTGTGCCTCCAGCCAGGCGCGGAGGTTGCCCCGTCGCTGGCTGAGCATGGGCCGCAGCACGAACGCGCCGCGTCCTTCCGGCCAGACAGGGGAGGGGGCCCATTCCCGCGGTTCGGGCGTGGTCGATCCTGCCTCTCGCATGACGCGGGTCTCGGCGATGTCGTCCGCGGTGTGGCCCATCAGGATCACCCGCGCCCCGGCCTCGCGGGCGGCGTCAGCCAGCAGGCGGTGGCGTGCGCCCCGGGCGGCGGCCGGCAGGCCGCTGACAGGCTTGTCGCCTTCCCAGGCGAGGGCCCGGAATGGGCGGCCGAGGCGCGCGGCGATCTCGCCGCAGCGGGCGGACCAGGCCGCGCTCTCGGCGCGCAGGCCATGGTCGACGGTGAGGATCACGAGGTCGCGGCGGTGGTCGCGAGCCCAGGCGTCGGCCAGCAGGGTGAGCACCAGCGAATCCCCGCCCCCGGACAGCGCGACGGCGACCGGATGCGGGCTAGCAGGTAGCAGGCGACGGTCGAGAACCTCGCGGACGGCGCCCTCTAGGCCGCGCACTTGGCCTGGGTGCGGGCGGCGGCGGCGCGGGCGGCGACGGTGGGGGCGGCCTTGGGATAGCGGCGCGCGAACTCGGCCAGGGTCTGACAGGCGTCGGAGGGCTTCTTCAGCGCGATCAGTGAGCGCGAGAGCTCTACGACCGCGTCGGGGGCCCATGATGTCTGCGGCCAGCCGCGAATGGCGCCGATATAGGCCTGAGCGGCGTCGGCGTGCGCCCCGCGGACGCTGAGCGTCTTGCCCAGCCAGTAGCTCGCCTCTGGGGTCCTGGCCGTGTCGGGATAGGCCTCGACGAAGTCGGCGAAGGCGTTCTCGGCGGCGTCGTAGTCGCCGGCTAGCATCAGTTTCCGGGCCTCGGCGAAAGCCTGGGCAGGATCGCCGGCGGGGGGCAGTGTCGGCGCCGTGGCCGGGGCGGCTTCAGCGGACGCGACGGTCGACGCGGTCAGCTTCTGCTCGACGGCGGCCAGGCGTTCGCTCAGGCCGTCCAGCTGGGACTTGAGCGCCGCGTTCTCACGCCGGGCGGCGTCCAGGTCACGGGTCGCGTTGTCGATCGTGCCGTTCAGCGAGCGGAGTGTCTGCTCCAGGTCGCCCAGCTTCTCGCTCATCTCGGCCATGCGCGCGTCGGTGTCGGCAGGCTGGACGACCACCGGCTTGTCCGACTTCTGCAGCTGGAAGACGATGGCCCGTAGCTCGCGGACCACCTTCTCCATCCGCTCCACCCGCTTGGCGTCACGCGAGTCCAGCGGATCGACCGCGGGCTCCGGCAAGGGGGTCTGCGACGCCGCAGGCGTCGCCGTCGCGAGGACGGCCAGCGCCAGAAGCGTCAGAGGAATACGCGCACGCACCAGGATGACCTAGCGGGCGCCCGAGACGATAGCGGTATGCCCGTTGCGGTTCTTCTGCCAGGCCTCTTCGCCGGTGCCGGCGTCCAGCGGCTGTTCCTTGCCAAACGAGATGGTCGAGATGCGATCCGAGGTGATCCCCTGGGCAACCAGGAAATCGCGCACCGCATTGGCGCGCCGCGCGCCGAGGGCCAGGTTGTACTCGCGCGTGCCGCGTTCGTCGGCGTTGCCCTCGATCCGCACGCGGACCGACGGATAGCGCCGCAGCCACCCCGCCTGGCCGCTGAGGATCGGCTCGGCGTCGGCGCGGACGTCGTGGCTGTCGGTGTCGAAGTACACACGGTCGCCGACGTTGACGATGAAGTCCTGGGCCGAGCCCGGGACCGGCGCCGTCGATTGCTGGCCGATGGGGCCGGTGTTCTGCGGCATCGGCGTCTGCGGCGTCTGCTGCGGGGCCTGGGTCTGCGGCGGCAGCTTGGTCGGGAGCGGTTCCTTCTTCGCGCACGCTGCCAGGGACACCGTGGCCACGCCCACCAGGGCGAGCCGGGCCAGCGAGCGGCTGCTCAGGCTAGGAAGCATTTGTGTCTCCTGTGGTCGAAGTGTTGCGAATCACTATCGGCATCTATCGGGCGGGATTGGGGCGCAAGACTAGTTAAGCAATGGCGACCAGGCAGGATCCGAACCTGCGCCCGGATAGGGCATCGGCTGAAGGATTCGCCCGGTCACGTCCACGCTCCATAACTTGGGCGCCCCGCCCGGGGTTTCACGCGAAAACATCAGAACCCGGCCATTGGGGGCCCAGGTCGGGCCTTCGTCCAGATAGCTGGAGGTCAAAAGGCGCTCGTCGGTGCCGTCTGGCTTCATGACGCCGATGTGGAACTGGCCGCCTTCCTGCTTGGTGAAGGCGATGTATTCGCCCGTCGGGCTCCAGACCGGCGTGGTGTAGCGGCCGCCCCCGTTGGAGATCCGCCGCGGGGCCGATCCGTCGGCGCCCATAACGTAGATGTGCGGGCTGCCCGAGCGGTCGGAGTTGAAGGCGATCTTTGTGCCGTCGGGCGAGAACGAGCCCGACGTATCGATCCCAGGGTCCGAGGTGAGCCGCGAGGACGAGCGGCTGGACAGGTTCATCACGAACAGGTCGCTGTTGCCGGCCCGCTCAACCGAGAAGATCACCCGCCCGCCGTCGGGCGAGAATCGCGGGGCGAAGGCCATGCCGGGGAACGTGCCCAGGCTCTCGCGCCGGCCGCTCTGCAGGTTGAACAGGTAGACGGTGGCGCTGTCGGGCTTCAGCGCCATGTAGGTGATCTCCTGGCTGGTGGGCGAGAAGCGGGGCGTCATCACGATCGAGTCGCCGCCCGTCAGGTAGCTGGGGTTGGCGCCGTCCTGGTCCATGATCGCCAGGCGCTTGGTGACCGCACCGCGCGCGCCGCTCTCGGCCACAAACACCACGCGGGTGTCGAAATAGCCCTTCTCGCCGGTCAGCCGCTCATAGACGGCGTCCGAGATCTTGTGCGCCACGCGGCGCCAGTTCTCGGGGCTGGACGTGAACTGCAGGCCCAGCAGCTGCTGTTCCTGGAAGACGTCCCAGAGGCGGAAATCGACCCGGATCCGGCCGCCTTCGATGGTCACCTGGCCGTTCACCAGCGCCTGGGCGTTGATGGTCTTCCAGTCGGCGAAGCGGGGCTGGACCGCGGCGTTCAGGTCCTTCTCGATGAAGCTGGCAGGGTCCAGCGGCAGGAACAGGCCCGAGCGCTGCAGGTTGGCCTGGACCACCTGGGCGATCTCGGCGCCCTGCTGCCCGCCGAAGGCCGGGATGGCGATCGGCAGCGGCTTCAGGTCGGCGCGATTGATGTTTACCTGGACTTCGGCGCGCGCAGGGTTCGCGACCACCATGGCGGTCGCAACGCACATGCAGGCTAGCAGGAGCGCGGCGAGGCGCGATCGGATGGCGATGGCGGTCTTGGTCATCAGGCGCAGGCCTCTCGGGCGTTGAAATTCACGACGATACGCTGGCCGTAGAGTTCACGGGGCAGCCCGCGGAACGGGGCGGCGGCATGCACGGCTGCGGCGGCGCGGTCGGCCGCCGACTGGACGATGCATTCGCGGGTGTTGCTGTTGGTGCATTCCATCTGACCGCGCCGGACGGTCTGGTCCTGAACCTGGGTCAGCACCTCGCCCATCACGTTGCCGCCGATGCCCAGCTGGAAGGTGGTCTTCACGACGACGTTGCGGGCGGAGAGGCTGCAGTTCGGGTTCCAGCGACGCTGCAGGTCTTCGGCCAGACCTTCCAGCGCGGCTCCGGTGGCGAGGCCCGTCCCTGCCGTCTGGCGTGCGACAGGCGCGGTCTCAGCGCGGGTCGGGCCTTTGGGGGCGGCCGAGGGGCGCTGCGGGGCGTTGCGGGCCGGGCGGGTGAGGCTGGCCGACAGCGCGTCGAGGTCGAAGCTCTTCTCGGCCGGCTTGGTCACTGTCTTGGCAGGCGGCGCGGCCTTCTCGATCGGCTTCGCGGCCTTGGGCGTCGGCGTGGGCGTCGGGGGCGCAGGCGCCGGCGGGGGCGGCGCAGGTTCGGGCGGGGCCTCGGGCGCAGGCTCCTCGGTCGCGGCCTCGACGGTCTCAAGGCCCTGGATGGCGGGACGCACGTCCGTGGACGGCGCGGTCGAGACGATAGTGACCGGCGTCACCGAGCCCACCTTCAGATCGTGGGCGCCCCAGCTGATCATGAAGGCGGCGGCCACGGCCACGTGCAGGCCGATCGAGCCCAGGGCCGCCGGCGAGACCTCGATGCGCCGGGGGGCGGCCCGACTCACGGCTGGGCCTCCTCCTGGATCGGAGCGGCGCCGTCGCCGCCCGACGAGGGGCCGCCTGTGTCGGTGATCAGGTTGATGGCGGTGAAGCCTGACGTGGACAGCGACGCCATCACGCGCGCCACCACCTCATAGCTGGCCTTGCCGTCGGCGCGGACATAGATCGGCCGCGTCGTGTCGGCGGCCATCGCCTTCAGGCGCGGCGACAGGTTGGAGAAGGGCGTGGCGGTCTCGCCGATGTAGATCGCGCCGTCCGAGCGGATCGAGATGGTGATCGGGTCGGGCACATCCTGCATGGCGCCGGCCTCGGTCTTGGGCAGCTCCACGGGCACGCCGGCGGTCAGCAGCGGCGCCGAGATCATGAAGATGATCAGCAGCACCAGCATCACGTCGACCAGCGGGGTGACGTTGATCTCGGAGAGCACGCCCCGGCGGCCGCGACCGTACCGCCGCCGCCGCTTGGCGCCACCGGTCGCGAAGGCGTCGTTGGCCGACAACGCCATGGCTCAGCCCCGCTCCGCCAGGCGGCGCTGGATCGCGGTCGACAGGTCGTCGGCGAAGCCCTCAAGGCGCGCGGAGTATTTGCCTGCAGAAGTAGAAAAAGCATTAAATGCAATATATGCGGGTATGGCCGCGACGAGGCCGATGGCGGTGGCGAAGAGGGCTTCGGCGATCGAGGGGGCGACGATGGCCAGGGAGGTGTTCTTCTGGATGGCGATGGCCTGGAAGGATCGCATGATCCCCCAGACCGTGCCGAACAGGCCCACGAACGGCGAGGCGGTGGCGACGATGGCCAGGATGCCCAGGCCGTTTTCCACGCGGGCGCTCTCGCGAGCGATGATGGTGTCCATCTGGCGGTCGATGCGCTGGATCAGGAAGGCGACCTGGCCCTCGCTGACGGCGCCCTTGGCGCGGGTCTCGCGCCACTCCTTCATGGCGCCCTGCAGCATCCGGGGCAGCGGATGGGTCGGACGCTCGCCGGCTTCGGCGGCGACGTCTTCCAGGCTGCGGCCCGACGAGACGGCGTCCTCGAACTTGTCGGCCTCGCGGTTCAGGCGGTGGAAGCGGAACAGCTTGTCCAGGATGATCGTCCACGACCACAGCGAGGACGCCGCCAGGCCGATCATCACCAGCTTCACGACCCAGTCGGAGTTCAGGAAGATCGAGAGAAGGTCGAAGCTCTGCGGCGTGATGGCGGCCGGGTCCATCTTGTCTCCTGAAGGCGCGTGTCGTGGCGGTGGTGCGGGGTCTCGGTGGCGATCTTATGGCGTCTCGAAGTAGGGCCGCAGAAGCTCGACCATTTCCCTGGGCGGTTTCTTGGCCCGGCCGCGCAGATCGATGCAGACGGCCTGAACGTGCGCCTCGGCGATCAGCTCCTCGCCGCGGGTGATGCGCTGGCTGACCATCAGCCGGGGCCCCTTGATCGTGTCGTAGGTGGTGTGGACCAGCAGCGCGTCGTCGACGCGGGCGGCCCGCCGATAGTCGATCTCGACGCGCACGAGGGTGAAGGCGGTGGGCTCGGCCAGCTTCAACAGCTCGGTGTGGCTGATGCCGGCGATGCGGAAGAAGTCGCTCCGCCCCCGCTCGAAATAGCGCAGGTAGTTGGCGTGGTAGACCATCCCGGTGAAGTCGGTGTCCTCGTAATAGATCCGGACCGGCAGCAGATGCTCGCGGCCCTCGATCCACCCGGCGGAAGGCTCGCTCATTCGAACAGGTCCCCGGTCGTAGGCGCCTGGCCGACGCCCTTCGGGGCCATCAGGCCCAGGTGGCTGTAGGCGCGGGCGGTGGCCATGCGGCCGCGGGGCGTGCGCTGGATGAAGCCCTGCTGCAGGAGGAACGGCTCGATCACGTCCTCGACCGCGTCGCGGGCCTCGGCGATCGCGTAGGCCAGGGTCTCCACGCCCGCGGGGCCGCCGGCGTAGTTCTCGATCAGGGCGCGCAGGTAGCGGCGGTCCAGCGAATCCAGGCCGTGCTCGTCGACGTCCAGGCGGGCCAGCGCGGAGGCGGCGGCCTTGCGGTCGATCACCGGGGCCCCGTCGGCGGCGGCGAAGTCGCGGACCCGGCGCAGCAGGCGGCCGGCCACGCGCGGCGTGCCGCGGGCGCGGGTGGCGATCTCCATGGCGCCGTCGGGCGAGAGCGCCGCGCCCATCTTCGCCGCGGCGCCCAGCAGCACCTTCTGCAGCTCCTCGTGGGTGTAGAATTCCAGCCGGATCGGGATGCCGAAGCGGTCGCGCAGCGGGGTGGCCAGCAGGCCCGCGCGCGTGGTCGCCGCGACCAGGGTGAAGGGCGCGAGATCGATGCGGATCGAGCGCGCCGACGGCCCCTCGCCGATCATCAGGTCCAGGACGTGGTCCTCCATCGCCGGATAGAGGATCTCCTCCACATTGGCCGGCAGGCGGTGGATTTCGTCGATGAACAGCACGTCGCGCGGCTCGAGGTTGGTGAGGATCGCCGCCAGGTCGCCGGCCTTGGCCAGCACGGGCCCGCTTGTGGCGCGGAAGTTCACGCCCAGCTCGCGGGCGACGATCTGGGCGAGCGTGGTCTTGCCCAGGCCCGGCGGGCCGAACAAGAGGACGTGGTCCAGGGCCTCCTCGCGGTTCTTCGCCGCCTCGATGAAGACGCTGAGGTTCCCCTTGGCCTGCTGCTGCCCCACGAACTCGGCCAGCGTCTGCGGCCGCAGCGCCTTGTCCGCCGTCTCGAACGGCTGAGCCTCGCCGGAGATCACGCGGGTCATGGGCGCGGCCCCGATAGGGGAACCACGGAAAACACAGAAGGCACGGAGGGCGGCGGAACGGTCTTGCCCGCGTGAGCGGGCGCCCTCGTGGTTCCAGGCCGCAGGAAGTTGTCCACGAACCACACGAACCACACGAACGATCGCGGCCTCTTCGTGTGGTTCGTGTGGTTCGTGGACATGCCTTTGGAGGGCGCCGCTTCGCGGCCTTGGTTTTCCAGGGTTCCCCTCAACGCCCCAGCTCCTGCAGGGCGGCCTTGATGAGGGCCGGGGGTTCGGCGTCTTCGCCCAGGCGGATGGCGGCGGATTCGACGACTCTGCGGGCCGCGGGTTCGGCGACGCCCAGGCCCATCAGGGCCGCGACCGCCTCGCCCGAGGCCGAGGGTTTCGCCGGCGCGGCGCTGGGGATGGAGCCGTGGAAGGCGGCGATCGGGCCGTCGTGGATCGGCTTGCCCTTGAGTTCGGTGACGATGCGCAGCGCCAGCTTGGGCCCGACGCCGTTGGCCCGCGCCACCGCGGCCTTGTCGTCGCGCGCCACCGCGCCGGCCAGTTCCGCGGGCGGCAGCACGTCCAGCACCGCCAGCGCCGCCTTGGGGCCGACGCCCTGGATCGTGCGCAGCAGCACGAAGGCCTGGCGGTCGTCGCGGCTCAGGAAGCCGTAGAGGGTGAGGCCCGTCTGCTCGCCCCAGTGGCTCTCGACATGCAGCAGCGCTTCGCCGCCCACCTCGGGCAGGCGCGACAGGGTGCGGCTGCCGCAGCGCACGACATAGCCCACGCCCATCACGTCGATCAGGGCGTCTTCCTCCCCGACCTCGGCGACGGCGCCCCTGAGACGTCCGATCATCTGCGAATCACGTTCGGCATGTGTTCTGGAGGAGTACCGCAGCGGGGACTCGCAGGGAACAATGCGGGCGTTATGCTGGCGCGAAACGAGGAGACGAAGATGCGAGCTGTCCTGGCGGCGGTCCTGTTCCTGGCGCTCGCGGCGCCGGCGCCCTCCTTAGCCGAGACATCCGGCTTCCCCGCGCCGAAGGCGGCCGCCGCGCGCGAGAAGCTGCTGGTGTCGACCGACTGGCTGGCCGGGCGGCTGAAGGATCCCGACCTGGTGGTCCTGCACGTGGGCGACAAGGCCGGCTATGACGCGGGCCATGTGCCGGGGGCGCGGCTGGTGACCCTGGGCGACATTTCCGCCCCGCCGGCCGCCAAGGACCCGCTGATCCTGGAGATGCCCGATCCCGAGGCCCTGCGCGCGAAGCTGCAGGCGCTGGGCGTGTCGGATCGCTCCCGGATCGTGGTCTACCCGACGCGCGACATCCAGTCGGCGACGCGGGTGGTGTTCGTGCTGGACGCCGCCGGCCTGGGCGCCCGCACGTCACTGCTGAATGGCGGGCTGGCGGCCTGGACGAAGGAAGGCCGCGCCCTGGAGACCGCCGCCGCCGCGCCCGCGCCGGGCCGGCTGCCGCCGCTGAAGATGCGCCCGATCGTCGTCGACGCCGACTTCGTGAAGACCCACGCCCGCGCCAAGGGCTATGTCCTGGTCGATGCGCGCACGCCGGAGTTCTACGCGGGCGAGCGCGCCGGCGGGCCGGCGGCCAAGCCCCACAAGACCGGCCACATCGCCGGCGCCAAAAGCGTGCCGCTCACCACGGTCACCACCCCGGACGCGCGCCTGGCGTCGCCTGAGGAGATCGCCGCCCGGTTCAAGGCCGCGGGGGTGAAGCCGGGCGACAAGGTGATCGCCTACTGCCACGTCGGCCAGCAGGCCACCGCGACGATCTTCGCGGCGCGGACCCTGGGGCTGGACGTGTTGCTGTACGACGGGTCGTTCGAGGACTGGTCGCGGCGGGATGGGGCGGTGGAGACTGGGCCGGGGGAGTGAGGGGGGCTGTGAGCCTACGGTCGAAGTCGGCGCGTGACTCTTTGCGGCGGTTGGGAAGGTCCGCTGGCCGGCGGCAAGCCTAGCGCCGGTGGCCTAGGCGAAGTCGTGACTTGCAGCGGACCTTCGGATCGTCCGTTCGGACGACGGGGGCGGCACGGACTCGCACCGCGGTGGGGAACCCCTAGCCCCACGCTTCTTCATCCCAAGTGTTCGCTTCGTAACCCTTGGAGGAATAGTGCCCATTGAATTGCTGGCCGGAGCGGTGCCCGGATAGCTACGCTGGTCCGACCAAGAATGAATTGATCGAATCCAGGGCTACAATGGCACTCGCTTCCGCGTAAAGCTGTCGGCGCGCGGGCCGGGGCGGCGGCGGCCGGCCTTCTCTCATCCTACGACAACGCGCCGGAGCCATCGAGGCACTGCCGCACCCGCCGGGCGAGTGCTTCGCGCGTGTAAGGCTTGCTCAAGAGTTCGACACCCTCATCAAGCCGGCCACCGTGGACGATGGCGTTTTCCGTGTAGCCGGAGGTGAACAGGACGGCGAGACCCGGCAGGCGCGCCTGCGCGCGTTGCGCTAACTCTCGGCTCTGCATCTGCCCGGGCATCACCACATCGGTGAACAGCAGGTCGATCGGCAGGCCGCTTTCGACGATGGCGAGGCCACTGGCGGCGTCTTTGGCCTGCACAACCTGGTAGCCGAGCTCGGTCAGCAGTTCGACGGCTGTTGCTCGGACGTCGTCGTCGTCCTCGACGACAAGCACGGTTTCCGCGCCGCCACGTACGGGTCCGAGATCTTCGAAGGCCTGAGGGGCTTCTTCCTGAAGGATACGAGGCAGGTAGATGCGGATTGTGGTTCCGTGGCCCACCTCGCTGTAGATGTTCATGTGTCCGCCAGACTGCTTGACCAGCCCATAAACAGAGCTCAGGCCCAGCCCTGTGCCCTTCCCAACCGGCTTGGTGGTGAAGAAGGGTTCGAGAACGCGATCCATCAGATCAGAGGGAATGCCGCAGCCGGTGTCGGTCACGGCCAGCATGACATATTGACCGGCCTTCACGTCGGGATGACGGCGTACATATCGGTCATCGAGCGCCGCGTTCCCCGCCTCGACGGTGAGCTTTCCGTAGCCGTCCATGGCGTCGCGGGCGTTGATCGCCAGGTTGAGGATCGCATTCTCGACCTGCGTCTCGTCGATGAAAGTGTTCCACAAGCCTCCGCTGATGACCGTCTCGACTTCGATGCCCTCGCCCAAAGTTCGGCGCAGCATCTCGTCGAGGCCGCGCACCAGCCGTCCGAGGTTGACGACCCGCGGGGCCAAGGCTTGCTTGCGACTGAAGGCCAGGAGCTGTGCGGCCAGTCGCGCGCCCTTCTCGACACCGATCATCGCGTTCTCAGCCCGTTTCTCAGCGCGGCGATTTCCGTCTATGTCGCGGCGGAGCAGCTGGAGATTGCCCCCGATCACCTGCAGAAGATTGTTGAAGTCGTGGGCGATACCTCCGGTCAGCTTGCCGATGGCGTCCATCTTCTGGGCGTGGCGAAGCTGCGCCTCGACAGCGTCACGCTCCGCCACTGCGGCGTCGACGCGCGACTGCAAGGCTGCGTTGAAGTTCTCCATCGCCTCGCGGGCCTCAATCTCGGCTTGGATGTTACGCGCCTCGACCACAGTCCCGACGGGCTTGCCATGTTCATTCCGGATCGGACTCGCTGTGTAGGCCACAGGGTAGAAGCTGCCGTCCTTACGGACGAACATCGCCTCGCCCTGTACCTGGTTGTCCTCAGGAAAAGCCCGATCGATGGGGCACTCGCTCAGCGGGAAGTGTCGTCCATCCGGATGGGTGTGGTGAACGACGTCGTGTAGCGGGCGTCCGGTGACCTCGGAGAACCGGTAGCCGGTGAGGCGCTCAGCAGCCTCGTTCATGTAGATGCATTCCTGGCGGTCATCCATGAGGAAGACGGCCATGGTCGTGTTGTCCAGGATCGTGTCGAGACGGCGAGAGACATCGCCCAGCGCGCGCGCGGCGGCCTCGCGCGCCGTGATATCTTCGATGGCCGCGTAGAAGACAGGGCGTTCGTCATCGCGGAGTAGCTGGAGCCTGACGTCCACGTCGTAGTCGGTGCCGTCCTTCCGACGATGGATCGTCTGGAAGTTGATCACCGCTTTCTCGCCCGTTCTCAGGGGCGCCACGAGCTGGGCGAAACTCTCGGGGGTCAGGGTGGGCTTGATGTCGACGGGCGTCAGTCGCTCAAGCTCGCCCATGGAATAGCCGAGGTTCTCCCGCGCCGCCCGATTGACCAGGACGAATCTCAACGTTTCCGCATCGAACACGAACGTTTCGCTGGCGGCGTCTTCGATGATCCGGCCGAGGCGCTCATTGATCGACGCCGTCGCCATCCGTTCGAGTTCGGCCGCCGCGCGCCCTACAAACAGCTCCAGGGTCTGGCGGGGCCGCAGGCGTTCGTCGAGTGGCTGGTCGTGCAGAACGGCAAGCAACCCCAGTGTGCGGCCATTGCTGGCGCGAAGCGGCACCCCCAGATAGCTCTCGGCGCCCATCTCCTTGAGCAGGGTGTCTTCAGGGAACAGCTCGGCGATGTTGGTCGGGTAGTAGCAGACCTCGTCCTTGAGAACGTTGGCGCAGGGCGTGCCCGCAAGTTCGTACTCGAAGTTGTCTTGCAGCGCGCCGTCGGTCCAGGCGGCGACCGTGCGGGCGCGCCTGAGATTTGCGGGATCCAAATCACAGAGCATCACCCACCGGACGCCAAGGAACTGGGCGAGGATACCCACCATGCCGTCGAAGAAGGCGCGCCCGACCAGTTGCGAGCACTCGACTAGTTTGCGTCCGGCCTCCTCGGTGCGTTTTCTCGCCGAGATGTCGCGCGCCACTTTCGACGCGGCTACGACTCGTCCCGCGTCGTCCTTCACGGGCGAGACCGTGAGCGATACGTCAAGGATATCGCCGCCCTTTCGGACACGCTGTGTCTCAAACGGCTTGACGGTCTCTCCCTCTCGTATGCTCGACAGGATGCGATCTTCCTCGGCGTAACGCTCCGGCGGAATGATCCGGGTGATCGGTTGGCCGACCATCTCGGAAGCGGTGTAACCGAAGAGCGCGACGGCGCCTTTGTTCCAACTCGCGACCCGGCCATCGAGGGACAGGCTTATGATCGCGTCTTCGCAGTACTCAACGATCGCCGCGAGACGTTGCTGCTCTAGACCGCCGGCCTCGTGCGTATCAGCCCCCGGCCCCGCTTGGCTGGTCATGTCGTATGCCCCCGATTCGACACGCGAAGCCTGTCACACCCAGGTCTTCCAACGCTCGTGGCCAAGCTCGGTTCCGGCTCGCCCTGGCGCGCGGCAGACGCCGGGCCGATGCGTAAGTTTGCGCCCAGCCCAGCTGTGCGCGCGCTGCCCTGCACGTCGGGCTGTGGGAGCGAGCCCCGTGGCTTGGATTCAATCGGGGACTGATTCGGTCGGGGACACGCGTGGTGGCTAGAATGTCGTCGTATGCCGGATGCGCGGACAGCGACCGTTGCATTGCTGCTCGAAGCTCGCTGATCTGAGTGTCCTACGCCGCCAGCACGCGCATTAGCGGCCGACCAAAGGTACGATTGTGCCAATAGCCTAGGCGTCGGCACTCCGGCGCCGAACGTCAGCCCCTCGACCGTGCGCAAATGTCTGTACTTGGCGCAAAGCAGACCCAAGACGGCCACCCACCAGCATGCCTGCCTCTTCCGCTTCCTCAAGGACGGCCCGGGCGGGCCGCCGCTGGCGCGGTCGGCGGGCGCCGATCCTTGACCAAGCTCCAGAGGCAGGCTCGGGCTGACCGTGGCCTTCAGGGGGAGGAGGCATCCTGAAGGATGCTGCCTCTTAGGGTGGGCGGGTGGCCGTTCGGCGGGGCGGTCCGTGGGAACGCTCTTCCGTTGTCGCGGAAGCCCCCTCCGTCTCGCCGCCCCCGGCGGCGAGCCACCTCCCCCTGTGGGGAGGAATTGGGCGCTTGCGTCCGGATTTGACGGGTGGGGTGGTTAGGGTCGTCCGATGACCCATTCCGACGCCTCGCGGCCGCAGGCCGTTCGTACGCTCGCCCGCCAGCCGCCGCCGCCGGGGATCTATGCGTCGAAGTACACGGCAGAGCTGGCCGCCTCGATCTGCCAGCGGGTCGCGGAGGGGGAGAGCCTGCGGTCGATCTGCCGGGCGGACCCGTCGATGCCGACCGAGAAGACCGTGTGGAACTGGGCGCGGTCGCATCCGGACTTTGCCGAGTGCTGGGCCGTCGCGCGGCATTTGGCGCGGCGGCGCGCGATGGCGGCGCACGCCGAGCAGGAGGCGGCGCGGCAGGCGAAGTGGGCGGCGGACGAGGCGGCGGTGAAGGCGGGGCCGGCGCAGGGGCGGGTGTTGTATGCCGGCGGGCCGGGGAGCTGGGGGCGGCCGGCCTGGAACCGGGGGCTGAGCGGCTATCGGCCGGACATCGCCGAGGCGATCTGCGACCGCCTGTGCCTGGGCGAGACGCTGCAGTCGGTGTGCCGCGATCCCGAGATGCCCTCGGTGGGGACGGTCTACAACTGGCTGCGCGCCCATCGCGAGTTTGTCGACCTGTACCGGCGGGCGAAGGAGATCGCGTTCGCGTACATCGTCGAGACCGCCGCCGAGCAGGCGCCGTGGCTGGAGACGGAGGCGCGGTCGATGCGCGAACTGCGGCGGATCGTGCGCGCGGCGCACCGGCGATGCGCCCAGATCGCGCCCAAGGCGTTCGCGGACGGCGTCTGTGGTCCGGAGGACCGCTGAGCCGGCGCGGCTTTCCCAAGCGGCGGCGGCGCCCCAGTGTCGCGGCATGCGGATCGCGACCTTCAATGTGAACGGCGTCACCTCGCGGCTGCCGAACCTGCTGGCCTGGCTGGAGGAGACCCGGCCCGACGTGGCCTGCCTGCAGGAGCTGAAGACCGAGAGCTTTCCGGCCCGCGAGATCGAGCGCGCCGGCTATGGCGCCGTCTGGCACGGTCAGAAGAGCTGGAACGGGGTGGCGATCCTGGCGCGGGGCGCCGAGCCGATCGAGACGATGCGCGGCCTGCCGGGCGATCCGGCCGACACCCAGAGCCGCTATATCGAGGCGGCGGTGAAGGGGGTGCTGGTTGGGTGCCTCTACGCGCCGAACGGCAACCCGGTGGGCGGGCCGAAGTATGCGTTCAAGCTGGCGTGGTACGCGCGGTTCGTGGAGCACGCGGCCTGGCTGCTGGCGACCGGGCAGCCGATCGTGTTGGCCGGCGACTACAACATCATCCCGACCGACGCCGACGTGTACGCGCCCGAGCGCTGGCGAGACGACGCGCTGTTCCAGCCCGAGCTGAAGGCGCTGTACGCGGGGCTGACCGAGGCGGGCTGGACCGACGCGCTGCGCAGCCTCTATCCCGACGCGCCGGTCTATACGTTCTGGAAGTACTGGCGGAACGCGTTCGAGCGCGACGCGGGCTTAAGGATCGACCACCTGCTGCTCAGCCCCGCCGCGGCGGAGCGGCTGACGGACGGCGGCGTCGATCGCGAGCACCGCGGGCGCGAGCATGCCAGCGACCACGGGCCGGTCTGGATCGAACTCGCCGACCGCAAGGTCAGGCGCCCAGCGCGTCGAGCCAGGTCCTGATCTACTTGCTGGGGATCAGGGTCAGCGAGGTCTGGCGGCCGTCTAGGTAGCGGACGGTCTTGCCGTCGTAGAAGGCGTCTTCCTCGGTGCGGAACTGGACCTCCTGGCCGCCCCACTCGGGCACGGGCGCGAAGGCCGACAGCTCGATGGACCAGACCGTGCCGGGGTTCACGCGGCCCTCGCCGCGCGGGTCGGGGTTCTGGTTGTCCCAGAAGCCGATGGCCGGGCCCGCGCCGTGGCCATGGTAGCCGAGGGGGTGGGAGTAGATCGACGGCTTGAGGCCCTGGTCCATGGCCGTCTTGCGGGCGGCGGCCAGGATGTCGTTGCCGCTGATCCCGACCTGGAACGCGCCCGTCACGGCGTCCTGTATGCGGTTGGCGGCCGCGAGGCCGGCCTTGAGGCCCGCGGGCGCGTCGGTCTCGCCGGGCTTGAGCACATAGGCCAGGTGCTGGGTGTCGGTGTTGAGGCGCAGGTAGGTGATGCCGAAGTCGGTCCAGATCAGGTCGCCGGGCTGGATCACGGTGTCGCCGCTCAGCAGGTCCTTCACGCCCTGGCGATGGACGCCGACCGACGGGTGGAACCAGGTGTCTACGCCCAGCTCGGACAGGCGCGCGCGGTAGAACCAGGCGACGTCGTCGGTGGTGGTGACGCCCGGCTTGACCACCTTGGCCGAGTGGCCCTCGCCCAGGACGGCGTGGGCCAGCCGCAGGATGCCGGGATAGAGCTGCATCTCCATCGGGGTGCGGGTCTCCAGCCAGCTGATCGATGGGCCCTCGCCCGAGACGATGCGCTCGCGGAGCTGCGGGGTCAGGGCGGCGACCAGCTCGTCGTGCTGGCTCTTGGTCAGGCCGTCGCCGAACGCCGACTTGGACGAGACGTTCAGGGCGATCTTCTGCGGGTTGCGCGCGGCGATCAGCTGGGCCAGCGCCTTCCACTGGTCGGGCTCGACGTCGGGGTTCCAGGCCGGCTGGAACAGGCCGCCCAGGCCGTAGCGGCTGACGGTCAGGCGCTCGACCGGCTTGCCGCCGCCGGGATTGTAGAACACCAGGATCGTGCGGCGCCGCGCCCGCAGGCTCTTCGCGTCGAGCATGGTGGCGACGACGGGGTCTTCCAGGTACTCGCGCGCCACCAGCACCCACATGTCGATCTGGTGGACCTGCATCACCTGCGGGATCACCCGGTCGAGCCGGTCGGCCAGGATGGCGTCGATCACAGTAGCCCGGTCGCGGGGCGACAGGATCGGCGGCAGCGCGGGGTGCGCGACCTCGGTCTCGGCCATCGGCAGCCTGGGCGGCTCGGCCGCCTGCGCCGCGCCCGCCAGCACCAGAGCCGCCAGCGCGACCAGACCCATTCTCGAATACGCCATCCCGCGCCCCACGACTCTAACCGGCGGCGACAGTCGCCGGGCCGGGGCCGGAATTCAAGCGACGCGCCTCGCGGTGCGGGCGTGGGCGTGGGCGATGGCGACGGCGAGGGCATCGGCGGAGTCGGAGGCGGTCTTGCCGGCGGTGGGCAGCAGGCGGGCGATCATCCAGCCTACCTGGGCCTTGTCGGCGCCGCCCGTGCCGACCACGGCCTTCTTCACGACGGTGGCGGCGTATTCGGCCACCGGCAGGCCGGCGCGGGCCGGGACCACCAGGGCCATGGCCCGGGCATGTCCGAGCTTCAGCGCCGACTGGGCGTTGGCGTTCATGAAGGTCTCTTCGACCGCGGCCTCGTCGGGGGCGTGGGCCTCGATCACCGCCTCGATCTCGGCGAACAGAATCCGCAGCCGTTCGGCGAAGGCCAGGGTGTCCCTGGGCGCGATGACGCCGTGCGCCACGTGGGTCAGCCGCGCGCCCTCGCACGAGATCACGCCCCAGCCGGTGCGGCGGAGCCCCGGGTCGAGGCCGAGGATGCGAATGGGGCGAATCGGCGAGTTCATCGTCTGTTCCGCTGAAGATGCCGGAACCACGGAGCGGTGGGAATGGTGAAGCGAGGGTTAACCGGCGTCAGACCCGGCCCAGGATCTTGGCCTTCATCTCCTGGAACTCGGTGTCGCTGATGGCGCCCGCGTCCAGCAGCTCCTTGGCCTTGCGGATTTCCTCGACCATGCGGTCGCCGCCCCCGCTGCCGGCCCCGTCGGCGGAGCCGATCATGACGCCGCCCGACGCGGCGCGCGTCTCCTCCAGCCCGCGGACCCGGCGCTTCTCCTCCCAGGCCTGCTCTTCGTACTGGGCCTTGGCGTACATGGCCGTGGCGGCTTCGCAGGGGACGCCGTCGATGATGAAGCCGGCATGGCCCGGCAGCAGGCTGTCGAAGGCCAGGTTCGAGCCGCAGAGGACCTCCAGGATGTTCTGCTCGAGGCGGACATCCTTCAGGTCCTTCCACTGCATGTCGGCCATCTTGAAGCCGCCCAGCAGGCCGCGCTGGACCGTCAGGATGCGGCTGGAGGTGATGGCGATGACGATGCGGCGGCGGAACAGCGCGAAGACGCGGTGCTGCACCGCCTCGGCCACGACCTGCTCGCCGGTCATGAGGGTGGACTTGAGCGTCGCCCGGGCCTTCTGCGCCCGTTCCTCGGCGCCCAGGAAGACCAGCGCGGCCCAGATCGCCAGGGGGATCAGCCCGACGCCCAGGCTCAGCACCGACACGAGCAGCCAGAGGCCGACAGCCTTCAGGAGTTCGACAACGCCCTTCATCGGCAGCTCCGTATCTTGATGGGTGACGCTATATGGTCACGTCCAGAATCGGAAGGCGTCCCATCCGCCCTGGGCCGCCTCGAGCGGTACGCCCGCCAGATGGGCGATGATCGCGCCGCCGCCGAACAGGAACCGGCTGAAGCCGGGGATGAACGAGAAGGCGATGAACACGCCCACGAAGACCAGACCCTCGATCTTGCGCAGACCGACCTCCCACGCCTCGGGAAGGTAGGGGCGCAGGGCGTTGAAGCCGTCCAGGCCCGGCAGCGGCAGGAGGTTGAGGAGCAGCGCCGTGGCCTGCAGGAAGGCCAGCATGGCGATGGCGTCGAACAGGCCGTTCGGCAGGCCCTCGCGCCCCAGGGTGATCAGCACGACCGCCAGCAGCAGCAGGACGCCGTAGGTGGCCGCGGGCCCCGCCAGCGAGGCGGCGGTGCGCCAGAGCTTGCTGCGCATCAGATCGTTGCGCAGGTAAACCGCGCCGCCCGGGAAGCCGATGCCGCCCAGGGCCAGGAAGACCAGGGGGATGACCAGGCTGACGCCGAGGTCGGCGTAGCGGCGCGGGTCGAACGCCAGATAGCCCTTGTCGCGAACGGTGTGGTCGCCCGCCAGGAAGGCCACCGCGGCATGGCTGAACTCGTGAGCCATCACCGCCAGCACCCAGCCGACCAGCACGAAGGCGAAGGTCAGCGGGGTCTTGCCCGGCGGCAGCGCCGCCAGCGCCCAGCCCAGCGCCAGGAAGGTGGCCAGCAGGCCCAGGCCGATCAGGTTGTTGGGCGGCGCCCGGGGCGTCGCCGACGTGGTGGTCATACGGCAGAGATAGATTGACTCGGCGGTTTTCGAAGGCTCGCATCGCGCGGCCAAATAGGGGGTGCAGGATGGCGGAGACGGGACAAGGCGACGACGGCCCGTTGAACACGCACGCGCGGCTGGACGCCCTGCTGTCGCGGATCATCCAGGAGCCCGAGAAGCGCCAGGCGATCTCGGAGGAGATCGAGCGCGACTTCACACGGCGCAGCGCCGTGATGGTGCTGGACATGAGCGGCTTCACGCGCACCACCCAGCGGCACGGGATCGTCGAGTTCCTGCTGATGGTCCACCAGATGCGGCTTCTGGCCGTGCCGACCATCCAGGGGCTGGGCGGCAAGCTGGTGAAGGCCGAGGCCGACAACCTCTACTGCCTGTTCGAGACGGTCGAGGCGCCGGTCCGCGCCGCGCGCGAGATCGTGAACCGGCTGAGCACCGTCAACGTCCTGCTGCCGGTGGACCGCCGGCTCTATGCCTCGATCGGCATCGGCTTCGGCGACATCCTGGTGCTGGAGGAGGAGGACCTGTTCGGCGACGAGGTGAACCTGACCTCCAAGCTGGGCGAGGACGTGGCCCAGGGCGGCCAGATCCTGCTGACCGAAGCCGCCCGCGCCGAACTGGACCCTAGCATCGAAACCACCGTCGAACGGGTCAGCATCTCGGGCCTGCTGCTGGTCTACCACGCGGTCGATTGAGGCTGAGCGCACCAGAAGCGCTGTCGGGCTGAACCACAGAGAACACGGAAGGGGCTGGGCTGGTGACGCTGTGCGCGCCGCAGGCGCTGTTTTGATTCAACCACGAACCACACGAACCACACGAACGCTCCAGGCCACACCTCGGAGCGCGCCGCCGCATGTTCGTGTGGTTCGTGTGGTTCGTGGTTCACATTGACGGCGCTTTGCGCGGGCTCGGCGGTCAGGCGGAGTCCTGGACCGTGACCGCGGCGGTGGCCTCATCCTCATTTCTGGAACGTCATGGCCGGGCTTGTCCCGGCCACCCAAAAGCGCCGCCCTTTCCGGAGGGGCGCAGGCGGTGAGCTGGTGCGCCTTGCTCCGAGCGCCTCGTACTGGGTGGCCGGGACAGGCCCGGCCATGACGTCCTTAAAGAGGGAGGGAGAGCGCCGAAGGCCTCAGGCCTTGTGGATCGGGTCGACCCAGGCGACGCCTTCGGGTTCTTCAGCGGGGTCGATGTCGAGGTTGACCACCACGGCTTCGGAGTCGGAGCGGACGAGGACGCAGGAGAGGGGCTCGTCGGTGGAGGCGTTGATCTCCTGGTGCGGAACGAAGGGCGGCACGTAGATGAAGTCGCCGGGGCCGGCCTCGGCGGTGAATTCCAGGTGCTCGCCCCAGCGCATGCGGGCGCGGCCCGAGACGATGTAGATCACGCTTTCCAGCGGCCCGTGGTGGTGGGCGCCGGTCTTGGCGTTGGCGTGGATGTGGACGGTGCCGGCCCAGAGCTTCTGGGCGCCCATGCGGGCCCGGTCAATGGCGACCGCGCGGTCCATGCCGGGGGTGGTGGCGCTGACCGGGCCCAGCTGGTCGCCGGGCACGACACGGACGCCAGAGTGCTTCCAGCCGTCCTCGGGTATCTGCACATCGTCGCTCATGAGGGCGACGCTAGCGGGTCCTGGCGGCCTCGACCAGCGCCCGGATCATCCAGCGGCGGATGCGGGCGGCCTCTGCCGCATCGACACGCATCACGTCCTTGAAGGCCACTTCGGCCTCGATGCCCAGCAGCAGGACCAGGGCCTTGCTGAGGGTGTCGAACTCGGCGGCGCCGAACTGGCTGCGCGCCGGCGCCAGGGCCGCGGCGATCAGGCCTCGGCGGCGGTTCTGGCGCACGGGAACCGCCGGATCGTGGTCGGGATCGACGCTACGCTGGAGCGATCGGGCCAGCAGCATCCGCATCGGCGCCTCGTTCTCGGCGATCATGCGGAAGAGCGCGGCTTCCAGTCGATCGAGGCGCGCCACGGGATCTGTCGACGTGTCACCCTCGAAGAAGACCTCGGGCGTCGGCATCGCCACATCCAGGCCGGCCTCGAACATCAGCGCCTCGAGGCCGGGAAAGTAGCGGTAGGCGGTGGCGCGCGAGACCAGGGCGGCCTCGGCGATCTCCTCGAAGGTGGGCCGCTTGCCCTCGCGCATCAGGCGGTTGGCGGCCTCCAGCAGATCCTTGCGGGTGCGCAGGCGCTGGTTGGCGCGGCCCTGGCTCACTGAGGCAGCTGCTGCTGGATGGCGGCGAGGTCGATCCAGACCTGCTCGGCCTTCATCTTTCCGTCGTCGGCGTACTCGACCACGTGCAGCAAGCGGAATTCCAGCGGCCGGTCGCGGCCTTCCAGCCCGAAGGGGCGGCCCGGCGCCTTGCCCCGCCACAGGCTCTCGTCGACCAGGAAATTCTCGCCATAGAGACGGCGGATCGTCTCGACGTGGCCGTCGGACAGGTCGGCGAAGAGCGTTTCGTAGAACGGTCGCGCGCCTTCGACACCGCGCGTCGGGCCGCCGGGCCAGCCGACGATGTCGTGGTTCACATCCGGGGTGAGCGTGGCGAGCACGCCTTCGACGTTGTCGGCCTGTTCGAAGCCGAAGTGCTCGTCGATCTGGGCGTCCATCTGGGCGGGGGTCAGGGGCATGGCGAAGCCTCGTGGTTGATGGGCTCATTGATAATGAGACATCAGTCTCATGTCAAGATGTATGTCTCCCTGCCGCATCTCGCGGTTCTCAGGGCGCACGATTCCCGATAGTTGCTCGCGACCCCCGGGTGACTCGGCGGGACGCAACCGGAGCTCATAGCGTTGTCGAATCTCACCCTGCAGGACGTCACCCCCGAACAGCTGCTCTGCATGGGCGATGGGCTGCTGCGTGGGGGACAATCGGGGCTGGCCAAGAGCGTGTACGAGGTTGCGCTGAAGCGAACCAACAAGCTCGACATGCGGCAGCGGCTCCGCGTGCGCCACGGCCTGGCGGCGGCGGCCAATCACCGGACGATGACCTGCCTGGACCTCCTCGAGACCATGGAGAGTCGAGGATGGAAGAACGCCTTCGTGGGTGATGGTCTGGCGACCTGGCTGAAGACCCTGCCCTTTGAACTGGATGATCGGTTCCAGGAGATCTCCGCCCGGCACGCTAGTCTTTTGCCGCTGGCGAACTGGCAGTGGAACCTGACGACCATGCTGTGGGCGGTGCAGACCACGCGCAATATCCCGGGGGACTTCGTCGAGTTGGGGGTGTTCAAGGGCCACACCACCCTGTTCTGCGCCGACTACGTGGAATTCGGCGGCTGGCCCAAGACCTGGTGGCTGTACGACACCTTCGAGGGAATCCCCGAGGACCAGCAGAACCCCGGCTGGAAGAAGATGAACGACGCGTTGTACGTCAACTCGTTCAGCTACGAGGAGGTGGCCGAGCGGTTCTCGGGCTTCCCCAACATCAAGGTCATCAAAGGTCGCGTGCCCGAGGTGCTGCAGACCGGCGCGCCCGAGCAGGTGGCGCTGATGCACGTGGACATGAACAACGCTCCGGCCGAGATCGGGGCGCTGGAGTTCTTCTTCGAACGGCTGGCGCCCGGCGGGATCATCGTATTCGACGACTTCTGCTGGGCTACGGCGCGCACGCAGTACAACGCCGAGGTGGAGTGGTTCGCCGCCCGTGGCCTGCACGTGCTGCCCATGCCGACGGGGCAGGGCGTGTTCGTGAAGAGCTAGAGCCGGCTGCGATCGAGCGGAACGCCCGATCCGAGGAAGCGGGATCTGCAGCAAGAGCTAGAGCGCATTGGCTCGAGGCTCACGTCAGCCCGGGACGCGGCTCACCCTGTTGATCCGCACGGGCTTCACCAGGATCTCGCCCTTCATCGCGCCCTCGCCCTTGTTGGGGTCGGTGGGCATCACGATGATCTTCCTGATGACGTCCAGGCCTTCGACCACCTGACCGAACGCGGCGAAACCGGGGTTGGCGGCAGGGTTCTTCTTGTCGGCGTCGAGGTAGCTCATGTCGCCCAGCATGATCGACCAGTCGGCCTGGGCGGTGCCTGGCGCGAAGCGGCCCATGGAGATGACCCCGTCCTTGCCGTGGGTGAGGCCGGTCTTGATCGTCGACTCGTGGGCGATCGGCGGCAGCTTCTTGGCCGGGTCCTTCTGGCCGCACTGGACCAGGCCGTAGTCATTGCCCGCGTAGTCCTTGGGCTTGCTGGCGCGGAAACAGGCGGCGCCGACGAACAGGCCGCGGTCGACGTACTTCAGGTAGTTGGCCACCGTGATCGGGGCCTTGTCGGGATAGAGCTCAAGGACGAAGGCGCCCTCGGACGTCTCGACCTTCACCTTCGGATACGGCTTGGGCGCGGGCGCGGCGGGCGCGGCGGATGCCGCCGTCGCGGGTGTCGTCGCGGGTGCGGGTGCGGGCGTCGCTACGGCCGGCGCCGGCGTCGAGGCGGGCTGCTGGACGGCGGCGGGAAGGGCGGTCAGCGCGGCGAGCGCGATCAGCGAATTGCGGAGCATGTCGCAGACTAGCCCGGCGGAAGGCTGGCCCGCCAGTCGGGGTCCCGGGTGTTGGTGATGCCGACAAGCTGCAGGAAGCTGACCGCGGCGATGGGCTTGTTGGTCACCTGCTGGCGGCCTTCCACGTAGAGCGGCGCCACCGTCCAGACGGGCGGAAAGGCCTTGAGATCCTTGTCGGGCATGGCGCGCAGGGGCGGGCATTGCTGCAGCGAGACGTGCGCGCACTGGAAGTGCATGGGCGCGATGGTCCCGCAGTCGAGCACCACGCGGTCGTCCTCCAGGTCGTCCGGCAGCAGCTTGCCGAAGCCGCGCGCCCGCACGACGCCGGCGGCGTAAAACCGGCCGGTGAGGCTCCAGCGGTCGCCTTCCGGCGCGGGCTTGCCGCACATGGGGCAGAGCAGGGCGCGCACCGAGTCCCGCTGCCGGCGCAGGTGCTGCCGTGCGAAGAGCGGCTCGCCCTGCCCAGGCTTCCACATCTGGAGGGCCGCGATCGCGCCGTCGACCGTCGGGCAGGGCCCGATCCCGCCCGGCTTCTCCTCGCTCCAGCTGGAGACCCAGGGGACATCGACGCCGATCTGACGGCGGGAAGGAATCACTGGCTGCATTTGACGAACGTATCTGTCTGGCCGCTCGCGCGCAGCCCGGCGGCTGAAACGACCAGCGTCTGGACCCGGGAGGCGCACAGGCGGCGCGTCTTCCCCGAGGTCTGGATCACGGAGCCGACGCGCGAGGTGACGATGGCCGAGCGGCCGTCGGGGGCGATCTCGATGCGGCGGATCTCGCCGCGCTCGCGCGACTGGCCGCGGGTGCGGCGGGCCTGTTCGCGGGCCTGGGTCACGGTAGACGCGCCATAGGACACGGGCGGCTTGTCGCCGACATAGGCCTGGTCGGTGAAGCGGGCGTCCGGTGTGAAGCCCCTGAAGTAGCGGTCGATATCGCCGGCGTTCCAGGCCTGCTCCTGGCGGGCCGCGAACGCGCGGATGTCGGCGTCGGTGATCCGTGGGGCCTGGGCCAACGCGGGGCCGGCAAGCAGGGCGAGAAGGAGGAGAGCGCGGCGCATCAGGCACCGTAACGCGCGAGCCAGCGCATTCGGTACCCATTCATCGCGGTATCGCCCAGGCGCTCCAGCAGCCGCCAGTTCACGAAGGCGCCGATCGGGGCGCCCACGACCGGAATGAGCTGGGCCATCTTCGCGAGGTCGATGTAGTCGCGATACTCGCGCTGGAAGGTCCGCCAGTCGAAATGCTCGAAGTCGGCGGGGTGCTCGCGGCCGTCCCAGCCCTCCAGGCCGTGGAACACCTCGGCCCGGTGATCGGCGCCCGAGAAAGCCATCTGGAACAGGGCCAGGATGTAGAGCCGCTCGGAGAACACCTCCGCCTCGTGGCCGTAGATGGCCGAGAGGTCGAACAGGAGCTTGATCTTGAGCACCAGCAGCGCCGGGAAGTCGGCCAACGCCAGGACGAAGCCGCCGGCGCCCGCGACGCCACCCTCGACCGCGGCGGTCGCCCGGTAGCCGTCGATGGCGGCCAGGGCCCTGCGGTCGCGCTCGGCCAGCGTGGCGCCGGTCAGCGGCCGGGCGGTGGTGAGGTCGGCGCCGGTCAGGATCGTGCGGGTCATGCCCTCGATCACGGTGGTGATCGCGGCGTGCACCTTCTCGGGGATGATCTGGTTGATGCGGCCCTGGACGCCGCGGGCGGCGCGGTCGAGCGCCGATGGCGGCCTGAGCACCTGGGCCCGCCAGTGGGCCACCTCGCCCCGCGCCCAGGCTTCGTAGGCGGGCTCGGGCAGGCCGAAGGGGGGCGAGCCGCGGGCTATCGGAACACGACCATCTGCAGGATCCACGCCCCGATGGCGGTGACCACACTGCCCACCAGCGCGCCGCGCACGAAGGCGCCGTTGCGTTCCCACCAGATCCGCCGGGCCCGCATCCGTTGGGCGCGATCGACCTTCCGTCGTTGCATGACGCTTCCGTTCCCCCGAACTCGGCGGCTGTTCTAGCCTGCCCGGCGACGCGGAGGAACCACGGCCGGGGCGAGGCATTGCGTCGCTTGCCGAAAACAGAGGCCCGCGGGCCGATGCGGACACCGATCAGCCTCGGTGCGCGGTGCGCCCTTCCCACGTCGTGGGAAGGGCCAGCTACGCTATTTCGCTTCGGCCTGCGCCTTGATGGTGGCGAGGAGACCGGTGAACTGCTTCGTGCGGTTCGCGATGTCGGCGTCCTTCTTCGACGGATCCGGCAGGGCGGCGGCGTCGTAGACCAGGGTGTACAGCAGCTTGGACGTCTTCTTGTCGATCGGTCGGATCTCCAGCGTGCCGTGGTAGTCGATCGGCGATTTCGGCTGCGAGTAGGTGTAGGACCAGGCGGTGCTGGCCACGAGCAGTTCGGTGATCCGGCCGGCGATGACCCGCACGGCTCCCACCTCGCCGTCCTTGCCCGACGTGATCTCGCAGGTGGTCTTGAACCAGGCGCCGATGGCGCAGTAGCCCGAGATCTTCTTCCAGGCCACGTCGGCGGGCGCGTTGACCGTGGTCTCCAACGGAATCCGGACGAAATCGGCGGCGCTGGCGGTCCCGGCGGCGCCCAGGGCGGCCGCGGCGGCGGCGAGAGCGGCGATGGTCTTCATGGTGTTTCCCCTCTGTGTGGGATGACCATACCGAAGCTTCCGTTCCGGCGCCTACTGTCAGTCGCTGTCGGGCAAGACTTCAAAGCGCACGACGCGGGGATCCGCCAGGAGCCGCTCGGCGATATCGCGCCCGCGCACCCCGCCGCGGAGGCGCATGCGGGCCATGAGTTCGACCGTCCGGCCGTCGTCGCAGAGCCGATGGCCGAGCTTGCCCGGTCTGAGCCCCAGGTCGGTCAGCAGGGCTCGGAAGGCGCCGGCCGGCGGAGGGCCGTCGCGAACGTATCCGACGGTGATCTCGGTCACGCGCTCGCGCGGCAGGCGCTCGTCGACCCAGCGCAGGCCGACCAGCGCCGCGAGAACGATGAGGGTGGCGGACAGCCCCAGACCGTACAGGCCGACGCCGAACAGGACCCCCAGCGCCGAGGTGATCCACAGAGAGGCCGCCGTTGTCAGCCCGTGGACCGAGAGTCCGTGGCGGAAGATCACGCCGCCGCAGAGGAATCCGATGCCGGTCAGCACGCCATGCGCCATCCGAACCGGGTCGATGCGGACCACCTCGGCCGGGAAGGATCCGGCCCAGTCCATCTGCCGCGTCGCCGCCAGCATCAGCAGCGTCGCGGTCAGGCAGACGAGAATGTGGGTGCGAAGGCCGGCCGGGTGGCCTCGCAGCTCGCGTTCCAGCCCCACCAGGCCCCCGGCCAGAGCCGCCGCCGCGAGGGGCAGGGCATAGTCGGCGACGACGGGGTCAAGGGCGTAGGCCATCGCCTATAGGAAGCGCGGTGCGAGCCAGAGCGCCAGCGCGACGACGACCACGATCGCCAGGATCAGACCCGCCCGAGGGTTCGACCCCAGGAACGACTGGCCGGGCGCCTTGGGGCGCGGGGGCGGCTTGCGCTTCTCGGCTTCGGCCTTGGCCTTGGCCTTGCGGTACCGCTCGAGGTCGGTGACCTCGGGTTCGTGCTTGGGCGCCATCAGCCGGCCAGCTTCTCCAGGTCCTCGGCCGAGATGTCGGCGTTGGAGTAGACGTTCTGGATGTCGTCGTCGTCTTCCAGGGTCTCGATCAGCTTCATCAGCGTGCCGACGGCGTCGCCGGACAGGGGCGTGAGCGCCTTCGGCTTCCAGGCGTGCTGGGTCGACTTGGCGGCGCCCAGGGCGACTTCCAGCGCCGCGGCCACTTCGGAAAGGGTCTCGAAGGCCGTGTAGATGGTGTGGCCGTCCTCGTCGGATTCGACGTCGTCAGCGCCGGCCTCGATGGCGGCTTCCATCACCTTGTCCTCGGATCCGGCCTCGGGGCCGTAGACGATCCGGCCCACGCGATCCCACATGAACGATACCGAGCCGGTCTCGCCCAGATTGCCGCCGCACTTGGTGAAGGTGGAGCGTACGGTCGAGGCCGAGCGGTTGCGATTGTCGGTCAGCGCCTCGACGATGATGCCCACGCCGCCGGGACCGAAGCCTTCGTAGCGGATCTCGTCATAGCTTTCGGCGTCGTTGCCAGAGGCCTTCTTGATGGCGCGCTCGATGACGTCCTTGGGCAGGGACTCGGCCTTGGCGTTGTTCACGGCCAGGCGCAGGCGGGCGTTCATCGCCGGGTCGGGCAGACCCATCTTGGCCGCCACGGTGATCTCGCGCGAAAGCTTGGAGAACAGCTTGGACCGGGCGCTGTCGGCGCGGCCCTTGCGGTGCATGATGTTCTTGAACTTTGAGTGTCCGGCCATGGTCCTGAAAGCGACGGTCTTGGGAAGCGGTCGGAGCTTCTACCGCACCCGGCCCGTCGGGAGGAACCCCCGGCGATTGGCTAGGCCAGCGCGGCCCGGCGGCGACGGATCACGGCGCCGATCGCGCCGAAGCCCATGATCATCATCGCCCAGGTGGCCGGTTCGGGCACGCCGCCGGCGAATTCGGCGACGGTGACCGACGAGCGATAGTTGTCCATCTTGATCGCGCCGTTCTGAACCAGGCTTCGGGCGACGACCGAGCCCTGGATGAAGTTGCCGATCTTCAGGTCGGCCTTGGGCGCGAGCACCGAGCCGTACCAGCTCTTGGAGCCCAGATCGATGCTGGTGGCCTCGAAGAAGTTCCAGATCACCTTCTGGCCCAGGTTGGTCGGGCCGTTGAAGTTGATGCTGTTCGGCAGGCTGACCTTCGCGCCGGCCACGTTGATCACGATGAGGTCGTAGCTCGTCGGCGCCTCGACGACCAACTCAGTCTTGCCTGTCAGCTGGCCTTTCAGGTCGCTGATCGAGAAGACCGCCACGCCCGAGCCGACGTCCGGCTTGAAGATCGCCTGCTGGCTGGTGGTGGTCATGATGGCGGTGGCGTCCAGGTCGGCCAGGTAGTCCGACGTCGCCATCAGCTCCTGCTCGTAGATCGCGGCCTGTTCCTCGATCGCCGCCTGGAGACCGTCTGCGCTCTTGTCGCCGGCGTGCTTGGTCCCGTTCGAGGTCTTGATCGCGCCGCCGTAGTAGATGTCCTTGGCGTTGGTGCCTTCGACATTGCCGCCGGCATAGACCGAGGCGCCGTTGGCGTTGACCTTCTTGACGTTGCCGTCGACCTTCACCGAGCCGCCGCCGTTCATGTTGGCGCCGGAGTCGAGGTTGCCGCCCACCTTGAGGCTGCCGCCGTTGTTGATGTTCTTCGCGCCGCCCGTGACGTCGCCGCCGACGGTGAGGGCCACGCCGCCCGTCCCCTGGGCCCCCGGCGAGGTCAGGTAGTTCGACGAGGACCCGCCCTTCAGGTTGCCGCCCACGAACGTCCGCCCCTGGACCTCGGAGGTCGACTGGAGGTCCTTCAGGACGATGAGGTTGAAGTCCCGCATCGCCTGGAAGCCGCCGTTGATCTGATCGGCGCCGACGGCGCTGGGCAGAGGGGCGGCCATGGCGGCGCCGGCCAGCGCCAGGCTGGCGGTTGCGGCTGCGAAGAAAGGGCGAACCGGGTGCATCAACGCCACTACGCCTTGAAAAGGTTAAAAGACGCACCCACCGCGCCCCGAATTCGGCGGTTGCGGGCGTGAACTACCCAAATTGAGTGTGCGGTGCAGCATGGCTCGGTGTCGCAGCCCCTGCCGCGGTGATCGGCGAACGCCCGCCCAGGTCAGTCCAGCGGTTCGCACTCGAGACGGTCGACCTGGCCGTTGTGCAGGCGGAAGACGGCGTCCTGCGGGACGTCCTGGTCCAGGGTCGCCTGCCGGTCGAGCCCCGCGTAGGCCCCGCGCAGCAGGCGGCCCCAGACGCCGTGGCTGACGGCGATGATGCGGCGCTCAGGTTCGGGCGGAAGCGTTCCCAGCCAGTCCGAGGCGCGGGCGGTGACGTCCTCGAAGGTCTCGCCGCCGGGCGCGCCGAAGAACCACTCGCGGGTGGCGAAGACCTCCGGGTGAATGTGGGCGATCTCGGAGCGCAACCTGCCCTCCCACGCCCCGCAGCAGATCTCAGCCAACCTTGCGTCCGTTTCGATCGGCAATCCCGTGGCCTCGGCCACGAAGCCGGCGGTGCGCTGGGCCCGACCGATGGGGCTCGAGATCAGCCGCCAACCCTCAGGTCCCTCGGCGCGGACCAGGTCGGCCGCCAGCCCGGCCATCGCCGCGGCCTGACGCTCGCCCAGCGGCGTCAGGTCGCTCTCGGTGTGGCCCTGGATGCGCCCTTCGCGGTTCCAGAAGGTCTCGCCGTGCCGGACGAGAATAATCATCGCTTGCGGCGGACCACCGGGTGCGAGGTGGACAGGCCGCCGTCCACCGCCAGGGTCTGGCCGTTGACGTAGCTGGCGTCGTCCGAGGCCAGGAACAGGCCCGCCCGCGCGATCTCCTCGGGCTCGCCGTAGCGGGTCGTGGGGTTCAGCTGGCCGATCTTGTCCTCGTTGCCGCGGGCCCGGGCGCCGTCGAAGATCGGCTTGGTCATGCCTGTCTCGATCAGGCCGGGGGCCACGGCGTTGACCCGGATCCCCGTGCCGTAGAGCTCATTGGCGGCGGTCTGCACCAAGTTGATCACGCCCGCCTTGGACGCCGAATAGGCGGGGCCGCCGGCGCCGGAGCGGATGCCCGCCACCGAAGCCGTGCAGATGATCGCGCCACGGCCGCGGGGGATCATCGCCGCGCTGGCGTGCTTCACCGCCAGGAAGGGGCCGATCAGGTTCACCCGCAGGATGTTGGACCAGTAGTCGGCGGTCTGCTCGTGCAGCGGCGCGAAGCCGCCCGAGATGCCGGCGTTGGCCCAGAAGACGTCGAGGCCGCCGAAGTCCGCCTCGGCCCGGTCGACCAGCGACTTCACGAAGGCGTCGTCGCCCGCGTCGCCCTGGATGGCGATCGCCTTGCCGCCGGCCTCGTTGATCGCTGCCGCGGTGGCCGAAACCGCGTCGGTAATGTCGGCGCAGATGACGGCCGCGCCTTCGGCCGCGAACAGCTTGGCCGCCGCCCGGCCGATGCCGCTGCCTGCGCCGGTGATGACGGCCGTGCGGCCGGAAAGACGTCCCATGGTGTTCCTCACAAAGGCGAATATCGGTGCGAGCCCAGCGCCCCCTCCACCGCTTCGCGGTCCCCCTCCCCCGCAAGCGGGTGAGGAACTGGGGCCATCGACGCATCAGTTCCTCCCCCATGCCAATGGGGGAGGGGGACCGCGAAGCGGTGGAGGGGGCGCTAGGACCGCGTCATACGGTGGTCTTGGCGCGGGTCGCCGCCGCGAGGATCGCGTCGACAAAGGTGTCGTAGAGGCCCGGCGGCAGGTCGTGGCCCATGCCGGGGATGATGCGCAGCTCGGCGCCGGGGATGGCGTTGGCCGTGTCGACGCCGCCCACGGGCTGGACCAGTGGGTCGTCGGCGCCGTGCAGGACGACCGTCGGCACATTGAGCGTCTTCAACTCCGGCGTCCGGTCGCCGTCGGCGCCGATGGCCTGACGCTGGCGGCCCACGCCGGCCGGGTTGAACGCGCGCGCATGCTCGGCCACCACACGGGCCCGCAGCTCCTCGTCGGTCCAGGGATAGGCGGGGCTGCCGATGGTGCGGGCGTTCTTCATGCCGTGGGCGATGAAGGCCTCGTAGTCGGCGGCCGGGTCCGGCGGGGGGTTGCTGATCACCGCCATCGCCTCGGGCGTCGCCACCACGTCGCCGCTGGGCGCCGACATGATCGACGTGAGCGACAGCACGCGCGCCGGGTAGTCGATGGCGATGCGCTGGACGATCATCCCGCCCATGGAGACGCCGGCGATGTGGGCCTTCGCCACGCCGACGGCGTCCAGGACGGCCATCGCGTCGGCGGCCATGTCCTTCAGGGTGTAGCGCTGGCCCGACTGGAACCAGGTGGAGAGGCCGGTGTCGCGGTTGTCCATCCGGATGGCGCGATACCCCTTGGCTACGAGCTTGGCGCAGAACGCCTCGGGCCAGCGGGTCATCTGCGACCCCAGCCCGTTGATCAGCAGAATGGTCTCGGGACCGTCGCCGAAGACCTCGTATTCGATCTCGACGGCGCCGCCGCTACGAGCTTTCGGCATCGGTTTCTCCTCCTGGTGGGACTCCTGAGGGTTGTGCCGTGTGGACGGCACACACCCGTACGCGTGAAGTCTCTGGTCTTCGGCGCCCGAGTGCGCCAATCATTGATGAAAGAGTCGCCCGGGGGGAGGGGCGGACCCGAAGCATGCGCGTGATCGTTCCCTTGCTGTTGTCCCTGGCGATGTGGGCGTTCATCCTGCTCGGCTTGGCTGGACTCTGGCTGAAAATCTTCGGCTGACGATCTTCGCCCGCTCGCCCCGGCGCTCCCTCTACGGAATCAACAACACGCGCCCCACAGCCGCCCGGCTCTCGATGTAGGCGTGCGCGGCGGCGGCCTCCGACAGCGGGAACTCGCGGTCGATCAGCACCTTCAGCTCGCCCTTGGCCACGCGGTCGATCAGGCTGGTGATGCTCTTCTGCACGCGGTCGGTGTTGATCTCGGCGCCCAGGAAGACGCCTGAGATCGTGCGATTGCCGCCCATCAGGGTCGACAGGTCCATCTTCTGCCGGTCTCGCCCCGCCTGGCCCACGCTGGAGACCCGGCCGCGGTAGGCGAGGCTGAGGATCGAGCCCTGCAGCGTGGCGCCGCCGACGGAGTCGACCACGACGTCGGCGCCCTTCTTGTTGGTGATGCGCATCACCTCTTCGACCACGTCGTGGGTCTTGTAGTTGATGCCGTGGGTCATCCCGAGGGCCTTGAGCTTCTCGAGCCGTTCGTCGGACGAGGCCGTGGCGATGACCATCGAGGCGCCGGCCTTGGCGGCCAGCTGGATCGCCGCCACGCCCACGCCCGAGGCGCCGGCCTGGATCAACGCCACCTCGCCCGCCTTCAGGCGGCCGAACTCGAACAGGCAGTCGTCGGCGGTGCCGAAGGTGACCGGGATCACCGCGGCTTCCTTGGTCGACAGGCCGTCCGGCACCTTCCACGCGGTCTTGGCCGAGACGGCGCGCAATTCGGCGTGGCTGCCCCAGCCGCCGGTGGTGCAGACCTTGTCGCCGACCTTGTGGTTGGTGACCTCGCTGCCGACCTCGATCACCTCGCCGGCGGCCTGGTAGCCGACCACGTGCGGGTGGGTCATGAGCGGGCCGCCGAAGCGGTTCAGGGTGTCGCCGCCCTCGATAGCCACGGCCTCGACGCGGATCACGATACCCTTGGGATGGCACTGAGGATCGGGAACGTCCTCGTACTTCAGGACGTCCGGCGGGCCGTTTTCGTAATAGACGGCGGCTTTCATGGGACATCCTCCTCAAACGCTTGTTTGACGCCAGACATTCCATGACCATGGTGCTGACGCAAGGGGAGGACGGCATGCAGCTCGCCAAGCCACGGCTCGACATCGGCCTCGCCACCAACGACCTCGAACCCATGCTCGCCTTCTGGCAGGGCGAAGTGGGCGCGCCGCTGGATCACGTGCTGCCGATCCGCCGGGGCCAGGACCAGCACCGCCACGACGTGCTGGGCAGCGTGCTGAAGATCAACCACCACGTGGGCCCGCTGCCGGCCAACCCGCCCAGCGGCTATCGCGAACTGGTCATCGCGCGTGAGGGGCTGACGGCGCCGCGGACGATGGCCGATCCGGAAGGCAACCGGGTGAGCCTGGTTCCGCCGGGCCACGAGGGCGTGGGGCAGATCGGCGTGCGGATCGGCGTCCGCGACCTCGACGCCCACAGGCGCTTCTACGGCGAGGCGCTGGGTCTGCCAGAGGAGCGGCCGGGCGTGTTCCGCGCCGGCGAGAGCCTCGTCCTCCTGGAGGCCGATCCGTCCGCCCCGGCGGACGCCCAGATGCAGGGGCCGGGCTGGCGCTACATCACCTTCCAGGTCTTCAAGGTCGATGACGAGCACGCCCAGGTCCTGGCCAAAGGCGGTCGCGAGGCGCTGGCTCCGGTCACGCTGGGAACCACCGCGCGGATCTCGATGGTGCGCGACCCTGACGGCAACTGGATCGAACTCTCCCAGCGCGCCTCGATCGTAGGCAGTCTCAGCTGACCGCAGGCCGCGGGCGCGGCCTGCGGGGCGCCGGAGCACTACTTTGCGGCGGGCGCCGCAGCAGCCGGCGCCGGCGTATCCGACACGACGGCCCAGGCCACCTTGTAGGCGCCATCGGCCTGCTTCTTGTAGCCCAGAACCCAGTTGCCATGCTCGGTCTTGGCCGCCTTCGTCGCGGGATCGCTGAAGGTATAGGCGTAGGTGGTGCGGGCCACGGCCATGTCGCCGGCCTGGGCGACATCGACCGCATCGATCGTGATCTTCAGGTCCGCGTTGGGGTCGGCCATCTGCAGCTTGGTGATCTCGGCGTCGCCGGCCGGCCCCACCACATTGGGCTGGCCGTGGAACATGCCCACATAGTCGGGCGCGTCGTGGCTGACCGCCTTGTCGACGTCCTTCGACATGAAGTCGGCCACCAACTGGTTGACGTCGGCCTTGATGGTCTCGGCGACCTTGGCGGTATCCACCGCGGCTGGCGCGGCGGCCGTCTCGGGCTTGGCGCAACCGGCAAGGCCTGCCAGCAGCACAGACGCGGCGATCGCGGCCGTCTTTTGGAACATCATCGCTCACCCCCCTTGGTGTTAACCGCGGCGACGGTCTGCCTCATGGAGGCGGGGGTCAAGCAACTCGAGGCTGCGTGGCGGCCCTCAGCCGTTCCGCTTCACGTAGTTGCGGATGGCCGCGATGATCGTGTCCTGGGTCTCGGGCGCGAGATAGGCGTGCATGGGCAGCGCCAGCACCTTGCCGGCGGCCGCTTCGGTGACCGGCAGGCCGCCGGGCTGGGGATAGTGGCGGTAGGGCGCCTGGATGTGTAGCGGGACGGGATAGTAGACGGCCGTCGGCACGCCCTCGCCGCGAAGGTGGGCGGCCAGGCCGTCGCGGTCGTCGGTCTCGATGACGTACTGGGCCCAGACCGACGTGCCTCCCGCGATGACCGGCGGCGCGCGGACCACGTCACCCAGGCCCTCGGCATAGCGGGCTGCGACCTTGTTCCGGGCCGCGATCTCGTCGGCGAAGATGGTCAGCTTCTGCAGGAGGACGGCGGCCTGGAGGGTGTCCATGCGGCTGTTCATGCCCACGCGCATGTTCAGATACTTGGGATCGTGGTCGAAGGTGCGGCCCTCGAGATCCGATTTCACGGCCTGGCCGTGGACGCGGAGCGACACCAGCAGGTCGTGAAAGCGGGCGTCCTTCGACAGCACCGCCCCGCCGTCGCCGTAGCAACCCAGCGGCTTGGCCGGGAAGAACGAGGTGGTTGTGGCGTCGGCCCAATGGATCGGATGGTGTCCATCCAGTGTGCAGCCAAAGCCCTGCGCGGAGTCGGCGATCAGCTTTAGTCCGTACCGGTCCGTAACAGCCTTGATCGCGGGGTAGTCGGCCGGCTGGCCGAAGAGGTCCACGGCGATGACTGCGCGCGGCTTAAGCTTGCCCTCGGCCTTCACGGCGGCGATCGCGGCGTCCAGTTTCAGCGGATCGATGTTGTAGGTGTCGGGCAGCACGTCGACGAACACGGGCGAGGCGCCCACCAGCGGCATGACCTCGGCGGTCGCGGCGAAGGTGAACGATGGGCAGAAGACCGCGTCGCCGGGCCCGATCTCCCAGGCCATCAGCGGCAGCACCAGCGCCTCGGTGCCCGAGCCGCACGCCAACGCGTGCGGCGCCTGGCCGAAGGCGCAGAGCTCGGCCTCGAGCTGGGCGATCTCGGGGCCCATGATGTAGGCGCCCGAGCGCACCACCTTGAGGATCGCGTCTTCGAGGGGTTGGCCCAGGCGGGCGCGCTGAGCCTGCAGATCGATGAACGGAATCATGGCCGCGGCTTATGCCCTGCGCCGCCGTGCGCGGCCAAACACGGTTGGTTTCGCCGCATTTCCCTCCCTCCCTTAATGGGGGGGGACAGGCGGCGGAGCCGCCAGGGTGGGGAAGTGTGGGCCGGAACTGAGAGGTCGGGGAGGATCGGACACCTCCCCACCCTGATCGCTTCGCGATCTGTCCCTCCCCATTAAGGGAGGGAGGGCCCCTTATGAATCACGCCTTCCTTCATCACGAAACGCACCTTGGTCAGCACGGCGACGTCCTTCAGCGGGTCGCCGTCGACGGCGACGAGGTCGGCGGCGTGGCCGGGGGTCAGCGAGCCGGTGACCGACGAGAGCTGCAGGTGGTCGGCGGCGTTGACGGTGGCGGCCTGGATAGCTTCCAGCGGGGTCAGGCCCGCCTTCACCAGCAGCGCGAACTCGCCCGCGTTGTCGCCGTGGGCCGAGACGCCGGTATCGGTGCCGAAGGCGATCTTCACGCCGCCCGCGTGCGCGCGGCGCGCCATGTCGAGCATCTTAGGGCCTGCCTCCAGCGCCTTGGCCGACTGAGCGGGGGTGAGGAAGTTGTTCGGGCCCGAGGCCACCCGGTAGACGAAGTCGCCGGCCATCAGGGTGGGCACCAGGTAGGCGCCGTTCTTCTTCATCAGCGCGATGCCCTCGGCGTCGAGGAAGGTGCCGTGCTCGATCGAGTCGCCGCCGGCCTTCAGGAAGCTCAGGATGCCGTCGCCGCCGTGGGCGTGGGCGGTGACGCGGCGGCCCATCCGGTGGGCGGACTCGACGATGGCCTTCAGCTCGTCCTCGGAGAACTGCTGGGCCAGGCCCGCGGCGGTGTTGGAGAGCACGCCGCCGGTGGCCGTGATCTTGATGACGTCGGCGCCTTTCCAGGCCTGTTCGCGCACCGCGCGCGAGCAGTCGGCGGCGCCCGAGCACACCGAGCCCGGCCGCAGGACGTGCATCACGTCCTCGCGGAAGCCGTTGACGTCGCCGTGGCCGCCGTGGATCGAGATCGCGCTGCCCGAGGCGACGATCCGCGGGCCCGGCACGTCGCCCAGCGCGATCGCCTTGCGCAGCGCGAAGATGGCGTCGTCGTCGGCGCCCAGGTCGGCCACGGTGGTGAAGCCGGCCAGCAGGGTCTTCTTCGCATAGCGGGCGGCCACCATGGCCTGCTCGGCTGATGACTGGGTCACTTCCTCAAGGCGCGAGTTCGGGTTTTGCTGTCCCGTCAGATGGACGTGGCTGTCGATGAAGCCGGGCAGGACGAAGGCCGACTTCAGGTCCACGACCTTGCCGCCCGGCTCGGCGACGAAGCCGTCGGCGATGCGCACCACCTTGCCGTTCTGGACGACCAGGGTCTTCTGGGTCTCGACCTTGCCGGTGGCCGGATCGACCAGCACGCGGCCGGCCTGCACGAAGGTGGTCGGATTGGTCTGCGCCGCAGCCGGCGCGACGAGGAGAGCGGCGGCGAGCGCGCCGGCGAGAAGCTGTTTCACTGAGAGGCCCCTGAAAGAGTATCGCGGGACCTTAAGCGCTTTTCGGACCTGGAAAACCCTCAGGACGGCATGAGCCTGAGGGCGGCCGCAGCGCCCGCCTAGATCTGCCGGGCGCGGCCTTCCCAGTAGGGCGCGCGCACCTTGCCGCGCTGGATCTTGCCCGCTTCTGAGCGGGGCAGGCTGGTCACGAAGTCTAGGCTGCGGGGGACCTTGAAGCCGGGCAGGCTGTCGCGGGCGAAGGCCAGGATCTCCTGGGCCAGCAGGTCCGAGGGCTCGTAGCCGGGCTTCAGCATGATGACCGCCTTCACCTGTTCGCCCCACTCGTCGTGCGGCACGCCGACGGTGGCGCTGTCGGCGACCGCCTCGTGCTTGATCAGCTCGTTGTCGATCTCCTGGGGATAGATGTTGACCCCGCCCGAGATGATCGTCTCGGCGCTGCGGCCGGTGAGGAACAGGTACCCGTCGTCGTCGAAGTAGCCCATGTCGCCCATGGTGAAATAGTCGCCGACGCGGCTGGCCTGGGTCTTCTTCTCGTCCTTGTAGTAGGTGAAGCCGCCGCCCGGCGGCAGCTGGTGGTAGATCGTGCCCGAGACGTTCGGCGGGCACTCGTTCCCCTGCTCGTCCAGGATCTTGGAGCCCAGCAGTTCGGGCTTCTTGCCCACCGAACCCGGCTTGCGCAGCCACTCCTCGGAGTTGATCATGAAGCCCGCGCCGCCTTCCGAGCCGGCGTAGTACTCGCTGATCACCGGGCCGAACCAGGCGATCATGGCGTGCTTCACCTCGGGCGGGCACGGGGCCGCGCCGTGGATGATGTATTTGACCGACGAGATGTCGTAGCGGGCCTTCACCTCGTCGGGCAGGGCCAGCAGCCGCTGGAACATGATCGGCACCAGGTGCATGTGGGTCACCTTGCGGTCCTGGATGGTGCGCAGGGTGTGCTCGCTGTCCCACTTGTCGAGGAACACCAACGTGGCGCCCGCGCCCATGGCGGCGCGCACGTCGAACGCCAGCGGCGCGGCGTGATAGGCCGGCCCGGCGCACAGCTGAACCGAATGGGCGTCGTAGCCGCGCAGTGCGTACATCGCCTGGGGCGTCACCGCCGGAGTCGCGCGGAACACGCCCTTGGGCCGGCCGGTCGTGCCTGAGGTGTAGAGCATCTGGTTGCCCAGCGACGGGTCGGCGATGTCGGATCCGTCCAGGCTGGCCAGGGCCGCGTCATAGTCCTGGAAGCCATCGATGGCCCCGCCCACACTGACCTTCAGCCGGAGGCCCGGGGCCTCGGCTGCGGCCGGCGCCGAGGCGGCGATGCGGGCCTCGGCGAACAGCGCCTGGGCCTCGCAGTCGTTGAGGATGTAGGCGATCTCGTCGGTGGTCAGGTGCCAGTTGATCGGCGTGATGCGGAACCCGCCGCGCAGGGTGGCGGCCTGGATCTCGATGAACTCGCCGCGATTGGACATCAGCACCGCGACCGCGTCGCCGGCCTTGAGGCCCGCGTCCCGCAGCAGGCGCACGATGCGGTTGGCGTTGCGGTTGACCTCGACGAACGAGCGGGTGCGGCCGTCGGGGTCGATCACCGCGGCCTTGTCGGGCTGATGCTCGGCCCAGACCGCCGTCGTCATGCCCGTCATCGCCGCCGTCTCGAGGCGCTGATCCAGTCCGGCCCGTTCGATCACCGCGTCCATCCATCCCTCCGTTCGATTTTACGTCGTATATTATGCCCGACTTTCGAAACAGACCATGGCATGGCGCGGGTTCGCGGGACAATCGACCAGTGCGGTCGCCGCTGCTAATTATCCGCCGTGATCGAAGAGACCGAAGCCTACGGCCTGACGTTCCGCTACCCGGCGCTCGACACCGCCGTCGGCGCAAGCCTCCGCGACTATGGGGAGTTCGCCCGGCCCGAGCTGGACCTGATGCTGGCCTATGCCGAGGGCGCGTCCGGGACTCTGGTGGACGTCGGCGCGCACGTCGGCACGCTGCTGCTGCCGTTCGCGGCGGCGCGGCCCGGCTGGCGGACGATCGGGATCGAGGCGTTCTACCAAATGGCCGACCTGGTGCGCGAAGGCGCCCAGCGCAACGCCATCTCCAACGTCGAGGTGTTTTCGGTAGCGGCCGGTGAGGAGGCCGGCGTCGCCGACTTCCCGGCGGCCGAGCTCTGGTTCCGCGGCAACTTCGGGCGGCTGGGCTTCAATGCCGAGGGCATGCCGGGGACGCGAAAGGTGGGCGTCCGGCCCTTGGACGACATCGCGCCGGCCGATACCCGGCTGGTAAAGGTGGATGTCGAGGGCTTCGAGCCGTCGGTGGTGCGCGGCGCGCGACGCCTGCTGCGCGAGAGCCGGCCGCTGTGGCTGATCGAGACCCACCGCAACGCGCTGGCCGACCGCGAGGCGATCGCCGCCGTTCTCGCGCCCGAAGGGTACAGCCTGTTCTGGTTCTTCTCGCCGTTCGCCACACCGGCCGCCCCCAAGCGCCAGCCCGAGGATCCAGGCAAGGGCGACCTGGGCCTGGTGGCTCTGCCGCCCGGTGCGCCCAACCTGTGGAACCTCCCGCCGGCGGCGGATCTCGCCCGGCCCCCGTCAGACTCGGGCGAATTCCCCTACCTGCGCCTGAAATACGGCTACCCCTAGCGGGACATCCGCCGCAGCACCCAGCCGCCGACGGTGGCGCCGAAGGCGGTGATGAACGTGCCCCAGGCGATGTCGATGACGGTGATGTGCGTGGACCAGACCTTGAGCGTCGCCTGGTTGGTCAGGTCGTAGGTGGCGTAGCACATGGCGCCCAGGAGGCCGCCGTACAGCGTCGAGCGCAGCAGGGGCTCGTCCTTCCGCGGGTAGACCACCAGGGCCAGGACCCCGGCGATGTAGGCGAGATAGAACACCACCGCCGGCGGGAGCCGGGCCGACGGCAGGGCCACCGGGTCCAGCGTGGGGAAGTACACCTTGGGCCCGAACTGGGTCAGCCAGATGTAGTCCACGATCGCGAAGGCGATCCCGGTCGCCAGATAGACCCCGATCAGCCGTCCCATAGTCCGCCCCTCTTGCTGCCTTACGCAGGCTTCAGTCTGTAGTGGCTCACGCCCCATTCCGTCCCGCCACGGTGGCCGAAGAGGCCCGCGGTGGCGAGGAAGAACAGCCGCCAGCGACGATGCCACAGCGTGGCGTCCTTGCCATAGGTCGCCTCCAGCACAGGCCGGATCTTCGCGATGTTGCGGTCGTAGGCTTCAAGCCAGTGCAGCGCGGTCTTCTCGTAGTGCGTCCCGCTCCAGCGCCAGTCCTGCTCGACGGTGAACAGGTCGGGGAACTGGGCCATCAGCCCGTGGCTGGGCATCACGCCGCCCGAGAAGAAGTACTTGCCGATCCAGTCGGCCTCGTCGTCGAGGTCGAACCGGTAGGGCGTGGTCTTGTGCGTGAAGACGTGGATGAACAGGCGGCCCTCGGGCTTCAGCCAGGTCTTCACCCGACCCAGCAGCGCGCGCCAGTTCGACATGTGCTCGAACATCTCGACCGAGACGACGCGGTCGAATTCGCCCGGCGCCTCGAAGTCGTTCATGTCGCAGGTGATGACCTCGAGGTTGGAGAGGCCGCGTTCCTGCGCCCGGGCCATGATGAAGGTCTTCTGGCTGGCGGAATTCGAGACCGAGGTGATGCGCGCGTTCGGATAGGTCTTGGCCATCCACAGCGACAGTGAGCCCCAGCCGCAGCCCAGCTCCAGGATGCGCTGTCCGTCCTGCAGGTCGGCGTGCTCGGCGGTCTCCTTCAGCGCGTGCTCCTCGGCCTCGGCGATGCCGTCGCCGGGGGTCTTGTAGAGGCACGACGAGTACTTCAGCTGCGGGCCCAGGCAGTTCAGGAAGAAGTCCGCCGGCACCTCATAGTGCTGGGCGTTGGCCGCGTCGGTGTGGGCCGCGATCGGGTGCTCGGCCATGTCGCGGGCGAAGGCGGCCTCGGTCCCGGGGCCGGCCTTGGAATGCTCGCGCCGCGCATTGGCCACGAGCAGGTGGATCGCGGTCTTGCGGACGACGTCGGGCAGCGGCGCGCCTTCGAACGTGTCGATGATGGCGGAGGTGAAGCTCATGCGGACTCAGGACTGCTGTTTGGGAGGAAGGGGGAAGAAGACGCTGACGCGCTTCTGGTAGTCGCGGAACTTGTCGCCGCGGGACTTGAGCATGGCCTCCTCCAGCGGCGGGACGCCGGAGACATAGCGGAGCAGGCCGAACATGACAGCCGGGCCCACGAGCGTGAGCCAGGTGACGGGAAGCGACGGGTCCAGCGCGATGACGGGGTAGGCCAGCCAACCAAGCCACTGGAAGAAGTAGTTCGGATGCCGCGACCACGCCCAGAGGCCGGTCTCCATGACCTTGCCCTTGTTGGCGGGGTTGGCGCGGAACGCCTTCATCTGGCTGTCGGAAATCCCCTCCAGGCCGACGGCCGCCACGAAGACCGCCAGGCCCAAGTCGTAGCGAACCTCCAGCGCCGGCGGATGCATGGCCGCGACGACGACCGACAGCCCCAGCAGGGCGGTCGCCGGCGCCTGGGGCAAGGTCACAAACAGCATCTTCAGCGGGTAGGCCTTCGGGTCGCCCTCGCGGAAGGCGGCGTAGCGTGTGTCCTCAGGGTGCTTTGCGACCCGCGGCGTGAGGTATGCGCCCAGCCGCAGCGCCCAGAGGAAGATCATCCCGGGGACGATCCAGCGCATCCAGGATCCGGTGTCCGGGCTGGCGACGACCGCCGCGGCCGCCAGCACCACGCCGGTGCCCCACGTCCAGAAGACGTCGGTCCAGCCGCCGTTCTTCACGGCCAGCCCGTAGGCCCAGGCCGCGACCATCACCACCAGCATGGCGGCGAGCACGAAAAGTTCGATCTGAAGCAGCATGAATGTATCCCCCAGGCATACGACCACGATCCGCGACCAGACGCATCCGCCCCTGTGATGGGGCCGTAGCATTTGCTAAGCACTCTGGCGGCGGGAACGCGCGCCAGGTCTGGCGCGTGCACGGAGGGTTGGAGACAGTATGAGCGGTGGTGAACGGCTGAGCGTGGCCGTGATCGGGGCCGGAATCGCGGGTCTGTCCGCGGCCTGGCTGCTCTCGGAAAAGCACGACGTCACCCTGTTCGAGGCCGACCCCCGCCTGGGCGGCCACGCCAACACCGCCGAGGCGCCCGGCCACCACGGCCCGGTTCCGGTCGACACCGGCTTCATCGTCTACAACGAGGGCAACTACCCCAACTTCACGGCGCTGCTGGAGCATCTGGGCGTGCCCAGCCTCTATGCCGACATGTCGCTGAGCGTCTCGCTGGACGACGGGGCCTTTGAATACTCCAGCTTCGGCCTGGGCGGCATCTTCGCCCAGAAGCGCAACCTGCTGTCGCTGCGGTTCTGGGGCCTGCTGCGCGATATCAATCGCTTCTTCCGCCATGCGCCCAAGGATCTGGCCGAGCTCGAGCGGAACGCCACCCCGCTGGGCGACTATCTGAAGGCCAAGGGCTACGGCGACGCCTTCCGCGACGACCACCTGCTGCCCCAGGCGGCGGCCATCTGGTCGACGCCCCTGGACCAGATCGGCGCCTATCCGGCCGCCTCGCTGATCCGCTTCTTTCTCAACCACGGCATGATGACGATCACCGGCCGCGGGCTGTGGCGCACGGTCGAGGGCGGCAGCCGGGCATATGTGGCGAAGCTGAGCGCGGCCTACCGCGGCGAGGTGCGCAAGGGCGTTCGCGTGGCCGGCGTTCGCCGCGACGCCAACGGCGCAGAGGTTCGCCTGGCGGGCGGCGCGCGCGAGCGCTTCGACCAGGTGGTGCTCGCCACCCACGGCGACACCGCGCTGGCGCTGCTGGACGATGCGAGCCCTGAGGAGCAACGCCTGCTGGGCTGTTTCCGTTACGCCCGCAACATGGTCGCGCTGCATACCGACACCGTGCTGATGCCCAGGCGCCGCCGGGCCTGGACCAGCTGGAACCACATCGGCATGCGCGACAAGCCGGGCGAGGGCGCGGTGACCTACTGGATGAACCGCCTGCAGAGCCTGAAGGGCGCGCCAGAGCTGTTCGTCACGCTCAATCCCAACAAGGAGATCGCGGCGGACAAGCTGATCCGGACCGAGATCTACGAACATCCGCTGTTCGACGCCGGCGCCATCGCCGCCCAGCAGCAGATCTGGGACATTCAGGGCGCGCGGCGCACCTGGTTCTGCGGCAGCTACCTGGGCCACGGCTTCCACGAGGACGCGCTGCAGTCGGGCCTGGCGGTGGCCGAGCAGTTGGGCGGTGTGCGCCGGCCGTGGACGGTCGAGGGCGAGAGCAGCCGCATCCACGTCCGCGAACGGGCCCTGGAAGAGGCCGCCTGAGGTGTTCGCGTCCGGGCTCTACCCCGGGGTGGTCAGCCACACCCGGATGAAGCCCCGGCGGCACAGCCTGCGCTACCGCATCTTCATGCTGCTGCTGGACCTGGACGAGGTGGCGGCGCTGGACCGGGATCTGAAGCTCTTCTCGCTGAGGCGCTTCAATCTCACCGGCTTCGATCCTCGCCAGCACGGCGACGGCTCGGCGACCCCGCTGAAGGCCCAGGTGGAAGCCCAGCTCGCCGCCGCCGGAATCGCCCATGGCGGGCCGATCCGCATGCTGGCGATGCCGCGCATCCTGGGCCTGGGGTTCAACCCGCTGACCGTCTACTTCTGCCACCAGCCCGACGGCGCCCTGTCGGCGATCCTCTACGAGGTGAACAACACCTTCGGCGAGCGGCACAGCTATCTGATCCCGGCTGAAGACGCGCCGATCGTGAAGCAGGCCTGCGAGAAGGGCTTCTACGTCTCGCCCTTCATGGACATGGACCTCAGCTATGCGTTCCGCGTCCGGCCGCCATCTGAGCAGGTCCAGGTGCTGGTCGACGTGGACGACGCCGAGGGACGCGTGCTGGCGACCGGCTTCGTGGCCGAGCGGCAGGACCTCACGGACCGCAACCTCGCGCGGGCTTGGCTGACCCATCCCTGGATGACCATCGGCGTGGTCGGCGCCATCCACTGGGAGGCGCTGTTCATCTGGCTCAAGGGCGAGAAGATCCGCCAGCGGCCGGCAAAGCCGGCGTGGCCGGTGACGGTTGTGGCGTCTCGACTGAAGGCCGTGGCGTAGAGACGAAGCCGGCCACGAGGTCGCGCAGCGGCTGCTGACTGATGCGGATCGCGCCTTCCTGCGGGCGGTCCAGATCCAGGATCACCGTGATCGCCAGGGTGAGCAGCAGAAACAGCAGCGTGCTCATCCCCCGGCCGCGGCGGCCCGCAGCATCGAGGGCCGAGCCGAGGACCCCCGCCGAGATCAGCGCGTAGACGGCCAGCACCCCCAGCACCATCGTAGGAATCCGCGACGCGTGCGTGGCCTCGCGGGTGACGCCGATGTCCAGCGCCTCGTTGACCGCCGGCGTGATCATCGCCGCGAGCGGCGTGGTCGCGATGGGCCGCAGGGCGGTGATCGTCTCGCTTTCGATCCGCGCGCGCAGGGCCTGCGAGGCCGCCCGCAGGGGCGGCTTGGCGGCCGCGCTGGCCTCGCCGTAGCGCAGGCGGGTGTCGGCGTAGGTGCGCAGCAGGCCGGCCAGCCGCGGGCCATCCTGGCTGTCCAGCAGGCGCACCCGCATTTCGGCCGTGCCGATGGCGTTGGCCTCGTCCACGACCAGCTCGCGTCGGGCGTCGTAGCGGTCGAGCGCCAGGCCGAAGGTGAAGGCGATCAGCAGCGCCAGCAGGCCCAGCACGCCGTTGAAGATGTAGTCGTGCTCGGCCGCCTCGCCGTCGGGGTTGCGGGCCAGGCGCCGCCGCAGCCAGCGGCCAGCTTCCATCGCGGCCATCAGGGCCACGAACAGCACGATGGCCAGGATCCAGAGTGGCGTGCCGACGATGAGATCGTCCATGCGTCCCCCGCGTGTGACGCGGCGACTATGGCGCGGCGCAGCCTCGGGGCGCTAGGCCCTGCGGAACACCCAGACATCGCCCACGTCGCCCAGGTTGATCGGGTCGCGATCCAGGACGAGGCCGGCGGTGGCGGCCAGTGGCGTGGGGTCAGACATGTAGAAGGTCAGTCGCTCGGGGCTGCGCTGGACGATGTGGCCGCCCGGCTCGGCGACGGCGTACTCCAGCACCTGGTCGAGGCGGTTCACGCCTTCGCGGAAGGTGCGCTCCTTGACGAACATCAGCAGGCGACGACCGTCGGGCAGCGGCTGGTCCATGACCGGCAGGTGCTTCGCGGCCGGCGGCGGCAGCTTCATCACCTCGATGCGCGGCAGGTGGCAGGCGGCCAACGCGCCCTCCGCCATGTGCCGGGCCACGACGGCGAAGGTGTTCTTCCACGCCGCGCCGGCGGGCACGTGGGCCAGGGTGAAGAAGGGCAGGAACACCAGATCGAACGTGCGCTTGAGATCCAGCGAGGTCATGTCGCCGCGCACCATCTGGATGCGGGCGCGAACCTCCTCGGGCAGGCCGGCCAGCCGCGCCTGCGCCTGGGCCAGCATGGTGGGCGAGATGTCGACGCCGACGATGGGGTGGCCCCGTCCCGCGAGGCCCGCCGTCAGCCGCCCCGTGCCGGCGCCCAGCTCCAGCACCGATCCGCCTTCCGGAACCAGTCCGGCATAGATGTCCTCATCGCCGCGGAGCCGGACATCGAGGCCGGTGATCATGTCGTAATGGGCGGCGCTGAGGCTGCCCGGCGTGTAATACGGTTTGGCCATCGGCGCCTTGTGCCGCCGCCGTTGCGCTGGATCAATGCCGGGGCCAAGTATCGGCGACACGACGGGCCCGAGCCTGGGGAGAGACGATGACGTTTACCCGATGGATGGCGCGTCTTGCGCTGCTGATCGCGATGCCGCTGACGCTGGCGGCCTGCGGGATCAATACGATCCCCACTCAGGAAGAGCGCGCCAAAGCCCAGTGGGCCGAGGTGCAGAACCAGTACCAGCGCCGTGCCGACCTGATCCCCAATCTGGTGGCCACGGTGAAGGGCTATGCGGCCCAGGAGTCCAGCGTGCTGATCGGGGTGACCCAGGCGCGCGCCAACGCCCTGCAGGTGCGCTCCGACCCCGGGATCACCCAGGACCCGGCCGCCTTCCAGCGGTATGCGGCGGCGCAGAACAACCTGTCGCTGGCCCTGGCCCCGATGCGGGTGCTGCAGGAGGCCTATCCCGACCTGAAATCGAACGAGAATTTCCTGGCGCTGCAGTCGCAGCTGGAAGGCACCGAGAACCGCATCACGGTCGCGCGGAAGGACTACAACGAGGCCGTCCGCGACTACAACACGACGCTCAGGACCTTCCCGCAGATCATCTGGGCCAAGACCGTGCACGGCGGGTCCAAGCCCATGGAACTGTTCCAGGCCACGGCCACCGCGCAGTCCGCCCCGACGGTGGACTTCGGCGCCCCGGCGGTCGGGACGCCGCCCGCCGGCGCAGCCCCCGGCTCGCCGCCGCCGAAATAGATGGGGGGTTCGCACGCAGGCCTTCTCCCCTTGCGGGAGACGGCGGCCCGCGCAGCGGGTCGGATGAGCAGGTTCGCGGGCCTTTCCGTCTTGCTGGCGACGTGGTCGCTGCTTGTCGCGCTGATCTTCCTGCCGACGGTCGCGCTTGCGGCGCCGAAGTTCCCGCCGCTGACCGGGCGGGTGGTCGACAATGCCGAGATCCTATCGCCGGCGGCCGAGGCCAAGCTGACCGCCGAGCTGGCGGCGCTGGAGAGGCAGACCGGCCACCAACTGGTGGTCGCCACCCTGCCGACGCTGCAGGGCTATGAGATCGAGGACTACGGTTACCAGCTGCTGCGGACCTGGGGCATCGGGCGCAAGGGCGAGGACGACGGGGCGATCCTGATCGTGGCCCCGAACGAGAAGAAGGTCCGCATCGAGGTGGGCTATGGCCTGGAGCCGGTGCTGACGGACGCGCTCTCCAGCCTCATCATCCACCGCGCGATCCTGCCGGCGTTCCGCGAGGGGCGGTACGAGGACGGCGTGGTGGCCGGCGCCGAACAGATCGTGCGCCAGATCGGCCTGCCCGCCGACCAGGCCCAGGCGGCGGTGGCCGAGGCGGAGGCCCAGAAGGCCGCGGCGACCGACGGCGGCTCGGACGTGTCGTTCGTGCTGCCGATCGTCTTCATCTTCATCGTCCTCTGGCTGCTGAGCGGCGTGCTGCGGATGTTCGGCGTGCGGCGCCGGTTCGGGGGCAGCGGCCTGTGGTGGCTGCTGCCCATGATCCTGGATGGCGCAAGTCGGCGGGGCGGCGGCTGGAGCGGCGGCGGATTCGGCGGCGGCGGGGGCTTCTCCGGCGGCGGCGGTTCCGGCGGAGGCGGCGGCGCGTCGGGGAGCTGGTGATGAGCGTGAGCGCCCTGAATTCGGCAGACCTGGCCGCCATCGAGGCCGCGGTGCGTGCGGCCGAGGCCCGCACGACCGGCGAGATCTACTGCGTGGTCGCCGAGGAGAGCGCCGACTATCACGCCACCCCGCTGGCCTGGGGCGCGGGCGTCGCCCTGCTGGCTCCGGCGATCCTGCTCCTGGCCGGCGTGGAGGTGACGGCGCCCGACATCGGCATGTTCGGCGGCTGGACGGCGGCGCAGGTGGAGGATGTGGGCGAGGCCACGGCGCGGGCCGCGCTGGTCGGGACCCTGATGCTGCAGGTCGTACTCTTCGTGGTGACGTTGTTCCTGGTCGCCATCCCGCCGGTGCGCCGGGCGCTGACTCCGCGCGGCATGAAGCGGGACAGGGTGCGCCAGCGCGCCGAGGAGCAGTTCCTGTCCAAGAACCTGCACGCCACCCGCGAGCGGACGGGTGTGCTGATCTATGTTTCGATGGCGGAGCGGATGGCCGAGCTGATCGCCGACGAGACGATCCACCAGCACGTGGCGGAGGGGACCTGGGACAAGCCGATGGCGGCCCTGGTCGAAGGGCTGCGAGGGGGCGACGTGGCGACCGGATTCGGCCGGGCCATCGGCCTCTGCGCCGACATCCTGGCCGAGCGGTTCCCGGCAAGACCGGGCGACAATCCCAACGAGTTGCCCGACGCTTTGGTTGTTCTGCCGCGCGCATAGGTCGCAGAACCCTGCAATTCCTTGCCGTGCGCATGTTGCAATAACGCGATACGCCAAGTACGCGGCTTAGGCGGCGTTCGTACATTCGACGCGTCGCATACTGGTGTGTTGGGGTCTGATTTGAACGCCGACGAGCAGGACTCGATCGACAGCCTGCGGGAGCGGCTGCGCCGGCTGGAAGCGGCCGTGGACGCCGCGGGGTTGGGCGTCTGGGAATGGGACGTCCGCAAGGGCGCGCTGACCTGGAACGACCGAAACCGCGAGCTTCTGGGGATCACGCACGACCGCCCCGTGGTGATCGACGACTACCTGGGCCAGGTGCATCCCGACGACCTGGAGGCGGTGCAGGCCACCTATCGCGAAGCCGCCGACCGGCCCGAAGGGGGCGAGTTGATCTGCGAGTTCCGGACTCCCCCGGGACCGGACGGCGCCTCGCGGTGGCTGCAGCAGCGCGCGCGGGTGGTGAAGGATGCGGAGGGGGTCCGCCGTGTGGTGGGCGCCACGCTGGACATCACCGACCGCAAGACCGCCGAACAGCGCCGCAGCCTGGTCCTGCGCGAGCTGGCCCACCGCGCCAAGAACGGCTTCATGATCATGATGACGATCGTGTCGCAGACGGCGCGCAACGCCACCGACGTGAAGGCCTTCGCCGACGTCCTGACGGCGCGCCTGCACGCGATGGTCGACTGTCAGGAACTGGTGACCCAGGTGGCCGGCCGCTCGCTGCCGTTGGGCGACCTGCTGGGCCGGGCGCTGACCCCGTTCGACGCGAACCGCTTCGACATCGGCCCTGGCGTGCGCGAGATCCAGGTCGCCAATGACGCCGTAGTCGCCGTCGCCCTTCTCATCCACGAGCTCGCCACGAATGCGGTGAAGTACGGCGCGCTGTCGTCGACCACGGGCCGGGTCCGGCTCTGCGTCCTGGACGCTCCGCAAGGGCACGTTCACCTGCGCTGGCAGGAGCAGGGCGGACCTCTCGTCACGGCGCCGTCGAGCCGCGGATTCGGCACCCGGCTGCTGGACGTGTCGCTGCGCAACAACGGGGGCCGGGTCGAGGCGCATTTCGATCCCGAGGGTTTTCGGGCCGACATCCATTTCCCCATGGGACGCATCTAGGCGGGCCGGGCGCCGTCGCCGCGTGCTTTTGTGCTGAAATCACCATTCCGCCGAGTACACGCGCCTTTGCCATGCCCGATCTGCGCGGTACCATTGCTTCGAACGGGAGACGCTCGCATGGCCTATACGCTGAACGTGAACGGCAAGGCGCTCAGCGCCGATGTCGAGGGGGATACGCCCCTTCTATGGGTCCTACGCGATACGCTGGGCATGGTGGGCACCAAGTACGGCTGCGGCGTCGCGGCCTGCGGCGCCTGCACGGTGCACGTGGACGGCCAGGCGATGCGCTCGTGCCAGATCCCGGTGGAGAGCATCGGCAAGGCCAAGATCTCGACCATTGAGGGCATGTCCAAGAACGCCGTCGGCAAGAAGGTCCAGGCGGCCTGGATGGAGCTGGACGTGGCCCAGTGCGGTTACTGCCAGGCCGGCCAGATCATGAGCGCCACCGCGCTGCTGGCCAAGACGCCCAAGCCCACCGACGCCCAGATCGATGAGGCGATGAACGGCAACATCTGCCGCTGCGCCACGTACGTCCGCATCCGCGCCGCCATCAAGCGCGCCTCCGGCCAGAAGGAGGCGTGAGCGCCATGACCTATCACGATCTCAAAGCCAACCGTCGCCAGGTTCTGGTCAGCGTCTCGGCCGGCGGCCTCACCCTGGGCTTCTCGCTGGCGGGCAAGGCCCAGGCGCAGGATGACGCGGTTCGTCCGCTGAACGCCTACGTCAGCGTGGCGCCGAACGGCATTGTCACCATCACCGCCAAGAACCCCGAGGTGGGCCAGGGCATCAAGACGATGCTGCCCATGCTGATCGCCGAGGAACTGGACGTGGCGTGGGAGGATGTCCGCATCGTCCAGGCCGACAATGATCCGAAGGCGTTCGGCCGCCAGTTCGCCGGCGGCTCGATGGCCACCCCGCTGCACTGGGACGAGTTGCGCCGCGTGGGCGCCGTGGCGCGCGCCATGCTGATCCAGGCCGCCGCCACCGCGTGGAACTGCGGCCCCGCCGACTGTGTCACCGCGCCGGGCGAGGTGATCCACAAGCCTTCGGGCAAGAAGCGCAGCTACGGCTCGCTGGCCCTGGCCTGCGCCAGTGTGACGCCGCCGGATCCCAAGTCGCTGACGCTGAAGGATCCCAAGACCTACCGCATCATCGGCAAGCCGATGGCTCAGTACGATGTCGAGAAGATCGTTACCGGCCAGCCGCTGTTCGGTATCGATCAGGTCCGCCCGGGCATGCTGTACGCCAGCATCGTCAAGGCGCCGGTGTTTGGGGCCAAGGTGGCCAGCGCCGACGTCGAGGCCGCCAAGGCGGTCAAGGGCGTGAAGAAGGTCATCGTCATCGACGGCGACCCGAACGGGCTGTTCCCGACCGGCAACATCGGCCAGGGTCTGCTGCCCTCGGTGGCCGTGGTCGCCGACAGCTGGTGGGCGGCCAAGAAGGGTCGCGACAGGCTGAACGTGAAGTGGGCCGACCATCCCACCCAGGCCCAGTCGACCAAGAGCTTCGCCGAACAGGCGGCCGCGCTGAACGCGGGCGCGCCGCAACGCAATGCCCGCAACGACGGGGACGTGGCCGCGGCGCTCAAAGCCTCGGCCAAGACGGTCGAGGCCGCCTACAGCTATCCGTTCCTCAGCCATGCCAACCTCGAGCCGCAGAACTGCACGGCCGAGTTTAAGGACGGCAAGCTCGAGATCTGGGCGCCGACCCAGAACCCCGAGCCGGGCCGCCAGCTGACGGCCAGGACCCTGGGGATCAAGCCCGAGGACATCACGGTTCACATGGTCCGCGGCGGCGGCGGCTTCGGCCGGCGTCTGGCCAACGATTACATGGTCGAGGCGGCCTGGGTGGCCCGCGAGGCCGGCGCGCCGGTCAAGCTGCTGTGGACCCGAGAAGACGACATGGCCCACGACCACTACCGGCCAGGCGGGTACCACTATCTGAAGGGCGGCGTGGACGCGCAGGGCAACCTGATCGCGCTGCAGGACCACTTCGTGACCTTCTCGCAGAACGGCGCGATCGCGGCCAGCGCGGGCATGCCGGCTACCGAGTTCCCGGCCCGGTTCGTGCCCAATGTGAAGTACGACGTCTCGATGATCCCGATGGCGATCCCGACCGGGCCGCTGCGGGCGCCGGGCTCGAACGCCCTGTCGTTCGTCTTCCAGTCGTTCATCGACGAGATGGCGCACGCGGCGGGCGCCGACCCGCTGGCGTTCCAGATCAAGCTGCTGGGCGATCAGGCGGTGGTCGGCCAGCCGCCGGCCGCGTTCGGCGCCGGGCGCATGCGCGGCGTGCTGAAGGCCGCCGGCGAGATGTCGGGCTGGGACAAGCGCGGCAAGCTGCCCAAGGGCGAGGGCATGGGCGTCGCCTGCTACTACAGCCACCAGGGCTACTTCGCCGAGGTGGCCCATGTGGCGGTGGCGGACGACGGCTCGGTGAAGGTCAAGAAGGTGTGGGTGGCGGCCGACGTGGGCCACACGATCATCAACCCGCACGGCGCGCTGAACCAGGTCCAGGGCTCGGTCCTGGACGGCGTGTCCGAGGCGCTGCACCAGCAGATCACCATCGATGGCGGCGCGGTCCAGCAGTCGAACTTCACCGACTATCCGCTCATGCGGATCGCCGAATCCTTCCCGGTGGAGGTGAAGTTCCTGAAGACCGAGTTCCCGCCGACCGGCCTGGGCGAACCGGCGCTGCCGCCGGCCCTGCCGGCGGTGACAAACGCGATCTTCGCCGCCACCGGCAAGCGCATCCGCAGCCTGCCGATCACGCCGGACATGCTGAAGGCGTAAGGACGGCGCCGCATCAGACGCGAGGGCCTCCGCGAGAGCGGAGGCCCTTTGCGTTGGCGGCTCCCGCGCTCACAAGCCGCAAGGAATTGAACAAGCGGCCTTGGCGCGCGCGCCCCGGTGCGCATGATGCGTCCCAACAAGTGTTTGAGGGGACGTCCGTGCACAGGCTTCTGATCGCCAACCGGGGTGAGATCGCGGTGCGCATCGCGAGGACGGCCGCCGAGATGGGGCTGTCGACGGTGGCGGTCTTCTCCGAGGACGACGCGGCCTCGCTGCACATTCGCAAGACGGACGAGGCGGTGGCGCTGAAGGGCTCGGGCCCCGCGGCCTACCTCGACATCGACCAGGTGGTGGCCGTGGCCAAGGCCGCCGGCGCCGACGCGGTGCATCCGGGCTACGGGTTCCTGTCCGAGAATGCGGCCTTCGCGCGGGCTTGCGCGGCGGCAGGGCTGACGTTCGTGGGGCCGAGCCCCGAGACCCTGGAGCTGTTCGGCGACAAGGGCCGCGCCCGGGCGCTGGCCCAGCAGTGCGGCGTGCCGGTGCTGTCGGGTACGGATGGCCCGACGACGCTGGCGCAGGCCCAGGCGTTCCTCGCCACGCACGGCGCGGTGATGGTCAAGGCGGTGGCCGGCGGGGGCGGGCGCGGCATGCGGCCCGCCACGACGCCGGACGAACTGGAGCAGGCCTTCGCGCGCTGCGCCTCGGAGGCCAAGGCCGCGTTCGGCAACGGCGACCTCTATGTCGAGCGGTTCCTGTCGCGCGCCCGGCATCTGGAAGTCCAGGTCGTGGGCGATGGGGAGCGCGTCATCCACCTCTGGGATCGCGAGTGCTCGCTGCAGCGTCAGCGGCAGAAGGTGATCGAGATCGCGCCCGCCGACACCCTGCCGATGGCCGTCCGCGAGCGGTTGTTCGGTTATGGGGTCGCGCTGGGGCAGGCCGCCGGATACCGTAGTTTGGGCACCATGGAATTCCTGGTGGCCAATGCTGGAGAAGGGGACAACGACGTCGTCTTCATCGAAGGCAATGCGCGCCTGCAGGTGGAGCACACGGTCACCGAGGAGGTCATCGGCCTCGACCTCGTCCGCCTGCAGTTGCAGATCGCCGCCGGCCGCTCGCTGGCCGACCTGGGGCTGACCCAGGACCGCGTCCCCGCGCCGCGGGGGCATGCGGTGCAGGCGCGGATCAACCTGGAGACCATGGCGCCCGATGGATCGGCGCGACCGGCCGGGGGGACGCTTTCGGTGTTCGAGCCGCCGTCAGGCCCGGGCGTGCGCGTGGATGGCTTCGGCTATTCGGGCTACCGGACCAGCGCCCGCTTCGACAGCCTCTTGGCCAAGCTGATCGTGCATGCCGCAGACGGCGATCTGGATCGGGCGGTGGCGAAGGCCTATCGCGCGCTGTCCGAGTTCCGCATCGACGGCTCGCCCACCAACATCGCCTTCCTGCAGAGCCTGCTGGCCCATCCGGCCGTGGCGCGGGGCGACGTCCACACCCGTTTCATCGACGAGCACATCGCAGACCTGGTGAAGGCCCCGGAGGCTCATCCCCGCCTCTACTTCGAAGCGACGGTCGCCTCGGGCTCGGCGCAGGCGGCCCCGGCCGAGCCTGACGCCCCGGCCGGCGCCCAGGCCCTGCGATCGCCTCTCCAGGGCACGGTCATCGGACTGGCGGCCCAGGTGGGCGACACGGTCCGGCGAGGCCAGACCCTGGTCATTCTCGAGGCGATGAAGATGGAGCATGTCATCTCCGCCGACGCCGCGGGGATTGTTCGGGGATTGGCCGTCGAGATGGGCGAGACCGTGTTCGAGGGCGGTCCCCTGGCCTTCATCGAGGCCATCGAAGACGCGGGCGGGGTCGACGACGCGGAAGCGGCGATCGACCTCGATTACATCCGTCCGGACCTGGGCGAGGTGATCGAGCGCCACCGCATCACGCTGGACGGCGCGCGCCCCGACGCGGTGGCGCGACGCCGCAAGACCGGCCAGCGCACGGCGCGCGAGAACCTTGACGACCTGTTCGACCCCGGGAGCTTCAGCGAGTACGGCGCCATGGCGATCGCGGCCCAGCGTCGGCGACGGGACCTGGCCGACCTGCAGGTCAACACGCCGGCCGACGGCATGGTCGCCGGCGTGGGCGAGGTGAACGCCGCGCTGTTCGGCGAGGATCGGGCGCGCTGCGTGGGGCTGGCCTACGATTACACGGTGCTGGCCGGCACGCAGGGCCACTTCAACCACAAGAAGACCGACCGGGTGCTCGAGTTCGCCGAGCACTGGAAGGCGCCGGTCATCTGGTACACCGAGGGCGGCGGCGGGCGGCCCGGCGACGTGGACGTCGGCCAGCTCTCGGCCTCGTCGCTGGACACCACCAGCTTCACCACCTTCGCGCGGCTGTCGGGTCTTGCGCCGCGCATCTCGGTCAACTCCGGCCGATGCTTCGCGGGCAACGCCATCTTCTTCGGCTGCGCGGACGTCACGATCGCCACGCGCAACTCCAACATCGGGTTGGGTGGTCCCGCGATGATCGAGGGCGGCGGGCTGGGCGTGTTCACGCCGGACCAGATCGGTCCCTCGGACGTGATGTTCGCCAACGGCTCGATCGACGTTCTCGCCGAGGACGAGGCCGAGGCGACGGCCGCGGCCAAGCACATCCTGGGCATGTTCCAGGGGCGGCTGCGCGACTGGACCTGCGACGACCAACGGCGACTGCGCCACCTGATCCCGGAGAACCGGGTCCGCGCCTACGACGTGCGCGAGGTGATCCGAACGCTCGCCGACGTCGGGACGTGGATCGAACTGCGCGGCGGCTATGGGCGGGGCGTCATCACAGGGTTCCTGCGGGTGGAGGGACGGCCCATGGGCCTCTTCGCCAACGACCCGCGCCACCTGGGCGGCGCAATCGACGCCGAGGGCGCCGAGAAGGCCGGTCGCTTCCTGCAGCTGTGTGACGCCTTCGATGTGCCGGTGCTGTCGCTGTGCGACACGCCCGGGTTCATGGTGGGGCCGGCCAGCGAGGAGGCCGCCGCCGTCCGCCGCGGATCGCGCCTGATGGTCACGGCGACCAGTCTCACGGTGCCCCTGTTCACGGTGGTGTTGCGCAAGGGTTACGGCCTTGGGGCCCAGGCGATGGCGGGCGGCGACTTCTCGGCCCCGGCCATGACGATCGCCTGGCCGACCGCTGAATTCGGACCGATGGGGCTCGAAGGCGCCGTGCGCCTGGGTTATCGCAAGGAGCTGGACTCCCAGCCGGATCCGGCCGCCAAGCAGGCGCTGTTCGAGAAGCTGGTCGGCCGCATGTACGAAACGGGTAAGGCGCTGTCGGTGGCGTCCGTCCTGGAAATCGACGCCGTCATCGACCCGGCCGAGACACGCGCCTGGCTGGTGCGTGGAATGAAGTCCTGTCCGATCCCGCCGGCGCGCGCGGGCAAGAAGCGTCCCTTTGTGGACACATGGTGAGAGCGAGGAAACGTCAATGGCCAACCTGAAGCGATGGGTGCTGCGGCGCCGGCCGACCGGCGAGATCCAGCCGGGCGACCTGGAGCTGGTCGAGGAGCAAGTCCGCGACCTGGCCGACGGCGAGGTGCTGGTCCGGACGCTGTACCTGTCGCTGGACCCCACCAACCGCATCTGGATGAGCGACCAGGACCAGTACATGCCGCCGGTGCAGATCGGTGACACGATGCGCGGCGGGTCGATCGGCGTGGTCGAGCGCTCGCGCTCGGATCGCTTCAAGCAGGGCGACGTGGTCAACACCGGCCTGGGCGGGTGGACCAGCCACGTCATCGCCAATGGGGGGATGCTGATGCCCACGCCGCAACTGCCCGGCGTGCCGCTGACCGCCTACATGAGCGTGCTGGGCGCCACGGGGCTCACGGCCTGGTTCGGCATGTGCGACATCGGCAAGCCGCAGGCGGGCGAGACGGTCGTGGTCTCGGCCGCGGCCGGCGCGGTCGGCTCGATCGCGGGCCAGATCGCCAAGCTAAAGGGCGCGCGGGTCATCGGCATCGCCGGCGGCAAGGCCAAGTGCGACTGGCTGACGGGCGAGCTCGGGTTCGACGGGGCCATCGACTACAAGAGCGAGGACGTGGGCGCCGCCCTGGACCGGCTCTGCCCGAACGGGATCGACGTCAACTTCGAGAACGTGGGCGGCGACATCATGGACGCCGTGTTCAACCGGATGAACAACTACAGCCGGATGCCCCTGTGCGGCATGATCTCGACGTACAACGACGACAGCAGGCCGTCGGGCCCCACTGACTTCTCCCGTACGCTGATGCACCGGATCACCATCCGCGGCTTCATCGTCACCGACTTCCTGCCCCGCGCTGGCGAAGCGATGGCCGAGCTGATTCCGTGGGTGATGGAAGGCAAGCTGAAGTGGAAGGTCCACGTCGACCAGGGCCTGGAAGGGGCCATGGAGTCCCTCCAGCGCCTGTTCACCGGCGCCCATGACGGCAAGCTGCTGATCCAGGTCTCGCCCGAGCCGTGAGTTGTCGCCGCGTCCCGTGACGTGGCGTCAGCGTTGCCAGGGGCTGCAAGGGGGATACCGTTCTTCCCGACAAGAACCGCTCGGGAGGAACCAGGTGGCGGTCGTGGAAGGTGCGGGCGTCCCTGCGACGCCTGAAGTTGCGGCGCATGACGGCGAGCTGCGGCCGCCGGCGGCGGTCAAGTTCTTCTACAGCGTGGGGCAGGTCGTCGAGTCCGGCTACATCGCCGTCAACGGGTTCGTGTTCTTCTACTACACCGCCGTCCTGGGCCTGTCGGGCAGCATGGTGGGCGCCGCCGTGGCGATCAGCATGTGCCTGGATGCGGCTTTCGATCCCATCATCGGCTCGTGGTCGGACAGCGTGCGCTCGAAGTACGGGCGGCGCCTGCCGCTGATGCTGATCGGCGCGCCGTTGACCATGGTCAGCATGGGCCTGCTGTTCGCTCCGCCCTCGGCGCTGACGCCCTTCATGTTGTTCCTGTGGCTCACCGTGACCAAGATGGCCGTGCGCGCCTTCGCCTCAGTGTTCAACATCCCGTTCTTCGCCCTGGGCGGCGAGATGGCCGACGGCTACGCCGAGCGATCCAGGATCGCCGGCTATCGCCTGCTGGGCGGCATCGTCGTGACGGTGGCGATCACCGCCGTGGCCTATTCGGTGTTCTTCGCCGGCAAGGGTGGGCTGCAGCGGCCTGAGAACTATCCCGCGTTCGGCTGGACCATCGCGGCCCTTGTGCTGGTGGGCGGCCTGATCTCGTGCGCCGGCATCTGGCGGTACGCCGCCTCGCTGCCTCAGCCGACGACGCGGCCCGAGCCGATGGCGCGGCGGCTGGTGGGCGAGATGGCCGAGATCTTCCGCAACCCGTCGTTCCGTATCCTATTCCTCTCGATGGTGGTCTTCGCCAGCGCGGCGGGGGCCCACGCGGCGCTCAACAACCACAACTACGTCTTCGTCTGGAAGCTGCGGCCCGAGATGATCCAGTTCATGACCTATGCCTCGCTGGTGGGCATCACGATCGGGGTGCCGGTCACGCCGATCCTGCTTCGCCGCCTGGAGAAGAAGACGGTGGTGGCGCTGGGGTTCGCCCTGCTGATCGTGGGCTGGACGCTGCTGCCCGTGGTGCGCGCGAGCGGCGTCTTCGCGCCCGCGGGCTTGGAGGCGCTGCCCTGGCTGCTGGCCACCCAACTTGTCGTCGGGCTGGGTCTGGGGCTGGTCTATATCGCCTACCCCTCGATGATGGCCGACGCGGCCGAGGAGCACGAGTATCTGTTCGGGCATCGGCGGGAGGGGCTCTACTTCTCGGGCCTGGGCTTCGCCGGCAAGGCGGCCGCCGGGGTGGGCACCATGGTGGGCGGCTTCGCGCTCGACATCCTGCGCTTCCCCCACGAACTGGCGCGGCAGCCCGACGCGGTGATCGACGAGAGCGTCCTGGTCGGGCTGGTCCTGGCCTGGGGACCCTTCTGCTCGGCGCTCTGCGTGCTGGGCGCGTTGATCTTCGCCCCCTACGCCATCACCCGCGTGCGCCATGCCGAGATCATGACGGCGCTTCGGCGGACCCGCGCCGCCGCGCCCTAAGGAGAACAGCAGTTGTCGGTTGCAGACGGTCTGGGCGTTCCGGCGCAAGATAATGCGGCGCATGAGGGCGAGTTGAAGCCGCCGGGGTCGGTAAAGTTCTTCTACAGCCTGGGCCAGGTGGTCGAGTCCGGATACCTGGCGGTCAACAGCTTCATCTTCTTCTACTACACCGCCGTTCTTGGGCTCTCCGGGACGATGGTGGGCGTCGCCCTGGCCATCAGCATGTGCCTGGACGCCGCGGCCGATCCGCTGATCGGTTCGTGGTCCGACAGCGTGCGCTCGCGATTCGGACGCCGGTTGCCGGTGATGCTGATCGGCGCGCCGCTGACCATGGTGACGATGGGACTGCTGTTCGCGCCCCCCTCGGCCCTGTCGCCGCTGCTGCTGTTCGTCTGGCTGACACTCACCAAGATGGGCGTTCGCGCCTCGGCCTCAATGTTCAACATCCCCTACTTCGCGCTGGGGGGAGAGATGGCCGACGGCTACGTCGAGCGCGCCCGCATCGTGGCCTATCGCCTGTTGGGCGGGATCGTCGCCACGGTGGCGATCACCTACGTCGCCTTCGCCTTCTTCTTCACCGGCGAGGCGGGACTGCAGAGAGGCGAGGCCTATCCCGCCTTCGGCTGGACGGTGGGCGTGCTGATCCTCGTGCTCGGCCTGGCCAGCTGCGCCGGCGTCTGGCGCTATGCGGCCACGCTGCCCCAGCCGACCGAGCGGCCCGCGGCCATGCTGCCGCGCCTGGGCGGGGAGCTGCGCGAGATTTTCAAGAACCGCTCGTTCCGCATCCTGTTCGCTTCGATGCTGGTGTTCGCCAGCGCGGCGGGCGTGAACAGCGCGCTCAACAACCACACCTTCGTCTTCATCTGGAAACTGCCGCCGGCGACGATCCAGTTTGTTTCGTACGCCCTGCTGCTGGGCATTACGGCCGGCATTCCCCTGACGCCGCCTCTGTTGCGGCGGATGGAGAAGAAGGCGGTGGTGCTGCTGGGGTTCGCGGTGGTCATCGTGGCGTGGGTGATCCTGCCTCTGATCTGGGCGGCCGGGGTCTACCGGCCCAGTGGAACCGAAGCCCTGCCGTGGCTACTGTCCAGCACGTTCGTGGCGGGGGTCGGCACCGGCCTGATCTTCATCGCCTATCCGTCGATGATGGCCGACGCGGCCGAGGAGCACGAGCACCTGTTCGGCCACCGGCGCGAGGGGCTCTACTTCTCGGGCCTGGGTTTCGCCGGCAAGGCGGCGGCCGGGGTGGGGACCATGGTGGGCGGCTTCGCGCTCGACCTGATGAGTTTCCCGAAGGACGCCGGTCGGCATGTGGGCGCCATTGTGGACCCCGACGTTCTCCGCACCCTCGTGCTGGCCTGGGGGCCGCTGCCGTCGGTGATGTGCATCCTGGGCGCGCTGATCTTCATGCCCTACGCCATCACCCGCGCCCGGCACGAGGGCATCATCGCGGCGCTCAAGCTCAAGCGCGCCACCGACGTCACCGAGGGCCGCAGCTCCTGATGGAGCCGACGTAAACGCTCACGCCTCTATGTCGAAAATCGACTCGCCTGAAAGAAGAATTGCAGAATGGAATTGCGAATACTTAATTTCGTTCCCCAAGAATAACGCAAATATATTTGGAACCAGCTCTTCAACTTCGTGTTCGTCCGCGGGGACATGTGACACGGAGTTATGAGTTTGAACCGCTTTGTACTTTCTCTCGCGGCGTCGGTCGCCGCGCTGGCGATGGCTTCGGCCGCCAGCGCAGCCACCTACATCAATATGGGCCCGGTGGGCGCGGACGGAGGCTTCACCCTCACGTTCGGCAACACCGGCATCACGACGACGGTCATCGACGACCAGTTCAACTTCGACCTGCCCACCGGCACGGCGGACTTCGTGGTGACGTCGACCATGAGCACCAGCAGCCAGAACATCACCTGGTCCTCGGTGGCGTTCAACGGCATCGAGTTCACCCCGATGGTGGTCGGGCAGAACGAGTTCCGGCTGCTCAACGACGTCGGCGTCTCGGCGGGCGCGACCCAGATCCTGACGTTGAAGGGCGTGGGCGGCGGGAACGCGTCCTACAGCGGCGTCGTGACCTTCGCGCCGTCGATGGCCGCGGTTCCGGAACCGGCCACCTGGGCTCTGATGATCTCGGGCTTCGCCGGCGCCGGCGCGATGCTGCGTCGTCGCCAGCGCACGCCTGTGATGGCCTGACGACACGACGGGGGCGTCCGGCTCAGGCGCCGGGCGCCCTCAGCTTCAGTGGGGGACGTAGCTTCGCAGCACGTCGTCGATGATGCGCTCGAGCTGCTCGATGGTGCCGCACTGCTTGGCCACGTGGCAGAACCGGGCGTAGCGGTGCATGACGCTGTCGCCCTGGGCCCAGTAGCTCTCGGGCTCCGGGTTCAGCCAGATCACCGCGCGGCTGCGGTCGTGGATTTCCTTCATCAGGTCCAGCCGCGGGTCGGCGAAGTTCGAGCGGCCGTCGCCCAGGATGATGACGGTCGTCCGGCGGTCCAGCTTGTCGAGATGCTGCTCCGAGAAGTCCTGCAGCGAGCGGCCATAGTCGGTCTGCTGGAAGCCGATCTGCTGCAACACCTGGAAGATCGCCTGCTCGACGCCGTGGTCGTCCAGGATCTCGTTCACGCTGATCATGCGGCCTGAGAACGCGAACGCCTCGAGCCGGTCGACCACCTCGTTCAGCGAGTAGAGGAAGGTCAGCAGGAACTGTGCGGCCGCCGCCACCGACTTCGAGACGTCGCAGATCGCCACGATCGACGGCTTGTCGACCTTCTTGACCTTGAACTGGATGTCGAACGGCACGCCGCCGTAGGCCAGGCTGCGGCGCAGGGTCTTGCGGACGTCCAGATGGCCCTTGTGGGCGATATGGCGGCGGCGCGAGTACTTGGCGGCCAACCGCTTGGCCATCTTCTTCACCAGCGCGGCCATCAGCTGGTAGTCGACCGGATCGACCCCGCCGTCGGCGTTCAGCTGCTTCCGGGCCAGCCGCTCCTCGCGCAGCTCCCGGGCCGAACCGGCGGCGTAGAGGTCGTGCTGGCGCGCCACGTACGACTGCGCCTGTCCGAACAGGTTGCGGCGGGCCTCGTCGAGGCGGTCGGCCAGGCCCTCCTGGCCGGGCATGCGGCGCGCGTTGGCGATGATCTTCTCGATCTCCTCCAGCCCCATCTCCTCCAGCAGCCGGCGGGTGAGGCGCGAGCGCTGGGTGGTCAGGCGGATGTCGGCGACGCCGGCGCGACGGGCGGCCTCCTCCATCGACTGCTGGACCGCGGTGGCGTCGCCCTGCAGCACCGCCTGGGCCAGCGGCGAGTCGGCCACGGCCTGCATATCGCTCTCGCTGGGCTCGCCCTGGGGCGAACTGGACGGCGGCGGGACCGAGACCGAGTCGCGCGCGAAGAACGTCTCGAACACGGAGTCGAAACGGTCGACCTCCTCGGCCGACTTGGCCAGCGTCGAGCACAGGGCGTCGCGGAACAGGGTCCGGTCCGCGTATCCGACGACGGTGACCGCGCGCGAGGCGTCGATGGCTTCGGCTGGCGAGACCTTTACGTCGGCGGCCCTCAGCGCCCGGAAGAACAGCTCCAGCGTATGCTGCATGGGGCTAGCGCTTGTGCAGCAGCTCGACGACCTGCGGCTCGACGGCGCCGATGTCCTGCTCGAACTTGAGGATGACGTTCAGCGTGTCGCGCACCACGTCTGCCGAGAGGCTGTCGGCGTGCAGCAGCACGAGCGCGCGAGCCCAATCGACCGTCTCGGAAATCGACGGCGACTTGCGCAGATCCATCGTCCGCAGGGTCTGGACGAAGGTCACCAGTTCGCGGACGAGGCGGGCCTCGATGCCGGGCACCCGGCTGGCGACGATCTTCTCTTCCAGCGCCGCCTCGGGCAGCGGGATGTGCAGGTGCAGGCAGCGGCGCTTGAGCGCGTCGCCCAGGTCGCGGACGTTGTTCGACGTCAGGAACACCAGCGGGGGCGTCTTGGCCGAGATCACGCCCAGCTCGGGCACCGAGACCTGGTAGGCCGACAGCACCTCCAGCAGGAACGCCTCGAACGCCTCGTCCGACTTGTCGACCTCGTCCACCAGCAGGACGCAGCCGTTGTCCTCGCGCAGCGCCTTCATCAGCGGGCGCGGCTCCAGGAAGGGCTCTGAGAAGAACAGGTCGCCCATGCCGTGGAGGCGGTCCATCGCCGCTTCCATGTTGGGCGCATCGGCCAGCTGCTCGCCCATCCGGTCCTTGAGGATCTGGGTGTAGAGCAGCTGCTTTCCGTACTTCCACTCGTACAGCGCCTTGGACTCGTCGAGGCCCTCGTAACACTGCATCCGGATCAGCGGCAGGCCGAGCAGGGTCGCCGTGGACAGCGCCAGTTCGGTCTTGCCGACGCCGGCCGAGCCCTCGACCAGGATGGGCTTCTGCAGCTTCACGGACATGAAGAGCGCCGTCGCGATACGCCGCGAGGCGATGTAGCCGACCGAACCCAGCCCCTCGATCAGGGATTCGACGCTGGCGAGCGGATCAGCCGCGGCCGAATTGGCCGCCGTAGGGGAAAGGGTCAATGGAACGACTTTCGAAAATGCACGTCTGAAAGCCCGATTGTGCCAAGGCCGCCGGGCCGAGGCAAACGGGCGTTTGAGTGGCGGCCAAAGTCCTGTGAATTCAGGCTTTACGCCGCTTTCACCTCCCGCGTGTACGCCTGCGGACGATGTATTGCGCCGCGACCCCTGCGTTCGCCGTCGCCTGCCGCGCCCCGACCCGGTCGCGCGGGTCTGCGGACCTGCGCGCCACCCACGGGGTGCGCTGAGATGTTCAGCCGCCTCTCCACCCGCCTGACCGTGCTGTACGCCGCCCTGTTCGGCGCGGTTCTGCTGGTCGTCTCGGTGGCCGTGTTCGGGGCGATCTCGGGCGCGGCCCAGCGCCAGGTGCGGGCCGAGCTCGCCGCCACCGGCACGGTGTTCGACCGTGTCTGGTCGCTGCGCTCGGAGCGGTTGCGCGAAGGCGCCAGTCTGCTGTCGAGGGACTTCGGCTTCCGCGAGGCGGCGGCCACGGGCGATGCCCCAACCATCGAGTCGGCTCTGGAGAACCTGCGCAACCGGATGGACGTGGACCACGCGTTCATGGTCGACGCCGCGGGCCAGATCGTGGGGGCCAGCTTCTCGGACGTCGACCAGGCCCGACTGGCGAAGGCCTTCGAGACCGCCGACGACCCGTCCGGCGTGTTCCGCCTCGCGGGCGAGCCCTACCAGCTTGTGAGCGCGCCGATCCTGTCGCCCGAACTGATCGGCTGGGTGGTCTTCGCCGAACGGTTGGACGAGGCCGAGATGCAGGCCCTGGAGAAGATGGCCGCAATTCCCCTGAGCGCCGTAGTGCTGAACCGCGCCGCCGGCGGGGCCTGGACCAACGCCCACGCGCCGGCCGAACTGAACTCGGACGCCGTGCGTCAGATGGTGGAGCGCTCGCTGAAGGCCAGGCCTCCGACCCCGCAGGATCTACGTCTGAAGAGCGGCCGCACGGTCGCCCTCGTCAAGCCACTGCCCAGCCTGGAGCCCGGCGGCGGCGCGGTGCTGCTGCTGCGCTATCCTTTGGCCCGGGCGCTGGCGCCCTACGAGCCGCTGCTCCTGATTGTCGGCCTGCTGGGCGTCGTCGGCCTAGCGGTGGTGAGCTGGGGCAGCTGGGCCCTGGCCCGGAGCCTCACCCGCCCGATCTCGGAGCTGGACGAGGCCGCCCACCGGCTGCAGCGCGGCGAGGACGCCCACGTGGAGGTCAAGGGCGAGGACGAGATCGGCCGCCTGGCGTCGAGCTTCAACACCATGGCCGCCGAGATCCGCGAGCGCGAACGCAAGATCACCCACCAGGCGATGCACGATGACGATACGGGCCTGCCCAACCGCCACGCGTTGGAACGCCTGGTCGCCGGGCTGACCGACTTTCCGCAGGGCCAGGTCTATGTCTGCGCGCTCGGTCTCGACCGCTTCCACCACATGCGCCACGCGCTGGGTCACAAGCTGTCGGCCCAGGCCGTGCGGATGGTGGGCAACCGTCTGGGGGGCCTGGCGCCCACCTGCGGCGTCGCCCGCATCGCCAGTGACATGCTGGGCTTCGTGCTGATCGCCGACGGCGAGGCGGCGGCCCTCGACCACGTGGCCGGGCTCCTCCTCTCTTTGGAACAGCCCGTGCGGGTGCAGGGCGAACCCATCGACGTGGCGCTGTCCATCGGCCTGGCGCCGCTGCAGGGCGACGAGGTGGCCGCTTCAATCGAGCGCGCCAGCATCGCGGTCGACCAGGCCCGCGCCGCCCGCACCAAGACCGCGGTGTTCGACGCCGAAGCCTATGGCGACCCCGCCGCCAACCTATCGCTGATGTCGAACCTGCTGACCGGCATTCTGCAGGATCAGCTGGTCCTGTGGCACCAGCCCAAGTTCGACATGCGCAAGAACGCCGTCACCGGGACCGAGGCGCTGGTGCGCTGGAACCATCCGGTGCGCGGGATGATCTTCCCCGACGTCTTCATCACCATGGCCGAGGAGACGGGCCATATCCGCGCCCTGACCGAGTGGGTGGTGCGTCGCGCCATCGCCGACCAGCGGGCCCTGGCCGAGGCCGGCTACGACCTGTCGGTGGCGGTGAACATCTCGGGCCGCGTGCTGGGGGAACCCGACTTCATCGACTTCGCGCGCGATGCGCTGAAGGACGCGGTCGGCCGCATCTGCTTCGAGATCACCGAGACGGCCGTCATCGAGAACCCGGCCGTGGCGCTCGGCATGCTGGAGGCCTTCGCCGACATGGGCGTGTCGATCTCCATCGACGACTATGGCTCGGGGCTGTCGTCGCTGGCCTATCTGAAGCAGATCCGTGGCGACGAGTTGAAACTGGATCGCTCCATCGTGGCCGACGTCACGGGCAGTCAGCGCGACGCGCTTATCGTGCGCTCAACCATCGACCTTGCGCACAGCCTTGGCCTGAAGGTGGTGGCCGAGGGGATCGAGACCGACGCCTGCTTCTCGGTGCTGGCCGGCATGGGCTGTGACATGGCCCAGGGCTACCTGATCGCCCGGCCCCAGCCGATCGCGCAGCTTCTCGAGTTCCTGGCCGAGAGCCGCGAACAGACCCGCGCACAGCGCCGCAAGCGCCGGGCCTAAACGTGCTTTCGCATCAGGCGCCGGCTTCGATCAGGTCGATGTCGCCGTCCGAGAGGCCGAAGTGGTGGCCGATCTCGTGGACCAGGACGTGGGTGACCAGTTCCTCCAGCGTGACTTCGCCGTTCTCCGCCCACTCGTCGAGGATGGGCCGGCGGTAGAGGAAGACCCGGCTGGGTTCGGGCGCGTCGCCGAATACCGAGCGGTCGGCCAGGCTGACGCCGGAATAGAGGCCGGTCAGGCCGAACGGGTCCTCGATGTTCAGCTCGTCCAGGACATCGTCGGCCGGGAAGTCGTCGACGCGGAACACCACCTCGCCCGCCATCTTGCGGAACGGGGCCGGCAGGCCCGCGAAGGCGCGCTCGGCCATCTCGGCCATTTCGTCCAGGGACGGGGCGCGGCCCCAGCGATCATGTTCACTCATCCGGCATCACGATATGCGGCGCTTCGGGCGGGCGCACCTCGAACAGCCCGATGTCCAGCGGCTGCTGCGGCTTCGTCGGCCGCATCGGCGTGCGGGTGATGGCGCGCAGAGTCTCGGGGTCCAGCGCTTCGCCCGACTTCCGCGCCACCCGGGCCTGTGGCGCTTCCAACGGCCGATCGGCCGTGCCGATCCGCCAGTACGAGACAGCCAGCCGCCAGACGGTCCTTGGCGCCTTGGCGGGCGCGGGCCAGCGGTGGCCGTCGGCATAGGTTGGCTCGACCGGGCGCGGCGGCTTCGTCCCCTCGGCGACCTGCTCGATCAGGCGGCAATAGCGATCCTCGGCCTCGGGCGTGGCGCCGGTGCGCTCGTCCTCGACGCGGCCCCTGTAGGCGTCGAGCGCGGCCTCGCGGGTGGCGAAAGCGGGTCCCACCGGATCGGTGGCGAACACGACGGGTTCGCCCGCGCGCCGTCGCGCGTCGCTCTCGCGCGCGGCGCGGCCCTTGGGGCGGCTCAGCGCCTGCTCGGCGTTGGTGGCCACGGGATAGAGGATCGCCGTCATCGTCAGCATTGTCGCCCAAAGCGCACGGCGACACCAAGGCGGCAAGATCGGCGGGCCTCAATCCCGCGCGTTCAGCGCGCGGCGCGACCACGACGCCACGTGCGGCCAGGGCCGTCCGGCCCTAAGCTGACCGCCAGCGATTCGCCGGGGATCGATGAACGCGCACGAACTGATGCTGGCGGCGGCGGCAGGGGCGGTCTGCCTCGCCATTTCGGCCGCCCTGTGGGCGTTCGCCCAGCGCCGCGCGGCCGACCGGCGGATCGCGGAGCTGCGGGCGCGCATCCGCCAACTCGAACTGGGCGCGGAGACCGCCCAGGCTTCCGCCGAAGCGTTCGATTCCGCCCTGCTGGCGGTCGAGGACGGCCATGCGCTGCTGGCGTCGGGCGAGGAAAGCCTGGGTGTCTGCTGCGAGGCGCTGGGGCTGGCCGAGGCCGACCCCCAATTCCTGCTCAACGCCCTGATGCGCGCCGATCCGGACCACACCCGCCGCCTGCGTGGGCTGATCGATCGGGGCGAGGCCTGCGCCTTCGAGGTCAAGGGCCCCGCGGGCGTGGTGACGGTCGAGGGGCGGGCCGCGGGGGCGCTGGCCTGGCTGCGGGTGTCGGCGGCATTGGGTGAGGACCAGGGCCTGCCGACCGCGCCGCGCTTCGCCGCTTTCCTGAACGCGCGCCAATGCCCTGCCTGGATCGCGGCGGCCGACGGCTCGCCCGTCTGGGTGAACGCGGCGTGGCTGAAGACCGTGGGCGTCGCCAGCCTGGACGAGGCGGCCCAGCGGGGGCTGACGTTCGACAAGGGCGCCGACACCGTGGCGTCGGAAGCCGCCAACCTGGGGCAGCGGCGCGAGGCGGTGCGCTGGCTTTCGGCCGACGGCCGTCGCCGCGCCTTCCTGATCGCCGCCCAACCCCTTGAGGGCGGCGGCGTCGGCGTTTGGACCGATGACCTCACCGATCTGGAGGAGGCCCGCGAGGAGACGAAGCGCAACGTCGAGGCCCATGACGAGATCCTCAACCGCATCGACGACGCGGTGGTGATCTTCGACCGCGCCAAGCGGGTGAGCTTTCACAACACCCCGCTGGCCGAGCTGTGGGGCCTGGAGCCGGCCTGGCTCACCGAGCGGCCGACCCATGGCGAGGTGCTTGACCGGCTGCGCCAGCGCCGCCGGCTGCCCGAGACCGCCGACTACGCCAAGTGGAAGGCCGCCGAGCTGGGCCGCTACGAACAGCTGGAGAGCGCGCCCGACGACATGTGGAGCCTCCCCGACGGCCGCACGCTGCGGGTGGTGCGCCAGCCGCACCCGCGGGGCGGCCTGCTGATCCTGTTCTCGGACATCACCGGCGAGCTGAAGATGAAGGCGCAGTACAATGCGCTGATCCAGGTGCAGCAGGCGACGCTGGACAAGCTGTCGGACGCCGTCGCCGTGTTCGGCTCGGACGGCCGGATCCGGCTGCACAACGAGAGCTTCGAGCGGTTCTGGAACATCACGCCGCTGCAGCTTGAGGCCGCCGGCGATTTCGAGGGCGTGGTCGAGTTGTGCGTCCACAAGCTGCACGACATGGGTTTCTGGCGCGAGCTGAAGGGTCGGGTCGCCGACCCGGATCCCGCGGCGCGCATGCCGATGACCGGCGAGGTCCAGACGTCGGACGACCGAATGGTCGAGTACCGCACCCGTCCGCTGCCGGACGGCGCGACGCTGATCGCCTTCACCGACGTCACCGACGCGCGGCGGCTGGAAAGCGCGCTGGCCGACCGCGAGCAGGCGCTGAGCGAGGCCGAGCGGCTCAAGCGCGATTTCGTCGGCAACGTCAGCTACGAGCTGCGCACCCCGCTCACCACCATCATCGGCTATTCCGAACTGCTGGAGCATTCGGGCGACGCCCTGCCTGAGCGCGCGCGCGGCTATGCCGCCTCGGTGAAGACGGCGGCGACACAGCTCGCGCGGTCGATCGACGACGTGCTGGACATGGCCCAGATTGACGCCGACGAGATGGCGCTGGACCTGAGCGACGTGAACGTCGCCGACCTGCTGCTCGAGACCGCCAGCCGGTGGCATCACGAGGCCGAGCCCAACAAGATCTCGATCATCCTGCAGCCGGCGGCCGACGTCGGCACGATCCGAGGCGACCGTCGCCGCCTGGCCCAGGTGCTGGACCATCTGATGGAGAACGCCATCGGCCAGACGCCCGCCGGCGGCACGGTCACCCTGGCCGCACGGAAGGCGGTGGGCGAGGTGCAGCTGCAGGTGTCGGACACCGGGCGCGGCATCCCGTTCCACGTTCAGGCGCACATCTTCGACCGCTTCATCGGCCGCGAGCGCGGCGGCCCCGGCCTGGGGCTGGCGCTGGTCAAGGCGCTGACCGAGCTGCATGGCGGCTGGGTGGCGCTGGAGAGCGAGCCCGGCGCCGGAGCGACCTTCACCTGTCACCTGCCTGAGGAGGCGCAGACCGTCAGCCAGCCCGAGCTCGGGTTCGCGCGATGAGGTCGGTCGAGCTCACGCCGCACCCGCAGTTCGCCAGCAACGCCGCCGATCACGTCGAAGTCGCCATCGACCGCGGTTCGGGTGGGGTGCTGACGCTGAGCTATGTGGTGACCGGCCGGGTTTCCGCGCTGAAGACCCCGCCGCGGGCCGCGCCGACGCGGATGGACGAGCTCTGGAAGCACACCTGCTTCGAAGTGTTCCTGCGCGCGCCCGGTTCGGCGGCCTACTACGAGTTCAATCTGGCGCCTTCGTCCCAGTGGGCGGCGTACGCCTTCATCGGCCATCGCGAGCGCGACGAGGACCCCGAGACGCCGGCGCCCTTCATCGACGCCGAGGGTGGGCGGACGCGCTTCGAGCTGCGGGCCTCGCTGGATGTGGGCGGCCTTGCGGACCTGCCGCCCGACCAAGCCTGGCGCGTGGGCCTGTCGGCGGTGCTGGAGGCCGACGACGGGACCCGGGCCTACTGGGCGTTGGTTCATCCGCCGGGCCAGCCGGACTTCCACCACGCCGACGCGTTCGCCCTTTCCCTGCCGCCTCCTGCCGCCTGATCCCCATGAAATTCGGTATCGACCGCCTTCTGTCCGAGCCTGATCTGCGCCGCCCGCTGGCCGGCAAGCGGGTGGCCCTGCTGGCGCACCCGGCCTCGGTGACCTCCGACCTGACCCACGCGCTGGATGCGCTGGCGGCCTGCGACGGCATCGACCTGACGGCCGCCTTCGGGCCGCAGCATGGCCTGCGAGGCGACAAGCAGGACAACATGATGGAGTCCCCGGACTTCAACGACCCGGTCCACGGCGTACCGGTCTTCAGCCTGTACGGCGAGGTGCGACGGCCGACGGCGGCGTCGATGGAGACGTTCGACGTCCTGCTGGTCGACCTGCAGGACCTGGGCTGCCGCATCTACACCTTCGTCACGACGCTGCTCTACGTCCTGGAAGCCGCCGCCGAGCACGGCAAGGCGGTGTGGGTGCTGGACCGGCCCAACCCTGTGGGACGACCCGTCGAGGGCCTGACCCTGCTGCCGGGCTACGAGAGCTTCGTGGGCGCGGGGCCGATGCCGATGCGCCATGGCCTGACGATGGGCGAGATGGGGCGCTGGTTCGTCAGCCACTTCGGCCTGGACGTTGACTACCGCGTGATCGAGATGGACGGATGGGACCCTGGCGCGGGCCCCGGCTACGGCTGGCCGCTGGGCGAGCGGGCGTGGGTGAACCCCAGCCCCAACGCGCCGAACCTGTCCATGGCGCGGGCCTATGCCGGGACCGTCATGGTCGAAGGCGTCACGCTGTCGGAGGGGCGCGGTACGACGCGGCCGCTGGAGCTGTTCGGCGCGCCCGACATCGACGCCCGCGCCGTGATCGCCGAGATGCGCGCGGCCGCGCCGCAGTGGCTGGGGGGCTGCACGCTGCGCGACATCTGGTTTGAGCCCACCTTCCACAAGCACGTCGGCAAGTTGTGCAACGGCGTGCAGATCCACACCGAGCAGCCGTCGTACGACCACGCCGCGTTCCGGCCGTGGCGCGTACAGGCGCTAGGGTTCAAGGCGATCCGCCGGCTCTACCCCGACTACCCGCTCTGGCGCGGGCTGGAGTTCAAGTACGAGTACACAGATGGGCGCCTGGCCATCGACGTGATCAACGGCGGGCCGGGCCTGCGCGAATGGGTCGATGACGACCAGGCCGCGGCGGCCGACCTCGACGCGATCACCGCGCCGGATGAAGCCGCCTGGCTGGAGACCCGCCGGCCCCACCTCATCTACTGAGGCTCAGACCTCGGCGACGCCCTTGCCGACCGGGATCAGCGACAGCATGGCCAGCTTCACATGCTGCCAGGCGAACGGGATGCCGATGATGGTCACCGCCAGGGCCGCCGCCAGCGCCAGATGGTGCAGCGCCAGCCACCAACCGGCGAGCAGCAGCCACAGGATGTTCAGCAGCACGCTCACCGCCCCGGTGTCGCGCTCGACGATCACCTTGCCGAACGGCCAGTAGCTGAAGCCGGCCAGGCGGAACGCCGCGGGCGTCCAGGGCAGGCCCACGACGGTGATCGCCAGGATCACCCCGGCCAGCAGCCAAAGCGTGCCCGAGATCCAGCCGCCGAAAATGAACCAGAGGATGTTGAAGAGGAGACGCATGGCGATGACCCTGCACCAGCAACGCGCCGGCTCCAACGATCCCGTGCGATCCTAGATGAGATACTGCCGCTCGGGGTCGTCCTGGACGACCACCTGGCCATCCTCGGTGTGCACCACCGCGCCGTCGGGCGCGTACTGCAGAATGTAGGCCTTGCGCACAGCGTCGCTGGTGTTGGGGCCGGTGCGGTGCGGGGCCAGCGACGAGAACACCACCACGTCGCCCACCCTGGCCGGCGCCGCCACGGCCTCGGGGGCTGCGTCCAGGCAGACGAGGCCGATGTCGGTGGTACGGTGTTCCAGCGTGCCGAGCCGGTGCAGGCCGGGCGCGATCCAGGGACAGCCGTTCGCCTCGTCCACATCCATCAGCGGCACCCAGAGCGTGAGGTACTGCTGCGGCACGACGAACGAGTAGCCGTTGTCCTGGTGCCAGGGGAATTCCTGGACCTTCTCTGTCTTCTTGTAGACCGCCTGGTCCCAGTAGAGCCGCACGTCGGGCCCGATCAGGTCATGGCAGACGCCCCGGATCGTGGGGTGCGCCGAGAACGCCTTCAGCACGTCCGACTTGCGCACCAGGTGCAGCGTGAAGGTGATCGCGTCGGCGTCGGTCAGGCGCACCTTGCCGCCACGCTCGCGGGCATAGGCCACATGGGCCTCTTCGAACGGATCGATGGCGGCGCGGACCTCGGCGATCTCGCCGGCCGTGAAGGCGTCCCGGAGCACGAAGAAGCCGTCGGCGTTGAACTGGTCCACATGCTCAGGCGTCAGCCGTTCCAGCCCTTCGCGCCGCGCCGCGATCCAGTCGAAGTCGCGGTTGAGGGGGTGGGGCCGGGGCCCCGGCATGCGTCCGACGTTGTCCATGACGCCAGGAAAACGCGGGCGGGCGGCGAAGTCGAGGGCCGTCTCGGCGTCGGCGACTACGCCGCCGCGGGCGGGGCGGTGCTGCCGCGCACCACCAGCCGGTGGGGCAGGGTGACGTGCTCCAGCGCCTGGGCCTTGCCGCTCAGGATGTCCAGCAGCAGGCGCACCACTTCGTGGCCGATCCGGTCCATGGGCTGGCTCACCGTGGTCAGCGGCGGGTTCAGGAACTCGGCGAAGCGGATGTCGTCGAAGCCCACGAGCGACACGTCTTCCGGGCACGACAGCCCCGCCCGTCGGATCGCTTCGAGCGCGCCCATGGCCATCTCGTCGCTGAAGCAGAAGATCGCGCTGGGCCGATCGGCGGCGAGCAGGGCGGTCGCCTCGCGAAGGCCGGAGTCGATGCTGAAGTCGCCCGCCACCACCGCGAGCCCCGCGGCCTGGCCGTGCGCCTGGGCCGAGGCCCGCACGCCTTCCAGGCGGTCGCGGCTGAGCGGGCTGGCCAGCGGGCCCGTGATGACGCCGACTCGGCGGTGGCCCAGGCCGTAGAGGTGCTCCATCGCCTCGGCGGACGCGCGGGCATTGTCGATGTGCGCGCCCGACACGCCCAGCTCGGAGCTGTACTCGCAGCCGTTGACGATCGGCGTGCGCACGCCGCGGGCGGCGACCATGGGCGCCAGCGCCTCGGGCAGCCGGTGGCCGAGGAAGATCAGGCCGTCCGCCTCGCGCCGCAGCAGCATGGCGGCGTATTCCTCCTCGCGGTCGGCCTCGTGCCGCGTGTCGCCCAGCAGCACCGAGTAGCCGGCCGTGCGCGCCGCCTCTTCCACGCCCCGGATCACCTGGCTGAAGAACGGGTTCGAGATGTCGGGCACCGTGACCAGGATCTTCTCGGTCTTCAGCGTGCGCAGGCTCTTGGCCGCGAAGTTCGGCTGATACCCCAGCCGCTCCACCGAGGCCGTCACGCGCGCCCGGGTCGCCTCGGCCACCAGCTCGGGCGCGCTCAGCACCCGCGAGACGGTGGCGGTGGATACGCCGGCGTCCCGGGCGACGTCTTGAATCGTGGCCATCGGCGCGACACTGGAGACAAGGCCCGGTCATTTCAAGGCGCGCCCACGGCAAACCTTCCGGCCGGAATCGATTGCCTCGCAAGTGCGCCATTGCTACGGATGAATTCGATTACATCGAGAGGCTGGGACCACACCGCCCGCGATGTTCGAGGCGCCTTGGGAGGGGTTCGACGGCATGGGCGTGCGCACGCGGCTCTTCATCATGATGGTGCTCCAGCTCGCCGTCTGGGGCGCCTGGGCGCCGAAGCTGTTCCCCTACATGGGCCTGCTGGGCTTCCAGCCCTGGCAGCAGTCTCTGGTGGGCAGTTCGTGGGGCATCGCCGCGGTGGTCGGCATCTTCTTCTCGAACCAGTTCGCCGACCGGAACTTCGCGGCCGAGAAGTTCCTGGCCGTCAGTCACCTGCTGGGCGGCGTGGCGCTGGTGGGCGCGGCCTTCGCGACCAGCTTCTGGCCGTTCTTCGCCGCCTATCTGGTGTACAGCCTGGTCTATGTGCCGACCCTGTCGGTCACCAATTCCATCGCGTTCGCCAACCTGAAGGACCCCGCGCGCGATTTTGGCGCGGTGCGCATGGGCGGCACCGTGGGCTGGATCCTGGTCAGCTGGCCCTTCATTTTCCTGCTGGGCGGCGAGGCCAGCGTCGAGCACATGCGCTGGATCTTCCTGGTCGGCGCGATCGTCTCGTTCGCCCTCGCCGGTTACTCGCTGACCCTGCCGCACACGCCGCCCAAGACCGAGGGCGCGGCGGTGGACAAGCTGGCCTGGCGCGAGGCGGTGAAGTTCCTGGGCGTGCCGTTCATCGGCGTGCTGTTCGCAGTCACCTTCATCGATAGCGTGGTCCACAACGGCTATTTCGTGATGGCCGACGCCTTCCTGACCAACCGCGTCGGCATCGCCGGCAACCTGTCGATGGTGGTGCTCAGCCTGGGCCAGATCGCCGAGATCGTGACCATGCTCGTGCTGGGGCCGGTGCTGATCCGGCTGGGCTGGAAGGTCACGATGATGATCGGGATCCTGGGCCACGCGGCCCGGTTCGCGACCTTCGCCTTTTTCGCCGACAGCGTGCCCACGATCATCGCGGTGCAGCTGCTGCACGGCGTCTGCTACGCCTTCTTCTTCGCCACGGTGTACATCTTCGTGGACGCCGTCTTCCCGAAGGATGTCCGCTCCAGCGCCCAGGGCCTGTTCAACCTGCTGATCCTGGGGATCGGCAACGTCGCGGCCAGCTTCCTTTTCCCCACGCTGATCGCGGGCAATTCGGCGGGCGGCGTCGTGGACTACCAGAGCCTCTTCATGATCCCGACGGCCATGGCGCTGGCGGCGGTCGTGCTGCTGGCGGTCTTCTTCAAGCCGCCCGAACGCGGCCCCACGGCGGTGGCGGCGCTATGACAGGAGCCAGGACCTTGCAGAGCATCCACCGGCGGAACGTCCTCTTCGGACTGGGAGCGGCCATGAGCGCAGCGGCGACCGGGGCGGGGGCTGCGGCCCGGCCCTTCTTCAAGACGGCGGGACTGCCGATCGGCATCCAACTCTATACTCTGGGCCCGGACGCGGCGAAGGATCTGGGCGGCACGCTGAAGGCGGTGGCGGGCATCGGCTACAAGACCGTCGAGCTGCCCGGCTTCATGGGCAAGGCCCCGGGCGATCTGCGGACCGCCTTGGACGCCGCGGGGCTCGCGTGTCCCAGCGTCCATGTCCAGCCGCGCGGCGGCGACCTCACCTTCTCCGGGGACCTGGGCAAGCTGGCCGCGGCCCTGCATGCGGTCGGCGCGAAGGCCGCCGTGGCCCCGATCTGCTGGTTCCCCGACCGCATGGAGATGCGGCCGCAGGCCGGCGAGGACATGGGCGGCATGCTGCGCCGGCTGGTCAGCCAGATGACCGCCGACGACTGGAAGGCCAATGCGGAATTCCTGAACCAGAAGGCCACGCTCCTGAAGAAGGAGGGCCTCAAGGTCGGCTACCACAACCACAACTTCGAGTTCCTGCCGCTGGGCTCGACCTATGGGCTGGAGATCCTGCTGAAGGAGACCGATCCGTCGCTGGTCACCTTCGAGATCGACGTCGGCTGGGTGGCGGCCGCCGGACATGACCCCGCCGCCCTTCTGGCCAGGCACAAGGGCCGCTTCACGATGATGCACGTGAAGGACATCAAGCCCACCACCACACCCAACTTCGCCCTGAAGATGGACCCGACCGAGGTCGGCTCGGGCGCCATCGACTGGAAGAAGCTCCTGCCGGCCGCCAAGGCCTCGGGCGTCACCGGCTTCTTCGTCGAGCAGGAGCCGCCGTTCGAACGGCCGCGCATCGAGGCGGCGAAGATCTGCCACGACTACTTGGCGGGCGTGGCCGCGTGAGGCCACTGCGGCTGGCCATGGTGGGCGGCGGACCGGGCTCGTTCATCGGGCCCGTCCACCGTATGGCGGCCGAGCTGGACGGGAACATCCGCCTGGTCGCCGGCGCCTTCAGCCGCGATCCAGCCAAGAGCGCCAAGGCGGCCGAGGCCTGGGGCGTCGCGCCTGATCGTGTCTATGCCGACCACTTGGCGATGATCGCCAGCGAGACCGCCCGCGAAGACGGCGCTGAGCTGGTGGCGGTGGTCACGCCAAACCACCTGCACTTCGCGGTGTCGGCCGCCGCGCTGCAGGCGGGCCTGCACGTGATCTGCGACAAGCCGGCGACGCTGAACCTGGCCGAGGCCGTCGAGCTCGAGCGGATCGTGGCGGCGTCGGGCCGCCACTATGCGCTGACCTACACCTACACCGGCTATCCGATGGTCCGCGAAGCGAGCCAGATCGTTCGCCGTGGCGACCTGGGGCCGATCCGCAAGGTGGTGGTCGAGTACGCGCAGGGCTGGCTCTCGCGCCCCATCGAGCAAGGCGGCGACGCCCAGGCCATGTGGCGGGCCGACCCCGCGAAGTCGGGCGTCGGCGGCTGCAGCGGCGATATCGGCGTCCACGCCTTCAACCTCGCTGAATTCATCACCGGCCTTCAGGTCGAGCGGCTCTGCCCGGACCTGGCCTCCGTGGTGCCTGGCCGCGCTCTCGACGACGACTGCAACGTCCTGCTCCGCTTCGGCGGCGGCGCGCGGGGCGTGCTGATCGCCTCGCAGATTTCGGCGGGCGCGCGGAACGGGCTGAACATCAAGGTCTATGGCGAGAAGGGCGGGCTGTTGTGGAGCCATGAGCGCCACACCGAGCTGACCATCGACTGGCTCGACGGACCGACCCAGACGCTGCACGCCGCGTCGGGCTATCTCGGCGCTGCGGCGCAGGCGGGCTCGCGCATCCCGACCGGGCATCCCGAGGGCTTCATTGAGGCCTTCGCCAACATCTACCGCGACGTCGCCGGCGCAATCGCCAGCGGCCGCGCCAACGATTTGGTCCCCAGCATCGCGGCCGGGGTGCGCGGCATGGCCTTTGTCGAGCGCGCCGTGGCGGGCAGCCGCGAGGGCGCCGGGTGGGTCGATCTGAACGCAGGTGACGCATGAAGACCCTCAAGGGCCCCGGCATCTTCCTGGCCCAGTTCGTGGGGCCGAAGCCGCCCTTCGACCGGCTGGACACCATCGCCAAATGGGCGGCCGACCTGGGCTACATCGGCCTTCAGCTGCCCACCGGACCAGGGTCCTTCGTGGACCTGGACAAGGCCGCCGACAGTCAGACCTACTGTGACGAGATCACCGGGACGCTGGCGCAGTACGGCCTCGAGGTCACCGAGCTCTCGACCCACCTGCAGGGCCAGTTGGTCGCCGTGCATCCGGCCTACGACGCGATGTTCGACGGCTTCGCGCCGCCCGAGTTGCGCGGGCGTCCGGCCGAGCGGCAGGCCTGGGCGGTGAACCAGGTCAAGCTGGCCGCCAGGGCCAGCCGACGCATGGGCCTGACCGCGCACGCCACGTTCTCGGGGGCGCTGGCGTGGCCGTATCTCTATCCGTGGCCGCAACGGCCGGCGGGGCTGGTCGAAGAGGCCTTCGCCGAGCTGGGCCGCCGCTGGAAGCCGATCCTGGACGTGTTCGACGAAAACGGCGTCGACGCCTGCTACGAGATTCACCCCGGCGAGGACCTGCACGACGGGGCGACCTACGAGCGGTTCCTGGACGAGGTGGGCGGCCACCCACGCGCCTGCCTGCTCTACGATCCCAGCCACTTCGTCCTGCAACAGCTGGACTATCTCGACTACATCGACCGCTACCACGAGCGCATCCGCGCCTTCCACGTGAAGGACGCCGAGTTCCGGCCGAACGGCCGCTCGGGCGTTTACGGCGGCTACCAGGGCTGGGTCGACCGGCCGGGGCGCTTCCGTTCCCTGGGCGACGGCCAGGTGGACTTCAAGGCGATCTTCTCGAAGCTGGCGGCCTACGACTATCCGGGCTGGGCGGTGCTGGAGTGGGAGTGCGCGCTGAAGCACCCCGAGGACGGCGCCCGCGAAGGCGCGCCGTTCATCAGGGACCACATCATCCGCGTGACCGAGCACGCCTTCGACGACTTTGCAGGCTCGGGCCTGGATGCGGCGGCCAACCGCAAGCTGCTGGGTCTCTAAGTCACCCGCGATCCGCCGGACTGTGGTATGATGCGCCATCATCGGCATTCGCCCTGGGCGCCGATGGCTGAGAGACGGCTTCCCATTCCGCGCTCCCGCTCTTCGACGGGAGACGCCCGTGCCTCTCTATACCTTCTACCCCTGCAAGGAAGACGGCAGCTCCACGGCCATCGAAGCCTACTTCCTCGAGGCCGATGACAACGCCGTCCCGTTCGCGCTCAAGGTCATGGCCGAGCATCCCAGCTGCGCCTTCGTGTCGGTCTGGCAAGACGCGCGCCCGGTGCTGGTGCGACGCCGCTCCGACGTCGGTTCACGGGCGAGCCAATCCCAACTCCAACCGACGTCCTGAAAGGACTCACATGCGTTTTCCGACCACCGTCAGCCCGCCGCCCGTGCGCCGCGACCTCATCGATTCCCGCTCCACGGGCGCGCCCGTCGCAGCAGGCCCTCGCAAGACCCTCCTGAACGATCGCCGCAGCACGCGCTAGACGACGCTCACTGACCCCCGCCCAGCGGGCTGGGGGGACGGGGTGCGGTGCGGCCGTAGATTCGTTCCGCGATCTGGCGGAGGCGATCGGCGTCCGCCAGCGCCGCAGTGAGGTCACGCTGCAGCTGGGCGTTCTGCTGGCGCAGGTAGGCGTTCTCGCGGACCAGCGTCTCGTCGGCCGAAGGCCCGGTCACGTGCGGATGCTCCAACCCAGCAGGCGGAACAATGGGGGCAGAACCGCGACGCCCAGCACACAGGCCACGGCGGCGGCGAACAACACAGTCATCATCGATCTCTGAAGGCGTCTCGGCGGGCGGGATCGACCGCTTCGATGGCGGCACACGCCCGGCGGCGCGCCCTATAGGTGGGGTGTCGGGCGGCCAATAGCCAGGGCGTCTGCCCGCGGCGCGCGTTTCGTGCTTCCCTTGGTCAAAGACCCAACGAGGAAGCGTCCCACCATGATGAAGCTCTATTCCGGCGATCTCAGCCCCTATTCGGCGCGCGTGCGGATGCAGATCTACGCCAAGGGCATCACCGACATCGTGCTGGAGCGCCCCGCGGATTTCGGCATGCCGGCCTTCCGCCAGCGCAATCCCATCGGCCGGATCCCGGTGCTGGATATCGACGGTGACCTGATGCCCGAGTCCGAAGTCATCGCCGAGTATCTGGAGCAGGTCTATCCGACGCCCTCGATGCTGGGCGCCACGCCCCGCGAGACTGCCCACATCCGCACGTTGGCTCGGATCGGCGACGTCTACCTCATGAACAACATGTTCATGCTCTCGCCCCAGGCCCGCGCCGCCGACCGCGACCAGGGTATCGTCGACCTGCTGGGCGGACAGGTGGTGCGCAACGTCAAGGCGCTGGACCGGATGATCGGGACGGACGGCTATGCCGCCTGCGGCCGGATCACCATGGCCGACTGCGCGCTGACGCCCGCGCTGTTCATGATCGAGAATGTGTTGCCCGGCACGGGCGTCGAGAACCCGATCCCCAAGAACGCCAACGTCGCGGCCTACTGGGCCGCGCTGCAGACCCACGAGCCGGCGGCCAGGGTGCTTGTCGAGCTGCATCGTGGGCTGGAGGAGCGGCGCGAACTGATCCGTACGGGCGCCTTCCAGAAGATGATGGCCGCGGCCAAGGCGGCGATGGAAAAGGCCGAGGTCTGAACATGCCGACGCGACGCCGGACCCTTGCGCTGGCGGCCGGCCTGGCCGTCAGCGGCCGATCGTTCGCCCAGGCGGCCGGCCCGCGCGCCGTGCGGCTGGGCAAGGGGCCCATCATCACGCCCGACACCCATCCGTCGATCGGGACCAACATCGCCGAGCCCTCGCTGATCCGCGTGCCCGCATGGGCGAAGGGCGCGTTGGGCCGCTACTACCTCTACTTCGCCGACCATGTGGGCCAGTACATCCGCATGGCCTACGCCGACCGGCTGGAGGGGCCCTGGCGGGTGCATGCGCCGGGCGTTCTGCGCATCGAGCAGACGCCGTTTCCGACGAACCTGAAGGGCGGCCACATCGCCTCGCCCGACGTGCATGTCGATCATGAGCGGCGGCGGTTCGTCATGTACTTCCACGGCCTGGAGCGGCTGCCCAACGAACAGGTGACCCGCGTCGCCACCTCGCCGGACGGCCTCGCATTCGCCTCGGCGGGGTCTGAGATCCTGGGGCTGACCTATTGGCGCGCCTTTCCCTTCCGCGGAATGACCTACGCCATGGCGATGCCGGGCCAGTTCTACCGCTCGAAGGACCCATTGTCCGGCTTCGAGACCGGCCCGCGCCTGTTCAACATGAACATGCGCCATGGGACGGTCCTGGTCCGCGGCGACCAACTGAAGGTGGCCTGGACACAGGTGGGCGATGCGCCTGAGCGCATCTATCTCACCACGATCGACGCCCGCGGCCCATGGGAGACCTGGACGCAGTCCGAGCCTGTCGAGATCCTGAGGCCCGAGCGCGACTGGGAAGGCGCGCAGCTTCCAGCCGAACCTTCGGTCCGCGGCGCCATCGAGCGACCGGTCAACCAGCTGCGCGACCCGTTCTTCTTCGAGGAGCAGGGCCGCCTCTACATGGTCTACGGCATCGCCGGCGAACGCGGCCTGGCCCTGGCCGAGGTGTTTCTCTAGGCGCCCAGCCGGCGGCGGTTGGCGCGGACTTTCCTGCGGTAGTGGGCGACGGTCCGGGTCGCCGCGCGATGCGGCGTGGCGCCCAGCCCGCCCGTCAGGGCCAGCATCTGTAGCGCCAGGACCGAGTCGATCTTCTCCGAGACCATTCGGCGGGTCTCGGCCTCGGCCTCGGCCCCGCCCGCGGCGATCTTCAGCGTGCGCAGGCCGATGACCGCCGAGGACTCGAGGCCCAGCGCCCAGGCGTTCAGGCCCAGGCGCATCCAGGGGTTTCCCATCAGGCGAGCGTCGTGCCCGTCAGGGTGGCCGCCTCCGGCCGGGGCAGGCCCGACGACTTGTAGCTGGCGATGAGCTCTTGCTTCTCGGCCGCCATGCGTTCGCCCAGAGCGTCCATGTCGAGGCCGGCCTTGCGCGCCTGGGCGAACATGCCCTCGGCTCGCTGCTCCTCTTCCTTGACGTGGTGCTCGATCATCTCTGACAGCACCTTGACCTTGGCGTCGTAGAACTCGTCGTCGGGGCCGCCGGCCTCGATCTCGGCGATCAGCACCTTGGCCGAGTCGTGCTCGACATAGGCCTCCTTCAGCAGGTCTTCCTCCACCGCGCCCTCGCAGGCCGGATAGAAGACGTCTTCCTCGATCTTGGCGTGGACGGTCAGCTCCATGCAGATCTGCTCGGCCAGCGCGCGCTTCTTACCGTCGGCCTTGGCGGCTTCGAACTTGGCGAACAGGTCTTCGACCGTGCGATGGTCGGCCTTGAGCAGGGCGACGGCGTCCAGGGGTTTATCGTTCGGCATGGTCCCAGTCTCCTTGAATGACAGGGCATCCGAACGTGGCCGGCGTCGCGATGTTCCGGCGGCAGAGCCTACTTCAGCACGAGAATCTCGATGTCCTTGAACGCGATGGGATGGCCCTCGCTCTGGAGGGCGATGTAGCCCTCGGTCACGGGCAGCGCGCCGCCGCGGGCCTCGATCAGCCGCTTCGCGTCAGCGGCGGCCATCGGGTCGGCGGGGTCGAGGGCGATGTCGCTGTAGGTGTGCACGACCACGCCGTTGATCTTCTCGGTCGCCACGCCCTTCGGCGTCACCTCCAGCTCGAGGTCGACCCATGTCCCGTTGGGGATCGTCGGGCCGGAGGAGTCGGAGCAGTGCACGGGCTGTCTGGAGCCATTCAGCGTGATCGAGACGCCGGGCGTGCAGACGTTGCCCGTCGGGCGAGGCTTCGGCCCATCGGCGCCCAGGATCTGGAACTCGACCGAGACCGGGAACGGCTGGTTCAGGCCCATGCTTTCCGGGCTCTGGCTGTGGAACATCACGCCGGAGTTCGAGCGGGCCCAGCCCGGCGTGTCGGGCAGCGGCGGCTCAAGCACCTTGTACTTGAGGCGCAGGCGGTAGGCCTTGAACGGGGTCTTGTAGAACAGGTGTCCGAAGCGGTTCTGAAACCGCTCGTAGCCGGCGTACGAGACCGTGATCGCGCCGTCCTTCACGATGAAGGTGTCGCGGACGTTCTCCCCGGCGGGCGAGCCCAAGATCTTGGGCGTCCAGCCGTTCAGGGTCTTGCCGTCGAACAGCGGCTTCCAGCGCTCGGCGGCGGTTGTCGACGTCGTACAGACGAGGGCCAACAGCACGCCCCATACAGCCCGATCTCGGGTCATCCAGCCTTCCTCCCGGCCTTGCGATGTAATCCATTTCATGAAACGCTGCCGAACGGAAGCGGGAGAACCGCTCGCGAGGCATGTCGGCACGGCCGGCGGCCCGATGGGGAAGGGAACATGGCGAACCTCAACACGCGCTGGCGCAAGGAGAACACCTACGACGCCATCGTCGTGGGCAGCGGGATCGCGGGCGGCTGGGCGGCCAAGGAGCTGACCGAGAAGGGCCTGAAGGTGCTGGTGCTCGAGCGCGGCGGGCCGATGCCGCACATCACCGGCTACAAGACCGCCACTCTGGACCCGTGGGAGACCCGGTATCCCCTGGGCCGCCTGCCCGACGCCGAGATGAAGGCCAAGTACCCGGCCCAGCAGCGCACCGGTTATGCGCTGACCGAGTACACCCAGCACCTGTTCGTCCGTGACGACGAGAACCCCTACGAAGAGAAGCAGCGCTTCGACTGGATCCGCGGCTATCACGTGGGGGGCCGCTCGCTGATGTGGGCCCGGCAGAGCTATCGCCATTCGCCGCAGGACTTCGAGGCGAACGCCAAGGAGGGCATCGGCGTCGACTGGCCGATCCGCTACGCCGACCTGGCCCCGTGGTACGACTACGTCGAGCGCTTCGCCGGCGTCAGCGGTCGCAAGGAAGGTCTGCCGCAGCTGCCGGACGGCGTCTTCCAGCCGCCGATGGAGTTCAACTGTGTCGAGGAGGTGCTGAAGAAGGGCGTCGAGGCGCGCTACCCCGAGCGCCGGGTCACCATCGGCCGCACCGCCAACCTGACCGCGCCCACCGAGGAGCAGCTGGCCCTGGGCCGCGGCAAGTGCCAGCACCGCAACCGCTGCATCCAGGGCTGCCCGTTCGGCGCCTACTTCAGCTCGAACTCGGCGACGCTGGTGGCGGCCGAGCGGACGGGCAACCTGAAGATCCGCCCGAACTCGATCGTCACCACCATCCTGCACGACCCGAAGAAGAACCGCGCCGACGGCGTCCGCATCCTCGACGCCGAAAGCGGCCAGGAGGAGGAGTTCTACGCCGACGTGCTGTTCCTGTGCGCCAGCGCACTGGGCTCCACCTGGATCATGATGAACTCCACCTCGAGCCGGTTCGAGAACGGGTTCGGCAACGGCAGCGACCAACTGGGCCGCAACATCATGGACCATCACCTGGGCGTCGGCGCCCAGGCCGAGGCGCCCGGCTTCGAGGAGCACTACTATTCGGGCCGGCGGCCGAACGGCGTCTACATCCCGCGCTTCCGGAACCTGGGCGACGCGGCGACCAAGAAGGACTATCTGCGCGGCTTTGGCTTCCAGGGTGGCGCCGGGCGGCCCAGCTGGACGCGGGCCATCGGCGCGCCCGGCCTGGGCGCCGACCGCAAGGCTGAGCTGACCCAGCCGGGTCCGTGGATCGCGCGCCTGGGCGGCTTCGGCGAGATCCTGCCCTATGCCGACAACCGCGTGACGCTGAACAAGGACAAAAAAGACAAGTACGGCCTGCCGACGCTCACCTTCGACGCCTCGATCAAGGAGAACGAGCAGAAGATGCGGAAGGACATGATCGCCACGGCGATGGAGATGATGGAGGCGGCCGGGTTCAAGAATGTTCAGCCGGTGGACGGCGATTATGCGATCGGCCTGGGCATCCACGAGATGGGCACGGCGCGCATGGGCCGCGACCCGAAGACCTCGGTGCTGAACGCCCATAACCAGGTCCACGAGTGCAAGAACGTCTATGTCACCGACGGCGCGGCCATGACCTCGGCGTCGTGCGTAAATCCGTCGCTGACCTACATGGCGCTGACGGCGCGCGCGGCGGACCACGCGGTGAACGCCAAGAAACGCGGCGAGCTCTAGGGGAGGACGGGACGATGCTGATGAACCGACGCGACGCCCTCTTCGGCCTATCGCTGACCATCGCCGCGGGGTCGGGCGGCTATGCCTGGGCCCAGCCGGCCCTGGGCTGGACGCCCACGGCGCTGACCGCCGCGCAGGCCCAGATCCTCGATGTCGTGGCCGAGCTGGTCTACCCCAAGACCGACACGCCAGGGGCCCGCGAGGCCGGCGTGCCGCAGATGGTCGACAAGGCCCTGAAGGGCTGGTGCGATCCGATGCAGGCCGGCTTCATCAAGAGCGGTCTCGACAAGCTGGACACCGACGCCAAGGCCGCCCACGGCGCGGGTTTCGTAGCGCTGACGGCGGCCCAGCAGGGCGCCATGCTCATCCGCTACGACCAGGAGGCCACGGCCGCGCGACCCCAGCCTCACCCGTTCGGCGCACTGAAGGACCTGATGACCATCGGCTACTTCACCTCGAAGCCGGGGGCGACGGTGACACTGCGCTACGACCCGGTGCCGGGCGACTTCAAGGGCTGCGTGCCCATGAAGGAGATCGGACGCGCCTGGGCGACCTAGCTTCTCAGCTCTCCCGCCGTCGCTACCGCGACGCAGGAGCTAAGACCCGCACCTTCAAGTTCTTGTACCAGACCTCATCGCCATGGTTCTGGAGCGCGATGTGGCCCGTGGGGCTGGTCCCGAACGGCCAGGCCCGGAACTTGGACGCGGCGACCTTGGCCTTGAACTCGGGCGAGCCCAGTTCGTACTCGGCCACCTTCTGGCCGTTCAGCCAGTGTTCGACGTGGGCGCCGTTCACAATCAGGCGCGAGCGGTTGAACTCGCCGACCGGCTTCGTGGCGTCGACCGTGGGCGCATAGAGGTCGTAGAGGGCGCCGGCCCGCTGCAGCGGGGGTTCGCCCCGGCTGTTGTCCAGCACCTGGTACTCCGGACCGGACCAGTAGCTCTGCTGACCGGCCTCGGTGACGCGGTACATGACCCCCGAATTGCCCCGGGGGCTGATCCTCCAGTCGAAGGCCAGTTCGAAGCTCCCGAACGTCTCCTTCGTCATCAGGTCGCCGGAGACCTTCGGCTCGGGCGCCAGCGCGCCATCGACGACCTTCCAGTCGGATGCGGGCTTCTTGAACGTGCGCCAGGCGTCCATCGACTTGCCGTCGAACAGGAGCTTCCAGCCGGCCTTCCGCTCGGACGCCGAAAGAGTGTTGTCCGCCGCCATCGCCGGTCCCGCGCAGGCGAGCGCGGCCAGGATCAGAACCGTCTTCATCGCCCGCACTCCTAAAGCCCCAGCTTGGCCAGTTCGCGTTCCAGCGCGGCCTTCACCTCGGCCGATGGTCCCGGGTCGGTCGCGCGGGAGACGTTGCCGATGTAGCCCAGGTCCTTGAACCCGGCCTCGGTCGTGTAATAGGCGCCGACCACAAGGTAGCGGAACCGCTTGAAGAAATCGGGACTGGCCTTGGGCAGCGCCGACAGCTTCGCCGCATCGGGCTTCGGGCCCAGCGCCTTCAGGCCGTTGCGGATCAGGGGCCGGTCCTTCTCCTGGTCGGGGTAGGGGGCGCTGATCCATTCGTCGATGAAATCGGGGATCCCCAGCGCCGTGGCCGCCGGCGCGGTCGCCGAGGCCGGCAGGATGAAGTCGCTGAGCGCGGCCGCCGCCTGCAGCTCGCCGTCGCTGAGCAGGCGCGGCCACGGGGCGGGCGCGGGCTCGACCAGCTTGGGGTCTGTGCCGTAGCCCTTGGTCCCCGGGGTCTTGCCGCCGATCTTCGGGCCATACACCACGACGCCGGCGCCGACGGCGGTGGCCGCCCCGACCACGCCGATCCAGGTCAGCGCCGTGCGGCGGTCGATCTTCCGGACATAAGGTTGCTGTTCGTCGCTCACAGCTCACCTCGCTTGGCCATCTGCGCCAGGTGATCGCTCGATCGCCAGGCCAGGGCGATGATCGAGAGCGTCGGGTTCTTGTCGGGACTGGACACCATCACCGCCCCGTCGGTCACGAACAGGTTCGGGACCGCCCAGGCCTGACCGTACTGGTTCACGACCGAGTCCCTGTCCGAGGCGCCCATCCGCACGGTGCCCACCTCGTGGATCATCTCGCCACCCTTGGAGATGGCCTTCTTGCCGTCGCGCTCGACCTTGCCGATCGGCCTGCCGCCCAGCTTGTCGATCACCTCCAGGAAGGTGGTGACCATGTGGGCCGCCTGCTTCGTCTCGTGCTCGCCCCACTTCCAGTGGAAGCGCAGGACGGGAATGCCCCACTTGTCTTTTACGGTCGGATCCAGTTCGCAGTAGCAGTCGTCGTTCGGGATCATTTCGCCGCGGCCGTTGAAGCTGATGATCGAGCCGTAGCGCTGGCGCAGCTTGGCCCGCAGCGCGTCTCCGACGCTGACCTCGTCGTCGGCGATCAGGCGGCCCAGGCCCATCGACGGCATCTGGCGGCCGCCGCCGATCTCGACGTGATAGCCGCGCGGGAAGCCTAGCTCCTTGTGCTTGTCGTAGCCCCACCACGGCACGTAGAGATGCTCGACACTCATGCCGTCGTCGTTGGTGGGCGGCAGGCCCTCCAGCGCCGGGAACTGGCCGGTGACGTTCAGGCCCACGGTGTCCATCAGGTAGCGGCCGACCATGCCCTCGCCGTTGCAGAGGCCGTCGGGGAACTTCGCGCTCTTGGAATTCAGAAGGATGCGGGCGGTCTCGCCCGACCCTGCCGCCAGCACGACCACCCTGGCCGTGGCCGAGCGGTGCTCGCCCGAGACCCGGTCGACGTAGCTGACGCCCTTGGCCTTGCCGGACGCGTCCAGGTCGACCTGATAAACCAGGGCGTTGGTGATGATGGTCAGGTTCTTCGTCGCCATCGCCGGCGGGATCAGCACGGTGGTCGACTGGAAATTGGCTCCGATCTGGCAGCCTCGGCCGCAGGGGGTGGAGAAGATGCAGGTGTTGCGGCCCTCCATCGCCTGGGTGACCACGGCGCCGTGCATGGGCACGACGGGGATGCCCATGGCCTCGAAGGCGCGCGCGTAGAACAGCTCGAAAGCGCGCGGGGGCGGGTTCTCCATGAGGCACCCGGGCGGCGAGTCGGGCGTGTTGGTCAGGCTGCGCGGCGGGGCGGCGCCGCTGACGCCGATCAGCTTCTCGGTCTTGTCGTACCAGGGGGCGAGGTCGTCGTAGGTGATCGGCCAGTCATGGCCCATGCCGTCGCGCGAGCGCGGCTTGAAGTCGAGCGGCCCGAAACGCAGCGAGATGCGGCCCCAGTGGTTCGTCCGTCCGCCCAGCATGCGCGGGCGCCACCAGGTGAATTCCTCCGAGCCCTCGGCCACCGTGTAGGGCTCGTTGGGCACCTCCCAGCCGCCGTCCACGGTAGCGTCGTAGAAGCCGAACGGCTTGTCGGGTGTCGAGGCGCCGCGCAGGGGCGCCTGGGCGTTCGTGTTGAACATCGGGGTTTCGGTGGTCGGGTCATAGTCCCGTCCAGCCTCGAGCATCAGCACCTTCAGGCCGGATTTGGTCAGGTGATAGGCGCTCATGCCGCCGCCCGCCCCGGAGCCGACGATGATCACGTCATAGGGTTCGGCCACGTTCCCTCCCGTCGGCTTCTTGTAATCGGTTGCAAGCTGGCGCCGGATCGGACGGCTGGGAAGTGCCTTTGCGCGCTATGGCGAACCCGCTGTGCGTGAGCGGCGTCGGTGTCGCCGGCCGATGCGATGGCGCGGCGGCGCGCTCGGCCTGGGGTATAGGTGAATTCGCTTGGCTAACGCTCCAACTTTGGCCATGCCCCAGGGATTGAATCACCAGCGACGCCTTTGGCGGCAAGGGGAGACGCGTTGGCGCCTTCGAGGCCCTCACAGCGACCGGCGGACCACACGCCGCTGGCCCAGGCCTTCTTCGAGAAACGGGAGAACCTTCTCCTGTTCCTGGCGGCGCGCACCCGTTGCATGGCCACGGCCGAGGACCTGCTGCAGGACCTGTATCTGAAGGTCGCGGCGTTGTCGGCCGATGACGGGGACGTCCGCGCTCCCTCTGCGTTGCTCTACCGGATGGCGGCGAACCTGCTGGTCGACCACGTGCGCAGCACGCAGCGGTCATCGAAGCGCAGCGCCGACTGGCGCCGCGAGACCCGCGCCTCGATCGGCGACGAGGAAGTCTCGAGCGAGCTGGCGGCGGACGAGGTGGTCATCTCGCGCGAGCGGGTGCGCCTGTTGGCCGAGGCGGTCGCCGCCCTGCCGCCCCAGATGGGCAAGGCGTTCCGGCTGCATAAGCTGGACGGGCTCAGCCAGAAGGAGACGGCCCAGGCGATGGGGGTGTCGGTCAAGATGATCGAGCAGCACATCCAGGCGGCGGTCCGGCAGCTCTCGCAGAGGCTCCGCGGCTGATGGGCGGCAAATTTTCAGCTTGGCCTAGGGGTGGGGTTGGGCGGCGACGTCTCCCCGTCAGCCTCACGTATTCCGCGCGGGGATTGCAGGCTTGTCGATGAGCAACATCGCGTTCGAGGACGACAGGGACCTGGCGGAAGCCAGCGCCTGGCTCGTGCGCCTGCAGCGCGAGGAGGTGTCGGAGGCCGACGGCCTGGAGTTCGAGGCCTGGCTGGACGCCGCGCCCGGCAATCGCGCGGCCTACGAGCATGTCGTCTCTCTATGGCATGAGTTCGAGTCCGCCGCGCCGCAGGTGCAGGACGAACTGATCACGCTCGACCGGCGCGAGACCCGACGCATCGTCCGTGGCGGCGGCACCCGCCGCTGGTGGCTGGGGGCGGGGGGCATGGCGATCGCCGCGGGCCTGGCCGTGGCCGTGCTGCCGGGCATCGTGGCCCAGCAGGCCACCGCCGAAACCTATGCGACCGGTAAGGGCGAACGTAAGCGCGTCACCCTGGCGGACGGCTCGATCGTCGACCTGAACGCCGAAACGAAACTCAGCGTCACCTATGGCCGTAACGAGCGTAAGCTGGAGCTGGCCGAGGGCGAGGCGATCTTCGATGTCACCCATGACGCCAGGCGGCCCTTCACAGTCGCCGCTGCGAATCGCGTGGTGCGCGTGCTGGGCACTCAGTTCGACGTGCGCCACCGGCAGGGCGACCTGATGGTCGCCGTTGCGCGCGGCAAGGTCGAGGTGCGGCCGATGACCGCCGCCGCGTCCGGCCGCGCCTTCACCCTGACCCCCGGTCAGAAGCTGAACATCGCCTCGTCGGGGCGCGAGGAGCTGGGCGCCGTCGACCCGCAGGAAGCCTTCAGCTGGCGCGCTGGCCGCCTGATCTACCGAGGCGAGCCGTTGGCCAACGTCGTCGCCGACCTCAATCGCCAGTACGTCGAGCAGATCGAAATCTCGGATCCCGAGTTGGGCAAGATGCCGATCACCGGCGTCATCGTTCTCGACAACCAACCCGCCGTCGTGGCGCGTCTTAGCTTGATGCTCCCGATTAGATCGGTACCTTCCGACAGGGGGCTGCTGCTTCTTCGGAAGTAATCGGGCCGAAGATTAGGCGGAGTTGACCATCCTCGCGCGTCGGGCAATGGCGGCCGCTGTCACGTGTGGCGTGGTGGTGGCCTGTTTCGGCAGTTCCGCCGAGGCCGCAGCCTCGCGAATCCTGTTCAAGGTCGAGCCGCAGGCCTATTCCGAGGCGCTGCTCGACATCGCCCAGCAGGCCAACATCACCCTGATCGGCGCCGCCGCATGCCCGGGCCAGTTCCGCGGCCGGCTGGACGGGTCGATGACGCTGGAGCAGGCGCTGAGCCAGGTGCTGTCCGGCGCGCCCTGCACCTGGCGCCTGATCGCTCCCGCGGCCGTGGAGATCTCGCCAGGCGCGAGCAGCACGGCCGTCGAGATGGTGCGTCCGGCGCCGCCTGTCACCGTCGGCGAGCTGCTGGTCACCGCCACCAAGCGTATCCGCAATCCGCGCGAGCTGGCTGTCGCGGTCACGGCGATCCCGCGCAATGAGCTGGACGCGGCCGGGGCGACCGATGCGGGCGAAGCGGCCGGGCAACTGGCAGGCGTGCTGGCGACGAACCTTGGACCGGGCCGAAACAAGCTGTTGCTGCGCGGGCTGTCCGATGGCGCCTATACCGGGCGCGCGCGCTCGGTGGTGGCGACTTACCTCGACGACCTGCCGGTCAACTACAACGCGCCCGACCCGGACTTCCGCCTGGTGGACATCGAGCGGGTCGAGGTGGCCCGCGGGCCGCAGGGGGCGCTGTATGGCGCGGGCTCCATCGCCGGCATTTATCGGATCGTCTCGCGAAAGCCCGACCTGAACGACATTTCGGCCGAGCTGCGTACGACCGGCGCTCTCACCGAAAGCGGGGCGTCCAGCTATGCGATCGAAGGCCACGGCAACTATCCGATCTGGGGCGACGTGCTGGGCGCGCGCGTGGCGGCCTACCAGGAGATCCAGGGCGGCTACCTGGACGACGTCGGCCAGGACCGCAGCAACGTCGACCGCACCGAGCGGCGCGGCGCCCGGCTGATCCTGCTGTTCCAGCCCAACGCGGACTGGATGCTGAGCGGGACGGTGGCGGGGCAGCACCTGCGTTCCGAGGACACGCACTACACGACCCCGGGCCTGAGGCTGAAGCGCAGCGTCCGGATTCCCGAGCCGCACGTGAACGACATCGCCCTGGCGACGGTGACGGTTCGACGGTCGTGGGGCGGCGCCGAACTCAACCTGTCCACCGGCTATGTCCGCCACGCCTATGGCAGCCTCTACGACGCCACCGCGACCCAGTCGCTCTACACCGACTTCGCCCGCACCTCGGCCTATTCGGAACGGACGCGGACCAAGATGCTGGTGCAGGACGTGTTCCTGACATCGCGCGGGGCCGGACGGCTGGAGTGGCTGGCGGGGCTCTACGGGTCGGACACCCGCACCCAGTCGCCGACCGAATTCCTGGCCCAGGTGCCGCGGGCGCCCAACATCCTCGTCTACGGCGACGACCGGCGCGACCACATCCGCGAGATGGCGGCGTATGGGGAGGCGTCGTGGCGGGTGGCGCCCGGCTGGACGGCGGCGATCGGCGGCCGGGTGTTCCGCATCGAGACCCGCACACAGTCGGATGTGGTGTCCGAACGCTTTGCGCCACGAGGATTCGACCGGCAGATCAACTTCACCGGCTTTTCGCCGAAGGTCTCGCTGCAGTACGAGTTCGCCACCGGCGCGCTGGTCTACGGCGTGATCTCGGAAGGCTATCGCGCCGGCGGGGTGAATTCGGGCGGCGCGCTGCCGCTGCCGGCCCAGCGCGAGGCCTATACCCCCGACCGCCTGCTGAACTACGAGCTGGGGCTCAAGTCGGACTGGCTGGACCATCGTCTGGCGCTAAACGGGGCGCTGTTCTACGCCCATTGGAAAGACATCCAGACAGACCAGTTCCGCCCCTCGGGCATCCCCTACACGACCAACGCAGGCGATGCGCACATCGTGGGGGTCGAGACGGAGGTCGCCTGGCGCACCGACTGGGGCCTGACCGCGCAGCTGAATGGCCGCTTTTCGCGGGTGCGCACGACCAAGGGCAACCTCGACCTGACGCCCAACCTGGTAAACGGCCTGCCCGGCGCGCCGCCCATCTCTGCCGGCGCGCTGCTCAGCTATGAACGGCCCGCCTTCGGCGACTGGAACCTGCGGCTGGTTGGTCAGGCCACCTACATCGGCCGCTCGCGGGTCAGCTTCGACGCCGCGCAGTCCAGCATGGGCAACTACACCCGCACCAAGCTGTCGGCCGAGCTGACGGGCAAGCACTTCGGGGTGCAGATCTACATGATCAACCCACTGGACGCCCGGGGTGACACCTTCGCCTTCGGCAATCCTTTCAATCCGGATCAGACCCGCCAGATCACCCCTCAGCGCCCCCGCACCGTGGGGATGACGATTTCCGCGGCCATCTGAAAAAAGTTCCAATTCGACCTAGGGGGGCGGGAACCTTGTGACGTCTCCACCACGACCTGCGACTTCTGGAGAGCCACGGGTCGACAGTCTGGGCGCCTGGTGACCGGCGCACACAGTCAAAAGCATCGCGCGTCCCGAGCCCAGGTCGCGTTGCAGATGGCTGAAGCGCGGCCCTGGTGAGGAGAGCTCCGGGGTCGCGCCTCCCTGCGTGTTGTCGCAGGCGCGACATTCACATTGGCCGAAATGACGAGTGGTGCTACTGTCGTCCCGTTGTGTGCGGCCGGCTCGGGCTGCGCGCGATACGCGTCGGCTCTCCAGTCACCGGCACGAGACCTACCGCCCCGGCCCGAGGACGTCACACCTCGGCCGGGGCTTCTCGTATCTGGACTCCAATAAAATCAGCGCCTTGCGACCGCCGCGTCGCGGTCAACCCGGCCCATGACGGAGAGCTGGCGAAGCGGCTTGCCGCCCTCGAGGCGTGCGCGATCATATAAAATGAACATGTTCATATAATCGAGAAGGTGCTACGCCTTGGCCGTCAACACAGGAGGCGACCATGGCTGGCGCGGAGATCATCGATCGAGAATTCGCAGCGAAATTCCTGCGGGCGGCGGACGCGCCGCTCGATTATGGAGTCTATCTGCTCTTCCACGACTGGTGGGCCGAGGCGCCACAGCAGGCGATCGAGGCCTATAGCCGGGAGCTCGCCTCGATCCCGGAGGCCGGATCGCTCCTGGCGAGCCGGTACATCTCGGAACCCCTTTCGCTGGACCGCCTGGCCGAGTGCGCGCCGGGCACGCTGGGACATGCCTATCGGCGCTTTATCCTGGACAACAAGCTCGAGCAGAACCTGGGCCGCAACTATCGGAAGTTCAACGAGGAACTGACCAGCTCCGGCAAGCTGGACCGTCTTCCTCCCGACCTGAGCTACATGATGGTGCGCGGATTTCAGATCCACGACTTCCTGCACGTCCTGACGGGCTACGAGGCCACGAACTGGGGAGAACTGGCGCTGGCCGCCTTCTATCTCGCGCAGCTCCGGTTTCCGTATCACGCGATGCGGGTCGCGGTGACGGCGGCGCACATGGCCTTCGTGAGGCCGGGCCTCATCGTCGACGCCATGGACGCCTTCGTCGACGGATGGAGCTACGGGCGCACCGCCCGCAACCTCAACTTCGAGCGCTGGGAAGATGAGCTCGACACCCCGCTGGAAGTGCTCCGCGCGCGGATGAACTTGAACAGAGTGGGGCTCGCCGCATAAGGACAGCATGGCTCGGAAACCGGCGACCGCCGAACAGAAGCAGGCCGTGCGCCGCCACATCCAGAAGGCGGCGGCCGGCGTCTATTCCGAGCAGGGCGCAGCGGGGGTTTCCGTGCGCGCCATCGCGCAGCGGGCCGATGTGAGCATCGGCGCCATCTACGCCTACTTCGGAAGCCTGCAGGGTCTCATGCAGTCCCTGTGGATGGAGCCCCTTGAGGCCATCAACGCCCAGTTGGCGGATCTCGCGGCCGGCATCGCCGACCCCGTCGAACGCCTCGCGGCGCTGTTGAACGCCTATGTGCAGGTCGCTCAGGCCCGACCCGAGTTGTTCCGCGGGGCCTTCCTTTTCGTCAGGCCGGAGACCCTGCCAAAGCCGGATCGCGGGCCGCTCGAGGACGCGCCCTTCGCCGCCCTGCTGATCGCCGCCGTCCAGGAGGGCCAAGCCCTTGGCCGATTGCGCGGCGGCGATCCGCGGGTGCTCGCCCAGGTCGCGTGGGCCGGCATCCACGGCTGCCTCGCCCTGCCGGTCAACCTCGACCGACTGGATTTCGCCGCGCCCACGGCGCTGGCGGCGCGAATGATCGAGATCCTGATCGCCGACCTTGCGGTGAGCCCCCGCTGATCGCCCTGCTGCGCGAGGCGCCGCCGATCGGGCCAGCGGTTCGCGTCCTGGGATAGGGAGCGCGCGCCGGCCAGTCCCCTTGCAACCCCCTTCAGTTCAGTCGAGCGTGAGCCGCAGCGATCTGAGGGAGCCCAGAGAGTGACGCGTGGGGAGGCCATTGGCCCAGTCTCGCGGCGGACCGTGCTGGGCGCGGCGGCTGCGGCGGCGGCGGGTCCGTCGAGCGCCGCCGGCCAGGCGCGGCCGAACATCCTCTGGCTGGTCAGCGAGGACAACAATCCGTGGCTGGGCTGCTACGGCGAGCCGCTGGCCCGGACCCCCGCCATCGATCGTCTGGCCGCAGAGGGCCTGCTCTATCGCAACGCCTATTCGACCGCTCCGGTGTGCGCGCCCTCACGGTTCGCGCTGATCACCGGCATGCGCGCCGAGAGCTGCGCGCCGGCCCACCAGATGCGGGCGCGCGCCCGGTTGCCGGCTTTCGCGACGGCCCTGCCGCTGCTGCTGGCCCAGGCCGGCTACTACTGCAGCAACAACGCCAAGACCGACTACAACTGTGATCTCGACCCGGCGGCGATCTGGAGCGCCCAGGGCCCCTCGGCGCACTGGAAGAACCGGCCTGAGGGGGCGCCCTTCTTCGCGGTCTTCAACCACGAGACCACCCACGAATCCCAGCTCTTCAGCCCGACGCCGGGTCACGTGAAGCCTCGCGACGTCGGCGTGCCGGCCTACCTGCCCGACACGCCGGCCGTGCGCATCGACATCGCGAGCTATCACAACCGCATCGCGGCCATGGACGCGCAGATCGCGGCCAGGCTTGCCGAGCTGGAGGCCGCCGGCCTGGCCGACGACACCCTTGTCTTCCACTACGCCGACAACGGCGGCGCGCTGCCGCGGACCAAGCGCTTCTGCTACGAGGAAGGCCTGCATTGCGGCCTGATCGTGCGTGTTCCGCCGAAATGGGCGCACCTGCTGACCGCGCGGCCGGGCGCGACCATCGACGATCCCGTCACCCTGCTCGATCTGCCTGCCACCGTCCTCAAGGCGGCGGGCCAGCCGATCCCGGCCCACTTCCAGGGCCGGCCGCTGCCCGGTCTGCAGGGCGGCGCGCGCCGGACCTGGGCGTTCGGGGGCCGCGACCGCATGGACGAGCGCTACGACCTCGTGCGCACCGTTACGGACGGCCGCTTCCGATACATCCGCAACTACGCGCCGCACCGCCCCTGGGGGCAGCACTACGCCTACCCCTGGCAGATGGCCGCCTGGCAGGACTGGGAGACCGGGCACGCGGCCGGCCGTCTGAGCGCGGCCCAGGCGCGGTTCTGGGGCGCCAAGCCGGCCGAGGAGCTCTACGACCTGCAGGCTGACCCGGATCAGGTCGAGAACCTGGCCACCAAGGCCGCGCGCGCGACCCGCCTGGCCGCGATGCGACGGCAGTTGGACGCGCACATGCTGTCGATCCGCGACGGCGCTTTCATCCCCGAGGGCTCGGCGCTAGAGGACTATGCCGCCCAGCAGGACGAGCGCCGCTATCCGCTGAGGCGGGCGATTGCCCTGGCGGCGCGGTGCATCGCCCGAGATCCGGCGAACGTCGCCGGCTTTGCGACCGGGCTCAGCGACGACAGCGAGGTGATCCGGTATTGGTCGGCGCAGGGGCTGTTGATGTTGGCCAAGCAGGCCGCGCCCGTGGCGTCGTCGATGACGGCCCGCCTGAAGGCCGAGAGCTCGCCGCAGGTCCGCGTCGTGCTGGCCGAGGCGCTGACCCATGTGGGTCCGCCCGCCGCGCCGCTGGCGATCCTGGCCGCCCTCAGCGCGCACGAGCACCCACGGGTGCGCCTGCAGGCGATCAACGCGCTCACCTATGCGCCTGATCCCTCGTCGGCGCTGGCCGCCGTGGAGGCCGCGGTGAAAGACAAGGACGGCTATGTGCGCACAGCCGCGCGGTACCTGGCCCTGGTTCTGCGGGGCGAGTACCGGCCGGATGTGAAGGTCTTCGACTAGCCGCCTGCGGAGAGATGCGCACGGCCCGGGGGTCGGATCAACTGGTCGCCCACTCAGACTGGAACCGTAATCTGCTTGCCGCCGAAAACGGCCTGCCAGCTCTCGATCTCGCTGACCACGATCTCGTCCGCGGCGTGCGCGAGGTCGGCGACTTCACCATAGTCCAGGGCCTCCGGCGGGGCCGCGAGCAGCAGGGACATCCGCTCATGAGCGCCGGAAAGCTTCTCGGCGGTGACGCGCGAGATCGCTGCAAAGCGTTCGAAGTCGCCGAAATAGCGTATGCCCGCGATGGACGCGCCCAGGGTTGGCAGCACCACGCCCAGCAGCGTGAACCACTTCGTGGCGGCGTAGAGCGCATCATGCGAGACCGCGCCCAGACGCCCGGCGACGAGCAGGATCAGGAATAGCGCGACCGAGGCCACGGCCAGAACGAACGAAACCTCCGAGACCCGGTCGAGCTTGTGGTGCACCGAGGTCAGGCGAGCGGCCTTGGCGATGTGATAGTCGCGCTGGCGCGTGACATGCGGGTCCAGCAGCGTCTCCAGCGCCGCGCGCAGGTAGGCGGGTGTGACGGCGGTCCGGGGAAGGCCCACCTCGCGCAAGGCCTGGCGCGCGTACCACTCGGGCCAGGACGTCTCCGCGCCCCGCGGCCAACGGCCCGGCGGACGGGCGACCCCCAGGGCCAACAGGATCGGGGCATGGCGGAAGTATTCGGCCACCCGCCGGGTCTCGAACCAGCGGCGGTGCCATCGCCGCCGCTGTCCCAGGGCGGTGATCGAAAGGATGGCCAGGAGGAGCAGGAATTCCGCGGCCGCGAACGGCGCCTTGTGTTCGCCGCTGACGAACGGCAGGTACATCACGCCCGCGATGATCGCCGCGCCGGACAGGACGAAGCTGGCGGTCATGCCGCCGCGGTAGATGTCTGAGAGCCGCGCCGAGATGCCGTCGGCCCAGGCGAAGCGCCGCATGACGGATGTCTCCACCTCGGCGGCGACGCCGGGGTCCGCGCCCGGCAAGCTGCGAAGGGCCGCCAGCACGTCTCGACCCGAACCGCCGCCGATGGCGTTCGGGGGTTCGTAGTCCTGCCGCAGCCGCCGGAACGCACGGCCCTCGCCGCCGAACATCGCCTCGACGCGTCGGTAGGCGTGCGAGAGTGGATGGCTGCGCCCTTTCCAGGTCTCGGTCGAGAAGCGGGCTACCGGATCGTCGGCGTCTGCGCGCTGCGCCTGTCCATGAGCGCCGCTCGGAGCCTGTTCCTTTCCGGGCGTCATCGCGTCGCGGACGATGGCGCAGAGCTCGGCGGTGCGCTCATCGGCGGCGTCGGGCGCGGGCGCGCGCAGCGATTCCGGCGTCCTCAGAAGTCGCCAGTCCTCCGGCGCTCGGGCATCGATCCAGAGGACGGGCGCGCCCAGGTGCAACGCGGTGACCACCGTGTGGCCGGTCCCGCCAACGAAATGCCGGGCCAGACCATCCCAGACAGCGATGATGAGATCGCATTGTTCGATCATCACCCGCGCGGCCAGCGCCACGCGGCTGGACACCAGCGCATTGAGCGCTTGCGCCGGGCCTTGCGCGCCGGGGGTCGCCAGCCAGGCGAGAAAATGCTCGCCGATCGTCGCATCCTGCTCCGCCAGTTCGAACACGCGGGCCGCATCGCCCAGCGCCAAGACAGCCTCGGCCCGCGCTCGCGTCGCGGCGTCGGCGGGCGGCGCGCCCGCCAGCAGGGCGCGGCCGTCTTCGACCGTCAGGGGCCGCGCATTGATGGCGGCGTTCAGGCGGGCGCCGAAGGGCAGCGGCGCCACCAACTCCCACGACCGCGCGAGCGCGGCGTGAGCGGCGAGGTGATCGGCGCCGTCCGCCAACAGCGTGTGAAGGCGCGTGGGGAGGCCCTCGGTCGCCGCCGCTCCGATCGTGTCGAGCACTTGGTCGAGCACGGCGCTGATCCGGGAGCGATTGGCGGCAAACGCCGCATTGCTCTCGCGATGCCCTGTCACGCCGACATGAAAACGTGCCCGCGGCGCAGCGGGCGCGAGCGCCGCGGTTTCCACCGTCAGACGATCCACATGGCGCCGGGCGCGCGCGGGTGGGCGGTGATCCGGCTAGCCATGGCCACGGTCTACGGGGTCGCCCCGGTCCACGGGATCGCCACGGTCTACGGGATCGCCACGGTCTACGGGGTCGCCCCGGTCCACGGGGTCGCCCCGGTCCACGGGATCGCCACGGTCTACGGGATCGCCACGGTCCACGGGATCGCCACGGTCTACGGGGTCGCCACGGTCTACGGGATCGCCCCGGTCTACGGGGTCGCCGCGGTCCACGGGGTCGCCGCGATCCACCGGATCTCCGCGGTCTGGGGACTCGATCCCCCCGCTGCTTCCATCTTGGCCGATCATGCTGGATCCCTTCCCCCCTAGTCAGCCTAGTCGAAGCCCAGATCGCGTAGCAAACGCGAAAGCTCAGGCGCTTTGCGGATCGGGTCGAGGAGGGGGTCTTGAGCTGCGAGCGTCAGCCCCGAGTCGCCCGCGACTGTGGCCTTCTGCAGCGCCTCCAGGGCGCCGGCGGCGTCTCCCCACTGCGCCAGGACCTCTGCCTGCTGGTAGAGGCCATTGTCGCCGTACTCGGTCACAAGCTTGGAGAACGCCTCTCTTGCGCGCGCATCCTGCCCCCGGCGGCGCGCGATGATGGCGACGCCCGGAAGCTGATTCATTGCGCTGGGTTCTTTGAGAATGGCCTGTTCGGCTTCGTCGATCCGGCCCAGCAGCATGAGAGCGTAGCCGATATAGCCATGCACGCTCGCCATCCGCGGGTTGAGGGCCAGCGCTTGCCGCATTTCGGTTATCGCCTCTTCGTAGCGGCGCGCCGCAAACAGCACATAGCCCTTGTTCCAGAACGTTCGGGCGTTCAGCGGATCGAGCTCGGTCGCCTGCGCTACGGCCGCTTCCGCCTCCTTGAAGCGGCCATTGTTCGCGCTGTAGAGCGCGAAGCGGCCAAGCACGTCGGGATCGCCCCGGCCAAGCTCATAGGAGCGCTGATAGGGGTCGCGCGCTCCACGGATGTCCAAGCGCCCCTTCACGAGCACATAGCCCAGGGCCGAATGCGCGTCGGCGAGATCTGGCGCGAGCTCGACGGCCCGGCGAGCCGCCGCGATCGCGGCGTCGTAGAGCGAGCGGCGCTCAGGGCTCTGCGGCTGCATGTTTGCGATGGCGGTCAGGGTGCGCGACCGCGCTGCGTGCGCGGCGGCGAACCCGGGGTCTCGGGCGATCGCCTCCTCGAAACGCGCGAGCGCCTCCCGATCCGTCGCCAGACCGCTGGCCAGGGCGAAGGCGGCGCGTCCCCGCAGGTAGGCGTCGAACGCCGCCACGTCCTGCGTCCCGCCCACGGCGGCGCCTCGCCGCGGCGTGGCGACCTCGCGGCCGAGCGCAGCGGTCACGGCGTTGGCGATCTCGCTCTGCACGGCGAAGATGTCGTCCAGCGACCGGTCGAACGTCTGCGACCAACGGCTGAAGCCCGACCGGCCCTCGATCAGCTCGGCCGACACCCGCACGCGGGGACCGGCCAGCCGCACACTGCCGTCCAACAGGAATCTGACGTCCAGTTTGCGGGCGATCGCCTTGGCGTCCTCAGCGCGAGACTTGAAGACGTCGGACGATGTCTGCCCCACGACACGCAGGGCCACATTGCGCGCCAGGGCCGCGCGCACCTCGGCTGACAGGCCATCGGCGAAGTAACTCTGCGCCGGGTCGCTGCTCATGTTGTCGAAGGGCAGCACCGCAACGCTGTTCGGCTCCGCGCCGCCGCCCAGGAGACCGAGTCGCCAGGACGCCGCAGCGCCACCCAGCAACATGACGCCGCCCGCCGAGAACAGGATCGCGCGGCGGTCGATGCGCCGGGTTCGGCGCGGCGGCGGCACGGGCGGCGCCGCGCCATCGTGCAGCTGCGCCACCGCCTCCACCAGTTGCTGCATTTCCGGGCTGCCGGGGCGCAGGCCGCCACGCGACAGGTCGATGGTCTGGAACTGCCGGAAACCCAGCGGAGGCGTGCTGCCGTCAAGGGAAAGCGGCACCAACCTGCGGCGGTCACGTCCTGCCGTCGCCTCGTCGTGCACCCAGTGGGAGTCGATGGAGGTCGCGGACCAGAGCACGACAACCGCCTGCGCGCGGTCCAGCGCATCGGCCGTGGCATGGGCGAACCGTTCGCCGCCCCCCAGCAGCCCGTCCCACCAGACCTTGAAGCCGGCGTCCTCCAGCACGCGGATCAGCGGCAACGCGCGCTTCTGGTCGGCGCGCGAATAGCTGAAGAACACGGTGGTGACCGTGTTCGCCGCCGCGGGATCGGCGGCTGTCATGCGGGTCTGGGAGCGCCGCTCATCGTGCGTACGCCTATCTGTTCGCAGCCCGGATGACCGGGACGATGGCCTGGGAGACGTAGGCGACGGCGACCCGTGTCCGGGCGGCGCGGGCCCGCTGCACGCGGATCAGGCCGCCCTGGCCGCTGTCCGACACCTGATCGGCGCTCTGCAGCGCGCCGGAAACCACATGCGCCAGGGAGTCGCCGGCTTCGCCCATCTCTTCGTCGAGTTCCTCCATGTCGATAACGTCCTCGCTGTCATCGTCGCCGGCGTCCGACAGCGCGTACATGATCGTCTGGTAAAGGACGTCGATGTTGTAGACTCCTTCCGGCTGCAGCCTCTCGTAGACGTCGTCGAGTTCAGCGTAGAGGGCTTCAGCGATCTCCTCGTCGCTGAGCAGGTCGAGGTCCTCTTCTTCCTGTGCGCGGGACGCGCCCGGCAGGATCAGGGCAACGCAGCCGGCCAGCAACGCCAGCCCCCTGAACAACGTCCTCATCGCACTTCTCCTGTTTCCACATTCAGCATTGCGACGTCCCTGGAGCCTTGCCCAGAGCGATGTCGCGCTGGCAGGCGCTCAGCCGCTGAATATCGCGCGCCAGCGGGGCGTCGTCGGCGTATGCCCCAGCCCGCAAGTCGCCGGCGACCTTCAGCGCTTCGCCAATAGCCGCCGTTGCGGCCGGCAGGGCCCCCGCGCGCCACTCGATTTCTCCGCGCGTGCCGAGCCCCGTGACGAGGTCGAACGACGCCATGTCGTCTGCCGTCGAGCTTTTCAGTTGCCGAATGATCTGCAGCGACTGGTCCGACGCGGCGCGCGCGGCAGGGAAGGCCCTCGCCGCGAGCTCGACCACGGCCTGCCGTTGATATGCCAGGGCAAGAGTCCTCCGCCAATCCGCCCCGCCGCCCATGCTTTCCAGGGGCTTCGCGCGATCCGTTGCCGCTCTGGCCCATCGCTGGGCGTCCGCCATCTGCCCCGCCAGGAGCTCGATGTCGGCCCGCTGCGTCTCCAGGCGAAGCGTCATCAGCTGCCACTGCAGGCGGTCGGGTTGTGTGGCGAGCCACTGCCGCGCGAACGCCATGGCGCTGTCCGACTCAGCCCGCGCCGCGGCGAGTAAGGCGTTGTCGCGGCGGGCGTCATGGCGATCCAGCTGGATCTCCGCCAGTCCGTGGCCGGCCTCGGCAAGCGCGGCCGCGACTATGGCATTGGACGGATCGGCGCGATTCAGCGCTGTCAGGATGGTCTTGGACCCCAGCGCCTGGGCGTAGGCGTCATCGTAGCGCTGCTCACGCCGCAGGTTTTCCGCATAGGCGCTTCGGATACTCGCAGCCTGGAGGGGGTAGGTCCGGTTCTGTCGATGGGTCGCGACCAGCTGGTCGGCAATGCCGAGAGCTTCCCGGAACGCCACTGTCGCCGCGGGGTACTGGCCCGTCGCGACATGCTGAGCGCCCAGCAGCCAGAGCGAGCCCATCAGATCGTGGCGGTAGTGGTGAAGGTTCTCGGCTTGCCGCCGCTGTGACTCGGCTTTCCTCAGGATTTCGCGGTTGATCTTCACGGCCTCGTTCAGCGCCGTCGTGCGCTCCGGGGTCCCGACGACCGCGCTGTCCTCAAGCGCGATCACGACGTTTCGGCGCCATTCAAGGTTGGACGGATGCCGCTCGGACATGCGCCGCGCCAGCTTCAGCGCCTCGCGGGCGTGCCTCACCTGCTCGTCGCTCTGGTTGCGCTCGGCGGCGACCCTCCCCTCGATGATGTGGTCCCAGAATGCGCCCCGCGACGCTTCGGGCGCGGTCCCCGGCATCAGCAGGCTTTCCACGCGCTTCACCACGTCGTGCAGCTCGCTGCGGATGTCCTGGGTGCCTTCGACACCGCTCAACTGCTCCACCAGCGTGTGCGAGAGATTGTTTGTCGCATCACCGGCGGTCTCGATCGCGCGATCGGCCTTGCCCTTCTCCCAGTAGATCCAAACCGCGAGCACCAGGAACACCGCCGCAGAGATGCGGACGAACCATTCGCGCCGGCGCTTGGCCCGGATCTCCCTGTCATGCGCCGCGGCGCTGTCTGTGAAGAAGGCGCGTTCCACGGCGGTCAGGCCAGCTGCCGGCTTTGCGGCGAGGGTCCGCATGCGGTCGAGATCAGGCGGGCGCCAAAGCGAGCCCTCCGGTCGGCCGGCCTGGTCCCAGAGCTCGGCGGCGTCGGCGATCCGGTCGTGCAGCCGGCGATCCTCCAGCCCGTCGGCGAGCCAGGTCTTGAGACGCGCCCAATGCTGGAACAGCGCCTCGTGGGTGACCTCCACCGTCTGGACGCCGTCCTCCTCGCCGAACGTCACCAGCCGGCGCAGAGGATCGGCGAACTTCTCGAGGACACCGCGCACCTCGGCGAGCTCGAGGTCGTCGTCCACGTCGGGGTCGTCGGCGACCAGCCGCGTCAGCGCCGCGCGTCGTCGGGTCGGTCGGTTGTGCTCGTTGAAGCGGACCATCCCCATGAAAGCCCGCTCGGCGATCAGCCGCTCGTTGGGCTTCCGGTTTGGTCCGGACTGCGGCGGCGGACTTTCGCCTTCGCGGGGTTGCAGGTTCTGATAGAGCGCCTCCGCCTCCGCCCCCAGCGCGCCGCCGACGCCACCAAGCTCCTCGACGATATCGGCCGCGGCGCGACCCGCCGCCATGCCCTGCCAGGCGCGCACCAGCACGAACTGCAACAGCGGCAGGGCCCCATCGTATCCGTCGGTCTCGTTGACCAGACGGCTGATGGTGTTCTCGTCGAGCGGGGAGCCGGCGTGCTCGGCGGGCTTGGCGATCGCGCTGCGCAGCTCCTCGCGGGACATCGCGGGCACCATGGCCAGGGCGGACTGGCTGGTGATCACCTTGTTGAGCGCGCCATCGGCCTGGGTGGCGCCCAGGAAGTCGCTGCGCATGGTGAGAATGATGCTGACCCGGCCGTCGGGGTCGCGGGCGGCGTTGAGCACCGTTTCGACGAAGCGTTTCCGGGCGGCGTCGGAGGCTTCGGGATTCTGGCTGCTGCGGGCGGTGTAGATCTCCTCGAACTGGTCGATCAGCAGCACGAGCGGCTTGCGCGTCGCGTCCACGATGTCGGCGGCGATCCGGCGCAAGCCGTCGTAGACACCGTCTGCGCCCGGTGTCGTCAGCGTCTGTAGAAACTCGTCCTTCCGACTGGGTGTCTCGGAGCCGGCCGCAGCGACCCGCGCCAAGACGATCGCCAGGGCCTCCAGCGGGTGGGCGCCCGGCGTCAGGGCGGCCAAGGGTCCGCCGCCGAGCGGCTGGCGTCGCAGCCGGGCCAACAGGCCCGCCCGCGCCAGGGAGGACTTGCCCGAGCCCGACGGGCCGAGGATCGCCAGCAATCTGTGCTGCGAACCGTCGAACGGCCCCGCGTTCAGGTCGCGGAAGCGCGCGTAGTAGTTCTCGACCAGGGCCTCCCGGCCGAAGAAGCGGTCGGCGTCGTCCTCCGTGAAAGGCAGCAGGCCGAGGTACGGGTTGGCGCCCGTGGCCTTGGCCGGCGTCTCCACCGCCGCAGCGGCAGCGAAGACGTTGAGCGTCACCGTGTTGTTGTCGCCCGTGACGAGGACGCTGCCCTTGACGCTGCCCTCGATCGTCATGGACCGATCGGGAGAGGGGGGTGCGCCCGACATCAGATGCCCAGGCCGAACTTGGCCAGCAAGGGACCTGCGAGGGCCCCGCCGAGCCAGCCGGCCGCCTTGATGGCCAGGGCCGCAATCTTTTCAGCCTTCTCGCCGAAATCGGAGGCCTGGGACACGACGTTGACCGCGCGGGTCAGGGCGTCGGCGGCGTCCTCCTTGCTGGGGGCGGCGCTGGCTACTTCGTCGTCCACCTCCGCCAACGCATTCTCGACCTTCCGCGCCGCCTTGGCGTCGGCCGCTATCTGGGTCTCGGCGATGATGGCCCGCAGTTCGCGCATCACCGCGGCCATGTCGACCGACTCCGGCGGCGGCAAGGTGGTGGTCGTCAGCGTCGTGACATTGTGGTCGCCGGTCTGCACGACGCTGCCCGACACGCTGCCACCGATGCTGATGCCGCGGTTGACGACAGCCGCGGCCGCTGGGGCCGCGTCCGGCACGGGCGCCTGCGCGACCGCCGCCGTGGGGGCGGCGGCTGCCGGAGTCGCAGCGGCCGGCGCGCCGTCCGCATCCTGGCGCACGAACAGGTTCCCGTCTGGCGAGCGCATGTAGAGAACGGGTGTCGCCCAGGTCACGGGCGTCGTCCCGTATAGCGCGTTGCGGCCCTCGGCGACGGCGGCGTCAACGGGATAGCCGAGCACCAGACGCTTGTAGAAGGTCTCAGCGAAGGTGATGGCGGCCCAGTCGGTGATGGTGAACTGCATGCCCACGACGGCCAGCACGCCAGCGCGGATCAGGGCGGTGGCGACGCCCGCGAACGGCGGTGTCTCCGAGAGCGCCGTGGTCCGGGCCGTCTCGCAAGCGTTCAGGAACACCAGGCGCAGCGGCTCGTTGATCAGCCACCCCGCGAAATCCTGGGCCGCGACGCGCCGGAGCGTGCCGTCTTCGTTCTCGAACAGCAGGCGCCCGCTGCCGCCCTCCGGGTCGAACCCACCGTGACCCATGTAGTGCACCACGTGGTAGTCGGCGGCGGCGAGCCTGTCGCGGATCTGGCCCTCGACGGGCCGGACGAAATCGACCTCGACGCCGTCCATCTTTTCCCAGAGGGCCGTCAGGGCGTCGACCTCCTTCTGCAGATTCAGCTTGGCTGTGCCCTCCGGATTCGACTTCAGGGCCAGTATGCGGATCGGCCCCGCGATAGGGCGGCGCACGGCGGGCTTGGGGGTGTCGACACCGCGCACCATGGGCGTGCCGGTCGACACGACAATGGGAAAGTCATCGTCTCGACGCATCAGTTCCCAGGGAAGACTCGCCACCTCGGCTATTCCCGGGTCCTCAAGGTCCATGAGCAGGCGGATGCGCACGCCCGTGTCATCCATCGATCGCGCACTCGCCTCAGTGCGGCTCAGAATGTCACGCCCCTCGCCCTGGAACAGGGCATCGAACAGCTTGCGCCCGAAATCCGCAGGGTCGCCGGGCGGTGGCGGGGGCGGGGCGGGTGTGGCGGGCGGGGGCGTGCCCGCTTCGGCCGGCGGGGCGGCCGCTGGGATCTTCACGCCATGGACGACTCCGACGAGGTCGGTCAGGCGGAAGGGCAGCACCAGACGCGATTTGGCCTCGCCCTGCTCAGAGGCGACTCGTACGTCGTAGACGCCAGGCGCGTTGGGCGAAATCTGCACCGTCAGGTCGAGAAACCTCATGACCACCCCCCGGAAGCGTCACACCCGCCGGATACTCCCGGGGGCCCGGCCACGGTCGATGCGTGGCCGTGAACGATGGCTGCAGCTTGACCAGTTCCTGAACCAGCGCAATGGCCGGGACGAGATGACAGTACGGTCAGCCTACCGGCAGAGGTCTCAAGCACGGGCGATCAGGGCCGCGGGGGTTTGCGATCTCGCCCCCAGTCAATGCAGCAACGACGCCAGCCCGAGATCGAGGCACGCCGCCTCGCAACGCGTCGCCATCATCGTGATCAGGGCGTCCAGGCGCGGGTCGTCCAGGTTCACGGTGGAGGCGGCCTGGACCGCATAGGTGAAGCCGATCAGCAGAGCGCGCCGATAGTCTTCCTGGCACTCGTCGAAACCGTAGCCTTCGACCCCCGCCGCGACCAGTCTCGCATGGTAATCGGCCAGCAGCGGGGCATCGAGCTGTCGCCTTACGTCCGGCGCGACGCTGGCCGACATCAGGTAGCCCACATCGAAGGTCCCCGGCGCCTGCACCAGGATCTGCCAGTCCAACACGGTCAGCTTCGGATCGGCAGGGTCGCCCGTCAGCATCATGTTGTCGGCGTGGAAATCGCCATGGCAGAGTGTTCGCTGGCCCTGCCCGTTTCGATCCATCAGCCCCTGGAGTTCGGTGCAGAGCCGCTCGCCCACGCGCATCATCTCGGGCCCGATCCGGTCTTTCATCCAGGGCGCTGTGGCCGCCCAGGCCCCGGCGTGCATCTGACCGACCGTGTCCCAGGGCGGCTGGCCGTGCGCCGGGATCACGGCTTCGAGCGCCGTCAACTCCGGATCTCCCCACCAGCGAGCATGTAGCGGGACGATGTCGCGGAGCGCCTGGCGGACCTGGGGCTCTGTCATGCCGGCATGCCTGTCGATGGGCGCCACCGCCGCCAGGTCCTCGAGCAGCAGGAAGAAGCTCTGTGTCTTGGGGTCAAAGTCTGCGCCGTAGCAGGCGGGCGCGCCGACAGAGACGGTCGAGGCGATGTCGCGGTAGAACGCCACTTCGCGCGCATAGAACCCATAGTTGTTTGAGAGCTGCCGGGCCTCAGGGGTCGACCCTTGAAGCTTGACCACCAGGGACGCCGGGCCGCGCCGTGCGCCGGCCGGGTAGCTGATCCTCAGCCGGTAAATCTCGGTGAGGACGCCGGCGCCTTCGCCGATCCTCTGCCGCTCGACCTGCTCGACCGGTCCGAACGGGCCGCCCGGAGCCTGCGCCAGAACTTCGGTAAGCCACGCGGCCGTCAGGCCGTCCGCACCCTCTGGAATCTGCATGCTGGACCCCCCGATCCCATACCCGAATACAGTGGGCGCTCGAAAAGCGGGGCCTGCAAGTTGGGAATGTCAGTCGGCTCGGGATGAGGCCGCGACCCGACGCTGCAACAACGGGGCCTCTGGCAGAGGGCGCTGCCAGTCCAACGACAGCATGCCTCTGAGTCCTACGGCGCGGGCCTCGTCCTGACCCAGCTTATCGCGAACAGGAGCGCCAGCAACACGTCGATCGTGGCGAACGCAGCCACGATCCCCGGTGTCCTGCCGGCGAGGAACAGGGGCCAAACGGCCGCCGGGAAGACGACCTTTTCGACGATGCAGACCGGAATCAGGCTGCGGTGGCGCACGATGTCGCGGCTCATGGCCAGGAACATCAGCTGGAAGCTGAGCGTGATGCCGACGAAGCCGTAGAAGTGCTCGGGATGGCTGAGCGGCTGGCCCTGGGCGACCAGGACTGGCTCCATGAAGTACATGGGTCCTATGAGCAGGACTCCGTAGACTCCCGCCCCACGGAACACCCACGTCGCGAACTTGGAGTGCGAAGACATTGGATCTGTGACCTCCCCTGGCCCGTTCAGCTTTTCCACATCTGTCACATTACCTGCCCGACCCCGCGGGGCGCGGGGGGTATCCCCCAATTCGAACGCGACCACCCCCAACACGGCCCCTTATGGGCGCGCGCCACGCAACGTGGCCCATCACGGCCGACAGTCCTTCGAGTCCCGTCCGGCCGCGCCGCTGCCGTGCTAATGTAGCGCGTGGGCGAATCTCTTCAGGTCTTCGACCTTTTCGTGCGCGGGGTGGGGGTCGGCGCGACGACCGTACTGGGACTCGTGCTGGCCCGGGGGCGGGCTATCACCAGCACTCGGGTCGCTGGAGCGCTGATGTGCGCCAGCCTCATCGCTTGGCTGATCAGCGAGTCGCCGATGTTGCGATCTCTCGTCGGCCAGCCGACGCCCCTGGTCATCGCCGCATTCCCGGTCGGCGGCTTCTTCTGGTGCTACCTGAACTCCGTGTTCGTCGATCGACCTCTGAGTCTGATCGAGTGGTCGCCCACGATCGTCCTTGTGGGGCTTGGGATGATCATCGTTGCAGGGCCCGATAACGACGCAGGCTGGATCGCGTACAACTCGGCCACCGGGATGCTTGCGCTACACGCGCTCTTCGTCGTGGCTCGCGGCTGGAACGGTGACCTGCTGGAGGGGCGGCGGCGATTGCGAGGCCTGGTTTTGGGCCTCGGCGCCGCCTTTGCTTTGTGCAGCGTCGTCCTGGGTTTCATGGCGCGGGCCGAGCCGCAGGGCGTATGGCGTGACTTCCTTATTGGAGGCCCATTCGGGGGGCTGATCCTCAGCATCGTCGTCATCGCGTACGCCGCGCTGCTCCTGCAGACGCGCGAGGAGGTGCTAGGGACGCCGATCAAGGCCTCCTTGTTAGCGGATCCCCGCGTCGAAGCCGCAGATCGCGTCCTGCTGGACAAGCTCAACGACGTCATGAGCCGCGAGGAGTGGCGGAAGGAAGGCCTGACGATCGGGGCCGTCGCCGCCTCGCTGGGTGAGCCAGAGCATCGACTGAGGCGGTTGATAAATCGGCGGCTGGGGCACCGAAACTTCGCTGAGTTTGTGAATGGCTACCGCATCGAAGCTGTGAAGGCGCGGCTCGCCGATCCCCGGGAAGCTTCGATGACGGTCGCGACGATCGCCTACGATGCCGGTTTCCGCTCGCTGGCCCCGTTTCACCGCGCCTTCCGAGCGGCGACGGGTTCTACGCCCGCGGACTGGCGACGAACGCAGCTTGCCGCGTTGTCGGAACTGGAAAGGTCGTCGCAGTTCTGAATTCGATAAGGGATTTTCGGAACGGAGACGACGGCATCGCGTGACGGCCGGCAATGGAAGACGCCTTCAAGGGGACTTCCGACATGCCGATCCAAGACCTTGCACATCTGTGGCTCCAGCAGCTTACGCCAACCCTTTCCAAGTACCTGACGTTCGCGATCGCCGTCTGGCTTCTGATCTGGGTTGTCCTGGCGCCGTTCCTCAAACCGCGGAAAATTCGAGACTCGACGCCCTATGCGTCACAACTCCTGACCGAACTCGCCATCTCGATCCGGTCGATGGCCATCTTCGCGGTCGCAGGCGTCGCGATACTCCACCTTGAGCGCCTCGGCTTCTACAGCCTGCAGCCCCTTGCCCGGTCCTGGGGAGCACTGTGGTACTGGACCTCGCTCGTGGCGACGATCGTGGTTCACGACGCGTACTTCTACTGGTCACACCGCCTGATGCATGACCCTCGGTTCTTTCGCCGGCTTCACAGGCGCCATCACCGCAGCAACAACCCCTCGCCTTTCACGGCCTACAGCTTTGATGTGGGCGAGGCGTTGCTGATGGTCGTCTTCTTTGTGGTCTGGCCCATGATCTTTCCGATGGCGTGGGGCGTCCATGGCCTCTTCATGGTCTTCCAGATCGCGCGAAACACCATGCTCCACTGCGGCTACGAGCTGAGGCCGGCCCGCGCCGATGGCCGTCCCTGGCTCGACTTCATGACCACGACGACGCACCACGACCTGCACCACGCTCAGGCAGGCTACAACTTCGGCGCCTGGTTCACCTGGTGGGATCGCTGGATGGGCACCGAGCATCCTGAATACCTGGCTCGCTTCGCCGATAGGGCCTGGCGTCCGATCGGGCCCCAACCGTCCCCGCAGGTGGGCGACAGCCGGTGAGGGCGCCGCCGCATAGAGCGCATCTCATCCCGTGCTTTGGGGGGCAGCGTGTGACGAACTGGGGGTATCCCCTGAGGCGTGACCTGCTGGGCCCCCTTAGTGCAGCCATCGCCTGGAGCATCGCGGCGTTTGCGTCCGTTGCAGGGTTCGGTCTTACCCCCGATTCTACCCCCTCCGCGTCCGACTTCCGGTTCGCATATACCTAGCATGTGCATGAACATGCGTCCGCTCCCGGTGCTGCGAGGATCTCGCCGCGCCCCTACAACTGAGGCCGCCGTGGATCCCTCATCTTCCCACCCGGAGGTTTATGGCGCGCCTGAACCGACCGGGTTCGCCATGGTCGAGCGGGATGAAGCGCTGGAGCGACTTGAGGCGGGGCTGCTGGCTGCGCGGCGCGAGCGCGGCGGGATGATCCTGATCGAGGGCGAGGCGGGCGTCGGCAAGACGACGCTCCTGAACGCCTTTCTCGCGCGCCACGTCGGGAACGTCCGCATCCTGCGCGGCGCCTGCGAGAACTTCAGCGTCCCCGAGGTGCTTGGCGCCGTGCGCGACATCGCCCGCCAGAGCGGCGGCCGGCTGGCCGTACGGACCTCTCGCGTCGCCGACACCTTCGAGGCTCTCCTGAGCTTTCTGTCACACGGCGCTGGCCCGGCGGTGCTCGTCATCGAGGACATCCATTGGGCCGATGACGCGACACTCGACCTGCTTCGATTCCTGGCCCGACGCCTGCAAGGGCGACCAGTGCTCGCGGTGGTCACCGCCCGGACGGACGAGGCGGACTCGCGGGACCGCACCGCCCGGCTGTGGGCCAGCATTCCCCTGACAACCTACCAGCGCATCCAACTGGAGCCCCTGTCGCTCCGGGGCTTGGAGAGGCTGGTCGGGCCGCGCGACGCAGCCCGCGTGCATCGGCTCACGGGCGGCAATCCGTTCTATCTGACGGAGTACCTCGCAGCCGGCTCGGAAGGCGTGCCGAGCATCGTGCAGGACGCCACCCTGGCGCGCCTCGCCGCCTTCGACGCACCGGCGAGGACCGCGCTCCTCTGTTCGGCGATCTTTCCCGGCCGGATCCACGAGACCATCTTGCGCGACCTGCTCGGCGACCAGAGCCACGATGCCGTCGAAGCCTGTTTGGTGAGCGGCATGCTGCAGCAGGGCGCCGACGGGCTGCGCTTCCGCCACGAGCTGGCTCGCATGGCCGTCGAGCGGTCGATGACGCCGCTTCGACGTCAGGAGCTGCATGCGTTTGTGCTGTCCCGCCTGAAGGCGGAGCGGGACCCGCGCCTGTCTGAACTGCTGCATCATGCCGAATTCGCCGGTTCGCCCGACGAGTTCGTGCAACTCGCCCGGCAGGCCGCGGCGGAAGCCAGCGACCTGGGCGCCTACAGGGAAGCCGCGGCGCACCTCGGCAAGGCTTTGGACTGCGGCGCGCAACTTTCTGACGCGGATCGCGCCGCCATGATCGAGAGTTGGCTCGAGGCCGCCGAGTCGAGCGGGCAGTCGGCGCTGGTCGCCGCAAGCCTGGAAGCCAGCCTCCCGTTTCGTCGGGCCGAGAACGATCCACTGCGACTGGGCGACGCCCTTCGGATCGCGGCCCAGGGCTACTGGCAGGTCGCGAACATCGAGCGCGCCCAGGTCCTCTCAGCGGAGGCGCTGGCGCTGCTTGAGGGGGCGCCCGAGAGCCGCGAACTTGCCGGCGCGCTGGCGCTTGCATGCCTCCTCGACATGATGGCCGGGGACGGCAGGCTCGCCCTGGACCGCGGCCTTCGCGCCGTGTCGATCGCTTCTCGAAACCAGTACCTCGACGTCTATGTCCACGCGACGGCCAGCATCGGGATTGTGTACTGCGTCCGGGATCCGGCGGAGGGGCTGCGGATCCTGGCCAGCGGCGCGGACGATGCCGTGCGACTGGGTCTGGACGACAAGCTTCCCGGCATCTACGCGCGCCTGATCTACGCGCTGGTGCTGGTCCGCGAGTTCGCAGCCGCCCAGGCGCGATATCCCCTCGGACTGGAGGCCTGCAGAGCGCGGGACCGCTTCGCCCAGGAAGCCTTCATCGCAGGCGCCCTGGCCTTGATGCAGGTGGATCAGGGGCGGCTCAGGGAGGCGATCGCCGCATGCGGCGAACTTATGACGCGCGACCCGTCGGCCGGCACGATGCTCATGCCGGCGCTGGTCGCTCTGGCAAAGGCGCGTAACCGCCTGGGGCTGGATGCGGACCCCGGGGTCACGAGCCTGCGGACGGCGATGCCCGGCAAACCGGACTTCCTGCTGCATCTGCCGATGGCCGTTTGCGACCTGGAAGCAGCATGGTTCACCGGTGCGCCCGATGCCGCCGCTGAGCGCCTATCTGCGATCGTCGCCGAACTCCTCGAGGCCTGGGGGGAGTCGTGGCTGCTGGGCGATGCGCTCTTCTGGCTCAAGGCGGCGGGGCGTCCGTACGCGGCGTCCGACGCGCTGCTGGCCGCGCTCCCGGAGCAATGCCGGCTGTTCCTGGAGGGTCGCTGGCGAGAGTCGGCCGAGGCATGGGAGAGGCTCGGCTGCCCGTATGAGCGGGCCGTCGCACTGGCGCACGGCGACGAGGCGGCCAGGCGCGCGGCGCTGGCCATCTTCGACGATCTGGGCGCCGCGCCCGCAGCGCAGAAGCTGCGTCGGGATCTCCGCGCCGAGGGCGTGCGGACGGTTCCGGCCGGGCCAAGCCGCGCGCGACGGACCCATCCCGCAGGCCTGAGCCATCGGCAGGCCGAGGTCCTGGAACTCTTGGCCGCGGGCCTGACCAACCCCCTGATCGGGGAACGCCTGGGCCTCTCGGCCAAGACCGTGGAGCACCATGTCTCGGCCGTCCTGGCCGCACTCGAGGCGCCCAACCGTATGCAGGCCGTGCACATCGCCCGGGAACGCGGCTTGCTCAAGCCGTGACGTGAAACACGGCCGGACCCCTCGGCCCCCATCGGCGTGAGGGCGCCAGGACCTGGGTTCAGGGGGCTCCGCGGACGATTTGGGGGATGTCCCCGAGGGCAGAGACGAAGGGCTCGATCATTGTCGAGACGTCGACCCGCGCACCGTTGCGCAGGCGCTCTCGGAATGCGGCATGCCCACATCCTACCACGAATGTCTTCAGCGGGCCGAGCGCATCACCTGGCGCGTGGAGGACCTGATCGGCGGGGATAAGGCCTTCGACTTCTCCCGTCGCTTCCTGCCGGACACCCTGGCCCGTTGCGCGGGCATCGAGTTTCTCCGGCCGCGCGACCGTCTTCTGCTCAATCAGATCCGCGCGCACGCCTACCTGTCGATGTTCCTGCTGGTCGAGGAATTCGTCCTTCCCTTTGTCCTGGACCATGCCCGACCGATCAGCGCCGAAGATCACTTCCGGCTGCGCGCCTACCTGGAATTCGCTGCCGAGGAAGCCAAACATATCCACCTCTTTCGAAGTTTCAGAGAGGCTTTCTCCGAGGGATTTGGGCGTCGGTGCATGATCATTGGACCTTCATCCGAGATAGCGAGGCGTGTGCTTTCACATCCAAAATTATCCGTCGCGCTTCTGATGCTGCACATGGAGTGCATGACGCAGAGTCATTACTTCGATTGTGCGGTGAATGATCGTGATATTGACGAGCGGTTCAGCGATCTTCTTCTGCATCATGCTCTGGAGGAGCAGCAGCACGCGCAGCTCGACGCCCTCATGATCGAAACCATGGCCGGCGCGATGCGGCAGGACGACATCGATACGGCGATCCAAGGCTATCTTGAGCTCACCGAGTTCATGGACGGCGCACTGCTCAGCCAGGTCAGGCTCGACATCGCCGAGCTCGAGGAGGCCAGCGGCCGCAGGCTGGGGTCGACACATCGCGAACTGCTGACGAACCTCCAGCATCAGGCGTGCCGATGGACCTTCCTGGGGTCCGGGATGCGGCGCCCTCAGTTCCTCGCGTGCGTGGAGCGCCTGAACGGCCGGGCGAGAGCGGCCATCGAGACCCGCGCCACCGCCTACTGCTGAACCAACAACACTCACTGCGACCGGCGCCGGCGCCGCCGCTCGGCGGCTGCGTCGCGCCCTAACGAACGGAGCAATCATGGGCAATTTCATCGGAAGCACCGGCGACGACGTCATCACGCCGGGCTTCGTTTCTCCTCTGGTCACGGCGAGCGGCGGCGCCGCGCCGGGCGACGACGCCGATACGATCTCGGGCGGGGCTGGACGTGACACGATCGACGGCGGAGCCGGCGCGGACGTGATCCGGGGCGGTCAGGACACCGACGTCCTGCTGGGCGGGGAGGGGGACGACGTCTTCCAGTGGAACCCGGGCGACGGCAGCGACAGCGTCGACGGCGGGGCCGGGGTCGACACCCTGGAGTTCCAGACCAGCAACATCAGTGAGGCGATCACGCTGGGGATGAGCGGCGGCATCGCCCTGCTCACCCGCGACGTGGCCAGCATCACCCAGCAGCTCGCGAGCGTCGAACGCATCAAGCTGGGCGGTCTCGCCAGCGGCGGGGCCGACAGCTTCCTGATCGGCGACCTGTCCGGCACGGCCGTGCAGCGGATCGACATCGACCTGGGCTCGCTGAGCGGGGTCGACAACACCGCCGACCGGATACAGCTGGGCGGCCGCGCCGTGGCCGACACCTTCGTGGTCTCGAGCCAGAACGGCGTGACCACGGTCACCGGGCCCGGCCCGGTCGTCAGCGCCAGCCAGTTCGACGCCACCGACCGCCTGGCGATCCTCGCCGGCGACGGCGCCGACACCGTGGACATCTCCGCCTTCGGCGCCGGCATCACCCTTAACCTCGACGGCGGCGCCGGAACCGACACCCTCCTGCTGCGCGGCTCGACCGGCGGGGACAGGATCGTCTTCGCCGACGGCCCCCAGGTCGGTCCGGGGGACTCGCTCTCGATACAGGTCAACGGCCAATCGGGTGCGATGGCGGTCACGGGCTTCGAGGTGATGCGGGTCGACGCTGGAGACGGCGACGACAGCGTGTCGTCCAGTGCTCTCTCGCCTGCGATCAATGCGCGTTTCAGCGGCGGGGCCGGCAATGACAACCTCGCGGGCGGTTCGGGCGCTGACACCCTCCTAGGGGACGCCGGAAACGACGTGCTGCGCGGGCTGGCCGGTGCGGACAGCATGATCGGCGGGGACGGCGCCGACACGCTCTCCGGGGGCCAGGACAACGACGTCATTGCGGGCGGGCGCGGGGCCGACATCTTCGAGTTCGGCAGCGGCCAGGGGCGCGACATCCTGATCGATTTCCGCCCGGGCGAGGATGACATCCGCTTCGTCGACTCGGGGTTCGCCAACTTCGCGCAGGTCATGGCGAACGCGACCCAGTCTGGGGCGCACGTCCTCATCACCGTCGGCCCCGGCGACGTCCTTCAGATCAACAACGTGCTGCTGAGCAGCCTAACCGCCTCCGACTTCTTGTTCGGGTGAGCAGGAGACAATGACATGAAACCCCTTCTTCCCATCGCACTGCTTCTGCTGGCCTGGCTGCCGGGAGCCTCCCGCGCGGCCACCTTCGCCAACGGCGGTTTCGAACTGGGTGACCTGAGCGGCTGGACCGCAACGCCCGGACTGGTCGAGATCGTGTCGCAGTCCGAGGATGCGGTCGGCCCGCCTATCGGAGAGACGTACCTGCCGCCGGAAGGGCAGCTGTTCGCGCAGCTTTCCACTGGACGCGAGGATGGCGGCCCGACGACGCTCAGTCGAACGTTTCACGTGTCGGCGGCGACCCGGATCTCCGGTTTTGCGGCCTTCCTGGCCTACGACTATCTGCCGTACGACGACGAAGCGTCCATCCGGATCGTCGGACTCCAGTCTCAGGAGATGTTCCGCGTCAGAATCAGCGATCCGGCGGTCGGCGATTTCGGTCGCACCCCGTGGACCTACTTCGAGAGCGATATCCTCGAGGCGGGAACCTACACGTTCGTGGCCATGGTGAGCGACGGCGGAGAGGTCGGCGGGCAGAGCCGGCTGCTGCTGGACGGTGTGGCCCTTCCCGCTGCGGCGCCGGTCCCGGAGCCCGCGACCTGGTCGCTGCTGCTCGCCGGCTTTCTCATGTCCGGCGCGTGGCTGCGGACCTGTCGTCGGGTCGTTCCACTGAACTGAGCGTGAGCCCGCCGCAGACCAACGCCCGCGGCGGGCAGGCTCACCTGCACAAGCGTGCTTCCTCTCCCGCCCGCGTTTGACAAGGGCAGGATAACGTTGTCACTCGAAGGCATGAGGGGGAATGAATTCGACGGCGGCCGCGAGCGGTCGCTGGAGCCCGCTGTCGGGACGCGGAGAGACCACGGGGCGCACGAACGCTCCGCGCTCGTCGAACGCGACGGTCCGCTGGAGCGCCTCGAAGCCGGCCTGGCCGCCGCGAGGCGCGAACGGGGGATGCTGCTCTCCGTCGAGGGGGAGGCGGGTGTCGGCAAGACTGCGGTCGTTCAGGCCCTGATCGACCGCAACGCGGGAAGGGCCAGGGTTCATCGCGGCGCCTGTGAGCACTTCACCTCGCCCGAAACCCTGGGCGCGCTGCGCGACATCGCGCGGGAGAGCGGCGGGCGCTTCACGCTCAGAAATTCCGGGGCCTACGAGAATTTCGAGTCGCTTCTGCATCTGCTCTCCCATGGCGCCGGGCCGGCCATACTGGTGATCGAAGACATCCACTGGGCGGACGAAGGGACGCTCGATCTCCTGAGGTTCCTGGCGCGCAGGATTCAGAACCGTCCCATCCTGATTATCGTGACTGTCCGCTCCGACGAGGAGGACAGTCGGGGGAGGGTCGCCAGGTTCTGGTCCACCATCCCACGGGACGCCTACGACCGGATCTTCCTGCAGCCGCTCTCGCTGCAGGGCGTGGAGCGTCTGCTGCAGACGCCGGACGCGGCCCGGGTGCATGCGTTGACGGGCGGCAACCCCTTCTTCCTTACCGAGTACGTCGCGGGCGGCGGCGGGGGCGTACCCCGAGCCGTCCAGGATGCGACCCTCGCTCGGCTCGTCGGCCTGGAGCCCGAGGCTCGCAACGCGCTTGTCTGCGCCTCGGTGTTTCCCGGCCAGATCCACGAACAGATTCTGCGCGAACTGACATCCGATCCGTCGCAGTCGGCTGTGGAGTCGTGCCTGCGAAGCGGCATGCTCCAGGAAACAAGGGGTGGTCTGCGTTTCCGTCATGAACTGGCCCGGCTCGCCATCGAACAGTCCATCGCGCCTTTACGGCGACGCGAACTACACGAACGCATCCTCGCCCGATTGAAGAACCAGGCGTCTCCGCGCGCGGCGGAGCTTCTGCACCACGCCGAGGGCGCCCGGTCGGCGATCGACATCACCCGGTTCGCGCAGGACGCGGCCGACGAGGCGCGTCGTCTCGGCGCGCACCGCGAGGCCGCCGCCTATCTGAGCAAGGCCCTGGACGCCGGCGGCGAGCTCACCGACCCACAGCGCGCCGGCATGCTCGAAGCGCAGGCGGAGGCGGCCGAGGCCGGCGGCGAATTCGCGACCGCGCTCGCGGCCGCAGACGCGGCGGTCGCGCTGCGCCGGAAGCTCGCCGCTGCAGCTCCGCTGGGCAACGCCCTGCGCATTGCGGCCAAGGCGAACTGGCAGGTCGCCGCGGTCGACAGGGCCGACGCATGCGCCCACGAAGCGCTGGATCTCCTGCAGACACAACCCGATACATGGGAGTACGCCAGCGCGCTCACGGTGCGCTGCCTTCTCGACATGGTCGCGGGCCGCGAGCGACAGGCGATCGAGCACGGCCAGCAGGCGATGCGCATCGCCGCCCGACTGGGTCGGTTCGACATCTATGCCTATGCCTTGGTCCATTCCGGCGTGGCGACCTGCTGCATCGATCTCGACACCGGCCTGCGCCAACTGAGGGACGGTGTCGAGGAAGCGCGTCGGGTGGGGGCTCACAACGAGCTCGCCGATCTGCATGCCGCCCTGATCTACGTGCTGGCTCATCAGCGCGCCTTCGAGGAGCTGGACAGGTTCCTGGCGCCGGGCATCGAGGCGTGCCGCGCGCGCGATCGATGGGCCCAGGAAGTCTTCATCCTGGGCGGCTGGGCCCTGTCGTTGTGCGACCGTGGCCGCTACTCGGAGGCGATCGAGGCGGTCGCGCCGACGATGAGCGGCCGGGCGGTCGGCATCATGGCGATTCCGGCCATGCTCGCCTCGGCGCGGGCTGGATTGAGGAGCGGTGGACCGTTCGAGGAGCTCCTCACGACCGTCCGCGCCGCGCTCCCGGATCGGCCGGATCTGCTGCGGCTGGTGCCCTTGGCCATCCTCGACGTGGAGGGCTCCTGGCTCAACGACGACAACGCCGACGCCGCGGAGCGCCTGAGCTGGGCCGTGGAGAAGGTGATGGAGGCCTGGGGTGAGAGCTGGGCTCTTGGAGATGCGCTGTTCTGGCTGAAGGTGGCGGGGCGGCCGTATGTGACGTCGGCTGCACAACTGGCGACGCTGGCGGATCACCACAGGCTGTTTCTGGAGGATCGCTGGCGCGAGTCGGCGGAGGCCTGGGAAAGGCTCGGCTGCCCCTACGAGCAGGCCGTCGCTCTCTCGCATGGCGATGAACCGGCAAGGCGCGCGGCGCTGGCCATCTTCGACGAACTGGGAGCAGCTCCAGCCGCGCGGAAGCTGCGTCGGGATCTGCGCGCCGACGGCGTGCGGGCGGTGCCGGCCGGGCCCAGCAAGGCGCGGCGCGCGCATCCCGCGGGCTTGAGCTATCGCCAGGCCCAGGTGCTGGAGCGCATGGCGGAAGGGCTCACGAATCCCGAGATCGCGGAGCGGATGGGGCTCTCGGCCAAGACCGTCGAACACCACGTGTCTGCCGTCCTGGCGGCGCTCGAGGCGACGAACCGGATGCACGCCGTGAACATCGCTCGCGAACGAGGGTTGCTGCCGTCTTAGCGGGGGTGGCGCAGCCCGGAGTAGCGCCCCTATTGGCCCTGCAGCATGTTTCCCGCGCGCGGCGGCGAGGTGAACGTGCGCCAGATCAAGTCCGCGGACAGCGGATGTCGCCGGTTCCAGGGCAGCAGCGACATCAGCCGGGCCAAGGCGCAGTAGCCGATCAGGACCTGCGCGGGCGTGCCGATCGCCGGAACCCAGACAATCCCGTGCAGCCAAGGGATCAGGCCGAGCGACAGGATGACGGCATAGGCGCCGCGCACCTGCACTGGGAACGCGGCCCATGTTCCCTCACGTATCCGGAAATGGGCGACCTGAACCCATGCCAGGGCCACGGCGAAGCGCAGCGCATGGGGGACGCCCGCGAGATCGAGGATCAGTGCGATCGCCAGCACCAGCCAGTACCACCAGGCCAGCGTTCCGGCGGCGCCCAGGCCAACGCCGCCGAGGAAGGGACGCGGAAGGCTGCGGGTCAAGAGATCCTCCTGTTCAAGGCTGGTTGTGGCCAAGGGCCACGACAAATTCGCCGGGGATTTCGTAGCCGCCGCCTGAGCGATAGGGCTCTATCGACGCTAGGTACTCCTGCGCGACCAGCGCCTTCACCTCGGTAGAGAAGCGCGCATAGGCCATCGCAACGGGGCCGCCGACAAAGGCGGCGGAGACCGCCGCCTCGCCGGACTCGTATCGCAGGGTCGTGGAGATCCGCCGCGCCTCCACGCGGTGGAAGCCGGCGGCTTCCAGCTCGAGATGCAGGCTGTCGCCGGTCCCGAGCCGGAAGAACAGCGGGCAGACATCGGAGCGGACCTTGGCTTCCGTAATGGGGAAGACCGAAGCCCAACCGCAGTTTGCGCGTGCGCCCCAGACGGCCAGGGCGATCCTTCCGTCCTCGCCGAGGGCTTCGCGCATGCACGCCAGCGCCGCGGCGGGGTCCGCCACGTACATCAGTCCGAACGCACACACGGCGAGGTCGAAGCGGCGCTCACCGACCTCGATATCTTCTGCCGCGACGCGGGCGAACGTCACGTTGCCGCGGTCGCCGATGGCGTCCGCCGCCTGCGCGATCATGAAGTCGGAGATGTCGGTCGCGAGAACCGATCCCTCCGGGCCCACCGCATCCGATAGCTGCACCGTGACCAGCCCGGTCCCGGCGGCGACCTCCAGGGCGTGCTCTCCGGGACGCGGCGCGGCCATCTCCATCATCAGCGCTTGGCCCGGGCGGAGCTGGTTGCTCCAGCCGGCCTCGTAGGCGTGCGCCGCGCGGTCCCAGCCGTAACGCTGGACGCGGTCCTGCAGGCGTCTTTCCATGACGGGCTAGCGCCGGAGGCGTGCGACGGCGGCCGTCGTCGGGTCGATCATACGGCGCACTTCCGTGATGATGTTGGCCGGGAAGCCGCTGAGCCGGGCGTGTTCGCGGATGACCTCCTCATCCTTGGCGAGGTAGACGCAGAACGTCTTGTCGCCCGCGACGTAGCTTTCCTGCCACTGGATGTCGGCGCCAAGTTGGGCGAGCACGCTGTTGGAGGCCTGCGCCGCGGCGCGGAGCTCTGAGCCGGTCTTGCCGCCGATGCCGGCGATGTCTCGTTCGATGATGAACTTGCGCATGAAGTTGGTCCTTCGGAATCGGGGCCGCCTCGGGAGGGGCTCTCCAGAGGCGGCCATGGGCGATCAGGAAAAGGCGGGCGCGAGGCCAGAGAGCTCGGCCCGCGAGCCCGGGCGGATGCGATCCATGATGGCCAGGAACTGCGGGTGGGTGAGGCCCGACCCCAGGTAGGTGTAACGGATCGCCTGCTGCTGGACGCGGCGCACGGCTTCCTTGTCTTCGGCAGACAGAATGCGTCCCGTCGCGGCTTCCATGCTGGCCAGGTCCAGCTCCACCTGCTGCATGAGGGCGCCGTCGAGCATCGTGGCGATCTTCATGAAGTCGGCGAAGCCGCGCTCCACGCCGTCCGGCCCGCCAGCTGCCGCGAGTTCCTCGACGATCATCGTGTCCAGCATCGCGTGCTGCATCTCTTCGGCCCAGTGGTTCGACAGCAGGCTCTTGAAGAGGGGGTCCATGTCGTGGTCGTCGCGGACGCTCTCGGTGTAGTGCTTCTGCGTCATCCATTCGATGTGCAGGGTGACCATGCCGATCCCGAGGGGGTCATGGGCCAGGATCGCGGCCGAGACCTGGTCGGCGGGACCGATCATGCCGCAGGGCGTGCCGAAACCTTCGATGAAGGTCTGGTAGAAGCGCTTGAAGAGATGGATGTGCTTGGCTTCCTCACCCGCGAACTGCAGGAGGGCGCGGGTCCGGTTGTCGTCGCCATGGAGCGCCGGCCGGGCATGATCCACGACGAAGGGAAGGATGAACTCCTCCACCAGGCCGAAGGTGTACAGGTACCCGCAGCCGCGGATCTGGTTGAGGATCAGGCGTTCCTTCGGGCTCAGCATGGCCAATCCGTTGGTCCGGGCGAGGGCCTCGGGGAGGAACGGGCGGCTGAAGTCCAGGGACTTGCCGTCGAGGATGTCTTCGATTTTCCAGTTCGCGGCCTGGCTGGCCTTCAGGATGGATTCGTAGGAGAAGTGCTGGGTCATTGCGGTCCGATCGAGTTGTGGTTTCGGCCGACCACGGATCCCCTGGAGTCTCTCGGAACTTGGCGGGGCGCCGCATCAGCCGTATCCGCTCGTACCGAACCCCACCCCCTGTCGCGTCAGGGATAACCCCCAATTCGACGGCCCCGCGCCCCGAGATTGTGACCTGACACGCACGCGCCGTGCGCAGCAGGAAGCGAGCGGAGAACGATGCCGCGCGGCCAGCGCTGCGGTTCACGCTGAGCTTCCGGGACGCCTAAAGAACAGCTGGCCCAGCGGGGGCTTTTGGTAGGAAACGATCGTTGCCGGACAGTTCTGCTCGTGCGGGCCCGCATTCGATCGACCCGTTTCTTGCGAATCTCCGCGGCGAACGTCGGCCCCAACCCGGTTCCGCCACCGTGCAAGGGTGGCGTCCGCACGCATCTTCGCCCTGAAGCCGCCGCCGCCGAGGCGCGACCCCTCATCAAATCTGAACCCTGTGCTTGCGATTATGCGGCAGGTCGCGTCTGTTCGCGGACAGGGAACGCACGCTTCCAGAAAAAGAGCCTTGCATGGCCATCGCGGCAGACGCCGGATCCACCGTAGCGGCCGCGGGCGATACTTCGCCTCCGACCTACTCAAAAGCTTACGTTCGCTACGCCATGTGGTTGCTGCTGGGCATCTACATCGTCAATTTCGTTGACCGCTCTGTGATCAACATCCTGGCGGAGCCGATCAAGCAGGATTTGGGCCTGACCGATTGGCAGCTGGGCATGATGAGCGGCCTGGCATTCGCGATACTCTATACGTTCCTCGGCATTCCCGTGGCGCGTTTGGCGGAGCACAGTCATCGCCCGCGCATCATCTCCGTCGCAGCGGCCACTTGGAGCCTGTTTACGATCCTCTGCGCCTACGCCGGCAACTTCTGGCAGTTGCTGTTGTTCCGGGTTGGTGTCGGGGTCGGGGAAGCAGGCTGTACGCCCCCAGCCCACTCCCTGATCGTCGACTATCACCCGATCGAGAAGCGCGCCTCCGCACTGGCCTTCTATTCGCTCGGCGGCGCAATCGGCACGCTGCTGGGGTTGATCATTGGGGGGTTGGTCTATGACGCCTATGGTTGGCGGGTCGGCTTTCTTGTAGCGGGCTCCCCGGGATTGTTTTTCGCCGTCCTCGCCTTCTTCACTCTGAAGGAACCGCGGCGGATCATGGCCCGGCACGTGGCCGCCACGACCGCCAAGGCCAGCACATTTGGCCAGACTTTGGCCTACCTGGCCAAGACTCCCACGTTCTGGTGCTTTGCCGCGGGTGCGACCATCTTCAACTTCGGTGGCGGCGCCACGTTTACCGTCTCCTTCTTCCTGCGCATCCACACGGCCGAAGTGAACCTGCTCGCCGAAAGCATGGGCCTGAAGGCGGTCGGTTTCCTCGGGCTGACGATGGGCCTGTCAAACGCCGCCGGCGCATTGGGAATCTGGATGGGCGGCTGGATCACCGACCGCTTCGGGGCCCGGGATCTTCGCAACTACGTGGTGGCGCCCGCGGTCGCGGCCTTGCTCATGATACCCCTTCGCATCGGTCTCTACACAGTGGACTCCACGTGGCTGGCGTTGGGGCTGATGACGGTCGTCACGTTTCTGGGCGGCTTCTGGTGGGGCCCCGTATTCAGCATCGGGCAGTCGGTGGTTCCGTCCCACATGCGCGCCACCAGCGCGGCGATTCTGCTCTTCACCATCAACCTGCTTGGGGCCGGGATGGGCCCGGTCGCCCTTGGGCTCTTGTCCGACTACTTCAACCGAGGCCTGGGGATGGGCCCAGCGGAAGGGGTACGGTGGGCCCTCATCGCCTCGGTCGTGACGGGACTGGGCGCCTTCGCGGCGTTCTGGATGGCGCGCCGGACAATCCGCCAGGATTTCCTGACCTAAGCCCCGAGGCCGTAGCAGAGGCCGAATTGCGCGCCGACCGCGGCGACCGGCATCGAGAAGGCGCGGGCGAAATAGCTGGGCAACCACTGAAGCAGGCCGCTCATCGCGAAGGCGCCAAGCGCGAAGCCGGCTGGTTCGTCGACCGACCCTACGAACACTTCGAGCCGAGGCTCATCGAGCGTAGGTGGCTGCGGCCGCCGCGGCCTAACTATCGGGCGGGGAGGGAAATTCCCGAGGCCGAACCGGTCAACCGGACAACACCGGGAAGGGACCTCCGACGCCAGCCCCGGCTAACCTGACAACGCCCCTCAAGGCGCGCGCCGGACGACAAGCGCCTTTCCGGCGTAGGCGCCGACGTCGACGTTCCTGACGGTCTGCGCCTTGCGGCCGCTGGCGCTCATGAAGGTCACTTCGACGTTTACCTTGGCGGTGGCCGGCAGGCCGAAATGCACCGGCGTCGCGCCCTGGGCGCCATAGCCGCCGCCGGTGGAGACCTGACCCGTGCCCAGAAGCTTGCCCCCTGGCGCATAGACGCGAACCTCGGCGCCCTGCTGAGTGAACCGGCCCTTCGCATCCAGCACCGTGACCTGCAGGCTCTGGCGGGCCTGGGCCTTGGGCAGAAGGTTGCGGAAGAGGAAGTGGCCGCCGACGGGGCTGTAGCCGCGGGTGACCGACAGATCGAGCGCGCCGTCGCGGTCGTAGTCCACCCAGACCACGCCGTGGTCGCCAGCGTCGAGGGGGCCGCCCTTGGTCAGGACGTTGGTGAAGCCCTTGCCGCCGTCGTTGTGGAACAGACTGTCCAGCGGGGTCTGCTGGTTGGGTGGGCCCTCGTAGGACATCACCGACAGGTCGACGAACCCGTCGTTGTCGTAGTCGCCCCAGGCGGCGCCGACGGCGTGGTTCTCGAGGCCTACGCCCATCGCTTGGGCGGTGTTGGCGAAGCCGCCCTTGCCGTCGCCGCGCCACAGGGTGTTGTGGCCGTAGTTGGGGACGAAGAGGTCGAGGTTGCCGTCGTTGTCGTAGTCGCCGACCGCGCAGCCGACGCCGCCGTCCTCGGGGCTGCGGGCGGGCTGGTCCATGCCCAGCTGGGGCGCCACGTCGACGAAGGCCGAGCCGTCGTTGCGATACAGGCTGTCGGCCTTGCCGGACTGGTTGGCCAGGAACAGATCGATGTCGCCGTCCTTGTCGTAGTCCAGCCAGCAGGCGCCGACGGTCGAGCGGAAGACGGTGGGCCCGCCGTCGGCGAACACCTGCACGAACTTGCCGCCGTCGTTGCGGAACAGCTGGTTCGGGCCCATCCGGTTGGTGGCGTAGAGGTCGAGGTCGCCGTCGTTGTCGTAGTCGATCCAGTTGTTCTGCCGCGAGGCGCGCCCGGGGATGGTCAGGCCGATCTCGGCGGCGACGTTCTCGAAGCCCTTGCCGGCCTTGTTGTGGAACACCGCGGTGGGCTTCTCGGGCAGGCTGGAGCCGGCCAGCAGGTCGATCCAGCCGTCGGCGTCGAAATCGCCCCAGCTCAGCGCCCGGAACTCGCCGCCGGCGGCGGGCAGGCCCATGGCGGCGCCGATGCTGGTCAGCGCGCCCTTGTCGTTGCGATAGAGGCGGATCTCGCCGCTCTTGAGCGAGACGGCCAGGTCGAGGTCGCCGTCGTTGTCGAAATCGGCCCAGGCGTTGGACAGCGATCCCGGCATGCCCAGGAGCTCAGGCTGGACGGACGCGAACGGCGGGTCCTTCTTCACCGGGGCGGCGGCGACCAGCAGCAGGGCGGCGCCCGCGAGCAGCGTCGGCTTCATGCCTTCTGACATCCTCATCTCCTCGACCTCAGTAGGCGACGCGCGATTCCACGTGCTTTTCCACCTCGGCCCGGGTGGTCCAAAGGGTGCGGAACGTCTCCTTGGACAGCTGTTCCAGCTGGTCGCTGCGGTGGGGCGAGCCGGGCTGGGTGGAGTTGCCGTAGCTCATCAAGCCCTGCGCCTTGATGGGCGTCGAGAACTCCACCATCGACATCCAGGTCTCGCCGTGGACCGGCGTGCGCTTGCCGTCCTTCAGCGGGCTCCAGGTCATGACGTGGAAGACGCCCAGGTTCCCGAAACCGCCGTTGCCGGGCAGGTCGACCTTGCCGAGGGCGAAGCGCGAGACGTCGCCGAAGGGGCGGTCCAGCGCGCCGTAGCTGGCTATCGCCTCCCCTGCGGCGGCCTTCAGCATCGCCACCGACGCGGCGGGATCCTTGAGGCCGGTCGGCGTGTCGATGGGCTTCTCGGGATCCCATCGCACCCGGTAGTTGGCGTCGCTGATGTAGTTCGGCCCGGCGAACTTGCGCGCCCAGGCCTCGAACAGCAGCGCGCCCTTGGCGTCGGCGTTGACCGTGCGGTCCCACGCCTTGAGCACAGCGGCGGCCTCGGTGACCTCGGGGTCCGTGCTCTGGGCCGCGGCGGCCAGCAGTTCATCCAGCACGCGGTCGGTCATCAGGACGTGGCTGGTCAGCTTACGGGCCACGAAGTCGTCGAAGGTGATCTTCGGCGGGTCGGCCATCAGGTGCGACGACTGCTGGGCGCGCAGCGACAGCGGGCCCGGGTTGGCGACATAGGCCGGGTAGTCCTTGGCGTGGATCACCTGCGGATAGGTGGCCACCCAGGGCGGGTCGTTGGTGTTCTGGACGTAGCCGCTGGGCGGGTCGATGACCTTCGGCAGGTCCTCGTACGGATGCACCTCGGTCCAGAGGGTCGACGAGGTGTCGCCCGCGACCAGACCGCCCCACTTGGCGACGTTGCCGTCGGCGTGCTTGGGCAGGATGCCGTTGTGCAGGTACTGAACGTGGCCTTCCTTGTCGCCGTAGACGATGTTGAAGGACGGCACCTGCAGCCGCTTCATGATGGTCTGATACTCGGCGAAGGACTTCGCCTTGCCCATGTCCCAGTACTGGCGCACGCCCCCCGGGCGGTCGAGGCCGGCGACGCGCAGCGCCACCGTCTTGCCGTCGGCGCGGGTGAAGACCGGCCCGTGCACCGAGGACCGCAGCTCCAGCGTCTCGGTCTTCAGAGAGCCGTCCGGCTGCCTGACCTTGAGGGACGTCGTGCGGGTCGTGAAGGGCAGCACCTTGCCGTCGTAGACATAGCCGCCGTCGGCCAGCTTCAGCTCGTAGTTGGTGGCGCCCAGGATGCCGTTGACCGTGTTGGTGAAGCCCATGCGGTCGTTGAACATGAAGCGCAGCACCGGCAGCCCGACCTGGGTCGCGCCGTACATCTTGATGCCAGGGCCGTTCAGGTCGGCCTCGAAATAGGTGAGTTGGCTGGGCGCCCAGGGCAGGTGCGGATTGGCGAGCAGCAGGGTGTTCCCGCTGGCCGACTTCTTGGGCATCACCGCCCAGGCGTTCGAGCCCGCGTCGGCGTTGCCGCCCATGGTGCGGGCCTGGGGCGCCACGTAGACGTAGTTCATCAGCCGGTGGGCGTGGGCCATCACATCGACGCCGCTGATCGGGAACACCTGCCGCACCGACGGGTCCAGCTTGTCGGGGTGGGCCTTGAAATAGGCGTTCATGCCCGCGGCGAAGGCGTCGAGGTTGGCGCGGAAGCTGGCGGGCTCCTGTGCGTACCAGGCCTTGGCCCGCTCATAGATGTCGTTGGCGATCACCCACTTGTCGGACTCGATCTCGGCGGGCCCCCAGTACTCGGCCGCGCGGCCGCGGGCCTGGCCGTACAGCTTCACCACCACGTCGCCGTGGTTGGACGCGGTGGCGTAGCCGAAGCCGTAGAAGACCGAGGGCTCGTCCTTCCCGTAGATGTGCGGCACGCCGTAGCTGTCGTACAGGATCTCGCCCTTGACCGGCGGGGGCGCGGCCTGCGCCGACGATGCGAGGAGACCCGCCGCCAGCCCGGCAGCGATCCAGAAATTCCTGGCCAGGTACACGGCGTGCCTCCCTACGCGGTCGCGGAACTCAGAAGTTGTACTGCACCCGGGCGTACCAGGAGCCACCGGTGAACCCGAACGGCGAGGTCCCGGGGAACTGACCGCTGCCCAGCGCCGCGTTGTACTGGCCGTTCTTGTCCGGGTACTCGTTGAAGAGGTTGTTGGCGCCGGCCGCGACGGTCACGCTGTCGAGAACCTTGTAGCTGACCTCCAGATCGGTGATCCACTTGGCCCCATAGCTGCGGTCGTTGATCGGCAGGTCGGCGATGACCGTGAACTTGCCGTACCGCGTGGACCGCAGGTTCACGTTCAGCTTGTTCCAGTCCCAGTTCAGGCCCAGCGCCACCTTGCTCTTGGGGAACGAGGTGGTGAGGAAGCCCTGGCTGCCGCGCGCAAAGAGCACGAAGCCCGCGCCCAGGGCCGTCAGCTCGGGCGGGTTGGGGATGATGTTGGTGATCTTGGTCTTGCCGTAGTTGAACCCGGCGTTGGCCCGCAGCCTGCCCCAGTCGCCCAGGTCGTAGCGATAGGTCGCCACCACGTCGATGCCGCGCGTCCGGGTGTCGATGGCGTTGGTGTAGTACTGGGCCGACAGGTCGCCCGAGAGGCCCTTGGAGATCAGGATGTTGCTGACCGCCGTGCCCGTGAGCGTGCTGGTGATCGCGATCCGGTCGTCCACCTTGATCTGGTAGCCGTCGATGGTGATGTCGAGGCCCGGGGCCGGCTGGATCGTGACGCCGCCGCTGATGTTGGTCGACTCTTCCGGCGTCAGGGGTTCGGCGCCCAGGGCGATGGCCTCGGGCGCGCTGACCGGCAGGGTCTTGATCAGCAGCAGCTGGTTCGGCACGCCGTTGACGGTCCGGAACTGGCTGGAGGTGGCGGCGTACTTCTGCTGGGCCAGGCCCGGCGCGCGGAAGCCGTTGCTGATGGCGCCACGGATCGAAAGCCAGTCGGTCAGCGCGTAGCGGCCGGTCAGCTTGCCCGTCAGGGTGTCGCCGGAGGAGTCGCTGTAGTCCTCGTAGCGGACCGCCGCGCCGATGAAGAGCTGCTCGGTCGCGTCCCAGCCCAGCTCGCCGTACACCGCCTTGGAGTCGCGGTGGCTGGTGCTGGCGTCGGCGGGCCGGAAGCCCGGCGTCGCCTGGGCGCCCGTCTGCGGGGCGACGCCGGCGAAGGGCTGGCCGGCCGGCGCGCGGTAGAGGCCCTCGGCATAGCTGGCGGGCTCGCCGGCCAGGATCTTGTAGCCCTCGCGACGGTACTGGGCGCCGAACGACACCTGCAGGGTGGAGCCGCCCAGGTCGAAGCCACGGGTCACGTCGAGGTTGCTGGTGACCTCGTCCGACTTCAGCGTGCCCACGTAGAACACCTTGGGGCTGGCCGGCCCCAGGCTGGCGTTCTCGGTGTTGGAGGTGTTCAGGGTGGCCTTGTTCTTCCCGTAGCCGGTCGACAGGTCCCAGTCCCAGCCGCCGAGGTCGCCCTTCATGCCGCCCGTGAACTCATAGTCATCCTCGTTGACCACCTCGTTGGGGCGGTAGCCGAGGGGGTAGAGCTGGGGCGTGGTGTTGACGTTGTTGGGCGTGCGGTAGGTGAACGGCAGGTCGGACTCGCGCTTGGACCAGGTGCCGAAGGCGTAGACCGCGATCTTGCCGAAGTCGTACTCGCCGTTGAACCCGACCGTCGTGTTGGTCTGGGGCAGCTGGCCGTAGTTGAGGGTCACCAGTCGGTCGATCGTCGCCTCGCGCGGGTCGGGCACGCCGCCTGCGAGCCGTGGGAACAGCTGGACGGTGGGAGCGATGGGGTAGGCCCGGTTCGAGAGCCGCTGGTCCTTGTGGTTCACCGAGACGTTCACGAAGCCGGCGTCGCCGAGCTTGAAGCCCTTGTTGAAGGCGTACTGGGTGAGGTCGCCGTCCTTGCGGTCGAAGTTCAGGCCGTAGGTGGCGCTGATCAGGCCGGCGTCGGAGTCGCCTTTCATGATGATGTTGATCACCCCGGCGATGGCGTCCGAGCCGTATTGCGCGGCGGCGCCGTCGCGCAGCACCTCGATCCGCTCGATCGACGCCGTGGGGATCATGTCCAGGTCGGCGGGAACCGAGCCGTTGTAGAGCGACGACACGGCGTTGATGAGCGAGGTCTTGTGGCGGCGCTTGCCGTTGACCAGCACCAGGGTCTGATCGGGGTTCAGGCCGCGCAGGCCGCCGGTGGCGATGATGGTCGACGTGCCGCCGCCGGCGCGGAACGGCAGGTTGAACGACGGCGCCAGTGTTTGAAGGGCCTGGAAAACCCCCGCGCGGCCCGACTTCTCGAGATCCGAGGCGGTGAAGGCGTCGATGGGCGTCGGGCTCTCCATGACCGTGCGGGCCACGCCGCGCACGCCGGTCACCACGACTGCCTCGACATCCTGAGGCGCGGCCGCGGCGGGCGCGCCGCCGCCCGAGTCCTGGGCCGCGATGGTCGCGGTGGCGAAGACGGGACCCGCCGAGGCCGTCCGGATCAGGCCCGCCGACGGTGGCGCCGCGGCGGTGAGCGCGATCATGTCCTTCTGCGCCATCGCCACCCGCAGCGGCGAGCCGGCGATGATCTGGCCCAGCGCGTCGCGCGTCGCCATCCGGCCGCGAACGCCCGGCGAGCTCAGGCCGGCGATGCGGTCATAGGGGTAGAGCAGCCGCACGCCCGACTGGGCCGACAGCGCGTTCAGCGCGCTCTGCATCGGCTGAGGCGCGATATCGAAGCTGGTCACCGACTCTGCGGCGAGCGCGGGTCCGGCGGCCAAAGCGACGGCCGCTGCGATTGGCGAGGCCCAGACGAGATGATCGAAGTTCCGCGGCATGTAGCAAACCCCCAGTGCGACGCCCTTGCCTGATGGAACGGGCCGGGCTCGCGCCGCCGCCATCCCGACCGAGAAAAATCTGCGCCTAGGGTTTCTCGACCAGCAGCACCCCGCCGTCCGACGTAGCGACCGCCTCGATCGGGAAGCTGCTGGTCAGGGCCGTGAGGAACTTGTCGGCCTCGTCCACCTCGAACCGGCCGCCGATGCGGAGCGATTCCAGCCGGGCGTCGCCGATGACAATGGGCCGGCGGCGGTAGCGGTTGAACTCGCCCACCACCTGGGCCAACGACTCGCCGTCGAACTCCAGTACGCCGTCCTGCCAAGCCGTCCGCTGGCGCAGGCGCTGCTCGTCCAGCGCGGTCGCCGCCACCGCGCCGGATCGCACGACGGCGCCGCCGCCGGCGGCGATGCGGCGGGCGCCGGGCATACGATCGACGTCGGACTCGCCGGCCACGACGGCCACCACGCCCTGGGTCACCGTCAGCTCGACCAGATCCGGCCGGACCCGGACATTGAAGGCGGTGCCCAGCGCTCGGAACCGCGCGGCGCCCGCCTCGACCAGGAAGGGCTTCGTGGGATCGTGCGCCACCTCGAACAGGGCCTCGCCGCGGACGAGGCGCAGGCGCCGGACCTTGGCGGTGAAGGCCACCTCGACCGTCGAGGAGGTGTTGAGGGTCAGGGTCGAACCATCGCTGAGTGCGATGACACGACGCTCGCCCACGCGCGTGCGATACCGTTCCACCGTGTCGAGCAGACGCCAGCCGATGGTCGCGGCGACGGCGACACCGGCCGCCGCACTGGCGCCGAGAAGGAAGGTCCTGCGCCCATCCGCCCCCGGACGGCCCTCGGGACGGGCGGGACCCTCCAACGGCGGCGGCGCGGCGCGCAGGCGCTCTGACGCCTCCCACGCCGCCTCCATCCGCGCGAACGCGACGGCGTGGCGCGGATCGGCTTCGACCCACGCGTAGATGTCCTGCCGCTCGGCCGGGTCGGCGCCGCAGGCAAGCTTAGCGACGTAGGCGGCGGCCTGGTCTTCGATGGCCGGCCGGTCGTCGCAGGTCTTGGGGGGCGTTTCGCCCAAGCTCTTGATCCTCACGTTCCGCCCGCGCCTGAGCCACGAGCTTCAGCGCCTTGGCAAGGTGCTTCTCGACCGTTGAAACGGACAAGCCCATCTCGCCCGCTATGGTCGCAGGCGAAAGATCGTGGACGCGCCGCAAAAGGAAGACACGTCGCCACTGCGTGGGCATGCGGTCGACGAGCGCTTGCAGCCAGCGCAGTTCGTCCCGCGCCTGGATCTGCCGCTCGGTCATGGCCTCGTCCGAGCGGAGGACGTCGAGGTCGGCCACGAAATCCAGCGACACGATGGCCTCGCGACGCAGCGTGTCGATCAGCAGGTTGCGGGCGATAGCGAAAAGGTACGCGCGGCCCGCCGTGATCCGTCCGATGTCGTGCGCCTGGTAGGCACGCGCCAAGCTCTCGGCGACCAGGTTGTCAACGTCGAAACCCGGCGGACAGATGCGTTTCAGCCGTGCGCGCACGGCGGCTTCATGCGGCAGCACAACAGCCTTGAACCATTCCAGCCGAACGAGAAGCTCGCTCATCCCGCGCCCCCCGAGGCGGTCATGACGACACCAGTGTGACAATCGGCGCATGCTTGGCCGACGCCGTCCAGTCCTCCGCTGCGGACGGCGCGTCGAGCACGACGGCATGGCGGAACTGCAGGCGCCCGCCCGTTCAACCGGGCAGACGGCTGGGCGCGAGCGCCGAACCTCGTCTCTCAAGGCATCGAGCGCCTTGAGCTCTTCCACGCTCTCGTAGTCGAGGTTTTCTCCGGTTGGAAAGGACGAGGTTTCGATGAGATAGCTCATGGCTAAGAGCTATCTCATCGACCGCTGAGGTCGCGAACAAATCGAAAACATGATATTCGCAGACCGGCAGGTGCGGCGGCCACGGACCGAAATGGCCGGGCTAAGCACACATCTGACCGGGAGGGCGGCCGCTTGGACTTCGCGCCAGACTAGGACGTCCTCGCAGCAGACCTTCGTCGCCTGCCGAGGTGAATTCGTCGTCGGCGCGCGCCGAGGTCGACGGGCGGCGTGATCGCTCCGCGGAGCAGATTCTTTTCGTTGCGCCTGGGCGCCGACAGTGGCTCTCTGTGATCGTCGAACGCGAATATTCCAGTTCGCGGGCCGGGGGGCGATGACGACAGTCGACTAGCTGCGGCGGTCGATTGAGGCTCACTCGGATGCTGGGGGGCATCTGATGACGGACGGTACGTTCAAGGGTCCGAACCACGCCGAGATCTACAAGAACTCGCATCTGAACCCGATGCAGATGATCAGTCTGCGGGACCGGATCGGGCTCAAGAAGACCGACAAGGTCGAGTTCGTCGAGACGAACAAGAACGGCGAGAGCGTTTACGCGATCACCAGCGGCAACGGAGAACGCAAGGGCGAACTCAGCATCAAGTCCGAGGATCGTGGCGGCTTCAGCTATCAGCACTTTGAAGCTGTGAAACAGGAGAGCAACCCGGGTAGCGCGAGTTTCGGCGTCGGACGTTCAAGCGGCCTTGGCGGCGAGGTCTTCGGTGGTGGGTCGAGGGACAAGCTCTCCGATCCGATGAAGTCGAAGATGGAAGGCGACTACATGAAGCCGGGGAACCTGACGGCTGGGGCCCAGGTTAGCGCCGAAGCGAAGTTCGGTCGGGCGACCGAGACATCGGGAACCCTCAACCAGGACGGATCGGGCGCGCACCACGTCAAGGAAGTTGAACTCGGCAGCGTATACGGCAACTTCGGCGTCTCGGCCGACAAGTCGAATATCGGGATTAAGGGCGAGGTGGGAGCCAAAGTCGCCACCCATCGCACGACCGACGAGTATCGCACCGCGGTCGACGCTGACGCCGACGGCAAAATCTCCCAAGGGAGCTATGGGGTGTCGATGGAAGCCGGAGGCGGTGCGGCCGTCGGCGCCGAGCTCAGCCCCAAGAAGGTCGGCGTCACCGCGGGCGCCGGGCTCGTCGGCGGCGCTTCCGTCCAGGTCAATCCCTACAAGAGCCTTGATGACGCCTCGAGCAAGGCGCCGCCGCCGCCGGAGAACCACCCGCAGGTCGAGAACTCGCCCCTGCAATCCTCCGTCCCCAAGGGACCGCCTGGCCTGAGCCCGTCAGAGCTCTTGAAGGGCACGCCGATCGCGCCCGTGCGGGTAGACCAGGATCCCGGCGTGGGCCCGCTCGCGCGACCGGAGGCGCCGTCTGCGCCGACCGATCAGGGGCCGGTGCAACTGGGACCGCTGGGCCAGAACACGACGCCGGCCGCGCCGGGCGCGCAGACGGTGAGCGCCAACGTCGCCGACATGGGGAATGGCGCGGGAAGGCTGGCGGCTGGAGGCGCAGGCTCGGAGTCCGTCGGGCGCGACCTGGACGAAGGTCGGGCTCAGAAGATGGGTGATGGGCTGGGGCAGCGTGGCCCAGCCGGTGAGCCGGCGGTACCGCGCGAGGCCGGCGCGGATGTCGTCGGTGTAGAGTCCGGCGCTGTGAAGCTCGCCGGCGGCGCAGGTGCGGACGCCCTGGGACGGGACTTCGGGCCTGGTGAGGGCAGGACGCTGGAAGATCGACACGCCCCAATTGAGGCTGACGACGGCCTGCGCGGCGCCAGCGACCAGGCCGGCGATGGCAAGAACATCAGCGACGAACTGCAGGCGCAGCTTGAGGAGGGCAAAGGCGCCGTCGAGGAACTGAGGTCGCAGCGCGACGAGGGCAAGGCGGCGGTCGACGAGCTGAAGTCGCAGTCGGACGAGGGCAAGGGTGCGGTCGACGAGCTGAAGTCGCAGTCGGACGAGGGCAAGGGTGCGGTCGACGAGCTGAAG
>NZ_SCTC01000034.1 GCF_004299445.1 Phenylobacterium sp. | reverse complement strand
GCGTTGTGCAGCAGCGCCCGGATGAACATCGAGATCACGTTCCCCACCGACAGACTCCCGCCCGGCGGCACCGCGATCTTCCCCTCCTTGACCATCTTCTCCAGCCACTTCTTCTGGTCCTGGCTGATCTGGAACTTGACCTCGACCAGCTCCTCCTTGCCGCCGAATACATCCTGACCCATAGACGGTCTCCTTTATTTCTTTTTGTCGTCGGGTTCCTTGAACAACAGAACGAGCAGCACGATGAAGCCGATGGAGACGGCCAGGATGGCGAACCAGGTGCCGAGGTTTTGCATGGATCAGTCCGCTCCCATCGCCTTCGCGAGCCGCTCGCGCAGGGCCTTCGGCAGCTTGGTCAGCTTGCCCTGCAGGTCCACCGTCGCCAGCCGGGCTCCACCCTCCACCACCAGCCGCCCGCTCGTCTTCTCGCGAATCTCGTGCGCGAACGTGAAGCTCGCCGCGCGCATCTCCGTGAGCCGGGTGGCGATGCTCAGCGTCTCGCCGTACCGGGCCGGCGAGCGGTAGAAGACCTCGGCGCGCACCACCGCGAAGAGCGTGCCCGCGTCCATGAAGGCCTTGACCGAGAGCCCCTGCTGCTCCAGCCAGTGCGTGCGCCCCTGCTCGAAGTAGCGGAGGTAGTTCCCGTAGTACACCACGTTCCCGCAGTCCGTGTCCTGATAGTAGATGCGGACGTCCATCGTATGGGGGTGCGCATGGGAGTGCGTCTGGGAGTGCCGCGTCTGCGCCATGGTCAGAGCTCGAGGGTTGGGAACCGGGGGAGCGCGGCGTCGGTGACGCCGGTGATCTTCACGATCAGCGCGTAGAGCTGGTGGTACCGTTCGGCGGTGACCGTCTCGAAGCCGTGTCCGAGCGGGGAGCGATGCGCGGCGTCCAGCAGGGGCTTCATCTGCGGCCACTGGGCCTGGAAGGTCTGCCCCATGGGGTCGCCGAGCGCGGCCAGCGCGCGGAACTGCGCCACGAGCGGCAGCTTGTATTTCCCGTCCACGTCGTCCAGAAAGCAGGTCTTGCAGGTCTCCCGCAGCGCGGCCGGCAGCTGGTCGGGCTGGACGTCGTTCGTCTTGATCTTATGTTGCTTGAACAGCTGCACCTGCGCGAAGGCCTCCAGCGCCCGCAGGGCCGTGGCCATCGCCGCGTCGAAGGCGCGGTCCTGTTCGGCGCGGCGCTTCGCATTGGCCAGCAGGTCGGGCGCGACCGCCGCCTTCACGTCGGCCGGGTCCAGCACCAGCTTTTCCAGAAAGCCCGAGTTCTCCTTGAGGCGCGGGATCAGTGCCTTCACGCCGGCGGGGCCGCCGAACACGGAGGCCATGTCGAGGGCCTTCGTCGCGGTCTTGAGCGAGTCCCAGGCGGGCTTGTACTGGAAGCGGTCCCAGCAGCCGTAGGCGTCGGCGAGGTCGGCGAAGGCGTGGTAGAGGGGCTTCTGTCCGCCGCTCACGCGCGCTTCGGTCTGCCGGAATCCGGTTGCCGCGGCGGCGAACGAACCGCGGTTGAACTGCTCGGCGGCCAGCCGGCGCGCGCCGACGGCGGCTTCGGTCCAGGGGTTGTCCTGCTGCCAGGAGTGCGCCTGGCCGTTGATGATGACGAGCTCGCCCACGGGCGCGTCGCCCGCGACGAGGGCGGGCTTCAGCGTGAGGAACTGGGAGGAGTGGGTCAGCGTCGCGAGGCC
>NZ_SCTC01000087.1 GCF_004299445.1 Phenylobacterium sp. | reverse complement strand
CTTCGGGTCGAGCTTGCGCAACTCAGCCGCCAGGCCAGGCAGGTGCGCGGCCCCGTCGGTGATGAAGATCCTGGCATCCGGCGACTGCATGATGCGCTGCGCGAGGGCGCGGTTGCATAGTGGCTCAGGGGCAGGTCGGGTGTCTGGCCGCAAGAAGCAAGACCCGCAAGAAGCAAGACCTGACCCAATACTGTTCATTTAGAGGAAACCCGCCCGCTGGATTGCTGGATGACCATCGCGCAGCTGCCTTGGGCCTGCGCTGTCGTATCGATACCGGCATGGGCCCCAGCATGCTGGGCTTGCTATCGACGGGAACACGAATGCGGGCCTTGCGATCATGGCAAGCGTAGGGCGAATGGCGCCGCTTGACCATGCGCAGTGATCGTCTGTCCAGCGTACGGGTTGCCCGCAGCATGGCACTGATCTGCAGCAGTTCATTGAACCAGCGGCGGCGACGGCGGGGCCGCTCTGGGGGGAAAGGCCCCTGAGCGAGGCTGTGCGCGGCGCAGCAACTGCACGTGTCCGGTGAAGGACAGCTCCTCGTGCGGTATTCGGTGGCGTGCCGCACCCTGGTGCAGCAACCATCGCACGGCATAGTGGGCCAGCACCCAGCCGTAGAACTCCTGGCGCACCAGTTCGGCCGTCTTGCTGCGCAAGACGCGGCGGCTTTGCCTCAAGTGGGTCTTCAACTCGTCGAACACGGCCTCGATTTCCCAGCGCTGGTGGTACAGCGCCGCCAACTCCAGGGCCGGCGCGGCGCGGGCGTCCAGCAGCGTCGTCAACAACCTGTAGCGGGGCTGCCCTGCGGCGTCGTTGGGCAGCGCGTACTCGATCACGCGCACGACCATGGCTTGCTCCTGCGCCTGGACGCGGCCCACGCCAGTCGGATAGATGGCACTGATGTACGAGCCGTCCTCGAGCAGCTGGTGCACCGGCAACTGCCGGTTGGCTGCACAGCGCCACAACAGATCCGCGCCGCTTGCCCGCGCCTGGCGCCAATACTCATAGCCATTGAAGCCGCGATCGGCCAGGCACAGCATGCCCGGCTGCAGCCGGGACATCAGCGGCTGGCAGACCTCCCACTCGCTGGCCCGATACGCGCCGATGTTGGCGCCCAGGATGGCATGCGTGGCGCACTCCACCAGTACCGCGCATTGGGCCTGCGGGTAGCCGGCCATGCCCGTGCGGCTGCCGGGACGGCCGAACTGCTGCACGTTGTCAGCTTCGTCGGGCAGCTCGAAGTTGCTGCCGTCCACGGCCACCAGACGTAGTCCGCGATAGAAGGCTTGCGGGTGCGTGCGTGCATCGGCCAAGGCGACGCAGCAGCGCTCCACGAGATCGCGCAGGGGCGCCGCTCCGATCTTGCTGCGCACACCGCTGATCGAGGACTTGGCCACCCGCTGCGGATCGGCCGCGCCGGCGGCCCAAGCCAGCCCTTGCGCCACCGCGGCGAACACTTCCTCATAGGCAGCTTCCGGATACAGGCTCAGCGCCATGCAGTAGTACACCCCGGCCACCGCGGGGAAGCTGCGCAGCCGCTGCGAGTTGCAGCCGTGTGCGTCCAACACGGCGTGTACTTCCTCGGCAGGGAAGACTCTTGCCAGCAAGCTGGCGCTGAGGTAGTCCGCCAGCCTCGCGCCGGCGCCAAGCGCAGCCTTGGTTCGTGCCATGGGCAAGCTCCGTCATTGCGACGGGGCTCGATTATGAGAGAAGTTCAACTATCCGAACAGTATTGGGTCAGGTCTTGCCTTTCGCTGCAAAAGGCGAGGCCTGACCCTGGCTCGACTGGCTCGAGCCCGATGCTGCTGTGTGGCCGGACCTCGTAGTAGTCCTTCCTCCAATCGGTGATCGCCACACGGTCCCGGTCCAGTGTCTGGAACCAATGCTCGTTGACAACGCCCTTGATGAAGGGCGCGGCATTCGCGATGCCGGTGGGGGCCTCATAGCTGCGGATGTCCTGAACGCGCAGGATGTAGATTCCGTATTCCTCGCCGCACAGGCGGAAGCTAAGGAATTCGTTGGGCATGGCGGCCATTGCACGGGCTGCATGTTCGGGTGACGCGGCTGTGCTGTGCACGGCAGTTGGTGCCGCCACGGGATGGTCCTTCAGCGACCATGGTCATTGATGACTGCTTGAAGGGTGGGTGCAGGTTCCGGCGCGGCGAGCCGCACTCAGAACGAATCCCAGTCGTCGGTGCCGGTCCTGGCCGCGGCGCTTGCCGATCGCGTTTCCTCTGCGGCGGGCTTCGACGCCGCCACAGGCTTGGTCTTGAAGGCAGGGCGGGTGACGTTCTTGGCACGGTCCGGACCGCGTCGCTCGACGACCGGTGCGCTGGCAGCCGAGTTGGCCACATAGCTCGATCCAGCCGACACATCATGCGACAGCCTGAACACGGCTACCGCCTGGACGAGTTGCTGGGCCTGGCCCTTCAGGCTCTCTGCGGCAGCGGCGCTCTCTTCCACCAGCGCTGCGTTCTGCTGCGTCACCTGGTCCATCTGACTGACAGCCTCGCCGACTTGCCCGATACCCGAGCTCTGCTCGAAGCTGGCCGAGGCGATCTCGGCCACGATGTCGCTCACACGCTGGATGGAGCCGACGATCTCGCCCATGGTCTTTCCGGCCTGGTCCACCAGCATCGTGCCTTGCTCCACCTGCTCGACGCTGCGGCCGATCAGGGTCTTGATTTCCTTGGCAGCTTCCGCGCTACGCTGAGCCAGACTGCGCACTTCGGAGGCCACCACCGCGAATCCCCGTCCCTGCTCGCCGGCACGGGCCGCCTCCACGGCGGCGTTCAGCGCCAGAATGTTGGTCTGGAAGGCGATGCCGTCGATGACACCGATGATGTCGCCGATCTTGCGGCTGCTGCTGCTGATGTCCTGCATCGTGCTGACCACTTTGCCTACCACCTCTCCGCCTTGCAAAGCCACCGTCGAGGCGCCTTGAGCCAATTGATTTGCCTGCTTTGCGCTGTCGGCGTTGTTGCGCACCGTGGAGTTGAGCTGCTCCATCGTGGCGGCGGTCTGCTGCAGCGCGCTGGCTTGCTCTTCCGTACGCTGGCTCAGGTCGTGATTGCCCTGGGCAATCTGGGCACTGGCCGTGGCTACGCTTTCGGAGTTCATGCGCACGTTGGAGACCACGCTCGATAGGCTCGATTGCATGCGGGCCACATTGGCCAGGACGCTGGAGGTGTCGCCTGGAGCCGCCACCAGGGGCTGGCTCAGATCGCCATTGGCTACCTTGGCCACAGCCTCGCTCAAGATCCCCGGCTCAGCACCCAGGGACAAGCGCAGGCTGCGCGCCAGCCGCCAGCCGACGGCACCCCCGATGACCGCCATCAAGAGGGCCAGGCCAGACATCAACACGACACTGAAGGCGGCGGTCTCAACGGCGCTATTCGCCAGTTCGTCGGCAATCTCCTGTTGCAGATCGCAGGAGTCGTCTACGGCCTTGAAGACGACATTCTGAAGGGTGCGCACATCACCGATCAGGTAAGCACCAGCGGCCGCCTTGTCACCCTTGACCGCCATCTCAATGGCCCGGTCCAACGCGGCGTTGTAGGGGCGGCGGTTTTCAATGATGACCTTGTAAAGCTCCTGTGCCCTGGGCAGCGTGATCGTCTTGTCCAGCTTGGCCAGGATCTCGGTGTTCTTGGCGCGAAGTTCAGCTATTTTCTTCTTCTCACCCTCTACGAACGCCGGGTCGTTGTTGATGACGATGTTGCGGGCGTAGCGTCCGATGGTCTGGAAGTTGTCCTTCAGATCCGTGAACCGAGTGATTTTGACCATGCGGTTGCTGGCGAGTTCGTCCGCGTTGGCGCCCAGGCCTTTCATGGTGACGGCTGCGTATGCCACGATCGCGACCCCGATGGCCACCGTGAGGCCAAAGGCAAACGCCAAGCGTTTGGCCACTGTCGGATTTCTGAAGATTGTTTGTGCCTTCTGGTTGACAAGCGCGGCGGCTCTTGCGCCCCCCCCGCGAGGAGAGGCTGTTGAACTCTGCAAGCTGGAGTCGGTTATCGGCACCTGATCATGAGACTTGAACCAGATCCGACTCGCAATGCAGAGGCATCGCCTGCGATCGGCGATCCGTCGGCGCCAGTTTGCGTTCCGTCGATAACCGGGTGGCATCCCCGCTCAGGTCGTGCCGATCTGTGGCGCGCTGCCCGAACAGCAGCACCCGGTGCGGTTGCGCTGCATCAAGGAATGGCGGGCTTCGACGGCCTTGCCACACGGCTGTCATGGCGGGGACTGACCCTGGACCGCCCATCGGCTGCCACGAACGGACACCATGCAAAAGACCCAAGCGGTCGCCTCCCTCGGCCAGCACAGACTGATGCTGCCGGCCTGGGTCAAGGCGGCCTTGTCAGCCAACGACCGCCTCAAGGTCTACCTCACCGTGCTGCAGGCGGCCGCGTCGCACGCTGCCCACCCCCATCGCGATGTGCCCGACCTGTCGAAGGAGATTGCGGCGGCCGGCCTGAACACGGCCTGGCTCCACGAACTCGCTGCCGTCGCACGACGCGTCGATGAGGACCTTTACGTCCCCGACCTGCCACGCCTGGTCAAGTGCGTCGCGGACGACCTCACGACCATGGCCCGCCCGGTGCTCGAGACGATATCTGTGGGCGATGAACTGCACCGCCGCGTGCAGCATCGCCTCGAGTGGCTGGTCGGCCTGGCCGCCGACAGGCTCACCGATCGGCAGATCCATGACCTCACCCATGGCCACCGCGGCGAGGGCGACAGCCTGCACTTGCTGGTGATGGACCTGCACAAGAAGATCAACAAGGTCTGCGGCGACCTGGCCAGCGAGGTGATCGCCGGTGCCAACGTCTGGGACCTGCTGCCCCAGGATAGCCTGCGCGTGGAAGCCTTCATGCGCGGCCTCAATCGCACCAGCATCCTGAAGTTCGACCACCCCGGCCTGGACACGGCCGCGACGCGGGACGGCGAACGCCTGCTGATCCAGAACGACATCGGCACGAACGACGCTCACGTGCTCGTGATCCAGGTCGCCGCGCATGCGATCACGCTGACCTATTCCGATTTGCACCGGATCCGTCTGGAGTTCTTCCAGGTCTTGCTCGAGCCCTTTGGTGCCAAGTGGTCAGGCCTGGAGTCGCGCACGAGCGCTGATCTCAATGACGGCGCAGCCTATTCCGTGTCGACTGCGCAGTTCGACTGCGCCGATGACGCCGCGGTCGAGGCAGCGCTGGAAGGGATCGGCTCGCGGATCGTGTTCCTGATCGACTGGAACAGGGCGCGCAAGCGTCTGCAGGCCTTCGTAGAGAAGGAGGACGCCATCGCCATCCTGGCCGAAGTCGCACGCCTGGACATCGGCCACCGCGCCTGGCTGCAGGTCGGCGGCGAACGGCTGATCTTCGCAGCGATGCAGGCGGCAGGCGACGGTGCCTTCCGCATCGGCGACCGGCTGGATGAGATCGTCGGCGTCGCCGACGCGCACGCCTTCCTGGTGGCGGTGATGCGTCTGGCCTGCGACGCCTTGCGCCGGGGCCAACCGGCGGCCCTGGTCGCCGACGAGACGCGCATGTTGCTGGCGCAGCATGTCCGCCAACGCACCAGCGAGTTGGACCTGCTGGCCGAGCATGCGTCCTACTGCCAGGCGCTGGCGCAGGCGGTCAGCGATGGCCTGGCCCATGGCGCCGAACGGTCGGGCAAGGCGGCGAAGGAACTCGCTGCGCGTTCGAAGGCCTGGGAGCGCAAGGCAGACCACCTGGTGATGCAGGCCCGAGACAAGGCCGAGCGCCACCCGCGCTGGCGACCGGTGGCTCGGCTGATCGAACAATCCGACGACGTCGCTGACGCGCTTGAGGAGGCTGCCTTCCTGATCAGCCTGATCGCGGACCACCACCTCAAGGGCTGGAACGAAGACGTCCGCAAGGTGCTGGCACGCCTGGCGGACACCGTGCTGCAGGCCACGCAGGATCAGGTCAAGGCACTGGCCATTGCCCGGACCCTGGGCAGCCATGGCGAATCGGTCGACAACGATGCCTTTCTGGGCGCGACCTGGCGAGTGCTGCAGGCCGAGCGCCAGTGCGACGCCATGCTGCGCGACGCGCGACGCCTGATCCTTGGTGCGGTGCAGGACGCCCCTTCGCTGATGCTCGCCAACGACCTCGCCAGCACCCTTGAACTGGCCTCGGATCACCTGCTCGCCGCCGCCTATGCGTTGCGGGAACTGGCATTTGACAAGGCCGGGGTGCGGGGATGAGCAGTCACCGGTACCACCACAGGGACGACAGGCAGGACGCCGCGCTCGTGCGCAGCAACGCTCCGCAGGTCCCTGGCAATGGCCTTCGGGGCGCAGCTTCAGCCATTGCCGGGCCGGTCCCGACGCGCTCGCAAACCATCGGACCGACCGCGGC
>NZ_SCTC01000094.1 GCF_004299445.1 Phenylobacterium sp. | reverse complement strand
GGCACCGCCCAGCTCCTGACGGAGGATGACGTCGGGGTCGTCGACGACCTGCGCGAGCACGAGCGGCTCTCCACCGACTGGTTCGAGGGCGCCAAGGACTTCGAGGCCGTCGTACGGCGGGCGTTCGCCCACCCCGACCGGTCGGCCCACCCCGGCTGGGAGCCGCTGAGCGCCTGCCGCGACCGCGTCGTGCCCGCCGTACGGCGGATCCTCGACGTGCACTCCGGCGAGGACGTCGTGCTGGTCGGGCACGGCACCGCGTGGACGGTGACCGTGGCCGAGCTCACCGGCCGTGCGCCGGACCTCGACCGGTGGGCGACGCTGTCCATGCCGGACCTCCTCGTCGTCTCGATCTGACGGCCCAGCCGCCCTCCGGGTGCCATGCTGAGCGCATGACGCAGCCCCTGCCTGAGCCCAAGGAGATTCGCGCCTGGCCGATCATCGGTGGGTTGGTCCTGGGTGTGGTCGTCTGCTGGGTCTGGATCACCGTGGCGCTCTTCGTCGGCTTCGGCGCCTCCTACGGCTACGACAACAACGCGGCGGCCCTCGCCGCGGTCGCGCTCGCGGGCCTGCCGGTCGTGCTCGGCATCGTGTTCCTGGTCGTCCCGCGGACCCGGCAGCTCGGAGCCGGGTTCCTGATGGGCATCTCGATCGGCTTCATCGCCGGTGCCGGCGTGTGTGCCTCGTTGTTCGTACCGGGGACGTTCTGAGGATGTACCCCACCCTCGGGCCGGTCCCGACCCACGAGCTCTTCGTGCTGCTCGGTGTCCTCGCCGCCGGCGCCGTCTTCGCCGTCGAGGCCCGCCGGCGCGGTCAGACCGACGAGCGCCTCGCGTTCGTCATCCTCGGCGCGGTCCTCGGCGGCGCGATCTTCATGCGGATGGGCACCTGGCTCCAGCACGTCGACCTGCGCGACAACGCCTCGCTCGCCGAGCAATGGCTCTACGGCAACCGCTCGATCCTCGGTGGCCTCGTCGGTGCATGGCTGGGGGTCCACGTGGCCAAGCGCCTCACCGGTTACCGCTCCCGCACCGGCGA
>NZ_SCTC01000033.1 GCF_004299445.1 Phenylobacterium sp. | reverse complement strand
GCCGCAGCATCGGCCGCCGCGGCCGCGGCGACGCCCGCACCGGCTGAGCCGGCGGCCGAGGCCCCTGCCCCGCCCTCGCCCAACAAGGGCGACACCACCTGGATGCTGACCTCGACGGTCCTCGTCCTGCTGATGATCCTGCCCGGCCTGGCGCTGTTCTATGGCGGCTTGGTCCGCCAGAAGAACATGCTGTCGATGCTGATGCAGGTGTCGATCGTCACCGTCATCGGCATGATGGCGTGGGCCTTCTGGGGCTACAGCCTGGCCTTCACCGACGGCGGCGGCCTCAACAAGTTCGTGGGCGGCCTGAGCAAGCTCTGGCTGAACGGGGCGGTCTTCAACGCCGACGGGGCCTTCACCAACGTCGAGACCTTCTCGAAGGACGTGGTGATCCCGGAAGTCGTGTTCGTCTGCTTCCAGATGACCTTCGCCTGCATCACCGCCGCCCTCGTGCTGGGCGGCGTGGCCGAGCGGATGAAGTTCGCCGCCGTGGTCGTGTTCGCGGTGCTATGGCCGCTGCTGTCGTACTACCCGATGGCTCACATGACCTGGTGGTGGGCCGGCGCGACCTCGGCGTTCGGCCAAACGGCCGACGCGCTCTCGGCCGGCGCGGGCCAGATCTGGGCCTTCGGCGCGCTCGACTTCGCGGGCGGCACCGTGGTGCACATCAACGCCGGCGTCGCCGCCCTGGTGGGCGCCATCATCCTGGGACCGCGCAAGGGCTACCGCTCCGAGCCGATGCCCCCGCACTCGCTGACGCTGACCCTGGTCGGCGCGGGTCTCCTGTGGGTGGGCTGGTTCGGTTTCAACGCCGGTTCGAACCTGGAAGCCAACGGCTACGCCGGTCTGGCGATGATCAACACCCTGCTCGCCACCGCGGCCGCCGGCTTCTCGTGGGCCATGACCGAGTGGGTGACGCGCAAGAAGGCCTCGATGCTGGGCCTGGCCTCGGGCCTGGTCGCCGGCCTCGTGGCGGTCACGCCCGCGGCGGGCTTCGCCGGCCCGGTCGGTTCGATCGTCCTGGGCCTGATCGTCTCGCCGATCTGCGTGATCTTCTGCTCGCTGGTTAAGAACGCCATCAAGTACGACGACAGCCTGGACGCTTTCGGTATTCACGCCGTGGGCGGCATTGTCGGCGCGCTGGCCACCGGCGTCCTGGTCAATCCGGCCCTGGGCGGCGCGGGCGTCGTGGACTTCACGAACGGCACTACCGGCTACGACGCCGGCTTCCAGATCATGGCCCAGATCAAGGCCGTGCTGCTGGCGGTCGGCTGGTCGGCGGTCGCGAGCGCGATCGTCTTCTTCATCATCAAGTACACGATCGGCCTGCGGTCTTCGCCGGAAGCCGAGGAAGAAGGCCTCGACATCGTCGAGCACGGCGAGCGCGCCTACCACGCGTAAGCATTCTCGGGAAAGACGTCGCCGATCGTGCAGCGGCGGCCTGGAGCGAACGGGGGTCCTTCGGGGCCCCCGTTTTGTTTTGGGCTTCAGCCCCAGGGACCGCCCAGGCGGCAGCGCTGGACCCACCAGTTCGGCGCGATCGCTTCGATCCGCTCCGCCAGCGTCTCGGCGGCGATGTCGTCGGCGCAGAGGGCGAAGCAGGTGCCACCCGAGCCGGAGACACGGGCGAGCAGCGCCTCAGGCTCTTCGCGCAGGGTGTCGAGCACCGCGCCCACCTGAGGGGCCACGGCCACGGCCGGCGCCTCCAGATCGTTGCGCTGGGTCGTGAGCCAGGCGGCCAGTTCCTCGGCGCTCTCGAAGGCCTCCGGCACGCGCGGCGGGGTCACATCACCGAACGCGCCCGAGACGTCCAGGGCGCGGTAGACCGCGGGCGTCGAGACCGGGACCCGTGGGTTCACCAGAACCGCGTCGACCGCGGGTAGCCCCGGCGCAGGACTGAGGCGCTCCCCCCGGCCCTCCGCCAGCACCGGCCGCGCCCACAGGCAGGCCGCGCCGTCGGCGCCGAGGCTGGCAGCCACCTTCTCGAGCCGGGCGTCGTCAAAGCCTGGGGTGTAGACATCGCGCAGCAGGCGCAGCGCAGCGCCGGCGTCGGACGAGCCGCCGCCAAGGCCGCTGGCCACGGGGAGGTTCTTCTCCAGCGTGAAGGTGAGTTCGCCCATCTCGCGACCCAGCTCGGCCACGAAGGCGCGGACGGCTCGAAAGATCAGGTTGTCCTGCTCAGGCCCCAGCCCCTGACCGAACGGTCCGCGCACGATGAGCCCGCCCTGTCCCGGCCGCGCGCTCACCACATCGCCGAAGTCGGCGAAGGCCATCAGGCTGCAGACCGGATGGTACCCGTCCGGCGTGGGAGCGCCCACGTGCAGGAACAGGTTGACCTTGGCGGGCGCTAAAGCCTCGGCCATGGGCTACTGCCCGGCGAGCTTCGGCGTCGGACCCAGACCCTTGGCGAGCTTGGCTTCGGCGTCGGCCTTGATCTTGTCGTCGGGCTTCAGGGTCAGCACGCGGCGCCACTGGAAGCCTGCCTCGTCCTTGCGCCCCACCATCCAGTAGGCGTCGCCCAGGTGGTTGTTGATCTCGGGATCGCCGGCTTCCAGCTCGACGGCCTGCTCCAGGATCTCGACCGCCTTCTTGTAGTCGCCCAGGCGATAGTGGGCCCAACCCAGGCTGTCGACGATGGCGCCCGAGCGCGGGTTTGTGGCGACGGCCTTCTCGACCATCCCCAGGGCCTCCTGCAGCCGCTCGCCGCGGTCGATCCAGGCGTAGCCCAGGTAGTTCAGAATCTCGGCCTCGTCGGGCCGCATTTTCAGGGCCTGGACCAGATCGGCTTCGGCCTCTTTCCAGCGACCGCTGCGCTCATAGGCCTGGCCACGGGCGAAATAGAGCGCCCATTCCGGCGATTTCGATTCCGCGATCAGATCGCTCAGGATCTTGACCGCCTCTTCGTACTGATCGTTCGCACGCAGCAGGTCCGAGAGCGTCAGACGCCCTTCGGGATCCCCCGTCGCCGCCGCGGCGCGCGCCATCTTCAGCGCGACGTCTTTTTCACCGGCGCTCTGGTAGCTCCAGGCCAGCTTGGCCTGGGCGGCGGGAAACTCGGCGCTGCTGGGCTTCGGGCGGCTGTAGGCGGCGCGCGCGCCCTCGATGTCGCCACGGCTCTGCAGCAGGTCGCCCAGCATCAGCCAGGCGTCGTTGCGGTTGGGATCCAGGCGAAGCGACAGGCGCAGATAGGCCATGCCCGTCGGCTCCTGCTTGGCGCTGATCATGGTGGCCGCGGGCGCCAGCAGCGCGAAGGCGGCGCCTTCCCTGATGGTGGGCGCCGGCGGCGCGCTCTTGCGGGCGCGGGCCGTCTTCAGCGCGGCGTTCGAGGGATTGCGAGCCAGCGCGGCGTCGTAGAGGGCGATCGCCTCGGCGCGACGGCCACGCCGCTCCAGGAAGCCGCCATAGGCCAGCACCGCGATCTCGCTGGGATTGTCGCCAGAGGTGATGGCCTTGAAGTCGGTCTCGGCTTCGTCATAGCGCCGCGCCCGCTCGAAGAGGTGCGCCTGACCCAGCTGGCCGAAGTAGTCGACCCCGGCGTCGCCGCGCAGCTGCGGGCGGACCACCGCACCCTCGGCGTCACCCGCGGCGGCGGCCACCCAGGGCCCCAGCAGGGCCGCGGCGCTGCGGTGCGGGAAACCGATGCCGTCGTTGCCCAGCTCGGCCTTGGCGATCTTGGGCTTCCCCTCGCTCAGCGCAGCGACGACCTTGGTCAGCCGGCCCAGCCGCTTACCGGGTTCCGAGGCGTTGGGACCGGTGGGCGCCAGCAGCGCCGCCTTCTCGATCTCGCCCGCCATCAGGGCGGCGGTGAAGGCGCGCTCCGAGACCGCCGGATCGTCGCCGGCCTGGGCGCGCGCAACCTCGAGGAATTTCGCGGCCTCGCTGTTGCGGCCCTCGCTGAGCGCGGCGTTCCCCGCCAGGAACATGCCGTAGGCAGAGTCGGCAGCGGCGGGCACGCTGGACGCTTCGTCCTTCGCGGCCATGTCTGTGGTGGCGCAACCGCCCAGGAGAACGAGCGGAGCGGCGAAGGCGAGCAAGGCAAGACGCATGTTCAAACTCTGGGCGTGACGCGCCGCGGCCGCAAGCGCTGCGTCGTCACAACCTGGAATCCCGCCGCTAATAAGGCGTTAGAGCGCGTCCCGATGGATTGGCTCTCGCCCGTCAGGAAGAACGGGCTCGCCCAGACAGGCCCACCCGAGAGTGGGCCACGGGGCCGCGCGGCGCCCCCTACATGTTCGGGTAGTTGGGCCCGTCCCCGCCCTGCGGCGTTGTCCAGGTGATGTTCTGCGACGGATCCTTGATGTCGCAGGTTTTGCAGTGGACGCAGTTCTGGAAGTTGATCTGGAACTTCGGGTTCTGGCCCGCCTCGTCGTACAGCACCTCGTAGACGCCGGCCGGGCAGTACAGGCGCGCGGGCTCGCCGTACTTCGGCAGGTTGGTTCCGATCGGGATGGTCGGGTCCGTCAGCTTCAGGTGCGCCGGCTGGCTCTCTTCATGGTTCGTCGACGACAGGAACACGCTGGAGAGCTTGTCGAAGCTGAACACGCCGTCCGGCTTCGGATAGACGATCGGCTTGAAATCCTTGGCCAGCCCCGTCGACTGCGCATCGGTCTTGCCGTGCTTCAGGGTGCCCAGGAAGGAGAACCCGCCCAGCAGATTGGCGATCATGGCGTCCGCGCCACCCAGCGGCACACCCGGGATCGTGCCCAGCTTCGACCACATCGGCTTGAAGTTGCGGACGGCCTTGAGTTCCTTGGCCACCCACGAGTGGTCGTAGGCGTCCTGGTAGGCCGACAGCTCGTCACCGCCGCGACCGGCCTGGATGGCCTCGAAGGCGGCCTCGGCGGCCATGATCCCGCTCTTCACCGCGTTGTGGCTGCCCTTGATCCGCGGGACATTGACCATGCCGGCCGAACAGCCCAGCAGCGCGCCGCCGGGGAACGCCAGCTTCGGCACCGACTGGTAGCCGCCCTCGGTGATGGCGCGGGCCCCGTAGGCGATGCGCTTGCCGCCTTCGAGGAAGGGCTTGATCGAGGGGTGCGTCTTGAAGCGCTGGAACTCGTCGAAGGGTGAGATCCAGGGGTTGGCGTAGTTCAGGTGAACCACGAAGCCGATGGCCACGTAGTTGTCCCCGAAATGGTACATGAAGCTGCCGCCGCCGGTCTTGTTGTCCAGCGGCCAGCCGAAGGTGTGCTGGGTCAGGCCCGGCTTGAACGCCGCGTCCGGCACCTGCCACAGCTCCTTGATGCCGATGCCGAACTTCTGAGGCTCCTTGCCCTTCTGAAGGTCGAACTTCGCCAGCAGCTGCTTGGCCAGCGAGCCCCGCACGCCCTCGCCGATCAGGACATACTTGCCGTGCAGCTCCATCCCCGGCTCGGAGTTGGGGCCCAGGCTGCCGTCCTTCTCGAGGCCGGCGACACCGGCCACCACGCCCTTCACGCCGCCGCTCTCGTTGTAGACCAGTTCGCTGGCCGCCATGCCGGGGTAGATCTCGACGCCCAGGCCCTCAGCGTGGGTCGCCAGCCAGCGGCAGACGTTGCCCAGGCTGGCGATGTAGTTGCCGTGGTTCAGCATCCACTTGGGGAACGGCAGCCAGCTGATGTTGAGGTCGCCCTGCGGGCCCAGCATCAGGAACCGGTCCTCGGTCACCGCCGTCTCCAGCGGCACGCCCAGTTCCTTCCAGTTGGGCAGCAGTTCGGAGATGCCCTTGGGATCGATCACCGCGCCCGACAGGATGTGGGCGCCGACCTCGGACCCCTTCTCCAGGACCGCGACGGTCAGGTCGGCCGAGAGCTGCTTCAGGCGGATGGCCGCGGCCAGGCCCGACGGACCGGCGCCGACGATGACGACGTCGTACTCCATCGCTTCCCGTTGGATGGCTTCGCTCATCGTCGTCCCCTCGCCTCTGCTCGCGCGCCAGCCCCCCGGCCGCTACGCCTCATCTCTTCGAGGGACTTATCGGAAGGTCACAGTGCGGCGGTCAAGCGCGAAGGCGCACTGAGAGAACAAGCGCCGCTCAGCGTCGCCCTTCGACCACAACCTTCACCCGGGTCCCGACGCGCGGCTGCTGTCCCGGCTGAAGGCCATTCAGCATCTCGAACCGCGCCAGCCGGTCGCGCTCGGGCGCCATCAGCTGAGACAGCGACTCGGCGGTGTCGCCGGACTTTACCGTGGTCACCATGATGCGCCGGCCGCCGAGGGCGCGCTGCTCGCGCTCGCTGAGGCGTCGGAACGAGTTGAACATCGGGTCGAACGTCGCCGCCTGGCCCGCCGGGGCCATGGCCACGAAGGCGTAGGCCTCGTCGCCGCCCAAAGCGTACGCCATCGCCACCAGGTCGACGGGCCGACCGCCCGAAAGCGCACGGGCCGGCAGCATCACCGCCTCGACGCCGTTGATCGTGGTCCGCCGCGGGACGCCCATTTCGTGACGCCCCCTCTGGATCACCCTCATCAGCGAGTCCTGGGCGAAGCGGTCCAGCTGGCGGACCGTCGCGCGGCCGCCCGTGAACTCGGCCAAGGTTCCCGCGGGCCCGACGATGCGCACGGCCTCGGGTTCATTGGTGAGGGCGAAGCCACGCGGGGCGTCGAAGCGGATGCCGATGGCCGGGTGGACATAGCTGCCGCCGCGCACGAATCCCTGCGCCGGGTCGTCGGCGTAGGGCATGCCGTCGATGGCCGCGAGGTACGGCTCCTCGTCCAGCGCCATGCCCTCGGCCACCGGCGTCCTGGCCACCTGGGCCTGCGCGCGCTGGATGCGATCGGTGGTCAGCGGGTGGGTGCGGGCCCAGGCGGGCGCGGCGCGGGAATCGGACTGGCCGGTCGTCCGAGCATTGAATTCGTCCTCGCGCTGCAGATCGCCCAGCACGCGGGTGAGGCCCTCGGGGTCGTAGCCGGCAAGCGGCAGATAGCCGATGGCCAGCTGGTCGGCCTCGTACTCCTGGCTGCGCGAGTAGCTGAGCGTGCCCAGCTTGGCGACCCGGCTGGCGATCTTGCCGGCCGTGTTTGACTTCGTCGCCGCGCCCACCAGGGCCGCGGCGATTCCGGACAACGCCTCGGCCTGTTCCTGGCGCTGCGCATGCTGGGCGGAGACATGGCCCAGCTCGTGACCCAGGACCGCGGCCAGCTCGGCTTCCGAGTTCATGATCGAGAGCAGGCCGCGGGTGATGTAGACGTAACAGCCCGGCGGCGCCGTGAAGGCGTTCACCACCTCGGAGTTCAGCACCGTGAAGACGCAGCGGCGGCGCATGCCCGCCGCCTGCGCCATCCGATCGCCCACCTGCTGCACATAGTCGGCCTGAGGTCCCAGGAACTGGCCGCCCAGGCTCGTGACCAGCTGCATATGCTCGCGCGCCGGCTGCGCGGCGGCCGGCGACGCCAGCGCCAACGCGACCACAAATCCGATAACCGCCCTCATCGCCCTCCCCGCAGAGGTTGCGGGCTGACAAGCCCACCGCTTCCAGCCAAGAGTGAACCAGCCTGAACCGCGAGTGAACACCGCATGTCGGCCGCCGCCGATCCGTCCAACGCCGCCTTGGCCGAAAGCCTGCTCGCCTTCTGGGCGGACGCGGGCGTCGACGCCATGCTGCTGGACGAGCCGTTCGACCGGATCGAGGCGGGCAAGGTGATTCCGCCGCCACGACCCGCAGCGCCCGCGCCCTTGGCGGCGATCCCGGCGGTGCGAAAGAGCGGGCCGCCGCAGCCCGACATCTCGACGGCTTTGGCCCAGGCTCAGGCCGCCGCGGCCGGCGCGCATGACCTGGAGGCGCTGGTCGCCGCCATCGCCGCCTTCGAAGGCTGCCCGCTGCGCTACGAGGGCGCCGCGAGCCAGGCCGTGGTCTATCGGGGCGATCCGAAGGCGCCGCTGATGGTCATCGGCGAAGGCCCCGGCGCCGACGAGGACGCGATGGGCCAGCCGTTCGTGGGGCGGGCCGGCAAGCTGCTCGACCGGATGCTGCACGCCGCCGGCCTGCAGGACCGGGTGCTCATCACCAACACCGTCTTCTGGCGGCCGCCCGGCAACCGCACCCCGACCCCGGCCGAACAGGCGATCTGCGCGCCGTTCCTCGAGCGGATCATCGCGCTGGTGCGCCCCAGGATGCTGCTGCTGGCCGGCGGCGCCTCGGCCAAGTCCCTGCTCAAGCGCGACGAGGGCATCCTGTCGCTGCGCGGCCGCTGGCTGGACTGGCGCTCGGCCGACGGACAGCTTGAGTTGCCCGCGATGCCGACCCTGCACCCGGCCTTCCTGCTCCGACAGCCGGGGGCGAAGAAGCGCGCGTGGCAGGATCTCCTGGCCCTCACGGAAAGGCTTGATCGACCGGACGGGCCCAACTAGCGTCCCGGTTTGGGACTCGAGAAAAGGGACCGCGCTCAACCTTGCGTTAGTCTTGGTGCGCGGATATGGGCCGCATGACGCTAAAACAGCGCCTGCGCGTCGGGGTATGTTCCCTCGTCGCCGCCGTCTCGGTCGCCAGCGTAGCGGTCGCCGATTCGCCGAAGGCCCTCTCCGACGATGACGCGCGCGCCTATGCGGCGGCTTTCCAGTCCGTGGATCAGGGCGATTTCCTGGGCGCACAGATTCAGGCCGCCGAAGCCAAGGACCGGTCGCTGGACGGATACCTGTCGTTCCGCGCCCTGATGCACCCGACCGCCCACAAGGCGACGTTCGAGGAGTTGGCGTCGTGGCTGGGCAAGTTCCGCGACCTCCCGCTGGCGGACCGCGTTTTCTCGCTCGCCATCAAGCGTAAGCCCGCCGACGCCGCCCCGTTGCCCAAGCCGGAAGTGGCGCTGGTCGACACGGCCCGCAGTGAGGTCACCTTCCCCGCCCGAGACGCCTTCTACTCGGGTGACGCCCAAACCGCTTTCAAGCTGGCCGTCGAAGTGGGCGAGCGCTGGATCGCCGGTCTCGCGGCCTGGCGCCTGCGCGACTACAGCCAGGCCCAGGACTATTTCGCCCAGGTCGCCCGCGATGAGGACGAGGACGCTTGGGTCCGCTCGGCCGGCGCCTACTGGGCCGCCCGCTCGGCCATGGCGCTGGGCGACGCCTCGACCGCCCACAGCTTCCTGCGCCTCGCCGCCCAGACCCCGCACACGTTCTACGGGATGATCGCCGAGCGTCAGGTGACGTTGAACCGCCTTGCCGAGGCCCCGACGGGTCAGATCACGCTGGCGTCCTACCGCGCGCCCCAGGTGAATACGCCGCGCAAGGTGCTGTCCGATCCACGCACGCACCGCGCCTCGGCCCTGGCCCAGATCGGCCGGCTGGAGGAAGCCCGCCAGGAGCTGCGCGCCGGCCTGGCGCTGGCCCGCAATTCCGAAGAGCGCAAGGCCTGGATGGCCCTCATCTCCGACCTTGGCCCCTCGGCCGGCTATGGCGCGCAGAAGCCCACCTACCTGACGCTGGGCGAGTACCAGACCCCGCCGCTGGAGCCGAAGGACGGCTTCACGATGGACAAGGCGCTGGTCTACGCGATCGTGCGCCAGGAAAGCGCCTTCAACCCGATGGCCGTGTCGCCCGTAGGCGCCATGGGCCTGATGCAGCTGATGCCGACGTCGGCGGCGCTGGCCACCGGCGACAAGACCTATGTCCGCAAGCCGCGCACCCTGTTCAATCCCGCGGTGAACCTGCGGGTGGGCCAGGACTATCTGGCCTACCTGATGGACCGCGGCGTGGGCGCCGACCTGCTCAAGATGGTGGCCGCCTACAACGCCGGCCCCGGCGCGGTGCTCAACACCGTGGCCAAGGTGGGCGACGACGATCCGCTGCTGATGATCGAGAGCCTCCCGGCGCTCGAGACCCGCAACTACGTCGAGAAGGTCATGACGTCCTACTGGACGTACAAGCGGATGTTCGGCGAGGAGACCAAGACCCTCGACGCGATCGCCGGCGGCGCGCGGCGGGTGGACGCCCGCCTCGACCTAACCGATCCGCCGGGCGCGCAGACCGAGATCCCGACGCAGACGTTGGAGATCGGCGCCGCGGCGACCCTCCAGACGGCCTCGTTCAACTAGCACTCCGAACGGCCGGCGGCCGAACAGGCCGCCCTCCGACAGGCCACTGACCACGGCGCCCTCGCCGCTGCGCGTCAGATGGCCCTCCAGCGACCCGATCCAGCCGTCCCGCAGGCGGAAGTCGGCCGGCAACACCAGCAACCGGTCCGCCCGCGCGGCCTCGGCCGCCGCCTCAAGGCTGGCATGGGCCTCGGCGCCCGTCTCCTCGCAGAGATCGTCGATCCCCGCCTGACCGTCGGCCGCCACGATCAGCACCTGCCGCACCAGCCCGTCCACGGCGCCCGCCGTCAGCTGCGCCAGCAACGCCGGCAGCCGGTCGGCGGTGGCACGGGCGTCGATGATCACGGTGAGCATGTCCTCTCAGACCGTGGTTCCGCTAAGGGCGTCAAGAGTTCTTGTTTTGTTCCGATCGGCCCGTTAGGCTCGGAGGGTGTCCAGCGGTTTCACATCCCAGATCCCGCCGCCCCAGCGCGGCCGCGGCGCGCGCTCGAACGCCAGCGGGCGGTACGAAAGCCTCGGGCGCGAGGCGTTCGACGATGGCTGGACGCTGGAGGATGAGGCGCCGGCCAAGCTGGAGACCACGCTGACCGCCGAGAAGGCCCGGGTCATCATCAGCCATAATGACAGCCCGGACGTGGGCTTCTCGGCCTCGATCAACCCCTACCGCGGCTGCGAGCATGGCTGCATCTACTGCTACGCCCGGCCGGCCCACGCCTACATGGGGCTGTCGCCGGGCCTGGACTTCGAATCGAAGCTCTTCTTCAAGCCCGAGGCGGCGAAGCTCTTGGAGAAGGAGCTGTCGAAGCCGTCCTACATCCCGGAATTCATCCACATCGGCGGCAACACCGACCCCTACCAGCCGCAGGAGCGCAGGCTGCGGATCACCCGCGGCGTGATCGAAGTGCTGCTGCGCTTCCGCCATCCCTTCACCGTGATCACCAAGTCGGCGCTGGTGGTGCGCGACATCGACCTGCTGGCCGAGGCCGCCGCCCAGGGGCTGACGCGGGTGGCCATGTCGATCACGACGTTGGACCGCAAGCTGGCGCGCTCGATGGAGCCCCGGGCCGCCACGCCCGAGAAGCGGATCGACGCCGTGCGCCGGCTGTCGGCGGCCGGCGTGCCGGTCTCGGTGATGTTCGCGCCGGCCATCCCGGGCCTGAACGACCATGAGATGGAGGCGGTGCTCGAACGCGCGGCCGAGGCCGGGGCGAACGGCGCCGGCTATGTGGCGCTGCGCCTGCCGCTGGAGATCAAGGACCTGTTCCGCGAGTGGCTGGAGACCGACCACCCCGACCGCGCGCGCCGGGTCATGTCGCTGGTCCGTCAGATGCGCGGCGGCAAGGACTACGACATGCAGTGGCGCTCACGAATGCGCGGGGAAGGCCCCGTGGCCGACCTGATGGCCGCCCGCTTCCGCGCCGCGCGCAAACGCTACGGCCTGAACCAAAGCTGGAACGCCCTGGACGTCACCCGCTTCTGCGTTCCCGTCCAGCCCGGCGGCCAGTTGGACCTGTTCGGTGAATGAAAGTTCCTCCCCCGCCTGCGGGGGAGGGGGACCACGAAGTGGTGGAGGGGGCGCTGGAGACGCCATGAGAGGCATAAGCAACAACGTGAAACGCGCCCGACAGCTTCGGCGACGAATGACCTTGCCGGAGGTGATCCTCTGGACTGCGCTAAGAGGTAGAGGTTCAGGCAAGCCAGCCTTCCGAAGGCAGCACCCGTTCGGCCCACACGTGCTCGACTTCTACTGTACACGGGCTCGTCTGTGCGTCGAGGTGGATGGCGACGGCCATTCGTTTGGCAACCAACCGCAGAAGGATGAGCGGCGCGATGCCTTCCTGCGCCATCAGGGCGTCACGACAGTTCGTGTTTCCGCGTCCAGTGTTCTGGACGACGCCAGCATGATCTCGAGCTCCCTGATCGAGCTCGCGAGGCGTCGCAGCGCCCCCTCCACCACTTCGTGGTCCCCCTCCCCCGGCAAGCGGGTGAGGAACTGGAGGCGCCTCTACCGCGTAAACACCCCCACCAGCTCCACATGCGGGGACCATAGGAACTGATCCACCGGCAGCAGACGCTCCAGCGTGAAGCCGGCGTCGATAAGGGTGCGGGCGTCGCGGGCGAAGGTGGCGGGGTTGCACGAGACCCCGATGACGCGGGACACGCCTGAGCGGGCGAGTTCAGCGGTCTGTTCGGCGGCGCCGGCGCGCGGCGGGTCGAACACGGCGACGTCGATGTGCCGCAGGTCGTGGACCAGCAGCGGGCGACGGGCGAGGTCGCGGGCCTCGGCCGTCACGCCCTTCAGGCCCGGCGCGGTCGAAAGCGCGGACATCAGGGCCGCCACAGCCTCGGGCGCCGAGTCGGCCGCATGCGTGGGCGCGATCTCGGCCAGGCGGAAGGTGAACGTGCCGACGCCGCAGAACAGGTCGGCGATCCGGGTCGCGCCGGCCGCCTGGGCCGCCACGAAGTCGGCCATCGCCGTCTCGGCGTCCTTGGTCGCCTGCAGGAAGCCGCCGGCCGGCAGGATTACTCGCGCCGGGCCCAACCGCACATGCGGGGCGTGGGCCATGTAGGCCACCTCTCCGCCCAGCGTGACGCGCACGAACCCGGCCTCGGCGGCCCGTTCGGCAAGCTGCATGCGCGCGTCGGCCGAGAGGCCGCCGCTCTTGGCCTCGACGCCGGTGATGTCGATGTCGAGGCCGGCGTCGGTCAGCGTCACATGCAGCGACGGCGCCGACTTCGGATGTTCGAACAGCCGCGCGGCCAGCCGCTTCAAGGCTGGGATCGCCGCCTGGATGGTGGGATGGGCGATCGGGCAGACGGCGATGTCCACGAGGTCCCATGACTTGCGCGCCTTGTAGCCCAGCCGGGCCATGTCGCGGTCGCCGCGCCGGGCGTGCAACGTCACGCGTCGCCGGGTCGCCGGACCCGCCGCGTAGGGCGCCAGGATCTCGGTCTCGATCCGCTCGCGCGCGAGCGTCCCTGCCAATCGCGAGACCTTCCAGGCAAGATACGGCTCATGGCTCCAGTGCTGCAGTGCGCAGCCGCCGCAGCTGCCGAAGTGCGGGCAGATGGGCGCAATACGTTCGGCGCTGGGCTCCAGCACCTCCATCAGCTCCAGGCGGTCGCCCGAGCCCTGCGCCCTGACCCGTTCGCCTGGCAGAGTGAACGGCACGAACACGGGTCCGGCGGCCACGCCGTCGCCCTCGCCGCCGACGGACTGAATCGTCAGCTCGACGGGCGGGCCCGGCGGCGGCCTCGGACTGGGCCGTCCGCCGCCCTGGAATCGACGCTTGGGGCCCCTCATTCGGAGGCCGCCGGCGCGGGTGCGATTAGGAAAAGATGAACGAACATGAACGAGATTCTCAACGGCCGTTCAGGTTCGCCGCCGCATCTTCGCGACAAGCGTCGCCGTAAGCGACCTGAGAGCTTCGAGAGAGGGAATACCGGATGTCGAACGCCATAGCCAATGCGGCCGCAGCCGCCCTCGCCGGCGCGGCCCTGCTGGTGGCCGGCGCGGCCCAGGCCCAGTCGAGCTATCCGTCGGCCGGCCAGGGTCCCGGCAGCCCCGGCTACAACTACGATCCCTGCCGCCGCGACGCCAACCAGCGCGGCACGGCCGGCGCCCTGATCGGCGGCGGCATGGGCGCGGTCATCGGCTCGAACGCCGCGGCTCGCAACGCCCGCACCGAGGGCGCCCTCCTGGGCGGCCTGCTGGGCGCCATCGCCGGCGGCGTCATCGGCAACAAGACCGCCGCCTGCACCAACTCGTACGAGCGCACCGCCGCGCTGCCGCCCCCGCCGCTGCCGCCGCGAGCCGACGCGCCCTACTACGAGCGTGACGCCTACGCCGACCGGGCGGCCGCCGACGCGCGCGATGACGCCGGCTGGCGCGACCGCGAGCTGCCGCCCGAGCGCCGCGTCGCAGAACGTGCTCGCGACGGCGAGGACTGCACTCTGGCCGAAAGCCCGATCTACATGCCCGACGGCCGCACCCAGACCCGCTTCGTGCGCGTCTGCCGCGACGCGAGCGGCAAGTACGCCGTCGTCGACTGAGGCCATCCCAAACTCCAGGCTAGTACCCTGGCCCGTCCTGCGTACTGGGGCGGGCCATTTTCTTTTGGCTCTATCGCGTCGCCCAAAGCAGGAACTCCCGGTTCCCGTCGCCGCCTGTGATCGGACTTTCGGTCGTCTCGCGGACCGTCCAGCCTGAGTCCGCGAGGAACGCAGCCACGTCATCCAACGCGCCCTGTCGCGCGACCGGGTCGGTGACCACGCCCCCCTTCCCCACCCGCTCGCGGCCCACTTCGAACTGCGGTTTCACCAGCGCCACCAGGTCGGCCCCCGGCTGCGCCAGGGCCAGCGCGGCGGGAAGCGCCTTGGCGAGCGAGATGAAACTCACGTCGGTGACGATCAGGCCGGGCGGATCGGGGATGATCGCGGGAGTCAGATCTCGGGCGTCGGTGGCCTCGAGGCTCACAACCCGCGGATCGGCGGCGACCTTCGGGTGGAGTTGGCCCCGGCCGACATCGACAGCGTACACGCGAGAAGCCCCTCGGCTCAGGCAGACCTCGGTGAAACCGCCGGTCGAGGCGCCCACGTCCAGCACCACCCGGCCCTCGACCGCGACCGGCCACAGATCCAGCACATGCGCCAGCTTGAGCGCGCCGCGTCCCACCCACGGGTGGGCGGGGGCCGCCTCCAGCACCGCGTCGTCGTCGATCAGCTCCGCAGCCTTGGCGACTGGCCGGCCGCCCGCGACCACCCCGCCAGCCTCGATCGCCGCGCGGGCCTTGGCGCGGCTCTCGAACAGCCCGCGGGCGACCAGGAGCTGGTCAGCCCGCGTCTTCAGGTCGCCGGCTCTTCGGCGAAGACCTTCTTCAGCTCGCTCTTCAGGATCTTGCCGTTGGCGTTGCGCGGCAGGGTCTCGTGCCAGAACTTCACGGCCACCGGCACCTTGAAGGCGGCCAGGCGCTCGGCCACGTGGGCGCGCAGCTCCTCTTCCGTGGCCTGGGTCCCAGGCTTCAGGGTCACAACGGCGGCGGGCTCCTCGCCCAGGATCCGGTGCGGCTTGCCCACAACCGCGGCGTCCATCACCGCCGGATGGTCGTAGAGAACGTTCTCCACCTCGACGCAGTAGATGTTCTCGCCGCCGCGGATCAGCATGTCCTTGGCCCGGTCGAGGATGAAGCAGAAGCCCTCCTCGTCGATCTTCGCCAGGTCGCCGGTGCGGACCCAGCCGTCGACGAAGGTCTGGGCCGTCGCCTCGGGCTTGTTCCAGTAGAGCTTGGCGTTCATCGGCCCCTTGGACCACAGCTCGCCCATCTGGCCGGCGGGCAGCACGGTCTTGCCGTCGGCGGGGTCGCGGATCTGCAGCTCGGCGACCGCGGCGGGCGGTCCGCAGCTGTCGGGGCGGTTCTGGTAGTCCTCGGCCACGTTCGAGGTGACGGTGGCGCAGGTCTCGGTCATGCCCCAGCCCTGGCCGCTGGACGACTTGGGGAAGACCTCCTTCAGCCGCCGCACCAGTTCCGGCGCCGAGGGCGCGCCGCCATAGCTCACCGACTCCAGCGACGACAGGTCGAAGTTGGCGCGGGCCGGATGCTCCAGGAGCTGCCAGGCGATGGTCGGAACGCCGCCGGCCGAAGTCACCTTCTCGCGCTGGATCAGCTCGAACGCGCGAATGGGCTCCCACTTGAACATCAGCACCAGCTTGCCGCCCACGAACACGGTGGGATTCAGCACCGCGAAACAGCCGGTCACGTGGAAGAACGGCACCGACAACAGCGCCGAGCGCTGGGGCGCATTCGGGTCGGGGGCCGGCGGCATCTCGCCCTTGCGCAGGAAGCCTCTCGCGGCGGCCGCGCCGGCGGTGATGATGTTGGTGTTGATCGCCCGGTGCGTCGCCAGCGCGCCCTTGGGCCGGCCCGTCGTGCCCGAGGTGTAGAAGATGGTCGCGTCGTCGTCGGTGGCGATGTCGACAGGCGGGATGGGTTGGTCCGGCAGCTTGGCCCAGTCGTCGGTCCCACCCAGCACGCTCTCCAGCTTGGTGACGTACGGGTGGGCGATCTCGTCGACCTCGCGGCTGACGTAGACGCGCTTCAGATCGGGGCAATTGACGAAATGCTCGCTCATGCGCTGGTAGCGCTCGGCGTCCATCACGGCGACCTTGGTCCCGGAATCGGTGAGGCCGTATTCCAGCTCAGGACCGGTCCACCAGGCGTTCAGGGGGGTTACGATCGCCCCGATCGACGCAGCCGCGTAGAAGGCCACCGCCCACTCGGGGACATTGCGCATGATGACCGCGACCCGGTCGCCCTTGGCCACGCCCTGCGCCTGGAGTTCGATGGCGAAGGCTGCGACCGCGCGGTGGAAGGCGTCGTAGGTGGCGCGTTCGTCCTCGTAGACCAGGAAGACCTTGTCGCCGTGGTCCTTGGCCATCTCGACCACGGCGCGCAGCGTCGGCGGCTGGTTCTTCCAGACCTTGAGGCGAACGCCGTTGATCGTTTCCTCGCCGACTTCGCTGGGCAGGCCAGGCTGGCCGATCAGGGCATGGGCCTGCTCAATGGACATTGCAGGCCAACCGGGCGGCAGCTCGGCCTCAGGCATCATCGTCTCCCAACTCGCGCCGGATTCCATGCCCGGCGTCCTGGGTGAACAAGCATAACCTAGGGTAAGAGGCAAACGCTGCGACCGCGAAGCTGGGCGTCCCCTCCACAATAGGCGCCCGGCCTGCACCAAGGGCCGGACGCCTGCGGAGCCCGATCGGGACGTCTGATGACCAACGAATCGCCACGGCTCGCCTCCGCCCGAGGCGGCGCCATGGATCGGACAGTCCGACCGCTCATGCACAGACTAGCGAGCGGACCGGACCTGCGGCGGTCGTCGTAGCCCATTCTGAGTACGGAAAGTTGCGATTATGGTTAAACTTCAACGCCTTGTTCGCGCAGGAGGCGAATTAGTCGCCTGAGGAGGATGGCGTTCTGTTCGGCCATCGCCCGGACAACCTCAGGGCTCACCTGCTCGTTGGCGCCGACGAGGCCGCCCTCGACCTCGATGAGGGAGCCTTCGTCCAGTAGCTTCTGAATCCGGCGACGCGTGGTCTCGTAGGACAGGCCCAGTGACAGCGCCACGGCGTTGCGGCTGATGGGCCGCTTGATGTCCATGGGCTCCGGGGTGTCGAGCCCAGCGTACGCCAGGGACTGCGCCTTGTCGGTGTTGAGATGCGCCACGTTGGCGACCGCCACGGTGCTCAACAGCAGGGTGTCGACCGGGTCGTGGCGGCTGGCGCGCAGGATCGCGCTGTACATCGAGACCACATAGTCCATGGACGCGCGGGAGATGATCCTGAGGTGGGTCGGATCGTTCACGTGAAGGGCGTCCTGCGCTGCTCGAATCAGGGCCTCAGCCTAACAGCGCTCAGTGTCGGCGCTGAGGCAGGGCGCCAAATAGAAGACCCCCCGGCCCTTGCGGACCGGGGGGTCTGATGTCTTCGCATTTCCCCGAAAGCGAAGCCTTCGGGGCGTGCGATCCCTAGAAGCGGTACTGCAGCTCGACGCCGTAGAGGCGCGGCGGCGTCAGTTCGAAGACCCGTGCGCCGTTGGTGAAGCGGTCGGACGGCACCGTGGCGCTGTTGTTCCGCTGGGAAGCGGCCACCGCGGCGGCGTAGCCGTCGTCGTTGAACACGTTCTTCACGTAGGCGATCACCGTGTACTTGTTGCCGGTGGGCGCCCAGAGGGCCCGCAGGTCCACCTGATCCCAGCTCGGGGCCGAGTTGTACTGACGCTCGAAGACGTTGGCGTACGACTTGGACCGATAGAGGTAGGTGGCGCCGAGAGTCAGGCTCCCGGGGTCCATCTCGATGGTGTAGCCGGCGTTCAGCGCCAGCTTGTGCTCCGGCGCCTGCGGCAGGCTGTTGCCCACCACGCTGACGGCGCCGGTGTTGATGTTGTCGTTCACATCGACCAGCGGGATGCTCGACTTGATCTTGGTCGGGTTCCAGCCGTAGTCGAGCGTCAGACGCAGGGGCTGGATCGGCTGCCAGATCACGCTGGCCTCGATGCCCTTCGACACCGATTTCGCGATGTTCACGAACTGGGTGACGTTGGTGGCCCCGACGCGCACGGCCACGGGGGCCTGCAGGTCGCGGTAGTCGAGGTAGAAGGCCGCCAGGTTCACCTGAAGGTTCGAGAAGTTCTTCTTCAGGCCCACTTCGTACGAATTGACGGTCTCTTCGTCCGCCTTCGGGACCGCCAGGAAGCCGCCGGCCGAGAAGCCGAACGCCTTGTAGCCGCGGCTGTAGCGGGCATAGGCCATGGTGTCGCCATCCGGCTCCCACTGCACGCCCACCGTGCCGGTCCAGGCGTCGGAGGTGTCGGAGAGGTCACGGCTGGCCACGCCCGTCGACGGGTTGATCGTGTACTGGCGGCAAACCGGGGTCGCGCCCGTGCAGACCGACGGCGTCTTGACGCCTTCGATCAGGCCCGCAGTGCTCTTGGGCGCCAGGGTGTCGGTGAGGTCCATGGCGCCGTTGCCCAGGCCGCCCAGCGGAGCCAGGGCGTTGCCCAGACCCAGCGCCTGGCCCACCGCCGGCAGCGCGGCCAGATTGCCAAGCAGGCTGCCCCAGTTTGCCGCCGTGCCGGGTCCGAAGCCCGCCAGACCCAGAGCCGGATAGAGGCCCGGGTAGCAGGCGTCGGAGTTACAGACGATGCGGCGGAATTCGGTGCCGAACTTCTTGTCCTTGGTGTAGCGCAGGCCCGCCGTGAACTTGATGGTCTCGGTGGCCTGCCAGTCGACCTGGCCGAACGCCGCCGTGCTGCGCGTCGTCAGCGAGTAGTTGCCCGTCGACCAGAAGTTCTGCGGGTTGGGCGCGGCGCCGAGGATCGGGGTCTGCAGACTGGACGGACCGACCAGGAAGAAGTCGGCCGTGCTGCCCGTGCCGGTGTACTTCTCGTTGTAATAGAAGCCGCCGACGATCCACTGGACCGGCCCGTCGCCGTTGGACGAGAAGTTGATCTCGTGGCTGAACCACTTCGGGTATTCGAAGTAGTGGTAACCGTTGTTGGCGTTCACGGTCAGAGGCGAGCAGTTGACGCTGGACCGGCCCGCCGCGAACAGCGCGCCGACGGTGCCGCAGATCGAGTTGGCGGCCAGCGGGATCTGGTACGACTGGACCGTGGTGGCGTCGGTGTCGCCGTACAGGTCGTACTTATACTCCTGGTAGCCGCCGACGTATTTCACGTCGATCGACGGCAGGTGGTAGACGAAGTTCGCCGTCAGCGAGTTGACGTCGCGCAGGCGCACGCGCTGCGGGATGTTGGTGTTGAAGTCGTGCTCGTCGGCCAGCGCCGGGTTCGACGTGACCGTCGAATTGTTGAACTGGCGCAGGCTGCCCGGGACGATGCCGTTCACGCCGGTCTCGGGCGTGTAGCCGTGAGCCGAGTTGTAGACGATCGAGAAGTTCGGATCGAGACGACCCGTCTCGTAAGCGCCGTTGAGATAGCCGGCGCGGGCGCCCGGACCGCCGCGGTTGTGCCAGACGAGGGTCTTGTACGACACCCACAGCTCGGCGTTCTCGCCCAGGTCGGCCTCGACCTGCGCCTGGACCTGATACTCGTCGCGCTTGCTGCCTTCCGACGGCCCGCCGCTGACGTTGGTGAAGTAGCCCTTGCGCTGGTCCAGCTTGTAGCCCGAGACGCGCATCCGCAGGTTCTCGGCGATCGGACCCGACACCGCGAACTGGAAGTTCGTGAAGTCGTAGTTCTCCGCGATGGCGCGGACCTCGGCGTAGAGCTCGTCCGTGGGACGGACCGAGATCACGTTCACGGTGCCGCCGATGGCGTTACGGCCGTAGAGCGTGCCCTGGGGGCCGCGCAGGATTTCGACCCGGTCGACGTCCAGCGGGGGTCCGCCGGCCAGGACGGTCGAGGTGGTGAAGAGGCCGTCGATGTAGATCGAGACCGCACCGTCCACCGCGTGGACGTTGGTCAGGCGGCCGATGCCCCGCATGCTGGCTCGGTCGTTGGACGACTGGTAGACGAAGCCCGGCGTGAAGTTCGTCAGGTCCTGCACCGTCGAGATGCCGACCAGGTCGCGCTGCTTGCTGGTGAAGGCCGAGATGGCGACCGGCACGTCCTGCAGGCTCTGCTCCCGCTTTTCGGCGGTGACGACCAGTTCCTCGATCATGTTGGCTTCTTGCGCCTGCGCCGCAGCGTTGGCGAAGGAGACGCCCAGCAGGATGCTGGACGCGAGTAGCGTGTTTCTGAGTTTCATTCTGACTGCCTCCCCAGCAGTGTTTGAGCGCGTTTGGCTTTTTTCTGCGCTTCTATGGGGAGGCTGGCGGACGCACGGCCCCTCGTCAATGCCGTACTTCGTAAGGCTTTGCCGCTTAGGACAGCAATATACCCATTATCCTGAATCTCGGAATTATACCGCCATTCCTATAACATTGTTCGCAGAATACTCAGACAGTCTGGAGCCGCGCGAGGGCCGCTTCCAGCTTGGCCTTCGCCGCCTGGGCGTCAGCCAGCCGTTCGCGGTTCTCCTCAACCACCTCCTCGGGCGCGCGGGCGATGAAATCGGCGTTGCCGAGCTTCTTCGCCGTCTTCTCGATCTCGCCGGCCAGGCTGGCCACCTCCTTGGTGAGGCGGGCGCGTTCGGCGGCGATGTCGATGAACTCGGCGACCGGCAGCGCCAGGGTGGCGCCGTCGACGACGAAGGGGATCGAGCCGGCGGGCGCCGCCTCGACGAACTCGACGCCCGACACACGGAGCAGTCGCGCGACCAGGGCCGCGCTGGCCCCTAGCACCGCGCGCTGTTCGGGACGGGCCTCGATCACCAGCAGCGGCGGCTGGGCCGACAGCGGCACATTGAGGCCCTGGCGCACCGAGCGACCCTCGGTGATCGTGTCGATGATCAGGCCGATCTCGGCGTCGGCGGCCGCATCGACCAGGCTGGCCGGCAGGTCGGGCCAGCGCGCGGTCATCAGTTGGCGCTCGGCCCGGGCGGCGCCCAGGTCGGCGGTCTGCTGCCACAGCTCCTCGGTGATGAACGGCATCACCGGGTGCAACAGCTTCAGGATCACATCCAGCACCCAGGCGGCCGTGGCCTGGGTCTCGGCCTTGGCGGCCTCGTCCGCGCCCGTGAGCAGGGGCTTGGCCAGCTCGACATACCAGTCGCAGAACTGGTTCCAGATGAAGCGATAGAGACCGTTCGCCGTCTCATCGAAGCCGCACCCATCCAGGGCGGCGGTGACCGCGGCGGCGGTGCGCTGGGTTTCGCCGACGATCCAACGGTTCAGCGGCGCCTTGACCGCGGCGGGGTCGAATCCTTCCGCCCGGGCGCAACCGTTCACCTGGCAGAACCGGCTGGCGTTCCACAGCTTGGTGCCGAAGTTGCGGTAGCCCTCGATGCGCTGGCGGCTGAGCTTGATGTCACGCGCCTGTCCCGACATGGCGGTCAGGGTGAACCGCAGGGCGTCGGCGCCGAACTCGTCCACCAGTTCCAGGGGGTCCAGGACGTTGCCTTTGGACTTCGACATCTTCGCGCCCGAGGCGTCGCGCACCAGGGCGTTGATGAAGACTCGCTTGAACGGGACCTCACCCGTGAAGTGGAGGCCCTGCATCATCATCCGGGCGACCCAGAAGAAGATGATGTCAAAACCGGTGATCAGGGTGTGGGTCGGGTAGAACCGCGCCAGGTCCGACGTCTTCTCGGGCCAGCCCATGGTCGAGAAGGGCCAGAGGCCCGACGAGAACCAGGTGTCGAGGACGTCCTCATCCTGCTTGAGTCGAACCTTCGAGAAGACGCCGTTGACCTTCTCCCAGCCGGGGAAGTTGTCATCGACTTCGACTGCGACGTCCGGGCCGTAGAAGCGCCTCGCTTCATCGAGAGCTTCCTCGGCGGTTTCAGCGACAAACACCTTCGCAGTGTGCTTGTCCTTAGCCTCGGGATCCAGCGAAGGGCCGTACCACGCCGGGATCCGATGGCCCCACCACAGCTGGCGCGAGACGCACCACGGCTGGATGTTCCGCATCCACTCGAAGTAGGTCTTCTCCCAGTTCTTCGGAACGAAGACGGTGTCGCCCTCCTCCACCGCCTTGATGGCGGGTTTGGCCAGGACGTCGGCGGCGACGTACCACTGGTCGGTCAGGTAGGGCTCGACCACCACGCCCGAGCGGTCCCCGTGCGGGACAGTGTGGCGGGTCTTCTCGATCTCGCGCAGCAGGCCCAGTTCCTCGAACGCCGCGATCACCTTCTTGCGCGCCTCGAAGCGGTCCAGGCCGCGGTACTCGGGCGGGGCGTTGTCGTTGATCCGCGCGAAGTCGTCGAAGATGTTGATCATCGGCAGGCTGTGTCGCTTGCCGACCGCGAAGTCGTTGAAGTCGTGCGCCGGCGTGATCTTCACCGCGCCCGAGCCCTTCTCGGGATCCGGGTACTCGTCGGCGATGATCGGAATCGGACGGTTCACGATCGGCAGCCGCACCGCCTTGCCGACGACGGCCTTGTAGCGCTCGTCATCGGGATGCACCGCCACGGCGGTGTCGCCCAGCATCGTCTCAGGCCGCGTGGTGGCGACGACGATCTCGCCCGAGCCGTCCTCCAGCGGATACGCGAAGTGCCAGTAGTGGCCGTCGACCTCGCGCGCCTCGACCTCGAGGTCCGAGATCGCGGTCTGGAAGTGCGGATCCCAGTTCACCAACCGCTTGTCGCGGTAGATGAGCTTCTCCTTGTGGAGCTGGACGAACACCTTGCGGACGGCGGCCGACAGGCCCTCGTCCAGGGTGAAGCGCTCACGGCTCCAGTCGCAGCTCGCGCCCAGCCGGCGCAGCTGGTTGACGATCGTCCCGCCGGACTGCGCCTTCCACTCCCAGACCTTGGCGACGAAGTCGTCGCGGCCCATGTCGCGTCGGCTCTGGTTGCCGGCTTGCGCCAGCTGGCGCTCGACCACCATCTGCGTGGCGATCCCCGCGTGGTCGGTGCCGGGCAGCCACAGGGCCGCCTTCCCGCGCATCCGCTCGAACCGGATCAGCACGTCCTGCAGCGTGTTGTTCAGCGCGTGCCCGATATGCAGCGAGCCCGTCACGTTCGGCGGCGGGATCACGATCGAGAACGGCTCGGCGTTCGGGTCATCGGTGGGCGCAAAGCCTCCCGAAGCCTCCCAGGCTTGGTAGAGGCGCGGTTCGGCGGTCTTGGGATCGAAGGTCTTGTCGAGCATGTCTGTCTACGTGCGTAAGGGGGCGTGCATTAGCAGTTCCTCCCCCGCAGGGGGAGGTGTCGGCGACGCCGACGGAGGAGGTCCGCTCAGAGAGTCGGGCTAGCGCCCGCGCGCTGCGTCGGATGTCGCTGGGGAAGCCCCCTCACCCGCTTCGCGGGAGCTCCCCCAGCGGGGGAGCAAGTTCGGGTCAGCGTACTCGGCCGCGCGAGATGCGATCGACTTCGGCGTCAACGGCCTGCTGAACGATGGCCGGAAGATTCTCATCCAGCCACTGCTGGAGCATCGGGCGCAGCATTTCGCGGACGACATCCTCCAGCGTGCGGCCCTCGGCCGGCATCAGGATGCCCGACGACAGGCGGCCGAAGGTGGCGGCGGCGGCCGCAGCCACTGAGGCGCTGACCAGGCCTTCGACCGCCGGCGCCGGCGCTTCGGCGACGGGCAGCGGTTCGGGCGCCGGCGCCGGCTCGGCGGCGACGAAGTCGAGGTCGCCGTGGGTCTCGACCTTCTGGGTCAGCTCCAGGTCGCCATCGTCGTCGTCCTCTTCGGGCGCGACGCCGGCCGCCGCCCGAATCGCAGCGATCTGGTCATCGACAGGAATCTCGATCTCCGGCGCGGGGGGCGCAGCGGCGATCGGCTCAGGCTCGGGCAGCGGAGGCGGCGCTTCGGCCGGAGCCTCATCCTCGGAGATGATGCGGCGGATGGAGGCGAGGATTTCCTCCATCGTCGGTTCTTGTGAACTCGTCTCGGACATCGCCCTGCCGCCGCGGTGTGAATCTGAGGCTAGAGCCTATGCGCGCACGGCCGTCCTTGCAATTTCTGCGGATAGCGAAGCGTCAACGGGGCGCAGGCGCCGCCGGACCGGGCTGCAACCCGGGCGCGATGGTGGTTTCCAACGGCTTTTCGCTCGGTTTGGCCGACGGCCAAGGCGTCGCCAGGCCATCCACGATGCTGACCGGCTCTTCCCAGGGCACCCAGCCCCAGGTGAGTCGCAGCTTCCGGAAGTTCTTGCCGGCGTCGTACTGCGGCGAACTGGGCACCAGGTTGCGGCCTTCCAGACGGCCCATGGTAGCCAGCACGTTGGCGGCGGCCACGTACTCGTCGCGGCGCGACGTGACCTGGTTCAGCTCGGCCTGGCGCAGTTCCTGTTCGGCGTTCAGCACGTCGATGGTGGTGCGCAGGCCCACCTGCTGTTCCTGGCGCGTCCCCTCAGCGGCGATCCGCGCCGCCCGGACCTGCTCCTCGGCCGACGCGATATTGGCGCGCGAGGCGATCAGCTGGCTCCAGAACTGGGTCACACCCTGCATCACGCTGCGGCGCACGCCCTCGACCGTGATCCGGTCGGCATTGTTGCGCTCCACCGCCTGGCGGATGCGCGACGACGCGAGACCGCCGGTGAACAGCGGCACCGTCGCGGTGATCTGCGCGCTGACCGTGCGGCCGAAGTTGTCGCGCGGGTCGTAGGGGTCGATCAGGCCGTTGTGCTGCACCGCGAGGTTCGCCGATACGGTCGGCATGCGCTCCGCGCGGGCGCCCGCCACACGGGCGCGGCTGGCCTGTTCCAGGAACTGCTGAGCGCGCAGCTGAGGGTTCTGCGCCTCGGCGACCTTGTAGGCTTCGTCGGGATCGGTGGGCAGCAGGTAGGCCAACGACGGCTCGGGGGCCAGCTCACCGGGGTTCTGGCCGACGAGTGTCGCATAATTGGCCCGCGTGATCGCGAGCGCGGCGACCGCCTGCTGGTACAGCGCCTGGGCCTGCGAAAGGCGAGCCTGCGATTGGGCGACGTCGGTGCGCGTCACTTCGCCGACGTCGAAGCGGGCCTGCGATTCCTGCAGCTGGCGCGTCAGGACGTTGACGTTCTCCTGGCGGATCCGCAGGGCTTCCTGGTCGCGGCGGGTATCGGAATAGGCGGTGATGACCGAGGCCATGACCTGAGCCTCGATCCGGCGCAGGTTTTCGCGGCCTGCGAGAACGTCGGCGTTGGCGGCATTGACCGCCGCCGCCGTGCGGCCGCCGGTCCACAGGGGCTGGGTGAAGCTCAAACCCGCGGTCCCCCGGTTCGAACGGCGAATGCCGCCGGCGCCGAAGCTGTCGGGTACGCCGTCGCCGGTGAGGTCGACCCCACGGCCGGCGATCGGCGTCTGGGTCTCGGCCCACTGGGCCGTGAACTGGGCGCCGAGGGTGGGCCGCCAGCCCGTGCGGGCCTGCACGTAGCTCTCATCAAGGGCCCGCTGCGTCGCACGCTGGGCCTGGAGGGTCGGGTTGTTCTGATAGGCCAGCGCCAAAGCGTCAGCCAAAGTCTCCGCCGAGGCCGGGACAGCGGCGCCGAGAGCGCCGGCACACACAGTCGCGGCCAACAGGCGGCCACGGAAGTTCATCGACATTCGTTATCCCCGATCTCGCGAGAGACGCAGCCTTATATGCTTCCGTCTGCCGCCTGGACCAAGCTCCGTCACCTTAAGCTTTTTTCACGCCGCCGTTTCGCGGGTGTTTCAAAGCCCAACTAGAAGGCGAAACCATGTTGAGCCTCGAAACCGGCCAGCACGGGCGGGAACGAATCGAAAAGGTCGCGGCGGCCCAAGCCGTCGGCCGCACGCACGATCAGCACGGCCTTGCCCACGGGACCGTCCCGTTCGACCACGCCCAGCCTGCCGTTCATCGCAAGCGCGGCGGCCCATGCGTCGGGCGCGCGGGTCACGGCGCCTTCGCAGACGATGAGATCGTAGCCGTCACCGGGAACCGCCTCGCCGGCCTCGGCGCGGGTCACCTGCCCCCCCAGTTCTTCTATCACCGCCGCCGCATAGGGAGCGCTGATCGCCAACACCTTCTCGCCCGGCATCGGACGCAGCGCCTGCAGCAGCTTGGCCACGTCGCGCGGCTTCAGCAGCCAGCGGCCGGGAGCGTACTCCACCTCGATGTCCGTGTAGGCGAGGTGCGATTTCGTGTCGGGCACGAACCGCTCGCGCGGCAGCGTGCGCATGGCGTCATGGATTCGCACATCCGTGACATCCTGGGTGCGCACCTGGCTTTCCACCATGTTGAGGCGGGCGGCAGCGAAGTCGGCCATCGGGAATCCTTGCGCGGAACGGCATACGTCTTGCGGCGGGTTATAGGCCCGCGCGATGGGAAGGCAATTGCGGCCTAAGGGCCGTTCTGTTAGCAACCCGCCCCTCACCTCTGGAGCATGACAGCCTGCTGTCACGCCCCAAGTCGGTTGGCGGCCCTGACGGGCCTCAGGCGGCCCGATGGCGGAGTGGTGACGCAGCGGACTGCAAATCCGTGCACCCGAGTTCGATTCTCGGTCGGGCCTCCAATTTTTCCCTTGCGAATTCAGCGCCTTGAGGCGGAGCAAGACGCTACCCGGACATAGCATGTTGCGTCGATGTTGCGAAGAATTCCCAAGGGATTTCAACGGCTCCGAAATTGCGTCGGCGGCTCGACGCGACATGCTACGCGACAAGCCCGGCCCTTGTTGGAGGGGCCAGAATGATCCGCACTCGGTCGACGAAATGCCGATACTTCCACCAGAACCTGAGATCGGCGTCCTGATGGATACACCCTCCAGCACGACCTCTTGTGAAAGCTGAGGCATTGGCGGCAATCTGGCCCACCTCGTCGGTGTCGCCGAACAGCCGCTGGTCGTCGCTTTTGATGCGACGCGGGGCTCCAGTATGACGGCACTTCTGAAGCGGCGGGTTGGCCACCTGCACAAGGCGGGCTAGCCACCTCCAAAGGTTTCCATCTCAGCACGCTGAAACTTTTTGCTCGCAAGGCCCTGGGGGGTCGGCTTCTGCAAGAGCGGCGCATATGCCTGGGGCATCAAAGAAGCGCCAGATGCGGCCATCAACCTCGGGGTCTAGCTCCAGGATACGGCCTCAGATGCCCTGACAGCCTAGAACCTGCGCTCCTTTGGGCCGTTTGCCGCCTTGTCGCAAACGCCCCGGAAGCTCCCGAACTGGGCATCGCCCGTCTGGCGATCGATGGACAGGCGGTACTTTCCGCTCAGGATTCCGCCGTACGCCGCTTTACCGCGGATCTGGGCCTCAGTGATCGCCACCTCCGCCAAGTCGTACCAGCCGTCTGGCGACCTCTTGGCGCCGAGGCCGGGGCGAGTGTTGTCGGACGGACGAACCCGGATGGCATCGCCTTGGATCGCGACGCTGAGCCGTGCCGGAACGCGTACGTCGGAGTAGACCGGCGTCGTAGTGGTCTCCGTACGCGTCGACCCGGCGATGACTGCGGCGCGGTGCTGCGCAGAGCCAATCCCCGGATCGACGCCCGGCGTCGTCTTCACCGTCGTGGTCGATCCCGTTTTCTGGACGGCGACATCGGTCCCCTCGCAGCTCAGCATCAGGCCAGCCGAAGTCTCCTGAGCGCCGGCAGCGCCGGCCAGAGCCAAGACCGCAACGATTGCCCCACCGATCCTACGCAAGATGAACTCCCCCTCAGACGGCACAACTGGAACGCGCCTCGTGGGCGCGGTCAACCGTAGTCACGTCCGGTCCTCCATCAACCAGGGTCACTCCACTGTCAGTTGACTGTCTGCATATGTTCGCTGTTCGTTCACGTCATGGCGACCGGCGGCAACGAGCATCAACCTCAAACATGGCAAGGCACATTCCGGGAGATGAAGCGGCTAGGGACGCGCTTGGCGTTCTGCTGCACGGCGCCCAGGTGCAAAGCCTGGGTGGAGCAGGATCTCGCCGCGCTGGCTCGCGAGCTGGGCTGGGACGCCTGCCTCTGGGATGACCGGCCGCCCTGCGCACAGTGCGGCGCCCGCGGCCACTACATGGCCTCCCCGGCCCCGGGCACTCCCTATCGGCCGATGATCACCGGCGACATGAACGACGCCGTCCGCAAGGTCTTCCTGGCTCAGTTTGGCTTCACGAAGCGCGACATCATCCGCATCCGGCTCATGGCCGAGGAGGCCACCGCCAACTTCGCGCCCAGTGCTCTCAACGACCTCGATGTGCCCTATCGCGTGGGCGTCCTTAGTGGCGGCGGCACGAGCGGCGAGGTGCTGGGGAAATGGAAGGGCCGCACGCTGGTCTATTGGCCGATGCACGAGGCCGAGCGAGCGGCGTGGTCCCGAAAGCGTCGTGACGGGCCGAAGCCTGTGCCGGGCTCGAGGCGCTGACATGGGACAGCTCTTCCAGAACCTGAACCGCTCCCTGCGGACGGATCAGGTCCTCAAGGCGCAGTGCGAAGGATGCGATCGCCGTGTGACGTTCGCCCGTCCCGAGGCGGTAAGGCTCTTCGGCTCGGACGCAACGCCGATGGAGATTCGCGCCCGGCTTGTCTGCAGAGTCTGCGGAGGCTCGGCCCGCGTCTGGATTTAGCGCTACCGGGAAGACGGACCCTGGCCGCGTCATCATGCCCGCTCAAGATCCCGGCTGACGACGTCGAGGACGGCATCCCAATCCCCGTCCCGCTGCTGTCGGATGAGCCGCATCTCCGGATACCAAGGCGAGCGGACGCCATCACCCCAACGCCAGTCTAGGCCCTGACGGGACAAGAGGACCCAGCAAGGCTTTCCCATCGCGCCCGCCAGGTGAACGACGGACGTATCTACGGAGACCACCAAGCCCAACTTGGCGACGATCTCTGCGGTCTGCTGGAATGAGCGGGCGCCGGTCGCCGAAGGGTCCAGATCGCGGCCCATCGACAGCAGCCGGGATGCAGCGGACGGCGGCAGGGATCGAAAGGCGTCGTTCAGGTGCGTTGGGCTTCCCGAAGTTTTGACGCCCACGCCCTGCCCCGTCGTGCGGGACATGTAGACGGCCTCAGGCGGCTCGGGGATCCCAAGTCGAAGGGGCAGAGAGCCCATCAGAACCCAATAGTCGGCCGGCGGGGCAGGCGCGTTCACGAAGTACGGGTGACCTGCGTAGCCCAAGCTGCCGAACAGCAACCAGATCGAGGGATGGCACAGGAGCTTGATCGTCGCCCCTCGCGCTGCCAGCTTCGGTAGGTAGCGCGCGAACATCAATTGATCGCCGAAGCCTTGTTCGGCCACGACCATCACCGTTCTACCGCTGACGTCTTCGCCTAGCCATTCCGGGTAGTCGGCCACGGGCTCCAGCGTTGTCGTTCCGGGCATTTGTCGCCGCGCCTCGTAGAGCGGCCACGCCTCCTGAAAGCGCCCCTCGCAGAGTAAGTGCACGGCGCGGCGGTGCTGCTCCTCAAGGTCCATCTCGCTATCCTACCCGGGTAGTGCACGGTCGCGGAACATCCGATGGGCTCAACTGCGACCCCTGCCAAACGAACCCGACCTTACCTGTCTCGGAGGACGCAAAAAGGGTGTCGGGCGCGTCCGTGAGCCGACCTACCAGGTCGATGGATCTGGATCAGGCTGCCACTCCGTGCCTTCCTGAGTCACGACGACCAAGCGGAAGCCCAGGGTGGCGGCCTCGAGAACAAGGCGTCGCCGATCCGCTTCGCTCTCACGGGCCCAGGTCTGCTCGGACACGGTCAAGGCGGGCCTCCTGTCGCTATATCCTGTGGAGATTTCCAGCCCTCCGATGGACTCCCTGCAGGCCGCGCCACAGGGTTCGGAACATGTGCAACCTCTACAGCAACAACGCCAGCCTGCCGGACCTGGTGAGGCAGTTTCAGGAACTGCTAGGCCTCGACTTGGTCTTGTCGGCCGGCGACGCCACGCTGGCGAACCAGCCCTGGGCGACGGAGTCGGTCTGGCCGCGCTACCAGGGCCTCTTCGTCCGGCCGATCGATCCGGCAAATCCTTCCGCGGGCCTGGAGCCGGCCGTGGGCCGGTGGGGCGTCGTGCCGTTCTTCCACAAGGGCCCGGCAAAGGACTGGAAGGCCGCCACGAACAACTGCCGCTCCGAGGAGATGCACGAGAAGGCGACTTTCCGGCAGATCCTCAAAGAGAAGCGCTGCATCATTCCGGCAACCCACTTCGTCGAGCACACGGGACCGAAGGGTCGGATGACAAAGCACGCCATTAGCCCGGCCGATGGCTCACCCCTCTTCCTCGCCGGCCTGTGGGCGCGCCACACATGGCAGGGCGAGACGACCGAGAGCTACACGATGCTGATGCAAGGCGTGACCGACGCCTGTGACATGGTCCGCTTCCATGACCGGCAACCCGTGTTTCTGGACCGCGAGAGCGCGCGGATCTGGCTGGACCTGAGCGCTGACTATCGTAGCGTGCTGAAGCCCCCCGGCAGTCGCGTACTAGCCTTCGATCCGCCCGAGCCAGTGGCCGCGTGAGCCTTCGTGCGGCAGTCTTTGCAGGCCTTGCGGTCGCCTCTCCCGCACTTGCTGATCCCTGCAAGCTGATCCCCGATAAGGGACCTATGCCGGAGGCGCTAGAATCTGGCCGGACGTTCAGCGGGCCTGTCGTCTATGTGGGCGACGGAGACAGCCTGTGCGTGGCGCTAGGCCCTGAACCGCAGCAATGGGCCGAAGTTCGCCTAGCCGACTTCTACGCGCCCGAACTGGCGCACCCGGGCGGCCAAGAAGCAAAGGTAGCGCTGGCCCGCATTGCCAAGGGCCGCAGCGTGAAGTGCTTGGCCCAGCATCGCAGCCATGACCGCGTGGTCGCCAAGTGTAACCTCCAGGGCCGTGAGTTAGGGGCCCTCATGCGAGCCGCGGGGGTGCGTGAAGGTGGATACGGACGATAGCCTCCCAAGCCGTTTCACATATTCCTGCTATGGCCTGGATGACAGGGAACTGTGCTAGGCCCCTCGTCTCTCCCTATCGACAGTCGTCGAACCGCCCCAGAAAGCCATGAGTTTCTGCTAAGCAGATTGGATCTTCAAAGTACGCGCTGCGATCGAACTCGCGGATCGGCGCCTAAAGCGCCCCAGGTCTCATGCCCCGGAAACGGCGATGGCGTAGCCCAGCACCCGCAAGGCCAAACCCCGCGACCATCAGCGCCCACGCACCCGGCTCCGGCACCGCTGTCGGCGGATCGATGGCGTGGATGAATAAATCATCCAGGAAGAACGAACTGGAATTGTTCGGCGCGAACGGCGTCCCGTCCCGCACAGTCACCAGGCGCAGTTCGTCGAACTGCTGGCCGGGCGAGGTCACAAGGAGACCGAAGGCGCGGTACAAGTCGTCGCTTCCGAACGCGCTGAAGTGATTGGCCTGCACCAGATTGCCGCCGCGCAAGGCCTGCCAGTAGATCGCCTGGTTGCTCCGGCCGCGCGCCCACCAGTGAATACCGTCGATCAGGCTGCCATTGGTCATTCGGATCCGCACGTAGTCGCCCGCCCCACCGATCTGAAAGTTGTCGTCGCCGGTCCGCGGCAGAAAGCTGGAAACCTGCGCGATGCCTGACGTGCTTACGAAGGTCACCGCAATGCCATCCTCGACATATGGGACGTTCGCAGGGTTGCTCACCTGCGTGAACCGCTCGAAGCCGGTCTGGTTGGTGGGGTTAGTCACGGGTGTCCCGCTGTCGAACGCGATGATCGCCGCATGAGCCGGCAGAGCGACAGCGGCCGCGAGGACGGCACCCACAAACCTGAGAGTTTGCATCTTCTAGAGTCTCCCCTAACGCCGCCACACTCCTGGCTTGTGATGTGACGCGTCAACGTCGTTCGCGTGTGGCGCGAGAGCCTCCTCGCGCCAAGCTGGCGCCAGACGCCGCATTTTGCGGGACGTATATGAGGCAATGCTCGCCAGCGGGATGGCGTGGCTAGCTCGACAGAACGGTAGTGCTGGTTCCCCCGCACCTGTCCGATGTGCTGACCTAGTGTGCCCCCACCAATCCAGCCTTCACAAGCAACGCCGCCGCTCGTGTGATGAGGGCGAGGTTGGCGTTCAAGCGGGTGGCGGTTTCGGTGAGGGTGGCGGGGCCGGCGGACTCCAGAGCGCCGAAGACGTCTTCGGCCTTCGAGGCGGGGAAGGCGAGGCCGCTGAAGAGGGCGTGGTTGAGCACGACGGTCAGGTCGGCGCGGGTGACGCCGGGCGCGAGCGCGAGGCGGGTCTGGGGCGTGAGGAGCTCGGTGGGGTAGTGGCCGAAAGCGTGGAAGGGATCCAGGCGGGCTGACGACGCGCGGGGCATGCGGCCCAGATGGTCCTGCAAGGCGGGATCGGCGGCGGCGGCGCGTCGGCGTGCGTTCAGATCGGCCCACAGCTCCTGATGCTGATGGAAGACGACTCGCCAGTCGTAGATCGCCCGCGCCCGCGCCCGGCCGGCCTCGCCCATGCGCCGTCGCAGGTCGGGATTGGCGGCGAGCGTCGCGACCGCCTCGGCGACCTGGCCCATGTCGACCGCGGTCGCTGCGGTCGCGGCCCAGCAGTAGGAGTCATAGTTCAGCGTCTGGTTCTCATGGGCGCGCGCGAGCGCCACGCCGGCCCCGCCGTCCGGCGCCCAGGTGCGCACGCGGAAGCCGTCGACGCCGTCCCGGACCGTGTCCTTGTAGCCGTCCCAGTCGGTGACGACGACGGGCAGGGCGGCGGCCATCGCCTCGATCGGCGTGAGGCCGAAGGTTTCCTGGATGCTGTCGGACAGGGAGATGAACAGGTCGGCGGCGGCCCAGCTGTGCTCGCGCCCCACGGGTTGGCGGCCATCGATGACGATGAGCCGGACGTCGGGAGCGAAGTCTCGTGCGCCGTCGCGGAAGGCGGCCTCGATGTCGGCGTTGGGGAACCAGCCGGAGAGGATCAGCGCCAGCCGCTTGCCGCTTCGTTGAGCCGCGAGCTGGAGGCCGCGGAACATGGCGTGCGGGTGAGCTTTGGCGTGGAACACCAGGCGGCCGGTGAACAGGCAGGCCACCTCGTCCGCCTCGAGGGCCAGCGCCGTCCGGGCGGCCGTCCGGGTCGCTTCGCTGAAGACGAAGTCGTCGCAATGGACGCCCAGCGGAATGAGCGGCAGCTGCGGCCCCTGGATCCGCACCTCGGGGCCCAGGCGCCAACGGAGGTAGTCGGCCTCGGCCTCATGAATACGTCGGACGGTCTCGGCGACGGAGGTCGAGGTGCAGATCAGGGCGTCCCAGGGCGCCACGGGTTCGCGCAGGAGGCCGGCGATCTCGTCCATCGCGCCGTGGGTGGCGGTGGTGTGGGTCACGCCGCAGAACGAGAAGGCGGTGAGCCCGACGCGCTGACGCATCTTGGCGTGGGACGCGACCGTCGCGTCGGCCAGGAACAGGACGCCGACGTCGGCGACCCGGTGAAGATGCTCTGTGTGGATCCACTCGACCGTCGCCGTCGGGTCGATCTTGCGTACGATCGCCTTGAACCCCTCAGCGGCCCGGTTCGTGCCGGTGAACGCGTGGACGGGATTGTCGCCCCGGGCCTGGACGGCGGCGCGGAGGAAGCCGTGGCCCGCCGCCTGGCGTCCCATGAGCTGGATCTTGGCCATGTCGTAGCCGTCGGGCTCGGCGCGCATGACCGCCATCGTCGATGAAGCTTCGGACACGGACACCTTGGACGTCGTCTGGAGGTTGGGGATCAATGCGATGAAGCGCAGGTGCGGGCAAGCATGCGACCGTTCCTGACGTATACTGTATTTAAGATACAGCCATGACGCAGCACCGAGAACATTCATCCCCTCCCCCCGCCACGCTGTCGCTGAAGATCGGCACTTGGCTCGAAGCAAAGGCCAGTGGCTGGGCCGTCCTCGTCCTAGCGGGCGCCCTTGCGGGCGTCGGCCTGGCCGCCCTCGCCTTCGGGCCCTGACGCACGGCGCGGAACGCGAGGCGCACGCTCGAGGTTGTTTCAGCAGTTGACCTTGGAGGCGTGGATGGCAGGCGCAGGGACGAGGCGCGCAGCGCAGTACCTGCGCATGTCAGCGGAGCACCAGCGCTACTCGCTGGAGAGCCAGACCCGAGCTATCGCGGCCTATGCGCAAGCCTGTGACCTCGACGTGGTGAAGAGCTACGTCGACGCTGGCGTGAGCGGACTGGAATTCGAGACCCGCGGCGGCCTCAAGCAGCTCCTCGCCGACATTGTCAGCGGGTCGGCGGCCTTCGAGGTGGTCCTGGTGCTCGATGTCAGTAGATGGGGACGCTTCCAGGATCCGGACGAGGCCGCGCACTACGAGTTCATCTGCCGGTCCTACGGCGTCCAGGTCACCTATTGCGCTGAGGCGTTCGGCGACGAAGCGAGCCTCGCGGCCAGCATCATGAAGCAGATCAAGCGGGCGATGGCTGCCGAGTATCTGGGGGAGCTGTCCGCCAAGGTTATCCGGGCCCAGAGAGGGGTCGCACTGCAGGGATATTGGCGGGGCGGCGCCGCGCCTTACGGCTTTCGCCGCCAGATGGTCCGCTTCGACGGTAAGGCCGGCGCTGTGATGGAGCCCGGCGAGCGGAAGGCGCTCCACGGCCATCGCAGCAAGCTGGTACGGGGACCCGAGATTGAGGTCGCGACGGTGCGTCGGATCTTCGCCGACTATGCGACCCGGCGCCTGAAAGCCACGGACATTGCGCGTCGTCTAAACTTGGAAGGGGTGACAGGACCGAGTGGTCGCACTTGGGCTCCTTGGGGCGTCCGCGCACTGATCGCCAACGAGGCCTATGTCGGGACGCTGGTGCTGAATCGGCGGCGCGCAAGGCTGCGGAAATCCCAGGCGCAGCCGAAGGAAGATTGGGTCCGGGTCCATGACGCCTGTCCCCCGCTGGTGTCGAAGGGCCTGTTTGCCAAAGCCCAGGCCCGACGGGCGGAATACCACTCCGGCCGAGGGGTCCCAGACGAAGCGCTGATCGAAGAACTTCGCACCATCATTGGGCAGCACGGCCGCCTGGACATGGAGCTGATCGCATCCACGCCTGGGGTTCACAGCGTGCACATCATCCGCAGGCGTTTCGGCAGCCTTACGGCGGCCTATGAGCTGGCAGGTTGGCGGCTTTCGTATCGGCAGCGCACCTCGCGGGCGCGCGTCAAGGCGCCGGGGGAGAAGTGGGCCCGGAAGTCCGCAATGTCGGATGCGGAACTCATCGCGCGTTTGAAGGCGCTGTTGGCGCGGGAGGGGCGACTGACGTCGCGCCTCATTCACGAGGACAGCGAGCTTCCCAGCCCGACGACGTGCCTGGCCAGGCTGGGAGGTGCGGCGCAGCTCTACACCGTGATTGGCTATACCCCCGTGGGACGGCAGAAGAACATCATGAAGGCTTGGGATGCTCGGCGTAGGACCGCGACCGACAAGGTCCGGTAGATGCGGGCGACCGTCCGCTGGAATATCGCCTTCTGGTAAGGGATCGACTGAACGGCTAGCGTTCAGCGAGCGTCAGCGTTGCGCCAGTAGCTGAAGTTGGGCTCCAGCCGGAGAGCAGCCATTCAATGGCCTCAGATTCCCCAGCCATGTACGGCAAAGCTTGGCTTGGCAGACTCCATACGCTCTCCTGCATCGCCCTCGCCTCGCTCTCGCACCAGCTCCGGCTTGGCGTCTCCAAGACAAAGGTTGTTATCATGGGCGGCACAATCACAGGCGAGCTACCCGCGTGAAGGCTTTGTCCGAGGGTGACCAAGTCCAGAACATCCTTCAACTCAGTGACTTTCGACAGCACTGGATGGACAGCCCAGAGAACCCCGAGAACAACCGGGCGAACGACCGCGTCGTGTACCCTGTGCGCGTCGACTATGAGATTCGGCTCGGCGGCCGCACGATCGCGTTCGAGACCATCTTCCGGGTCACCGTGGGGTCAGGACCTGGAGACGGTACGATCGACCTCGACGAGACGAGCCGCATCTCCGTCGAAGATCTCCAACGACCGTTCCCGCTGGCCTCCCAGATCTCCAAGTTCGACGAGAATGCAAGTGCGCTCATGATCACCGGCACGTCCAAACACGGCATGCGCGACCGGGTGGCGATCAGCCCCACGATTGCAGCGACCTGACCCCGGGCGGGACCCGCCCGGCCACGGTCGGCAACGGCGCCCAGTTCGGAGAGCTTCGTTCTTGCAATCGCCCAATGGCTCATTCCATGGTTGAGTTTCAACGGGGCGCGGAATGGGGGGAGGTGGTGCAGCTTAATCTTCGCTACGTGCGCGAGATGCGTGAGCACTTCGGCTATTCGGCCACCTGGTTGCCGACGATCGCTCTTCGCCTCGGGGACGTCGGACGACTGACCGGCGGGGGCTATGAGCCACTAGGGTCCCTTGCGGACTTCGGCATCGGCTTTGAGACCAGGACCGGCGTCGCGTATGCTGAGCTCAGCTACGTCTCCTCCAACGCCGTAACCTTCACTGCCAAGGCGGCCGGTGCGACGCCGGCGGCAGGCTCGGCGCTCGCGCATGGCGACGCTGGGATCCAACTCAGCTTCGCTGAGAAGCAGGCTGTGTTCTTCCAGGCCGCTCAGTGCAAAACGTCCGAGATCGCACCGCTACTCGTCCTAGAGCAGCAGATCGTGGCCGCAGCGGAGAAAGGCGACTGGAAGAAGGACTATGTCGTCGTGACGGAGGTTGTCGAAGCGCAAGCAGCGACGATCGTCATTTCCTCCTCGGGGAATGCTCTTATCGAGTTGAAGGCGAAGGCCGGCGCGTCGCTGGCGCCAGCGACGATGGTGGATCTGAGCGCAGACCTCTCCATCGCTCAGTCGCGAGACATCGGCACGCAACTGGTCGCTCAGGGCGGTTTGGCTCCGCTGTTCCGCGCGCGATCCCTCCACAACCGGCTCATGGCGCGCCCGACGTTGAAAGCGCGCGATGTGTCAAACGCCGCGTCCCCGAAGATCGAGACCACCCGACTTCGTCTAGCCGACTATGGCGACGCATAGGGCTGGCCGTGCACCCCTACCTCATGCTTTCACACCTCTTGGACGACTTGCCCTTGGCGCAAGCGGCCAAGCCCCTACACGTGGCCCCGGATCGGGCGATCCACGGCGCACAGGCGGCCGTGTCGAGCGGCCGAGATCTCGATCAGGCGCTGGCAGCCGTTGAAGAACAGATCCGCGCCGCGCGCCAAGCGCTCCGCGGCGTTTACCTGGATGCGGTCGAACTGACCGCAAGACGCGATAGAGACCCGCAGGCGCGACTTCAGCACATGCTCGGCACACTGCACATCTGCGCTGCCCTGCTTTGTCGGAGCCAAGGCGATGAGCACCAGGCTCACGAACATTGGGTTCGCGCAGTCGCCACGGGAACCACTGACCCGAGTCCGCGGCAGTATCTGGTCGAATCCTACCTGGCCCGCGGCCGCCCCCTGGATGCGCTGAGCCAGCTTGAGATGATGGGCAATGGGCGACACGACGCTTTGAGCCTGCTCATGTTCGGTCGCGACATGCGGGTTGAGGGCCACCTGGATGTGGCTGACTTGGCGGATGCGCGCGCGATCGCGGCCGATCCATCCGGGCTCGTCGGTGACGTCGTCGCCGCGGCTCGGACGCGATACCCCACGGCCGCGCCGAGCGCCGAGGCTACGCCGAGCATCCTTCAACGGATTTCAAGAGCGTTCACCCAAGGCAATCGCGGCGCCGACCTGATGGAACTCCGAGCTCTTGTGGGCGCCATGCCGCGCTCCGCTGACGCTTGGTTCGAACTCGCCGCCCTAATCCAGATCGGCGATCGCGCCATTGATGGCTCCGTGATCCACGACGCCGTCCAAGAACTCGTCGCCTCGCAGACCCTCGATGATGACCGCCTCAAGGCGCTGGACCAAGCCGGCAAGGGCTACGAGTTCGCGTTCGGATTGGCCCCTTACGACGCCAAGCATCTCCTAGCGCTTGCAGTAACCTATGCCTTGCTGGAGCGGTGGACCGACGCTCTCGAGTTGCTGAACGGCTACCGGCAAGCGGCACCGAAGCAAGCCCTCGGCCATGCGCTCTTTGCGATCGTCGCCCGCCTAGCGGATGAGGACGCGGCCGCCGAGGCCGCCCTCGATCAAGCTCGAGCCATTGATCCCAACAACCCGCTTGTCGGCCTCGCTCGGCAGGCCGGCCAAGCGCGCGATTTGTCGACATGACGCGGCAAGGCGCTCCTGGCGAACTGGTGGCGGAGCTGGGCCGCCTTGGTGTCCAGGGCCTTGACGCCATGGTCCTCAAGGCGTCGTCGACAACCACCATACGCTTGGCCCCGGAAGCCATCCTTCTCCCCCGGCCGTTCTTTGAGGCATTCGTCGCGCGCCAGGGTTTGGACCGCGAACTGCTGGCGACCGGCCTCAAGGCTGCGGCTGAGATCCTGCAGCCCTACGGACCGAGTATCTCGTTGGCTGAGACCTACCTATCGTACCTCCGCTGCACCCGTGGCGACACCTCCCCTGAGGAAGCGATCGATCTCGTGGTTCAGGCCGCCATGATGCTTCGCGCCGTTGGTGCCGAACATCGGGTCGGGCGCGCCTACCTGGAACTCGCGGTGACCCTCAAGGCGGCCGGTGTGGACTATGATGCTCTCGCCGCGCTCGACCACGCCGTCCAACGCGGGCACCAGTTTAACGATCCAGCCCTGCTCCTCGCGGCCCACTACGAGCGCGGTACGATCTGTCGACGGATCGGCTTACCGATTAGCGCCTTGGAAGCCTTTGCCACCGCTCGAGAGTTCGTCGCCCCAAGCGACGTCGCGCCAGAGTGGACTGAGCGGCTCTATGCCGAGGAAGCTGCCTGCGACCTCACGCTTGGCCGCAACGCTGAGGCTGAGGCCATCCTCGCGTCCTGGATCGAATCCGGCGCTAGCACCCATCGCCCATATCTGATGCGTGGCGACCTACGAGCCCAGTCTGGCGATCGGAGCGCGTCCCTCGAAGACTACATCGAAGGCTGTCTCCTGGCCGGACGCACTATCCGCGGCGCTGCGTCAGACCGTTTTCGGCGATCGGACGCGCGGCAAGCGCAGGAGATCTTTCAGGCGGGGATCGTCGCGGCGGTCGCTGCCGATGCATCGGCGACCGCCTTCGGCCTCTCAGAACTGTTCCTGGCCGGCCCGGCGGCATTCCAGCCCGACAGCGTCGCGGGCGCTGCGCCGGCTTCACCATCGATGCCTGAGACGCGCCTTGACCCCCTCATATTGAAGGCCCAGGAGGCGACGGACCGCGGGGACGAACAAGATCTTGCCGCCATCCAGAACGAGGCGGAATGGCTGTTAGGGCATGCTGATGTGCTCCGCTCGCGGCGCGCCGAAGCTCCAATCTCGCGCAGTGTCCTCCTCAAATGGTGCGAACGGGTTCAGGGCTCGTTGCCCCCCGACACGGCGCTTCTGGAGTACGCGGAAGCTGGCGGACAGATGGTGGTCTTCTGCCTGACGCCCTCAAAGATCTACGCCCACCAGACTGAGGTTTCGGCGCTGGAAATCGGGCTGCTGGCGACCGCAGCACAGCATGAGATCCTCGGCCGATTTCCGACCGACGCACTCGCGCAACTCGGTCGCCACCTGCTCGATCCACTAACAGAGACGCTGCACCAGGTGCGTGCTCTGCGTATCATCACGTCGCAAGTCCTGGCGGGCGTCTCGTTCGCCGCGATGCCACTGAATGGCCAGCCCCTCATCGCCACCCATAGCGTCGGCTACGCCCTTTCCGCGCAGCGGATCTCTGGGTCACCGCGCGCGACTGTCACACACGAGCAGCGGTGGCAGGGCATTGGCTGCCCTCACCCACGCTACGCATTGGCCCAGCCTCTGGCGTTTGTCGAACCCGAATTGCGCCAGGTGGCTCAGCAGTTCGCGGCGCCAAATCTGAAGCTCGGCGACGCCGCCACCGCTGACGCCTTGCTCAGCGCTCTGCGTGAGAGCGACATCTTGCATCTCGCCTGTCATGGCGTGTTCGTTCCCGAAGCGCCCCTCTTGTCTCACCTGCTCCTGGCAGACCGTCCGGTCTTCGCCTTTGAGCTCTTGCACGCACGACATGCGCCCCCGTTGGTCGTGCTTAGCGCCTGCGAAACGGCACGCGCGCGGCCCGAGTTGGGAGGTCATGTACAAAGCCTCTCCGCGGCCTTCCTCGCGAGCGGAGCTGAAGCGGTGTTGGGCGCGTTCTGGCAACTCGACGACCAAGCCGCCGCGGCGATCATGGACGGCATGTACCAGGCTTCCATGCCGTCTCCGGGTCAGTCGATCCAAGAGGCGCTCGCCCTGGCTCAGCGTAAGATCCGCCACCAAGACCCACACCCCTACGCCTGGGCGTCCCTGGGTGTTTTCAGCGGAGGCAACCGCTCGTGACCAGCATCAGCGCAAGACCACTGGACGTCCCGCTGCGCCTACGCCCTCCCGCCCGGCTACGAAGGCAGGCGCCCAGGCAAGGGCGCTCTGAGGGGGCGGACGAAGCCGCCGTCGGGGGCGCCGAACTCGAGGCGCGGTTTGCCACCCCGGTCGCCGTTGCGGACCCTACGACAGGGCTCGTCCTCGCCCGTTGCGGGCTGCAGCTGCGCGTCGACCCGCGCTATGAGATCAGTTGGATGCGGATCCAGTTCGAGATGTCGGACTCCGAAGTCTTAGCGCAGTTCCCTACGACTGTTAGCCGGCCGGCCGCTTACGCGGGCCGCCTGGGTGTTGACGCCAACGGCGCGATCACGCGCCGACCGGCCTTCGACGACCTGGCGGAGAAGGCTTATCAACCGTTCATAGTCGCTCACGCGCCTCGACCATGCGCCGTCAGTTGGGACTTTCTACCCGCCCCAGGGCTGACGCCGTCGTGCGAGAGCCTACTCTTCACGACCCGAGCGAACCCAGCCGGTTTGGCGCTGACCGCCACTCTGATGCTGGGGGTTGGCCTACCGGACAGTAGTCCGGACTACTTCGAACTCACCGACGACCTCGTGGTCCGCTGACGGCAGCTGCGCAGCGCTATGCCGGGATAGCGCCTATTCTGTTGAAAAGTCGGCCAAGCCGATTTGCCCCTCGATTTTGAGCAATGCAGTTGCTCGCCGCCGGCGCCAAAATAGTTCACTGAAAGGTCCTCGAGCTGGGCGAGATTATGCCTCACTCAAAGGCCGCTGGCCTGCAGCATCCGATCAAGCGGACGGCTGCATGGGTGTGTCGTCATCGCGGAAACTCCGACAGGGCTGGGTTTTGGGCCCGCCTCGCTGCAGGCGGCCTCGCTCTACCTCTTCGACCCGCCTTTCTGGACGCCCTCTACGACCGCTACATCGTCCCGACCCCCGGCAATGTCTATCGGGACGGCGTCGCCGGCGCCTCAGGCCGCATTCGTTGGGACAACCCCACCGTGCGCCGCTGCTGCTGATCGGCGGCGGGAGGACCTGATCGCGGACGCCGGGATGACGCGCGCCATCTACGCGAAGCAGAAGCGCGCGCCCTCGGTGACGGAACTGAGGATCTTCGAAGGCCGCTCGCACTGGACCTGTATCGATCCGGGCTGGGAGACCGTGGCTGACTTTGCCCTGGAGTGGGCGCTGGACCACGCCCGCGACGTGGTCCAGCCCAGGCGCGCAGCGGCTTGAGAAGTGCGCCAGAGACGCCCTATCGGGGAGGGAACCCAGTCTCTGCAGTACGGCGAAGTCTCCAATGCGCCAGGGAAGTCAGCGTCCTCCTTCCGCGATGCGCCATAAGCCGACATTGGTTTCGGGTCGAGGAGCGGACGTTCAGTTTCTCTCGTTCCTAGGGGCCGCGAGGAGTTCACTCCGTATCCAACATCCCCGGCAATGACCTTGGACCATCCGCCGCTCTCTTCGACGACTCGCACGGGGTCACCGCGGGAGAATGTCATGACGATCTTCGCGCCTGCGGCGGCCTCGGCCCGGCAGTTTACGCGGGCGCGGTCGACGGTGGCGGAGCGAAGGCCCGGCCGGCCCGCCACTGTGCCGATGACGGCTAAAGCGGCGACGACCGCGAGGACGAGGAGCAACGCGCCGAGGCAACCGCCTCGGCGCTTCGGCCCCTCAGCGGTCGGGGCGTTCGCCAGCGCGGGCGCCGGCGTCGCCACCAGCGCCTGCTCGTTACGCGCGAGCCATGCCTCGTAAGCGTCGTGCTCGGAAATGCCCGACTTGCGGGCCTTGCGACGGATGTAGCGCATCTGCGCCCGCGACGGTCCCCACACGCCGGTCTGGTCGTGATGGGCCTTCTGCAGTCCGAAGGTCACGAGCATCGCGAGGACGGCCAGAATGCCAAAAGCGATCGCCACTAGGCGGCCCGCCGCTTCGGACGCCCCCGAGGGTCTCGCGCTAGCGGCACGAGAGCTCTCCGTAGCGGACGATGGCGACGCCAGCTTTGACCTGGGCGCAAGAGAGGTCTTCGCCCCTCGCAGTGCATAACGCCACGGAGCGGCCATAGACGTCGATATCGACTTCGCGGCACGCCACAGGGCTACCTCCGATGAGCCGCTTCAAATGCTCGGTGCTCGCGAAGGGGTCACCGGGGGTGCATTCGCGGCCCGTCCGGCAGTGGCCCGGCATCTCCGGCGCATCGATCGACGCAAGCCGCACGCGCTGGCGGCCACAGCGCAGGGTGTCGCCGTCCACCACTGCGACGCTCTCGCAAGCGAACTGCCGCCCGCCGTCGGTTGCTGGCGCCGGCGCTTCCGCCGGCGTTGGCGCTGCGGCATGGCGTACGCGCGGACCACGCTCGAAGACCACGAACATCACGACGAGGAAGCCGAGGCAGGCCAGGCCGAGGACCAAGCGCTCGCCCAGCCCGAGCCCGGTTCTTACGCTGGTCGGCGGAGCAGATGGGCCGCGTACGCGGCGTGCGCGGCGTGACATGGGTCAGGCGTCCGGGGAGACGCGGCGCGGGAGCAGGCGCTGCAGGAGGCGGGCGAACCACCCGGACGGACGCGGTTCGACAGACGCGTCCGGCCGAGCGGAGGGGGCGTGCGTGATCGGCGGAGGCGTCGCCGTCGGCGTCAGCATCGCCGGACGCGACGGCTGCGGGGCCACGACAGGCGAGGCCGGCCGCGTGGCCGCCAAGGCCGGCCCCGGCATCTCGATCCCAGGTTCGAGGTTGGGCGGAGCGGTCGGCGCCACGACGAGCGCTGGGCGCCGGCGCGCGACCGCCCGCCGAAGGCGCTCGAGGTTGGCGTCTAGCTCGTCGCCGCTCATCGGCGCGCGTCCCTGCGGGCGGGCGCAGGCGTCTCGGCCGTCGCCTCCTGCGTGGACTTGCGCAGCCGGATCTCGATCCGCCGGCGGCGCTGGTCGCCGCCGCGGGCGGCCCCATCGGCCATGTGGTCAACCGGCACGATCATCTGGCCTCCGGACAGGGGCAGGATGGTGACGCCCTTAAGCCGCGGGTCGGCCCGCAGGATGCGGACCACCGAGACCGCCCGGGCGATCGCCAGGCCGGCGTTGTCTGTCGACCGCAGTCCGGCCATCGGGAAGCGGTTGCGGGAGGCGGCGATCAGGCTGGCGTCGAGGTTGCTCTCGCCCGACATCGGCACCTCGTCGGTGTGTCCGATGACTTCGATGACGTCGACGTCGTAGTCCGCCACGCTGCGCGCCAGCATCGGGATGATCTCGCGCCGCAGGTTCGCTTCGAACTCCGGCCGCAGCGTCGCCTTGCCGCTGTCGAAGTAGTAGCCGCCGGCCTCGCTGAGGCTGAAGAACGGCGGCCATTGGCCCTTCTTGGACTTGCCGGCCGTCGCCATCGCCTGCCGCACGAACCGTTCCGGATTGTCGATCCCGGCCTTGTCGGCCGCCTCGCGGACGCTGCGCCCGAGATCGGCGTCGGCGACCAGCGCCTTACCGCCCGCTTCCAGGCCGGCCGCCTCCACGGCCTGCCGCGTCTCGATCGCGCGCGTGAGTTCCTTGAAGTACTCCTCCTCGGTCTTGGCTTTCGGATAGGCCCGCTGCACCGCCTCCACGAGGCGAGACGCGCCGCCGCTGTCGAGCAGGCGGATCTGGCTGTCGCGCTTCTGCAGCGCGGCCGCAAGCGCCATCAGCAGGACGAAGATCAGGAGGATCATGATCTCAGCCATGGTCAGACCGAGGACGAGGCCGCGCCGATAACTCTTGTCCTGCCGTAGGTCGACCTGGTTGGTCACGCGACCTCAGACTCCAGGCGGTTCGCGAGGCGGCCGGTCATCTCGACCAGGGCCGCATGCACCTTGGCGACGTTCTCGCGGGAGCGACCAAGCTCGGCCTCCAGCGCACGGTTGTGACCTTGGGCTAGCGCTAGGCTCTCGGCGGTCCGCGCCGCGAGGTCCGCCGCGGCGTCGCGCTGGGCGGCGACGGTGGCCTGCAGGGTCGTGCTCAGCTCACCCAACGCCCGCTCGAGCGACACGCGCGCTTCGGCGACAACGGCCTCAGGCGCGGCCCGCACTTCGGCCAGGCGCGCGGCCACGAGGCGGTCGAAGCGGCCCGCGGTCTCATCCAGCGCGCGCACGTTCTCCACCAGTTGGACGGCGGCATCGCGCAGATCGCGGCTGCTGGCTTGGGCCTCGGCCTGGAGGCGATTGAGCTCGCCGGCCTGCTCGGCTTGGGCCTGCATCGCGGCGCGGGTGACGCTCGCCGCGTCGTTGAGCGCGGCCAGGCCCGCAGAGATACCGTCGGTGGCGGCGGCCGCCTTGCCGAGCGCCTCGGCTTGCCGCTCGATGCCGGCCACGACCTTCTCGGTGGCGGCGGACATGCGCTTGGCCTTGGCCAGCGCTTCGGTGTTCTGCTCCGCCAGGGCCGCGTTGGCCTCGGCCGACGCCGCGCGGATCGCCGCATCCGACGCCTCCCGCGCCGTGTTCAGACTGCGCACCACCTCGACGCTGAGCTCTTCGAGCGACTGGCGGGTCTGGCGGCCGAAGTCGTTGAAGCTCACGACCATGCTCGACAGCTCGGCCTTCAGCCGGCCGGCCGCGTCCGCCAGCTCGATCCGCGCGGTGTCTTCGGTCTGCACCAAGTCCGGCCGGCTCTGGTGGAAGAACACCCGCAGCACCAAGCCCATCACGGTGGTCGAAAGCGCGATCCCGAAGCCCTGGACGATGGTGGTGGCGGTGTCGGCGGGGTCGAAAGTGAAGATGGCGTAGGAGAGGCTGATCAAGGTGTAGACCAGGCCCAGGTAGTAGCAGTTGTCGCCGGCCTGGTCGGCGCGCAGCCGTCCGCTGCCCGAGCGCTGCACGACCAGCGCGTAGGCGGTCATCGCCGCCACGGCGCCCGCCGCCACCACTGCGGCGTTGGCCTGCAGGCTTTTGGCGAGCAGGATCAGGACGGCGCCGCCGAACGCGAAGCTAAGGAAGCCCCATCGGTCGATCAGGCCGCGTTCGGCGAGGCGGTCGACAAAGCCGGTCGGGTGCGACTGAGACATGGAGCTATCCGCTGACGTTGTAGACGCGTTTCACGAAGCCGCCCTGCTTGGAGATGGCGGCGTCCCAAAGGTCGGGCAGCGCGCGCGGCTGAGTGGCGGCCCCGTCTGGCCGCTGCAGCATCCAAAGCTCCAGCTCGACGCCCCGCAGGTCGGTGCGCGCCTTCTGGAACGCCGGGCTGGCGAGGAACGTCTCGGGTGTCGGCAGGGCGCCATAGAAGCTGGCTTCGGCGGTATTCTGGAGCAGGTCGGAGACGATGATCAGCCGCTTGGGTTTGTCCCGAGTGGCGGGCTTCTGCAGCTCGGTCAGGTTCACCGACTGGATCGATTCCAGGATCGGCGACGTCTCCGCGCCACTTGCCTTGGACAGCTGCTCGAAGGCGGCGTCGAGCGGCCGGCTGAACCCCTCCTCCCACTGCTTCTGCAGCTTGCCCGGATCGCCGGTGGCGCTGTTGGCGTCCGCAGCCGTCCCGGGATTACAGCGAACGATCACCGGGGCCAGCAGCTTGTCGGACGTGGCGTCCACCTTGGCGACGGTGAGCTGGCCGTAGCGCGGGATCGAGTTCTTGAGGCCCGCCAGCTGGTTCATGAAGTCCTGGCGCTGGGCCGGGTTCAGCGGATCGGTCACATCGACCAGGAGCACCGTCATGCTCGTCGGCTCGGCCGGGCACAGGGTCTCGGGATCGAGCGCTTTTCGACCGCTCATGACGCTGTAGTAGAGGACGCCCACCGCAGCCACCGCGACAGCCACGCCCGCGATCTTGAACAGCCCCGAGCGCCGCTCGCGGGCCGCCCGCTCTTCCGCCACCGAGGCGCGTCGCGCTCGCTTAGCCATCGCCCAGCCTCCGCCGCAGGCCGTCCAGCGGCTCGAACTGGCTGATGGCCGCGTCGAAGGCCGCGGCGATCTCGGCCACGGCGCGTTCGAGCGTCGCCTCCGCCTGCTCCACCGCGCCGGCCGCAACCTCCGGCGGCGTGGCCAAGGGGAGCGGGTGGCGCTTTAGGGTCCAGGCGGTCTTGAAGTGAGCCGGCGGCGGGTCCGATCGCGCCGCCATGTTGGCCGCGCGGTAGTCCTGCAACAGCGCGTTGGCCAATTGCTCCAGCTGGTCACCGTACTCCACATACCGCCGCGAGAACGCTTCCCGAGCAGCTAGGATCTGGTTGCGCTCGGCCATTTGCTGTTCGAGCCGTTCGCGCACCGCCGTGGCCTCGTCGATGCCTTCGTCCCGGATGTCCTTCAACTCCTGCGTCGCCCGCTCGACCTCGGCGGCGTAGTCCTCGCAGCGCGCATCGTGGCGACGGGTGGCGTGGCCGTAGCCGGGATAGGGATCGTCCATTCGATAGCCGGCCAGGGCGGCGGTCACCGCGAAGATGACGCCGGCGATCAAGAGGCCCCAGGAGAAGATGCTGTCCAGGCCCGAGCCCATCAGCGTCAGCGCTACCTGTTCCGGGAGTTCCGCGCCGGCCGACTTGGCGTCCCGGAAGTGCGCCGCCAGAAGGTTCCAGACCAGCACGAAGACTATCCAGGCGGCGATGCCGGCCCAGGCCAGGCCGCGCTGGAGCCCGTCGCGCACATTGGCGCGGGGCCAGACCATCCGCCCCACGAAGGCCGAGGCCAGAACGTTGATCGCCCCCACGGTGGCTGCGGCGATCACCCCGCCCAGGTAGCCCATGTCATCATTGAGGCGCAGGAGGAACGCGTTCATCACCGTCTCCATGAACCAGGCCAGAAGGATGTAGCCGTAGGTTGAGATGGCCGGCGGCGCGGCATGGGCCGGCCGCGTCAGGCGGTTCTCTTCCCGGAAGCTCGCCAGATCGCGGTAGGAGTCGGTGATCGCGGCCCGGCTGTTGGCCAGGCGATTGTTGCAATTGACGACCTCGGCCTTGAAATCGCCGACTGCGCGGCGGGCTTCGGCCCCGATCGAGGAGAGCTTGGAGAGCAGGACAAGATCGCCCAGCCGGGTGTCGTAGGTGCGGATACTGTTGGCCGACTCGATCTGAGCCCGTGAGTAGTGTTCGCCGATCTCAACCGCGACGTCAGCTTCGACAGTATCCAGGGTTGCAGTGTCATGCGGCGGAAGTCCTGCCGCGCCTTGTTCTTTTCCCCGCTCGCGCAATTTGAGCTTGGCCGAGATCACCGATCGGTCCAGCTGTACGAACGGGTCGTTCATAGGAGTCGCGAAGGGCGTACTCCTACCGAAGAACTGAGTAAGTGCTGACAGCGCCCCCATAGGCTTGACTATAGGCTGTGGGGTTTTGCAATTCCAGGCTGTTAGGACGCGGCATCTCAGCGGCAGGCCAAACGCCGCGCCTTGGACGTCGTTGCACACTCAGACGGCGGCAGGTTTGCGCCAGGAGCGGAAGTTGGGTCCCGGCCCGACAGCGGACGTTCACGGGCCGCTGCAAGCGCACGCAGCGCTCAGGCTTCAAATCCCTTTTGGCCTCGGCTGACGGGCCGCGCCAAGGCGGCGCGCTCTGGTCGTTGGATCAATACGTTGGAAGAGTCGATCATACCATTCGATCTCGGAAGCACCGCAAACCTCTAGGATCGGCAATCCATGCAGATAAAGATCCCCATCATGTAGTACGCCGGAGGTACGGCCAGGGCCTCTAGGGAATAGTGACGCGAGTTGAGGGGCGCCGCCTGTCGAGGGGTCCTTTCCGCTCTTCAGCGAGTCGCAAAAGCCGCTGTAGACGGCCCGGCTTGTTTCACCTACCGCACTACCCTTCCATGGCTGACCGGCAAGCGTCATTGAGACTCGGCCAGTCCCGAAACGCTCAACCACACCCGCGAAGTTCTCGTCGATCGCCAACTCCTCGTCGACCCACGTGCCGGTTTTCACCACGACCGAGGTCCTCCAAAGCCGGGGGCGTGCGTCACGCCCCTCCCCCTCTCGGCTCGCGTGGAGAATTGTGAAGTCGCGTTCGACGGCCCGATGTCGACGACGGAAGGAAGCCTGCATCGCCTCCACCGCTCGTGCATGACGAATTTCTGGTGGGCCCTCGCCGAGCACCAGACCATGGTCGGCCGCGCTCACAAGCTGGCTCAGAACAAGCGCTGGGAACAATACATCTCCACAGTAGGCCCAGATATCAGGCGTCACCTTGGACGCGAACACCTTGCGGCCGGCGTCCCAGCGGCCGGCCGTCACCTCCCATGAGACGCGGCTGTCACTGGCGACATGCAGCGCTGCAAAGCGCTGATGATCGCGTGAAACCCAGGTGATCAGACTTGTCATGAGGTCGCGTTTCCCCGGTCGGCGAAAGTTGTCATATTGAGGTCATGGAGGCCGCTTCCAACAAGGCAACTCCCAGACGCTCCACCACAGATTTTGCGGGGCGTGACGGTCGAGGACCTACCCTGGCGGCACCGCTCCGGTGACGCCAGGGTGGCTGGGTCGGAGGATCAGGCGGAGTACTGGTTGCAAATCAAGGCCGCGTCGGCGCGACCACAGAGCGAGGCCTCGACCGCCGCGGGCCCAGAGCCGCGACAGGACCCCAGCCGCCGCTAGTCGCCGCCCGCGTCATGGGCGCCATGGATGCGCGTTTCGCCGAAAGGAGATACCCGCACCAGATTTCTGCTCATGCGCAGCCAGACCTCAGGGAAGTGGGTCAGGTATCGCCGCGCTATCCCAGCCAGCCGGCTGAGATCGCCAATGTCGCTCTGTGGGAAAATCGCATGATGGATGTCGGCCACTAGGATCGGCGACGGACTATACCCCTTCGCGGCCTTCGCCTGCAGCTGAGCCTCCAAGTCCGCCGGCAAGGCCTCTAGCTCCGCCTCCATGTCGACGTGCTCCAGGGGAATGCCTTGGGAATTGTTCCAGAGGTCGGCGAAGGTGTCGTATTCGCGGCCGAGCCGCCGACCGACCGGAAACACGTCCACGAGCTCGAACGCGCGCACGTGGTCACCGTAGTCGAGCTCGAAATCCGGCGGGTCGCCGCCAAGCCTTATGCGCCTCGCGTGGGTTTGCAACGCGCACGAGACGGCCACGAATGCCTCCCGCCAAATCTTGAGGCCACCCTGGCCGACCGCATAGAAACCGGTGGTCTCCCGCACGGCCTTCAACACCGCGTCGATCTCGTCAAACGACTGCCATTGCCGAAGGCGTGCGTCGATGTCCGCAAGTTCGGCCTTCGAAAGCCGGCGCATTCTGTCCGGACGTCCAGGGGGTTTGATCAACGTCACCTCCGGCCCCGGAAATAGAGGCATTATAGAGCGGGCGCACGGCCTGACAGATTTTCTCCATCCCGCTCGGACGAGTTCTTCTGCGCGCCGGTAGCGGACCTTGGCTCCGAGCCCGAAACCTGACGTTCGTGGGATTGATGTGAAGGTCGAATGGACTCGACCCATAGCGGACATTAACCGTCGGCACCTCTGAGGCAGAGGTGCGCCACAAGCGGAACTTGGGATCGGTGCGCATGGCGGACGTTTGAGCGGAAGCCTGCAACTTGTGTGCCTCCCCGGCTGCTGGCGCAGTAGACCTACTTCAGCACGCCGAGCGCATTGAGGGTCGGCACATCCATGTTTCCGCTCACTTCCAGGTTGGAGGCGGTTTGGAACGCCCTGAGCGCATCGCGGGTCTTCGGGGAGAGCTCGCCATCGGCTGGTCCTGGGTCGTAGCCCTTCACCATCAGGGCAATCTGCACGCGTTGAACGAACTGACTTACTGTGTCCTGCGTCAGGCGACCACTGGATGTGAGACCTGCGGGTGGGGTCGGCGATGCCGTCGACGGCAAGCCTCGGACCGGCGAACTTGTCCGGCCTCCAGTCGACGGCGCCCGTGGGGTCGGCGGCGTGTAGACGGGCGCTGGCGGCGTGTAGACCGGCGCCGGCGCGCGGTAGACTGGCGACGGGGTCGTGACCGTGCTGCCGGAATAGTGCGACGCATGCCCGGAGCCGGACACGTGACTCGAATGGCTCCGGTGGCTGGAATGGCTGCTGTGGCTGCGATGCCCCGCCAACTGAAGCGCATGATCGGCATGAGCCGGGTCGCTCCAGAATTCGAGCGGCTGGATCGGCGAAACAGTCTCTCGCCCGTCCTGCAACCGTGGCAGGACCGACGGCGTCGCCATGACAGGTCCGCCCGCCGCGAAGGGGCTGGCCGCCCCAAGCAACAGGGCCAAACGCTCGCGCCAAGTCACGCGGCAAACTCCTCAAACTGGAAGGGACGGACCGCGCGGCTTCGCCAGGTCGGGCCGGCGGAGGCGAAGAAGCCGGCGCAGTGATCGCGCACGACGCAATCCTTACAGTCCGGCGGATAGATGTTCTTCCACCCGGATATGGATTGTCGCGCAAACGGCCAAAGCCGCCGGTCAAGCACGCAGAGCGGGAGATTGTAGATCGAGACCGGCAGGCCGCGTGCGGCGAGGTGGAAGACCGCTGCCGCCAACTCCGCCTGATAGTCGGCCGGGTCGATCCAGAGCCGGTCGCGGTTGGTCTTGGCGAAGCCCATCGGCTCCAAGCCCATCAGCGCGACGTGATTCACGAAGGGCAACCGTCGATAAATGAAGGCGGAGAGTTGCGCGAGACGCGGGATGGTCAATTGGTGCAGCACCACCCGGATCTCCACCCGAGCCCTGAGCCGCCCGAGTTGATAGAGGCCGTCGAGGGTCTCCCTAAAGGCACCCTCGACGTCGACCACTTCATCGTGGAGGCGCGCGACATCGCCATAGAGCGGCACCGCCCAGACCGTACGGTCGCGATGGATCGTGGCCAGCCGCTCTGCCAGGGCCGCGTCGGCGAAGGTCCGACCATTGGTGAGGATCTGGACCTGGGTGTCGGGCAGGTAGACGCTGATGGCGTCCAACACCCGCGCGAGATCCTCGCCGAGCAGCGTAGGCTCACCCCCGGTGATCCCGAGTTGCAATTCCTCGCGGTCGACCAGGCTGATCACCCGCAACATCTCGTCGACACGCCAACGGTCGTCCTCATCGCGCGGCGGCTGGGAGCACATCAAGCAGAGGCTGTTGCAGCGCTCGGTGGCGAAGAGCGTGTTGGAGGTGGAACCCCGGCGATAGAGTACCGACACCAGGCTGCCGCCCGGCCGCAGACGTACGACGTCGCCCGGTCGGATGACCCTGCGGTCGCGGAGATCCTCCACGCGAGCCGGCGCATCGCCGGGCCGAGTGAGGCTTGGGCCGTCTATGCCTTCCGCGAACAGCAGGACGTCTTGCGGCGGAAGGTGCGAGCCGACCGCTTCCTCAGGCGAAAGCACCTTGAGGATCTCAGGCCGGTCGACGCCGGAAACCCGCGCGTGGGTATGAAGCGGGACGGCGCCCGTCATCGCTCGACGTAGCCCGGCTCGGCGATGTCCGTACGCGACTTGCCCAGCGCCCAGGCCGTGAAGGTGCGCAGGGTCGTCGGGTCGCCATCTGCGATGCTACGGAAGAGATGCCGGAACAAGCCCATGTGCTTGGCGCAGAATTCGCTCGTCGCCCGGTCGCCCACGGGATCGCCGTGAATGGCGCCGTGGTAGACCGGATCCGCGCCGCAGAACGGCACGAAGGCGCAGCGGTCGCAGCCAGGGAGTTCTTCGGCGACAGCGCCTTGGCGAAGCCAAGCCATCGCCGGGGAGTCGAGAAGCTCATCGAGGGAGGTTTGGACGTCCCCTAAGGCCAGTCGGCGGTCTCCCGTCTCGGCCACCATGCGCGCCTCGTCCGAGGGATAGACCTGTCCATCGTAATTGTAGACCAGGACCCCGAGGCCCGCGCCTGCAGGCGAGCGCAGGTCCACATAACCGGAATGGAAGGGTGTCAGGATGTGCCGCAGCAGGATGCCCGCGTAGATTTCCTCGAAGGGCTCGCCTTGGGCGTTGAGGTTCAGGATGTGATCCAACGCGCGAACATAGAAGCCCACGAAGGCGTCCATGTCATAGCCATGGACGCGCTTCGTCTTGCGGGCGAAACCGTAGGGACTGACGGGACGCAGGAAGATGGAGCGGAACCCTAGGGCGCGGTAGTGTTCAACCAGCCCGATAGGGTCCGCCAACGCGGCGCGTGTGACGGTCGGCAAGGCCACCACGCCGTCACCGCCGAGCACCTCGCGAGCCCGCGCCAAACCCTCGAGCGTGCGCGCATGGGCGTCCCGTGTCGGATTTGGTCGCTGCGCGTCGTGCAACTGAGCAGGACCATCGATCGACGTGGAGAGATGGATGCCGTGCTCGCGGCAGAAGGCGAGTTCGTCCGAGCCAAGATGATGCAGGGTCGAGACCATGCTGAATCGCAGGGTCCGTCCCGCTTCGGCGTTTCGCCGCACCGCGCTTTCCACGATGTGACGAACCAGGTCGAACCGCAGAGCAGGTTCGCCCCCCTGGAACTCGATAGTCAGCGTCGGCGAGGGGCTCTCGAACACGCGGTCAAGTGCGGCCTCAGCATCCGTGAGGCTCATGTCGAAGCCCTGCGCGGTCAGCGCCGCCCGCGAGACCTGGCAGTACTGGCAGCTATGGTCGCATCGCAGGGTGACGACGAAGATGTGCAGCGCAGGGCCGTCGAGCAGGAAGGACTTGCGGGTTCTGTGCGCCGCCCGTTCAAGTTCGCTCCAGTCGGCGGATCCCAACGGCGTAAGGAGGCCGCGCGCCTCAAGATCGTCGCGTCTCGATGGCGCAAGCTCGTACGGGCGCTCAGCGAGGCGAACCCCGTCGATGGCGTCAAGCACCGCGTAACCGCCCGTGTCATTCGAGACGAGGACACGGCCGTCAAGAAGATCTGTCGTTCGTCGCACACCCGCCCCCCAGCGAGTTGAGGCGGCAGCCTAGGCGGACGTGTCGCGAGCTGCAATGGTGGCGGTTGCGCATTCGGGGGGATGCAACTCACCATGTTCTGGACACCTGCCTGCGGGCCTAACACGGGCATCGCATCATGAGCGAGACTCCCGCTTCGCCGCCTCGGTCGCGCTCTTGGCTGATCGCAGCGCTATGGATCCTGGGGGTCGTGCTCGTGACTGCGGCTGTCCGCGGTATGGGCAGCCGTTCCGTCGCGCCCGTCACGCCGCTGGCCGAGACAGCCTCTGCGCCGGTTCCGGGCGTCCCCCAACCCGCCAACACCCTGTTCAGCTGGACGGAGGGCAACCCCGCCGGGCCGAACGCTTTCGTCGCCGATGGGCTCGGGCTTACCCTTAGCGCCCGAGTCACCCCCGAAGGCCGCGTTCCTGTCGTGGAGGTTCGGGGGCCGGACGGTCGGGCTGCGACGCTCGCCGGCGAAGCCAGCTTCGGCGAAGCCTCAGCCCAGCTGGGCGTTGGCCGCCTGGACCCTGCAAGCAAACAAAGCGCCGTGCTCTTCACAACGTTTGGCACCTGCGCGCACGGCTGCGGCGTAGTACGCCTCCTCGACTACCTCGATGGAGCCTGGCGAAAGGTTGAGGTGGGCGTGATCGAGGGGTCGCAACTCCCCGCTTTCCCTGAGGACCTAGACGGAGACGGTCACCGAGAAATCCAGCTCTGGGACCGCCGCTTCAACTACGCCTTTGCCTCCTTCGCTGGGAGCTACACGCCGCCACAGGTGTTGGCCGTGCGCAACGGGCGGGCCGTCGATGTTTCGGCCCAGCTCCGCTTCCGCCGCGTGTACGCAAACTACATGGCGGAGGTCGAGGCCGAGTGCCGCGCGCACGCCAATGGGGCCTGTCCCGCCTACGTGGCCGCCGCCGCCCGCGCGGGCCAGCTGGAGACGGCTTGGCAGGTTATGCTCACGAGCTACGATCCTATGGACGACTGGGAGCTGCCGCTCGCCTGCAGATCATCCACCGACGACGCCCCCTGCCCGTCTGGCCAGGAGGTCAAGTTCCGCACCTACCCCGAGGCGCTGCGCTGGTTCCTCGGCGACCTCGGCTACCTGTCGCCTGTCTACCTCCCCCAGCCCGACGCCACGGGTCCCGCCTTCGACTGCACGAAGGTGACCGCCGAAACGCTGAAGCTGGTCTGCGCCATGCCAGAACTCGCCGCCGCCGATCGGGAGATGAACGAGCTCTACTGGCGCGCTCAGGCCCTATCGCGAGATCCCGCTGGCCTGACCGCCGATCAGCGAGCATTCATCCTCGCCCGCAACAACGCGCCTAGCGACGCCTTCGCGTTGTTGCGCCTCTATCAAGCGCACTTGGCGCAGCTCGCCGAGCTAGCGGGCCAATAGAATCTAGAGTTGCTGGCCAGCCGACGGACAGCGCTGCGCCAGGAGCGGTCCTTGTGACCAGGGCCGAAAACGGACGTTCAGCCTGCTCCGCGGCCTATGGGGCTCGCCCCGGTACCGACGTCTAGTCAAAGGTACGGGACGTCTCGAAGGCACGGACACCGGGCCTCATTCAATTCGCTACCGATGCCGCAACTCAAAAGGTCGACGACGACAGCCTGTTTTTTCCGGGTCAGTTCCAGCGCTACCTGACTGAGAACATTTATGGCCATTTCGACCCCGTCGGGGGCGGCGTGACCGCATCGCGACACGGCGTCGGCCATGGAGCTGCACCAGCGGAGACCTACACGATGGCCCGCGCGCTGCAGACCATTCTGACCTTGGATCAGATCTTCCATTACCTGTGACGCGTCGGGCTGGTCACCATTCCTTCCAGTACTTCACGGCCGCGTCGAGGAAGGTCTGCATCTTCTCAGCCCTCCACGTGACCAGTGAAGTCGGGTGCAGAAGATAATACATGTCGTTGGCGCAGGAGAGCTTCGAGCGGTCCGCTTCGGTGATCAGCCAGTTGAGGGAGTTGACGACGCAGTCTTCGCGGGTGCTGCCGAACTTTGAATTGGGCACATTCCAGAGCATGCCCTCAAGGAAGTAAGAGGGCGCAACCCCGTCCTGGAGGTAGCCGTCATCGATCATGCGATTGCGCATGTTCTTCAGGATGCGGACCACGGGCTTGAAGCGCTGGCTGGTGTTCTGGTGCTTGGTCGTGCAGTTCTCTGAGTGCTGCTTGGGATAGTTGATGATCTGGTTGCCGGCCTTATCCCAGAAGCAAATCCCCTCGGTGAAACTCTGGTCGCTCCATGAGCGGAAGCGATGGTATTTTCGGAACTGGGCCGCCGGCAGCACGTCGGCGTCGCGCCGGTTGCCTTCACCTTCAACGAGGATTGCCTTTTTGCCTGGCGTTACCTTGCCGGGGAAGTTTTTGGCGAGGTGGCTGGTAACGTCCGTCTTGAAATCGCTGTACGGATAGCCAGCCTTCGACCACGCCGACTTGTAGGCTGTCTGATCATCCTCGCTTAGGCCGGACGTGTCGTCAAAGTAGACCGAGTTTATCTTGATCACCACGTCGACATCGCTGTCAGCGAATATGTTCGTGTCATTGCCGTACGAGCCCTGCAGGAAGATCTCATAATCCTTGCTGGCGTACGGCGCGCTCGAATGATCGAGCACGCCTCTGATGGTCGCATAGGTGTCGCGCGACTGCTTGACCGAACCCTGGTGCGACCACGTTTCGAGCTGCGATTCCGGAATGCCCATCAGCCGACTCCCAGCAGCGTTTTGATCTGCTCCTCATCACGTGCGTAGGATTCCGCGCCGCGCTGGCGCAGCAGGTTCAGCTTCGCCATGTCGTGCTCGAAGAGGTCGGTCGCCATGTCGGGCTTGTCGAAGGTGTCGTTGATGCGGACCGTCGGCACGTGCTTGAACATGATGGTGCAGAGCTGATCCATCGACTGCGTGTTGATCTCCAGCGTCTTTTGAAGGAGTTGCACGCTTTGGAGGTATTTGGCCCAGCGCATCGCGTCGAACGCGTTGCGCTTCGGCTCCGGATAGACGCCGACGCCGACGCTGACGACACGCAGGTCCGCCGGGTCGCGCCCGAGCGCACGCGTCCCGTCCGCAATCGCGTAGAGCGTAGGATTGTTGGCGCAGTACCCGCCGTCGACAAGGACGATGTCGTCGCCGGCCGCGGTATGGACGACCTTCTTCTGGAAGAACGGATAGGCCGAGCACGACGCCTGGACGGCATCGCTGATCCGCACGCCGAAGCCGGGTACAAACGTGCCCTTGCGCCCGTGCGCCTGGGTGATGCTCCCCTTGAAGATCATCGGGCGCTCTATCTCCCACTTTGTGGTGACGATCCCGACGCCGGTCTTAACGTCGCCGAACATCCTGTCTTTGAAGACGAGGTCGGCGAGGTCGCTGAGCGCCCCGGACTTCTGGCTCGGTAGCTTTGCCTTCATGATCCGCGGAACGTGCTCGCGGTAGAGGTCGTGAATTTCGTTGGCTTTGTAGCCAAGCGCGATGAGCGCGGCGATGATGGCGCCGGTGCTGGTCCCGAACACCAGGTCGAATTCCTCGCATAGCGGCTTGCCGACGAGTCCTTCGATCTCGCGAAGGACGCCGAGCGTGTAGAAGCCCTTGGCTCCGCCTCCATCGAGGCTCAGGATTTTCAGCGGCCCGGTCGGGGCCTCGGCGCTCCCTGACATACTGCGCCCTCCCCAGAACGCAGTCTTATTCGTAGCGCTCACGTAGAGGGATAATCAATTACAATCTAGGCGGGCTCACCGTCGTTTCGCATGCCTTAAAACGTTGAGCGATGCAGGTGACGGTTGAGCGACGAACTCTGCCGCGGGCGAGCTATATTTGCCTACTCTGCGGACGCGTTGGTGTTTCTCGCCTGACCCGGGCTGACCTCAACGCCACTGTCGGTCATCGTCACGTCTTGTCGTCGCCTTCGAGTATCGAGCCCAACCCCCGATCGCCGACCGACCGTCGTGTCGTGGCGCGCCTGACGAATGCCGGCTGAACGGTCGCCCCGATGCGGTGGGCCTCATCCCTTGGAAGCACAATGGCAAGCAGGTGAAGCGGTCTGCGTGGGCCCCCGGGCGAATTGCGCAACATCCCGAAAGCGGACCTTCCCATCGTCACCTAAGAGTCAGGAGCAGACGTGCGCGGTCCGTGACAGCGCGCTTTACCGACGCGACGTTGCCAATGAGGACGCTCGCGACACCTGCTCGGCAAAAAAAGCGTTTGGCAAAAAACCTGCGCGCAAAAGCGATGCACTGGGTACCGGTCCGAGGGTCGGAAGTCGTGAAGTTTTGCCCTCCCCCCCCCGGTCCCCATCACCGGCCTCCTGCCGCCGCTTCGGCGCGCAGGCCCAGCGCCCGCAGACGGACGGCACCGACCCGCTTCACGAGCTCGTCGGCGCCCCAGCGACGAACCGTCACGATGGTTCGATCTTCTTCACGCCAGGTCGCGCCATGCAGGCACGCGCCTACGTCAGGTGCAGCCGCAAAGAGGTCTGAGACCACCCGGGGCGGGAGGTCGAACTCTGGTCCCGGAAAGCCTTCGGGCGATGAAAGGACTGCGGCCTCGGCTTCGGGGAACCAGCATTGCCGCTGCAGCCAAGTCGTCGGGTTCTTCACCATCGACAGGTCGCGGCCATGGACCTCGATCGCGTAGCGCTGCGCAGCGCTCAACAGCTCATCGACCGTGGCCCCGTGACGACGGATTGCAGCCTCGAACAGCTCACGCGCCGCGCGCTTCTCGGTCTTCCGAGGATAGATCTCCCACCAAGTTTCAAAGTCCGCATCCAACTCGCGCTTTCGCGGAGAGGTGATAGTTTCAGTGACTGGTTCAAACGTAGTGGGGTCGGGCGTCAGACCCGCAGGATCGGTGCCTGAGGCCCTCTGGTCCGGCGGGCCTGACGCCCGCTGGTTGCTCGCCTTCGGGCTTGCGCCCCGCTGTCTCGGCAAACCACCAGCGGGCCTAAGACCCGCAGGGCTGCAGTCCGAATCCGGCTGCTGTTCAGGCTGATAGTAGGCAAGCCGGATGCGATCTGAGGTCCAAGTTCCGTCCTTACGGATCCGGGGTTGCCGCTCGATCAGGCCCCAGCGCTCAAGCGCCAGCAGGATGCCCCGCACCGTACGGTCGTGCAGCCTGCAACGCTTCGCCAGGGTCTTCTGAGAGGGGAAGGCGTAGCCGTCCGCACCGGCGTACTCTGCCAGCACGTAAAGGACGAGCAGCGCAGAGCACCCGATCTCATCAGGTGGAAGCCCGTCGAATTGATCGAGGTCGTCGAAGCCTTGCTCTCGCCGGGCCGCAACGAAATCGTCGATCGCACGCAGCGCTCCAAGTGCGGCGAAGCTCATGTGTCAGGCCGCTTCGGCGCCGTTGAAGAACGCCCAGAGCCGCCGACGCGGCACGACCCAGTGTCCCCCGACCTTGCGGGCGACGGGCAGGGCCCCGCTGCTGAGCATGTGATAGACTTGGCGCTCTCCGCGCCCGATCTCTTTGGCGATCTGCTGGACCCCCCAGATCAGATCATCCTTGGCGTCGTCTGCCATCGTCTGCTCCATTTGTTGCAACTAACCCTTGCGATAAATGAAGCCTTGTTCGCCTCCATTGACAACGAGTTTTTTCGCACTAATCCTTGCAATTAATTGTAGAGGGAGTGAGCCGATGGAAAAGAAGCGCCCAGGTCGGCCACCCAACAGCCTGCGCTCTGAGACGCGCATTCCATTCAACATCCGCGTCACGCAGGCCGTGAAGGATGTCGTTGAGCAGCAGGCTAAGGCCAAGGGCCACACGCCGTCTCAGGAAGTCGTCCGCCTGATCGAGCTTGGCCTTAAGTATGAGCGCGATCAGATGGACGCGAGAAAAGGGCCCATCAGTATCGACGACGTGATCGACCGAATTCGCGTGGAAAATGCTCTTCGCGACATCGTCCGTGCTGAAGTCGAACAGGCGCTCCGTGAGCGTTCGTAAGCGCCAGTGGACCACGGCCAAGGGCGAGGCCCGCGAAGGCTGGGTCGTCGACTACATCGACGCAAAGGGGACGCGCCGGCTGAAGACGTTCGGTCGCAAGCGCGAGGCCGACTCATTCGCCGCCACCGCGGCGGTAGAAGTGCGGGAGGGCGTCCACGTCGCCGATAGCGCGAGCGTGACGGTGAAGGCCGCCGGCGCGATGTGGGTTACCACGGCCGAGGCGGCCGGCCTGGAGCGCACCACGCTCGCCCAGTACGGCCAGCACAAGCGCTTGCACATCGACCCGTTCATCGGGTCGTGGAAGCTGTCGAGCCTCAGCATCCCGTCAATCCGAGAGTTCGAAGACCGGCTCCGCGCCGAGGGCCGCTCACCGGCGATGATCCGCAAGATCCTCGTCAGCCTGGGAACGATGATTGCCGACGCACAAGAACGCGGCCTGGCCACGCGCAACCCAGTTCGCGACATGCGGGTTCGCCGAGGCGGCAAGGAACGCCGAGCCGAGCGGCGGCAGAAGGGCAAGCTGCGCGTTGGTGTTCACATCCCCAGCAAGGAAGAGGTCCGCGCCATCGTGGGCGCCCTAGAGGGCCGCTGGCGCCCTCTCCTACTCACGGCCATCTTCACCGGCCTGCGCGCGTCCGAGCTGCGCGGCCTTCGCTGGTCAGATCTCGACCTCGACCGCCGGGAGCTGCGCGTCCAGCAGCGCGCCGATCGCTTCAATGAGATCGGGGCGCCGAAGTCCGAGAGCGGAGAGCGCACCGTTCCACTGCCCCCGCTGGTCGCGAACGCGCTCAAGGAATGGCGCCTGGCATGCCCCAAGGGCGAGTTGGGCCTGGTATTCCCGAACAAGGCCGGCGGCGTCGAGAGTCACCACGCAATCCGCAGCCGCGGCCTTATGCCGGCGCAAGTCAGGGCCGGTGTGGCCGTCGCTACCGGCGAGCTGGACGACAAGGGCCAGCCGATCCTGGCGGCCAAGTACACCGGGCTGCATGCCCTCAGGCACTTCTACGCTTCATGGTGCATCAACCGGCAGGCGGACGGCGGCCTGGGCCTGCCTCTGAAGGTGGTTCAGGAGCGCATGGGCCACGCGTCGGTCGTGATGACATCGGACGTGTACGGCCACCTGTTTCCCACCGGCGACGACGGCGAGGAGATGGCTGCGGCTGAGCAGGCGCTGCTGGGGTAGACGCGACAAGAACGCGACATGCGGCCGGAAACTTCAACGATTTCATAGGCTGAATCCGGACTGCAAATCCGTGCACCCGAGTTCGATTCTCGGTCGGGCCTCCATTCTCCGATATCCCAGCGATACGGCTCACGGCCGCCCTGACCGCGATCAGCTCGGGGACAGTTCGCCCAGCTTGCGGACCAGTTCCACTTTGGAGTGGACGCCCAGCTTCTCGTAGACCGCCGTGAGATGGTTTCGGACCGTGGCGCGGCTGATCCCCAGATCAAGCGCCACGCGGGGGGCGGTCATGCCGCTGGCGAAGCGTTCCGCCACGCGCGCCTCGGCCGGCGAAAGCGGCGGCGTGGTCTCCGCCGCCAGGCTGACGATATGCCGGTCCCCACCCCGGTGCAGGCGGAACGTCTGGCCGCAGACCCGTACGCTGGCGGCGGCGCCTGCGGTGGCGGCCTTCAGGTCCGGCGGAAGCTGCGGGCCCAGCCAGTCCGGAAACAGGGCGCGCATGCGCAGACCGAAGGCCGCGTCCGAGGCGTGCACCTGTCCGGCGCTGTCCACGACGGCGTGCCCGCTCGGCAGTCCCCCGGGCGACAGGTCCGCCGTCCGCGCATGGCCGGCCACATGCCAGAGCAGCCTATGACGCCAGGCCGCGACAAGGTGCGGCATGATCTGCGCCAGCCGGTCTCGCTCGAGATCGCTGAAGGGCGCGCGGCGGTCGGCTCGGAACAGGAACACGAGTTCGCCGACGTTGGTCACGGAGTCGATCAGGGTGACGCCCATGGCGTGCTCGATCCCCGACGGGCCGCAGAACTCGCGATAGATCTCGGACGCATAGTGGTCCTCGACCGGGCCCAGGTCCTCGTTGCGCAGGCAATCGCCCGGCCGCCGCGAGACGGCCGATCGCAGGACGTCGTGCCGTTGCCAGTGCGCCGAGTAGGCGAGCAGCCGCTCGAACGGGAAATCGCAGGCCGCGATGCCGAAGATCAGCTGGGGGTCCTCCGCGCCGGAGCCCCAGATCGCGGAGTCGAAGGGGATCGCCACCCTCAGCCGTGCGAGGGAGTCCTCCTTGAAGCGGTCCACGGCGAGCCGGAACACGTCCTCATAGAGACCCAGAATGATCTCGTTGAAACTGTCCGGACTGTCCCGTTCGGCTCGCACGCCCATGCCGTCCAATAGACTGCCCAATATTCGCGGCGCGCGACATAGAGCATTTGCTCTATTCGCAGCGGCAGATCCCCACGGCGGGGAAATTCTCCCCTGATGATTGAATAATCTACTGAAATTATGGCGCGTCCACAGAGCGAATGAAGCATTCGCTCCATGGTGGAGACCTGAGCCGCCACCTAGCCTTGTGGCCTACAGCTCGGGGAGCGATCGCAGAGGTCACGGCTCCCAGTCACACAGGGAGTTACAGGATGTCTCTCAAAAGTCTCACGCTGGGGGCTCTGGCAGGGGCCGCCATGCTGTTCGCCGCCGGCGCGGTCTCGGCGCAATCCTCGCTGGCCACCGGCCGCCTTTCGTTCGTACAGCCCAACGGCACGGCGGGTCCCAACGATGTCATCCATGTCTACCTGCGGCTGACCCTGGACGAGTCCTCGGTCGCGCTCAGTGTGGACGAGTTCGGCGCCGTGACCTCCGGTGGGCCCAGCCTGTCCGAGATCGCCGACGCCGGGATCGATGTGAACCAGTCATACGGCGTCGGTATCGGCGGATATGTCGGCTGTGGCGGCTCGTTCTTTCCGACGGGCTGCAGCGGGGGCGAATATGCGTTCGACTTCAACCCCGCGCCCGTGAACTTCACGCTCAACGGCGGCGAGTCGCTCGACTTCCTGTGGCTGACCTTCACGCCGTCCGGCGGCCCCGCCGCGCCGGGTATCTACAACTTCTATGAGACCGCCATCACCCTCGACGCCTACGGCCAGGATGCGAACGGGGACTTCGTGTTCCGCACCTTCAGTCCCTTCGGCGCGACCTGCACGCATGGCGACAACAGCTGCGACTTCAGCCGCACCGTCGCCGGCGGCGGCGGCGTTGTTCCCGAGCCGGCCACCTGGGCGCTGATGATCGGCGGCTTCGGCCTTGCCGGGTCGGCCCTGCGGCGGCGGCGCGCCGTCCTCGCCTGATCCCGGAGCGACCACGGCGGGTCACGCGTCTCCCGAGACCCGCCGAACCCTCGCCACGCTGGCGGACTCCATATCCGGGCGCCCCAGTTCGATTCTCGGTCGGGTTTCCAACTTTTGGGGCTAGAGCACAGCCTCGGTCTGGACCCGGTCGCCAACGCCCGGCATAGCCGCGGGCGACATGGCGTTTCCACTCCCCTGCAGTCGCGCGGCAACAGCTCTGGCGGGCGCCGCGATCCTGGTCGTTGCAACGCCGGCGAGGTCACAGACCTCCGAGCCCCCGCCGGCGTCCGCCGGCGTCGTCGCCTACCCCGCCAGCTACTATGAGGAGATGCGCGTCACCTCCGCGCGGGAGATGATCGAGCGAACGCCGGGCTTCGTGCTCGACAAGGGCGACAGCTCGCGTGGAACGGGCGGCGGCGGCAACGTGCTGATCGACGGCGAAAGGCCTGCGTCGAAGTCACAGTCCATCGACTCGGTCCTGTCCCGCATTCCGTTGGGATCGGTGGAACGGATCGAAGTGATCCGCGGCGGGGCCCCCGGCATCGACATGCAGGGCCAGGGCGTGGTGGCCAATGTGGTGCGCAAGGGCGGAACCTCGTCGGATCAGGCCCTCCACCTTTTCAGCAAGACCTATGCGAACGGCTTTGCCGGCGGTTTCGTGCGTGGTGAGCTCAGCTGGCGAGCGCCGGGCTTCAGCGCCGAGGCCCAGGTGAGCGGCCGGCGGGACCTCGGCACGGACTCGGGCGACGGCGCGCTGCGGCGGGTAGGTCCGACGGACGCGGTCATCGAGGCCGGCGACTTCGACGCACGCATCCGCGATCAGTCGGTCACGGCCAACGCCGCAAGCGAGTACAAGCGCGACGGCTCGCTTCTGCGGATGAACGCTTCGGCCGAACGCCAGAGCATCAAGCGGCGCGAGCTCGGCGCGTTGACGACCTCGGCCGGAGCCGCCTTCTCCGAGACCACCCGCATCGGCGAACGCGACCAGGAGTACGAGATCGGCGGCGACTACGAGCGCAAGCTGACCGACGCCCTGACCCTTCGGCTTCTCGCCCTCGCCCGCACGGAACGCACGACCATCCAGGCCAGTTCGGCGGGCCGCACGCGCCGTCAGGCCTCGAGCGAGCGTTCGGTGGCCTATGAGAGCATCTTCCGCGCCTCGCTGCGTCGGGCCTTCGCCTGGGGCGAGCTCGAAGCGGGCGGCGAAGGCGCGCTCAACACCCTGGACGCCCGCTCGGCGCTCTCGGTGGACGGCGCCCCGGTCGCGCTGCCGTCGGCCAACGTCGAGGTGAAGGAGGATCGGGGAGAGCTCTTCACCACCGCCAGCCTGCGTCCGGCGCCGGGGCTCAGCGTGGAAGCGGGACTGCGCTACGAGAGTTCGACCATCCGGCAGACGGGCGGCGCCAGCCAGTCCAAGACCCTCAGCTTCGCAAAGCCGCGCGCCTCGGCCGCCTGGACCGTGGGGGCCACCCAGATCCGGGCCCGCGTGGAACGCGAGGTGGGCCAGCTCAACTTCGAGGACTTCGCCGCCAACTCGGCCTTCGAGGACGACACCGTCAACGCCGGCAACGTCGATCTGGAGCCGGAAACGTCATGGCTCTTCGAGGGGGCCATCGAGCGCCGCTTCTGGGGAACGGGCGCCGCGGTCCTGACGGTCAACCATGCCGAGGTCGACGACGTCGTGGATCTGATACCGATCGCCGGACGCTTCGATGCGCCAGGCAACATCGGCTCGGGCTCCCGCGGCTCGGCCACCCTCAACGTGTCCTTCCCCACGGACCGGCTCGGCCTCTCAGCGGGCGTCGTGCGCCTGACCGGGACCTGGCGGCGCTCCGAGGTCTCGGACCCGGTGACGGGCGAGAACCGCCGCATCTCGGGCGAGCGTCCCTTCGAGGCGCAGTTGGAGATCAGCCGCAGCCTGCCGGCTTGGCGATCCACGGTCGGCTTCGAGGCCGGCTACGGCTTCGAGAGCACCGTCTATCGTATCAACGAGATCCGCCGGATCGAGGAAGACCCGCTCTACAAGTTGTATTGGGACTGGGTCCCGCGGCCCGACGTTCTCATGCGCTTCCAGTTCGAGAACTTCACAGCCCGCAAACGCACCCGCGACCGCACGGTCTTCAGCGGCCCGCGCTCGGCGGGGGTGGTGGCCTTCCGCGAGCAGCGCACGACGCGGCTGCCGGTGATCGTCACCGCGCGCGCGCGCCTTCTGTTCTGACTGGCCGGGCCGCCTTCAGACAGACCCCTTCTTCTCGACCACGAGGATCCGGGCCTCGCCGAGCGGGCGCGCCACGTGCTCATCGCCGACGCCGGCCAGGAACATGTCGCATGGGCCGAGGCGCGTGACGTGCTCCCGCCCGTCCTCGCGCCAGTGCATGTCGACCTGCCCATCGAGCACCAGGAACACCTCGGCTCCATCGTTGACGTGCCACTTGTAAGGCTGATCCGTCCAATGCAGCCGCACGCTGGCGCCCTCGATCTCGGCGAGGTCGCGCGCGCCCCAGGCTCGGTCGGCGGTGAACTGGCGGGCGTCGGTGACGATGCGTGGCATGGCTGCGATGTAGGCGCCATCCGCGCCTCAGGCCAGTTCCCCCAGAACCGTCGGGATGAGTTCCGAGACCGTCGGGTGGACGTGCATGGTGCGCTGCAGGGTGGTGTAGGGCTGCTTGGCCGCCATGGTGTCGAGGATCGTGTGGATCGCCTCGTCGCCTTCGACGCCCAGGATCGCGGCGCCCAGGATCGCGTCGGTGTCGGCGTCGACGACCACCTTCATGAAGCCCTGGGTCTCGCCCTTCTCCACCGCGCGGCCCACCCGGCTCATCGGGCGCTTGCCGATGCGGACGTTGTGGCCGGCGGCGCGGGCGGCAGTCTCCGTCATGCCGCAGCGGCCCAGCGGCGGGTCGATGTAGAGGGCGTAGGCGTCGATGCGGTCCGACACCCGGCGCGGGTCATCGTCCAGCAGGTTGGCGGCCACGATCTCGTAGTCGTTCCATGCGGTGTGGGTGAAGGCCCCCTTGCCGTTGCAGTCGCCCAACGCCCAAACGCCCTCGACGTTCGTGCGCAGCTGGTCGTCCACCTGGATGTAGCCGCGCGCGTCGGCGGCGATGCCCGCCGCCTCCAGGCCCAGGTCGTCGGTGTTGGGCCGCCGGCCCACGGCCAGCAGGACGTGTGAACCGACCACCGACGGCTCGCCCGACGTGCAGTCGACGCCCACCTCCACGCCGTCGGCGTGCGGCTTGAAGCTGATGCAGGCGGCGTTGGTGCGCACGGTGATCCCCTCGCCCTCCAGGATCGCGCGGATGGCGTCCGAGACCTCGGGGTCCTCGCGGGCGACCAGGCGCGGTCCCTTTTCCACCACCGTCACCTCAGCGCCGAGGCGGCGGTGCATCTGGGCGAACTCCAGGCCGATATAGCTCCCGCCCACGACCACCAGGTGGCGCGGGACGGTCTCCAGCTCGAGGATCGAGGTGTTGTTCAGGGTCGCGACGTCATGAACCCCCGGCATATCAGGGACCAGGGCGCGGCCGCCGACGTTGATGAAGATCTGCGGCGCGGTCAGGCGCTGCCCGTCGACCTCGATCTCATGCGGGCCCACGAAGCGGGCCTGGCCGCGGATCAGCTGGCAGCCCTTCATGCCGCCCACCCAGGCCTCCAGGCCGTGGCGAGCGTCCATCGTCACCTTGTGGGCGCGGGCGCGAACCCTGGCCATGTCCACGCCCACCGGCCCGGGCAGCACCACGCCGAAGTCCGCCGCGCGGCGCGCCACGTGCGCGGTCCTGGCGCTGGCCACCAGGGCCTTGGTCGGCATGCAGCCGGTGTTCACGCAGGTCCCGCCGAGGTGCTTGCGCTCGATGATGGCGACCGACTGGCCCGCTGCGCTGAGCCGGCCAGCCAGGGCCGGCCCGGCCTGCCCCGCGCCAATGACGATCGCTTCGAAGGTCCTCACAGCAGGACGAAGACGATGAGGGCCGCGCCGCCCACAGCCGTCAGGTCCTCGATCAGGGCCGCCGGCAGGTCACGGCCGAACATGCCGGCCAGCCGCCCGCGGACCGCAGCACCCCCCAGGGTCCCGCCGACGGCGCCCAGCACGCCCAGCACCGCGCCGATCGCAAGCGCGCCGCCCGATGCGCCGATGGCGGCGCCGGACAATCCGCCCATCAGCAGACGCGCGCCGAACTGGACCGGGACCTTGCGGCTAGGGGTCATGGGCAGCTTGTCCGAGATCAGCTCGAACACGGCCGCGATAGTGGCGATCCAAAGGGGGATCGCCGTGCCCAGCACCGCCAGCGGCGTACCGGTCAGGCGCAGAATTCCCAGCGAGGCCGCCCAGCAGACAGCCGCGGGCGCGGCCACCGCCCGAAGACCCGCGATCACGCCGATGAGCAGGGCTGCGAGGTACAGGGTCATCCGGAAGCTCCTCGGACTTGAACCGCTCGGGCCCGCACCTTAACGCAAGCCATGGCGAACGCTCTCCCTCATGTTCTGGTGACCGGCTCCACGCGCGGCATCGGCGCCGCGATCCTCGACAGTCTGCAAGGACGTGCGCGCGTGGTGGGGCACGGCCGCGCCGACGCGACAGACATCATCGGCGCCGACCTCTCGGACCCCTCCGCCGCGGCCAGCCTCTGGGCGGCGGCGCTGGATCGGCTGGACGGCCGCATCGACGTGCTGATCAACAACGCCGGCGTCTTCGAGCCCGTCGCGATCGACGCCACGCTTGAGGACTGGCAGGCCGGCTGGGGCCGCACGATGCAGATCAACCTGCAGGCCAGCGCTGACCTCTGCCGCGCCGCGATCCTGCACTGGCGCGAACGCGCCAGGACTGGCCGAGGGGGCGGCGGGCGCATCGTCAACATCGCCAGCCGCGCGGCCTATCGCGGCGACAGCCCGGCCCATTGGCACTACGCAGCCTCCAAGGCCGGCATGGTGGGCATGACCAAGTCGATCGCGCGCGGCTATGCGGCCGAGGAAATCCTCGCCTTCGCGGTCTGCCCCGGCTTCACGATGACCGGCATGGCCGAGGACTATCTGGCCAGCCGCGGCGGCGACAAGCTGCTGGCCGACATCCCCCTGGGCCGGGTGGCCGACCCGGCCGAGGTGGCCGGCGCGGCGGCCTGGTTAGCGCTCGAGGCGCCCGCCTCGATGACCGGCGCTGTGCTGGACATCAACGGCGCCAGCTTCGTCAGGTAGCGCTCTAACCCCGATTTCCGGCCGGCTGCGTAGTTGCGGTGAGAGACGCCGAAATCGGAGGTTCCCATGGCCCATCGCCTGCGTGTTTTGTTTCTGACGACCGTGGTCGCCGCCCAGACCGGAGCGCCGGCCGGCGCCAGGTCCGAACTCGCCGTCTCCGACGGGCCCACCCCCGAAGCCTGCGCCGCCCTGGGCTTCCAGGTCCAGCCCACCGCAGACAGCTATGCCGCCCCGCGCCACTTCGGCGGCGTCGCCGCATCCCAGGTCTATCCTGCCCCGCTGGCTCCTCCGCCGCCGGCGGCGCCCATCGCGCGCTCGAAAGCCGAGGTCCAGGAACTGGTCGTCACCGGCGGGCGGATCGGCGGCAAGGCCCGCGCCGAACCCCGACGAGTCGTCGCCCCGGTCTATCAGGCCTATCCCTCACAGCCGATGGACACCGAGCGCTATCCGAACGCGCAGGCGAACCCCATCAAGCGCGTCGCCGACGACCCGGTCTCGACCTTCTCGGTCGACGTGGACACCGCCGCCTATTCGAACGTCCGGCGCTTCCTGCAGGACGGCCAGCGGCCACCCAGCGACGCCGTGCGGGTCGAGGAGCTGGTGAACTACTTCGACTACGGCTACGCGCGCCCCGAGGACCGGGCGACGCCGTTCAGCTCGTATGTGGCGCTGGCCCCCTCGCCCTGGTCGGGCGAGCGCCAGATCCTCCATGTCGGCATCCAGGGCTTCGACGTGCCCCGGGCCGAGGCGCCGCCGCTGAACCTGGTGTTCCTGATCGACACCTCGGGCTCGATGATGGGCCCCGACCGCCTGCCCCTGGCGCAGAAATCGCTGTCGCTGCTGATCGAACAGCTGCGGCCGCAGGACCGCGTCGCGATGGTCGCCTACGCCGGATCGGCCGGCGCGGTGCTGGCCCCCACCGACGGCCGCCAGAAGCTGAAGATGCGCTGTGCGCTGGGCGTCCTGCAGGCGGGCGGCTCCACCGCCGGCGGCCAGGGTCTGGCCCTGGCCTATGCGCTGGCCCGGCAGAACTACGATCCCAAGGCGGTGAACCGCGTGATCCTGGTCACCGACGGCGACTTCAACGTGGGGATCGCCGACCCGTCGAAGCTGAAGGACTTCGTCTCCGACCAGCGCAAGAGCGGCGTCTACCTGTCGGTCTACGGCTATGGCCGCGGCAACTACAACGACACGATGATGCAGGCCCTGGCGCAGAACGGAAACGGGACCGCCGCCTACGTCGACAGCCTGCAGGAGGCCCGCAAGCTGTTCCGGACCGACTTCACCAAGTCGCTGTTTCCCATCGCCGACGACGTGAAGATCCAGATCGAGTTCAATCCCGCCCAGGTCAGCGAGTACCGGATGATCGGCTACGAGACGCGCCTCCTGAACCGCGAGGACTTCAACAACGACCAGGTCGATGCGGGCGAGGTCGGCGCGGGCGCCTCGGTCACAGCGCTGTACGAGATCACGCCGGCCGGCGCGAAGGGCTCGTCGGATCCGCTCCGCTATGGCCGTGCGGCGCCGGCGACGGGCGGCGGCGGCGAACTCGCCTTCCTCAAGATCCGCTACAAGCTGCCGGGCCAGGCGAAATCGCAGCTGATCCAACGCCCGATCACCCAGGCGCAGCTGTCACCCACCCTGCGCGCCGCGCCCGAGCCGACCCAATGGGCCGTGGCGGTGGCGGGCTTCGGCCAGAAGCTGAAGCGCGACCCGCGGGTCTCGGACGCCTTCGGCTGGAACGACATCCTCTCGCTGGCCCAGTCCGGCCGCGGCGCCGACCCCTACGGCGAGCGCGCCGAGTTCGTGCAGCTGGTGCGATTGGCGGGCGGGGCTTGGGCAGCCGGGGAGAACTAGGTGGCGACCGGGGGTGGCGCTATCCCGCGTCGCCCCACTGCCGATGCAGCGAAGTCGCCACGTGAGACAGCCGCGTACGGGCGTCCCAGCTCAGCTTGTCGCCCTCCTCGGCCAGCACCTCGTTCAGCTCGAACAGCAGCTCCCGGCCCGTGCGGTCGACGATGCTGCTCTCGATGAAGGTGATGCCGCACAGCCGCTCGCCGCGGGTGACGGGCCGCACCTGGTGGATCGTGGTCGAGGGATAGACCACCGCGGCGCCCGGCGCGGGCTTGAAGTCGACTTCGCGGGTGCCCAACCGCACCGACAGCTCACCGCCGTCGTACTGGTCGGGATCGGTCAGGAAGATCGTGCACGACAGGTCCGCCCGGATCGGCCGCGCGCTGATCGGCAGGAACGCGGCGTCGGCGTGGGCGCCGTAGTTCATGCCCGGCCGATAGAGCGACAGCGCAGGCGGGGCCATCAGCTTGGGAAACGCGAACGCCACGAACGTCGGATGCCGGCTCAGCGCGCCGCGCAGGATCTTCGAGGCCTGGTCGTGGAACGGGTCGCCCAGGTCGCCCTGCAGATTGTTCTTCACCTGGCTGTCGGGGTTGGTGACGCGGCCGTCGACGAACCGTAGCCGGGCCGCCAGCCCGCGCAGCTCGGCCACTTCGGCGGGCGTCAGCAGGTCTGGGATCTCGCAGAACATTCGGCGACGCTAGCGGCGGCGGGCGCGCGGCTCAATCGCCGCGCGCCCTGTCCGTCAGTCCATCAACTGCTGCATCAGGTAGGTGTACTCCAGCGCCTGGCGCACAGCCCGCTCGTTGAGGTTCGCGGCGGCTGCGTGACCGCCGTCGATGTTCTCATAGTAGAGGTAGTCGTAGCCGTATTCCTTCAGGCGCGCGGCCGCCTTGCGCGCATGGGCCGGGTGCACCCGGTCGTCCTTGGTGGACGTCTCGATGAACACCCGCGGATAGGGCTTGCCCCGGGCCAGGTTCAGATAGGGCGAATAGCTCATCAGCATGGCGCGCTCTTCCGGCACCTTCGGGTCGCCGTACTCGCCGATCCAGGACGAGCCCGCGCCGATGTGGTCGTAGCCGATCATGTCGAACAGCGGCACCTGGATGACCACCGCGTTGTACAGCTCGGGCCGCTTGGTCAGGGCCACGCCCATCAGCAGGCCGCCGTTCGAGCCGCCCATGATCCCCAGCTTCTTCGGGTTGGTGATCTTGCGCGCGATCAGGTCTTCCGAGACCGCGAAGAAGTCGTCGTAGACGGCCATCCGTTTCAGCTTCAGGCCGGCGTTGTGCCAGCGCGGACCAAACTCGCCGCCGCCGCGGATGTTGGCGACGACATAGACGCCGCCCTTCTCCAGCCACAGCTTGCCGACGGTCGCCGCATAGGCCGGCGTCTGGCTCACCAGGAAGCCGCCGTAGGCGTAGAGCAGCGTCGGATTGGTCCCGTCGAACTTCACGTCCTTACCGCGGACCACGAAGTACGGGACCTTGGTGCCGTCCTTCGACGTGGCCCAGTGCTGCTCGGTCACGGACTTGGAGGCGTCGAACCGCGCCGGCAGCGTGCGCAGCTGCGCAGGCTTGCCGCCGCTGGCGTCCGCCAGCCACTGGCTGCTGGGCGTCAGGTAGCTCGAGACGCTGAGGATGAGCCGGTCGTCGGCGTCGGCCGCGGAGACGATGTTGATGGTTGAGTCCTTGGGCAGGTCCAAGGTCTCCGACGTCCAGGCCCCGCCGTTGCGGCGATAGCTCAGGACCTGGCCCTTCACGTTGTCCAGCAGCGCAATGACCAACCGGCCCCTGGTGGTCGCCACCTGCTCGACGCTCTGGCTCAGCGTCGGACGCAGCACCAGGCTGGGCTTCAGGTCGCCGGGCTTGGATTTGAGCGCTGCCAGGTCGAAATCGACAAGGTCGCCCTCCTTCATGCCCTTCGCGGTCCAGTCTTCCTCCAGGCTCACGATCACGCGGCCGTCGAGGTAGCCCTGCACCGAAGACTTCTTCGGCAGGTCGAGCCTGAGGGGCCGATCGCCCACCAGCAGGTAGTACTCGGCGTTGAAGGTATCCAACGGCCGCTGGATCATCACGGCCTGCACCTTGCCGTCGGCGTCGCGCAGCACGATCGACTGCACCCCGTAACCGCCATCGGTCTTCTGGCCCGCGAAGACCTGCCTGGCCTGCGACAGCGGCTGGCCCCGCTTCAACAGCTTGGCGATGAAGGGATAGCCCGAAGTGGTGACGTCGCCCTTGTTCCACTCGGTGACCAGCAGGAGCGTGTCCTTGTCGATCCAGTCGAACCGATGCTTGTTCTCGGGCAGCCGGAAGCCGCCCTCGACGAACTGGCCCGTGGTGGTGTCGAACTCGCGGACCTCGACGGCGTCCTTGCCGCCATTTGACAGGCTGACCAGGCAGAGCCGGTCCTCGGGCTGCAGGCAGTCGGCGCCCTTCCAGACCCAGTTGGCGTTCTCGGCCTTGGCCAGCGCGTCCATGTCGAGGACGGTCTTCCAGTCGGGACTGCCCGACCGGTAGCTCTCCACGCTGGTCTTGCGCCAGACCCCGCGCACATGTTCGGCGTCCTGCCAGTAGTCCTGCAGCGAGCCGTCGCCCGAGAAGGTAACGCCCGGAATGCGGTCCTTGGCGGTGGCGATCTTCAGGGCGTCGGCATAGAGGCCGGCATAGCGCGGATCATTCTGCAGCTGCGGCAGCGAGCGAGCGTTCTCGGCCTTGGCCCAGTCGAGCGCCCGGGCGCCTTCGATCTCCTCCATCCAGGTGTAGGGATCGTCGTCCGGCGCGGCGGCGCCCATCAACAGGACTCCAGCGACCGCGGTCGCAAGGGCGGGAAGGCGCATAGGCGGGAAACTCTCGATGACATTCTGGCCGGGACGCTAGAGCATTTTCCGCCGAAGTGGAGGCCGCTTCGGCAAAGAAAATGCCCCGCCAGGACAGGTCTGAGCAAGACGTCCCCTGCTTCACCATCCCTTGGCGGAGCGACGTTCCGCGAGCACCTCCATCGCCAGGTTCGGGCGCACGATCAGCAGGCCGACCCACAGGATGCGAGCGACCAGGCGCTTCAGCCGGCGCGAGGGGCGATAGTTGGCTTCGTAAAGGGCGGCGTAGTCGAGCGTGGTCATGGCGTGTCTCCGTTGGTGGGGAGACCTTGGCCGGGGGGTACGTCAGAATCGGACGTGGGTTCGCGTGGCGATCTCCAGTTCCGACGCCATCATGTCCTTCAGCGCCTGCGGCTCGATCACCTGGGCCTTGTCCTGCCAGGTGAACAGGTGCCAGGCGAGTTCGCGCATGCCGCTTGAGCGGAAGCGCACGATCACACCGCCGTCGGCCTGCTCTTCCAGCTTCTGCCGCGCATGGAAGCGCCACCGCCGCGCATCATCCGCCCCATGCGGCAGGATGCGCAGCACCACGTCGTGCGTGTCGTCCTGGTAGATGCCGAAGCTCTCGTCGGCATAGGCCTGAAGCGAGAACGACTCGGGCTTGCCGCCCGCGCGGCCGGTGATCTCCACGTCCTGGATGCGGTCGAGGCGCCAGTTCCGCGGGCCTGTGCCGGCGCCCCACTCCTCGGCCACCAGATAGTTCGAGCGGCCGAACAGGATCCCGTAGGGCGTGACCTCGCGCGTCCGGCCCGGCTGTGAGCCGCCCTCGTAGCGGAAGCGGATCGTGGACAGCGACTTCAGCGCCTCGCGCACGGCCGCCAGCACGCGATCGTCCTCGAACGGACGCGGACCGGCCTGCACCGCCACCGCCTCGGCCTGCAGCAGGGCTTCCAGGTCGGGCGCCAGCCTGCGCCGCGCCGCCGCCCGCGTGGCCGATAACACCTTCTGCTCCAGCGAGCGCAACGCCGCCGCCCGCGCGCCCGAGCCCTGGCGGTCCATCATCTCGGCTGCGGCCGACAGCGCCGTCATTTCCTCGGCCGTCGGAACCTGGAACAGGCCGTCCAGGCCGCCGGGGATGCGGAAGCGCTTGGTGATCCCCTCCTCGACCTCCTCCATCGCGGGGAAGAGATCGCGCACCGCGTCGCGCATGCGTTCGGCCGTGCGCCGCCCGACGGCCATCCGCTCGGTGATCTCGTCCAGCGTCACGCCCTCAGCGCTGGCCGCCATCAGCCGGGCCAGCTCGAGAAGCCGCGCGCCTTTTTCGTGTCGCATGGAAAACCTACGTCCGATTTTGTCGTATGCGGCAGACAAAACCAGAACCATCGAAACCCCGCAAGGAGTTAATCAGATGGCTTCCTACCGTCGCTTCAAGCCCCGCATCGTCCGCCCGATCGAGGATCCGCGCCCGGCCCCGCTGTCCAGCGCCGTCGTCGACGCCGTGCTCCGCTTCCACGACGTCACGGTAGACCAGGGCGGCGAATGCACCCTGCTGCGCCTGTCGGACCGCCGCCGCCACGAGCCGGAAGTCGAGGCCGCCCTCGGCGCCCAGGCCGACCGCGCCGGACGCGTGGCGATCCTCTGGAACGAACGCGAGAGCGAGATCATCCGCGTGCTGGAGGCGGCGTGATGTCCGCGCCGTTTCCGACCCACCTCTACCGCGAGGCCATCCGCGCGTTGCGAACGAACGCCCCCACGACCGCGCCCCCGCCGCCGCGCCCCGCTCGTCGACCCGCCTAGAGACTGCCTTCCGGCTTGTAGCTCGGCTGGTCGATGGCGAGCTGGTTCTTAGCCATCACCTGCAGAGCCAGCATCAGCCCCGGGCTCTCGGTCGTCAGCTCGCCCGAGCGGATGCGCGCGCAGAGCTCGGTGTTGAGCTCGTCGTAGGTCCCGCCATGGCCCAGCACGTCGCTCATCCGCGCCACGGCCTCGGCGTCGGCCGCGGGGCCCAGGGTCAGCTCGCGGGCGATGGTGGCCATGGCGTTGGCGGCGACGCGGGCCAGGAACGCGTTGCGCGGGTCCAGCGTGGGGCGGATCTCGTCGATCCACAGGCGGACAGACTCGGCCAGCTCTTCGGTTCTCGGGTGCGAGATCACAGGCCTTCCTCCAGCAAGACGACCAGGTCCGCCTCGGTTTCCGAAACGCGGCGGCCGATCATCGGGCGCTCGACCGACTTGGTCACGCCGTCGCGCCACGACAGGTACATGGTCAGGCACATCACGCCCCAGCGCAGCGACCCCAGCATCTGCCAGAACCGCACCCGCGGCAGGTCGATGTCCAACCCACCGGCCGAGGCGTAGCCTGCCAAGAGGTCGGCGTACTCGCCGAACCCGCCAACCGGCCGGTCGGGCCGCCCGAAGCGCCACGAGTTGGTGCAGATCCAGCCCATGTCCTCGGCCGGGTCGCCCAGGTGCGCCAGCTCCCAGTCCAGGATCGCGGCCACGCCCTTCTCCGGGTCGAACATGATGTTCCCGTTCCGGAAGTCGCCGTGCAGCAGCACCGGCTCGACCGGGTCGGGCACGTGACGGCGCAGGTATTGGAACGCCAGCTCCAGAATCGGCCGCTGGGCGCCCGTGGCGCGATAGACCTCCTCGTAGCGGTCGAGCTCCTCGCTGCCGTTGACGGCCTTCAGCTTCAGCCCGGGCGGCGGCGTGGTCTTGTGGATGGCGACCAGCGACTCGCCGCACTGGCGCGCCAGCGCCGGGCGCACGCCGTCGAACCGCGCGTCCGAGGTGATCTTGCGCCCCAGCGTCTCGCCGTCGACGCGGACCATGACGTAGGCCTCGCCCAGCCCGTCCTCGGCGTCGCAGAGGTGTCGCACGGTCGGCACGCGGGCGCCGTTGGCCCCGGTCGCGCGGATCAGCGCCGCTTCGGTGGCCAGGCTGACCGACCGCGCGGTCTCCTCGTCGAACGCCGTCGCGCGGCGGCGCAGGATCAGGCGCTCGGGCCCGTCCCGCCCCTCGAACCCGAAGGCCCAGGTCTCCATGCTGGCCCCGCCCGAGAGGCGCTGCGCCTCGGTCAGCGTGGCGCCCTCGCCTCCCAGTCTCGCGGCGAGCTTCTGGAGGCCCGCTCGAACATCAACTTCCATGACCCGGCGGAACCTCTCGGCTGGTCTAGACTGGGTCCGATCTGGCGGGCTTGGGGCGGCGTTGTAAACCGGTCCCCTACGTCAAGTCCGCCCAAGAGATTGCTGGGAGAACGGCCATGGATTTCGACATTCCGCAGGACATCCAGGACTACCTGGACGAGCTGGACCGGTTCATCGACGACGTGATCATGCCGCTGCAGCACGCCGACGATAACGACCGCTTCTTCGACCATCGCCGCGAACACGCCCGCACCGACTGGGACAACAACGGCCTGCCGCGCCGCGAGTGGGAGGAGCTGCTGGCCAAGGCCCGCAAGCTGGCCGACGAGGCCGGGCACCTGCGCTTCGCCTGGCCCAAGGAGATGGGCGGCAAGGGCGGCAGCCAGTTGGCCATGGCCATCATCCGCGAGCACCTGGCGGCCAAGGGCCTGGGTCTCTTCAACGATCTGCAGACCGAGCACTCGATCGTCGGCAACAACCCCTTCGTGCTGATGTTCAAGGAGTTCGCCACCAACGCCCAGTACGAGCGCGACGCCGACAAGCTGCTGAACGGCGGCATGCGCACGGGCTTCGGCCTGACCGAGCCCAACCACGGTTCGGACGCCACCTGGATGGAGACCCGCGCCGTTCCGCACGAAAAGGACGGCCAGCCGGGCTGGCTCATCAACGGTGAAAAGATGTGGACGACGGGCATGCACGTCGCCACGCATGTCATGGTTTTTGCTCGGACTTCCGGCAAGGACGGGGACGCTACGGGCATCACCTGCTTCATCGTCCCGGCCGACACGCCCGGGGTGAAGGTCGAAGAGTACATGTGGACCTTCAACATGCCGACCGACCACCCGCGGGTGAGCTTCACCAACGTGTGGATCCCCGAGGACAGCTACTGGGGCCAGATCGATCGCGGCCTTGGCATCGGCCAGTCGTTCGTGCACCAGAACCGCATCCGCCAGGCGGCTTCCAGCCTGGGCGCGGCGCAGTTCTGCATCAACGAGAGCGTCATGTACGCCCGTACCCGCAAGCCGTTCGGCAAGCCCCTGGCCGAGAACCAGGCGATCCAGTGGCCGCTGATCGAGCTGCAGACCCAGTGCGAGATGCTGCGCCTGCTGATCCGCAAGACGGCCTGGCAGATGGACCGGATGGAGCACAAGGAGATCGAGAAGACGATCTCGGACAAGGTCTCGATGTGCAACTACTGGGCCAACCGGCTGGTCTGCGAGGCCGCCGACCGGGCCATGCAGGTGCACGGCGGCATCGGCTATTCACGCCACAAGCCCTTCGAGCACATCTTCCGCCACCACCGCCGCTACCGGATCACCGAGGGCTCGGAAGAGATCCAGATGCGCAAGGTGGGCGCCTACCTGTTCGGCTACCTCGGTCCGAAGCGCGCCGACCCGGTGTTCAAGGCGATGAACGAGGCCGAGAAGGCGTCCAAGAACGAGTATGTCCAACCCGTCCCCGCCCACCACAACGCCTCGCGCTGACGCCGCCTTCCGGCGCCTGGCGGTCTACGGATCGCTGGCGCCGGGACAGAAGAACCACGGGCAGCTTGCTGATCTTGCGGGAGAATGGCAGCCGGGCGCTGTGCGCGGCCGGCTGCTCGAGAGCGGCTGGGGCGCCGCCCAGGGCTATCCCGGCCTGCACCCTGACCCGTTTGGGCCCGAGGTGCGGGTGCAGCTATTCACGTCGGACGACCTGCCCGCGCACTGGTCGCGCCTCGACGCCTTCGAGGGCGAGGAGTACGCGCGGGTCGAGATCGAGGTAGACCTCGGCACATACAGCGTGACCGCACAGATCTACGCGCTGAGGCCTGAGCCAGCGCGCTAACCCTCAATAGATTGATCATCCCGCGACTTGTTCGCGGGATCCATGGCTCAAGCCGCCGCTTCCCGCCGCCCGTGCAGCGCGTCGAACACCGGCGGCAGGCTGTCGGGCAGGCCCAGCAAGGGACCCGACGATAAGAGCAGCACCACCTCGTCGCCCGCCAGGCGGCTTAGCGCGGCGGTGGCGGCTTCGGCGGTCTCGACGCCTTCGACGGGCGTGCCGGTCGCTGCTACGCGGGCCAGGATCTCGTCGAAGCCCGACTGCTGGTGGCTCTGTTCGCCGTGGTGCGGCGGCGGGATGATCAGCACGCGGGCCACGCCTTCGAACACGGTGTCGTACCAGGGCAGCGCGTCGCGGTTGCGCCAGGAGAAGGTGTGCGGCTCGAACACCACCGTCAGCGGCCGGAGCGGGTAGTGCAGCAGCATGGCCTCGATGGCCGAGCGGGCCTTCTCGTACGAGCTGCCGAAACCCTCGATCACCGGCACGGCCGAGACCTTGGTCAGGCGGTCCAGGCGCCGCCGGATGCCGGCGAAGCTCTCGACCGCGCGGGCCAGCCCCGCCTCGTCCGCCAGGCCGCGCTCGAGCAGATAGGCGCCCACGCCCACGATGTTCTCGACGTTGTGCTCGCCCAGCAGCGTGGTCGCGATCGCCACACGCCGCCCGCCCGGGCCGACCAGGGTGAAGCGGGTGGTGTCGCCGTAGACGATCCCGTCCGGATACCAGCCGTCGCAGACCTGGGTGTCGTACCAGACAATGCGCGAAGCGGCCTCGCCGGCGATCGCGCGGATGGCCGGATGCTCGCGGGCCACCAGCAGGCCCTCGGCCGGCAAGAGGCGCAGCAGTTCGCCGAACGGCTTCACATACGCCTCGAACGTCGGGAAGACGTTGACGTGGTCATGGATCAGCGACGTCAGCAGCACGTCGCGCGGATGGTACAGCACGAACTTCGAGCGCCGGTCGTTCGGCCCCACGATGTACTCGTCGCCCTCCAGCACCACCTCGGGCGCGGAACCCCAGTGGCCGGTGTCGGGCAGCGAGGGCGAGATGGCGCCGATCATCCAGCCCGCATCGACGCCGTTGGCGCGCAGGATGTGGGACATCAGCGCCGTGCAGGTCGACTTGCCGAACGAGCCCGCCACCACCGTGTTGCGGCGAAGGGCGGTCGCCTCCCCCACCAGTTCCGGGAAGGTGGTCACCCGCACGCCGCGGGCGCGGGCGGCCTGGACCTCGACGTTCTGATCGCCGCCCAGCTTGGCGCTGGCGCCCAGCACCAGCAGGTCGAGGTCGCTCGACAGATTTGCGGCGTCGAATCGCCAGGTGACCGGAAAGCCGAGGCCCTCGACGTAGGTGGACATTGGCGGGAACGCGCCTTCGTCCGAGCCGGTGATCACGTGCCCGGCCTCGCGCATCATCAGCGCCGCCGCGGCCATGCCCGCGCCCGCGATGCCGGTGAAATGGATGCGCATCGTCCCTCTTCTCAAAGACTTGCGTCCCGGTTTCGACCGATTGGCCGTCGCCGTAAAGACCCGCGCGGCAAAGGGCTCCGGCCCCGCCCCGCGAAGCTTCACCGTTTCCTTTCGGAGAAGTTTCCCGCGGAGCTTCGCGGTTAACCCTGACTTAACCACCACAGCCGAGTCTGAAGGCGTCTTCTTTGAAGACACCCCACCATCACCGACTTTGATTAGCCCGGCGCACGCGCCGGGCTCTTTTTTTCGGCCCCTGTCCGAGAGGCGCGAGGCCGTTCCTGCGACACGTTTTCTACGACGCTTGCACGACCCTGCGACCCGGCGTATACGCCCGCCCTCGGTGTGATCCCCGATAGCTCAGTTGGTAGAGCAGCCGGCTGTTAACCGGCTTGTCGCAGGTTCGAGTCCTGCTCGGGGAGCCACCGCGATTTCCCTCGCATCACAGCCTTCGCCCCTCAATCGGGGGAGCCGCGCCCCTTGAGCGGGAAGTTCTCGCGCCAGGGCCGCGCCTCCTCGACGACGCGGGCGATCGAGGGGCGGGCGAGCAGCCGGGCGCGATAGGCCCGCAGCGCGACGTGCGATTCGGGAATCGGGAACGCCCAATGGGCATAGAACAGCGCCGGCGCCGCGGCGCAGTCGGCGATGCCGAAGGACTCGTTCGCCGCCCAGGTGCGCCCGGTCATCCAGCGCTCCAGCCAGGCATAGCTCCGGTCCAGGCCCGCCTTCACCTCGTCCTCGATGTAGGGGTCACGCCTGGCCTCCTCGCGCAGGACCGACGAGACGGCCCGCTGCAGCAGGATCATCACATAGTCGTCGAACACCCCGTCCATCTGCCGCGCCTCGATGGCGGTGCGGGGATCGGCAGGGACCATCGGCGGCGCCGCGCCGTGGTGGAGATCCAGGTACTCGATGATCGCCGCCGATTCGACGACCGTGCGGTCGCCGTCCACCAGCACCGGGAACTGCCCGGTCGGCGAGGCCTGCGCCACGAAGGCGCCGTTCTCCGGATGATCGGGGTCGAGCATCCGGAATTCGAACGGGACGTCACGTTCGTAGAGCGCGATGAGCGCCTTCCAGGTGAAGGCCGCGAAGGGGTGTCCGTAGAGTTGAAGCATCGACCGGCCGTCCTGATAACTGCTTGCGTTATGCAACCAGTATCGGGCGGCGCGCCGAGCCGCAAGCCGGGCGCGTTCACCGCGGCCCGATCAGCGCCTCGGTAAACGTCTCGAAGCTATCGAGGACGTGAGGGTCCTCCTCGACGATCTTCACCACCTGTCGCGGGATCAACTTGAGGTGATCCTGCATGGCTTCGGGGCTGGGGCCGCGCTCGGCGCCGAAGGCCCGGAAGTAGGCGTACGACTTCTGCTCATAAGCGGCGATGTCGACGCCCTTCGTCCCCTTGCCGAGGGTCTCGACGGACAGGGCGTAGAAGCCCCGTATATGGCGGTTGTCGACGAACCCGCGCGGGTCGCCCTGGAGGTCGACGGCCTGCCCTCCGGCCGCGGCGGCGGGCGCCCCGTGGCCCGACTGCCCGTGGCCCGACTGGCCGTGATGCGGCTGTGCGCAGGCGGCGGTGGACAGCACGGCGAACGCGGAGGCGATCAGGATGGAGGTCGGGGGGCGCATGGACGTTCCTTTCGATGGCGAATGCCTTTAACCTCACGTTAGATTTACCAGACATGATGTCAAAGATTTTTGACACGGAGCGTGACATGTCTTTCCGCGAGAAGTCGGCCTGGATCACCCTGGCGACGGTCCTGATCTGCTTCGGGGTCTATTTCGGATCGATCGCGGGCGGCGTGGTCAGCCCGCGGGGCTTCGACACGCTCCATCTCTTGCTGCTGTGCGTGGGCGGGCTGGTGGCGCTGCAGTGCGTCCTGCATTTCGCAGCGGGGCTCACCGGCGACCCGCGGATGCCGCGCGACGAACGCGAGAAGCTGATCCAGCACCGCTCGCACACCGCGGGCTACTACACGCTGATGATCTGCGTGCTGGCGCTGGGCGTGCCGGGACACCTGGGCCATGGCGCCGTCGACCTGATGAACTTCGCGCTGCTGGGACTGGTGGTGGCCGCGCTGGCGGTGTCGGTGGCCCAGATCGTGATGTTCCGGCGGGGCGGCTGAGCGTGGCGCCCCCGATCGCAAACCAGATCCGCCGCCTGCGCTTCGAACACGGCGAGATGACCCAGGCCGACCTCGCCCAGCGCATCGGCATGACCCGCCAGACCATCGCCGCCATCGAGGCCGGCAAGTACTCCCCATCCCTGGAAGCCGCCTTCCGCATCGCGCAGGTCTTCGGCTGCGGGCTCGAGGAGGTGTTCCAGTGGCAGGGCTGAACCCCGAGCTTGCGCGGGGCCGCGACAGGCCCTAGCCCTGACGACGTCGGGATGAAGCGGTGTCCCGGTCAGGCGTCCGCGCCCAACCACCGCGTGGCTCCGCATGGAGTGCGCGCATGCGCCTGAATCGCCGCCGTCTGTTGACCCTGCCCATGGCCCTCGCCGCCACGCCCGTCGCAGCGGCGTGTCGGCCCCCGACCGTGCTCTTCGTCTGCCCGGCCGGCACGGTGAAGAGCGCCATCGCGCGCGAGACCCTGAAGCGGCGGGCCGCCGCCAGGGGCCTGCCGCTCGACGTCCGCTCGCGCGGGATCTCGCCGGAGGATCACGTCTCGCCCGAGCTGGCCCGGCGCCTGCGCGCCGACGGCGTCGATCCGGCGGCCCAGCCGGCGCTGCCCGTCACCGCCGCCGACGTCGCGGACGCCGATGTTGTCGTGGCCTTCGACGCCGCCGCCGAGGCGCCGGTGATGAAGGGCGCCCGGTCCTGGGTCACGCCGTCGTGGAACTCCGACTACGACAAGGCCAAGGCCGATCTCGACCGTCGGCTGGACGGCCTGCTGGCCGAGCTGGCGCAGGGCTGCCGCTAGCGCGCGTTGGGCGAACGTGGACTGGCCGCCGCGCTCAGGCGGCTGCCCGCGCGAACACAGCGTTGGCGGCCTTCCACGAGACGGCCTTCATGAACGCATCGACATAGGCGCCCGCCTTGGCGCCGTAGTCCATGTGGTAGGCGTGCTCATACATGTCGAGCGCCAGCAGGGGCGCGCCGTCGGCGAGCGTCATGGTGTGATCGGCGGCCCAGGTGTTCACCAGCCGGCCGTCACGGCGGCTCCAGGTCAGCAACACCCAGCCCGAGCCGCCGCCCAACGCCTTGCCCATGGCCGCGAACTCGGCCGACCAGCGGTCATGGCTGCCAAAGTCGCGCTCGACCGCCTGGGCCAGTCCGGCGCTGGGACGCTCGGCCGGCCCGAAGCCCGCGAAATAGGCCTCGTGCAGGATCATGGAGTTCCAGGCGATCAGCTCCTCGCGTTTGAGGCCGTTCAGCCGGTAGCCGGGCGTCGACGCCACATCGAGCCCGCTCAACTCCGCCGAGATCGCGCCCAGGCGGTTCACCGCGCCGGTGTAGTTGTTGTCGTAGTGGCTGCGCAGCAGCTTCTCCGACAGGCCCGGCACCGCGGCCGGATCGAAGCCCAGCGGTCGGGGCTGAGGCCTGGGGGCCGCAGCCTTTGCTGCGCCCGACCCCAGAACCGCGGCCGTGAGGACGCCGACCCCCAGCAGGGCGCGGCGGTCAGCGTGGATGTCGGGCATGCGGGCCTCCTTGCGACAGGAGCCGATAGTGTTCCTCTTCCCCGGGTTTCACCAGCCGGAGGCCATGATCCGCCGGATGCAGGCGGTCGCCCAGCTAGCCGGGCAGATCCACGGCCAGCTCGCGGGCAAGGTGGTCTCGAACGGCGGTCTCCAACTCCTGAGGCCACGACGCGCCCGCCTGTGACGCCAGCCGCCGGGCGCGCGGCAGGAACGCCTTGGCCAGGGCCAGGCTGCCCGAGATCCCGCCCTCGCGGGTGGCCGGCGGCGCGGCGACTTGGGCGAGCAGCGCGAGGTCCTCCGGCGGCAGCAGGCGTGTGAGCGCCAGCGCCCCCGGCGGCGACACGGGCCGCTGCTCCAGGATCATCAGCGCCTGGAGTTGCTGACGCAAAAGGCCCACCCCCGCGGCCACCGCCGCCCAGTCCTCGCGCCCGACGCCGACCGGCAGCAGGCCCAGGATGCGAAGGAATTCTTCAGCGACGTCGTGAACCGCCTGCGCCGACAGCGGCGGTCGCTCCCGCGACGGCGCCAGGCGCGCATGGATCCACGTCTTGTCCACCAGCGAGCGCACGCGGTCCGCGCTCTCGGCCACGTGCTGCGCCGTGGTCACGGTGATGTCGTAGCGCAGGTAGTCCGCCGTCACCGCGTGGAAGAGCGGAAGTCCCGGATAGATCTGTCGCCACAGCACAGGCGGCGCGATGCTCGCGGCCCAAGGGCGGACGCCCTCGACGAACGCCGCGTGCGCGGCCGGAGAGGTTACGATAATGAGGTCGACATCGCTGTAGGCGTCGCCCTCCCGCGCCCGAGACTTCCGCCCAGCAGCAGGGCCTCGACGCCCTCATGGGCGTCGGCGGCGGCCGTGAACCCGGCGATGAGATCGTCGCGCTTCATGCCCAGACTGTCGTCCCGGCCCGTAGCCGACAGCAAACGACGATTCGGCCCCGCGCTCGTGAGACAAGCTCACAAGCAGAGCGCTACCAGCTCCCCACATTCGGCATCGAGGCCCAGGGTTCCGCCAGGGGCAACGCCGGGCCGGCCTGGAGCAACTCGACCGAGATGTTGTCGGGCGAGCGGATGAAGGCCATGCGGCCGTCGCGGGGCGGCCGGTTGATGATCACGCCGCCGTCCTTCAGGCGCTGGCAGACCGCGTAGATGTCGTCGACGGCATAGGCCAGGTGACCGAAATTTCGGCCGCCGGAATAGGCCTCGGGATCCCAGTTGTAGGTAAGTTCCACCGTGGGGGCCCTGTTCTCGCGGGCCGCGGCCTCGTCGCCCGGCGCGCAAAGGAAGACCAGGGTGAAACGGCCGGCCTCGTTCTCCACGCGGGAGACTTCCTTAAGCCCCAGCTTGTCACAGTAGAACGCGAGGGAAGCGTCGAGATCGGTCACGCGGACCATGGTGTGCAGATATCGCAAGGCTGTCGGGTCCGTGTTCGGGTCCACTGGCGGACGGTTCGTTTGCCGCGTAAGACGGCGGCGAGGATGGGGTCGCGCGCAACGCGTTCCCGCGTCACAGTGCAATCCAGGCTCGCAATGGCGTATTAGACCCGGGTCGTTGTGTGACCGCAATTTCATTTGCGCTGGCATAACGGCGGCATCAAAAGCAGGACAGGCCGCGATCAGACGGCGCCTGCGTGTGGTGGGGTCCACGGCGCACTCTGCTGAGACTGGGGATACGGCTTTATGCGTTTGAAGTCACAATACGTTGTGATCCTCGCCATTGCGGGCGTGCTGATCCTGTTCTTCGGGATCAATACGCTGTTCGGTCGCAACAAGACGGCGAACGCCAAGCCCACGCCTGCCGCGGCCGCGGCCGGCCCGCCCAGCGTCCAGGTCAAGCTGACCCCGCCCACCTTGCGTGAAGTCCAGGTGCTGATGCGCGGCCGCACCGAGGCGGCGCGCAGCGTCGTGGTGCGCTCGGAGACCGCCGGCGTGGTCGCCGCCGTGCCGGCCGCCGAGGGCAGCTTCGTGCGGCAGGGCCAGGTGCTGTGCCGCCTGGCCGTCGACGCCCGCCAGGCCAGCCTGGACCAGGCGCGCGCCGTGCTGAAGTCGCGGCAGCTCCAGCGCAAAGCCGCGGCCGACCTCGCCGCCAAGGGCTATCGCTCCGAGACCCAGGTGCTGGAGGCCCAGGCCAACCTCGACGCCGCCACCGCCCAGGTGCGCGCCGCCGAGATCGCGCTGCGCCAGGTCGAGATCCGCGCGCCGTTCTCGGGCGTCTTCGACCGGCGCGACGCCGAGGTCGGGACCTATCTCTCGCCGGGCCAGCCCTGCGGCACCCTGATCGAGTTGAACCCGCTGCTGGTGGTGGGCGACGTGCCCGAGACCCAGGCGGCGAACCTGCGGGTCGGCGCGCCCGCGACCGCCAAGCTGGTTTCCGGCCAGACGCTGAGCGGCAAGGTGCGCTATGTTTCGCGCGACGCCGATCCCCAGACGCGGACCTACCACGTCGAGGTGGCTGTCCCGAACGCGCAGATGAACGTTCGTTCGGGCCTGTCGGCCGAGTTGCGCGTCGCGTCGGGCACAGGGTCGTCGCATCTGGTGCCGGTTTCGACGCTGGTTCTGGACGCGGCGGGCCGCCAGGGCGTGCGTCATGTGCTGCCCGACGGCCGAGTGGCGTTCGCCCCCGTGACGGTCCAGGAAGAGACCGCACAGGGCATGTGGGTGAGCGGCCTTTCCGGCGCGGTCAACGTGATCACGGTGGGCCAGTCGTTCGTGGCCGACGGCCAGAAGGTTCGGATCGTCCAGACGCGCTAGCGTCGGGAGGGTCCTGGAGGGAATCATGATCGGCCCCCTGATCGACGGAGCCATCAAGCGGCGCAAGGTGGTGCTGGGCGTCACCCTGATCGCCGCGCTGTTCGGCCTGTTCGCCTACCTGAACATGCCCCGGGAATCCGAACCCGACATCGACCTGCCCTACATCTCGGTGATCGTGCCCTACCCCGGCGTGTCGCCCGAGGACTCCGAGCGCCTGCTGGTCAAGCCGCTGGAGCTCGAGCTCCAGACGATGGAAGGCATCGAGTCGATGAACGGCGTGGCCCGCCAGGGCTCGGCCATCGTCACCCTCGAGTTCGAAGCCGACTTCGACAAGGACAAGGCGCTGGAGGACGTCCGCGCCAAGGTCGATCTGGCGCGGGGCAAGTTCCCGCCCGACGCCGAAGAGCCGATCATCCAGGAGCAGAACTTCTCGGGCGAGCCGATCATCGGCATCGTCATCTCGGGCTCGGCGCCCGAGCGCGAGCTCCACCGCATCACCACCGCCCTGAAGGAGCGCCTGGAGGGCACCGAGGGCGTGCTGGAAGTCTTCATGGCCGGCGGGCGCGAAGAGGTGCTCGAAGTCCTGATCGATCCGCTGCGGATGGAGGCCTACAACGTCACCACCGGCGAGATCGCCCAGGTGATCGGCCGCAACAACCAGCTCGTCCCCGCGGGCAACCTGCGTTCGGGCGCCGGCCAGTTCGCCGTGAAGGTGCCGGGCGTCGTCGAGAAGCCCGACGACATCCTGGCGCTGCCGATCAAGAAGAACGGCGACCGCGTGGTCACCCTGGGCGACATTGGCGACGTGCGCCGCACGTTCAAGGAAGCCAGCTCGATCAGCCGCTTCAACGGCCACCCGGCCTTCATCCTCGAGGTGTCCAAGCGCGGCGGCGCCAACATCCTCGAGACGGTGAAGACCGTGCAGAAGGTGACCGAGGCCGAGGCCAAGAAGTGGCCGTCGACGGTCAGGCTGGACTACCTCTACGACGAGAGCGAGTTCATCGGGCGCACCCTGGTCGTGCTCGAATCCGGCCTGCTGATGGCCAGCCTGCTGGTGATGATGATCATCGTCGCCAGCCTGGGAATCCGCCAGGGGCTGATGGTCGGCGCCTCGATCCCGATCTGCTTCCTGCTGGCCTTCCTGATCATGACCGGCATGGGCGTGACGCTGAACATGATGGTGATGTTCGGCCTCGTGCTCGCGGTCGGCATCCTGGTCGACGGCGGCATCGTGGTGGTGGAGTACGCCGACCGGCGGATGGCCGAGGGCCTGCCCAAGGAAGAAGCCTTCACCCTGGCCGGCAAGCGGATGTTCTGGCCGGTGGCCAACGGCACGCTGACAACGCTGTGCGCCTTCGTGCCCTTCATGTTCTGGAACTCGATCGCCGGGAAGTTCATGAGCTTCCTGCCGCTGACCCTGTTCTTCGTGCTGGGCGCGTCGATCTTCGTGGCCCTGATCTTCACGCCCGCCCTGGGCTCGCTGTTCGCCCGCAAGGCGGCCGTGGACGAGGAACACCTGGCCGAAATCGCCAAGTCCGAGCACGGCGACCCTCGCGAGATGAAGGGTTTCATGGGCTGGTACGCCCGCACCCTGACTTCGATGACCCATCATCCGACCCGCACGTTCGCAGGCGGCTTCGTGCTGGTGGCGGCGATCATCGCCTGGTTCGTGGTCACCCCGCACAGGACCGAATTCTTCTTCTCCGACGAGCCTGAGTTCGTGCAGGTGTTCGTCAAGGCGCGCGGCAACCTCTCACCCGAGGCGCAGGACGCCCTGACCCAGCAGGTCGAGCAACGCCTGAACGGTATCAAGGGCGTGGAGTCGATCTACGTCCGCTCGGGCGGCTTCACCTCGAACGGCGGGCCGAACTCGGCGCCCAACGACACCGTGGGCCGCATCCGCGTCGATTTCATCGACTACGAGGAACGCATCGCCGAGGGCCTCAGCGGCTACGACATCGAGAACGAGGTGCGCAGCAAGCTGGGCCAGATCGCCGGCCTGCAGCTCGAGGTCCGCGGGCCGCAGAACGGCCCTCCGGTGGGCAAGGACATCCAGGTCCAGCTCTCCAGCCACGACCCGTCTCAGCTCAACGCCGCGGCCGAGGTGGTGAAGGCCCGCTTCGCCCAGGACCGCCAGCTGATCGAGCTGGAGGACAACCGCACCTCGCCCGGCATCGAATGGAACCTGACGGTCGATCGCGAAGCCGCCGGCCGGTACGGCGTGGACGTGCTGTCGGTGGGCCAGACCATCCAGTTCCTGACCGGCGGCGTGCTGATGGGCCGCTTCCGCCCCGACGACGCCGAGGACGAGCTGGACATCCGCGTCCGCTTCCCGCCCCTCGACCGCAACGTGGCCGCGCTGGAACAGCTCAAGATCACCACGCCGACGGGCCCGGTGCCCGCCAGCTACTTCATCAAGCGGGTGCCGGCTCAGCAGGTCACCCAGATCCAGCGTCGAGACGGCCAGCGACTGGTGATCGTGCAGGCCAACACCGAGGGCGATGCGGCATCGAACCTCAAGATCGCCGAGCTGCGCCCCTCGCTGCAGAAAGCGCTGGAGCCCTACAACGCCGTCACCTGGAAGTTCATCGGCGCCGACGAGGAGGGCCAGGAAGCCGTCGGCTTCTTCGCCGCGGCCATGGCCGCCAGCCTCTTCATGATGTTCGTGATCCTGCTGTGGCAGTTCAACAGCTTCTACGGGGTGCTGGTGACCCTGTTCGCGGTCGTCCTGTCGACGGTTGGCGTGTTCCTGGGGGTTCAGGTCAACCTTGGGAACACCTTCCCCTACATCTCGGTGATCATGCTGGGCACAGGGGTTGTGGCGCTGTTCGGGGTGGTCGTGGGCCACAACATCGTGCTGGTCGACACCTTCTATCACCTCCGACACGAGGGCTATGCGGCGGACGAGGCGGCGATCCGGGCGGCGGCCCAGCGGTTCCGGCCGGTGGTGCTGACGACCCTGGTGACGGTGGTGGGCCTGCTGCCGCTGATGTTCCAGATCCACCCGAACTTCCACACCGGCCACATCGAGTACAAGGCGCCGGGCTCCACCTGGTGGGTCCAGCTGTCGGCCTCGGTGGTGTGGGGGCTGTCGTTCGCGACCCTGCTGACCCTGGTGCTGACCCCGGTGATGCTGGCCGCGCCCAAGGTCTATTCCCGCCGCTTCGGCTGGGTGCGCGACCACATGCCGGGCCGCAAGCCCCCGACGCGGGCGCGCACCGTCGAGACCCCGCGCGGCGCCGACGACATCCCGCGCGCGGCCGAGTAGCCGTTGGGCGGACTGACGCACCGGATCGCCACGCCCGCCGACGCGCCGGCGCTGGCCGAGGTGATGGAGGCCGCGATCGCCGAGCTGCAGAAGGGGTTCCTGGACCCTGCGCAGATCGCGTCCAGCCGGATGATCATGGGGCTGGACCGGCAACTCCTGGCGGACGGCACCTACTTCATGGTGCTGGACGGCGAGACCATCGCCGGCTGCGGCGGCTGGAGCCGGCGCGCCACCCTCTACGGCGGCGATCACACCCCGGGCCGCGACGCCGCCCTCCTCGACCCCGCGACCGAGCCGGCGCGTGTGCGGGCCATGTACACGCATCCCGCCTTCGCCCGCCGCGGCGTGGGCCGGCTGATCCTGCGGCTGTGCGAGGCCGCGGCCGGCGCCGAGGGGTTCAGGCGCGTGGAGCTGATGGCCACCCTGTCGGGCCGCGCGCTCTACAGCCAGTGCGGCTACGAGGACATCGAGGCCATCGAGGACGCCCGCGGGGGCGCGCCCGTGCCCCTGGTGCGCATGGGCAAAGCGCTCGGCTAGGGCCCAAGGCCAAGTTCTCCGTACCGGTACTTAGGGAGCGCACCGCAATGGCGGCGGGGGGCGCGCAGGCCTATCTCAGGGTCAGTAGCGGCCAGCGTGATTGGCCGATCGACCAAGGGTTATCCCGATGAACGCTCCCCTCGTAGACCTCACGATCCACCACCCGCCGCGCGGCGCGTCCGACCGCATCGCGTTCGGCTTCGTCAAGGCGCTGCGGTTCTGCGCCGACACCTTCTTCGCCAAGCGCTACGGCCACCGCGCCGTGGTGCTCGAGACCGTCGCGGCGGTGCCCGGCATGGTCGGCGCCACGCTCAATCACCTGAAGTGCCTGCGCCGGATGTGCGACGACCGCGGGTGGATCAAGACGCTCATGGACGAGGCCGAGAACGAGCGGATGCACCTGATGACCTTCATCGAGGTCGCCAAGCCCACCGCCTTCGAGCGCTTCGTGGTCGTGGCCGCCCAATGGGTCTTCTACATGTTCTTCTTCGGCCTCTACCTCGTCTCGCCGAAGACCGCGCACCGGGTCGTGGGCTACTTCGAGGAGGAGGCGGTGGTGAGCTACACCCACTACCTCGCCGAGATCGACGAGGGCCGCTCGCCCAACGTGGCGGCTCCGGCGCTGGCGATCCGCTACTGGAACCTGCCGGCCGACGCCACGCTGCGCGACGTGGTCGAGGTGGTCCGCGCCGACGAGACTCACCACCGCGACGTCAACCACAGCTTCGCCAACGAACTGGGCGGACTGGCCCAGCCGCAGGTGATCCCCGCCGCCTGGCCGCACGAGCAGCTCCAGCCGCACTGGCGCGACGCCGCCTGATGGACGCGAAACCGCGCATCGGCCCCGGCGCCCCCGCCGGGGTCGATGAGGCGCTGATCCGGCGCCAGGTCCACACCTTCTACGGCCGCGTGCGCGAGGATCCCGTGCTGGGGCCGATCTTCAACGACGCCATCGCCGACTGGGACGAGCACCTCGCCAAGCTCTGCGATTTCTGGTCGTCCGTGCTGCTGATGACGGGGCGCTTCAAGGGCTCGCCGATGGCCGCCCACGCCCGGCGGCCCGACATCCGGGACGAGCACTTTCCCCTGTGGCTCGATCTCTTCGAACGTACGGCGCGCGAGGTCTGCCCCCCGGCCGCCGCGGACCTCTTCGTCGAGCGTTCGCGGATGATCGGACGGAGCCTCGCGCTGGGGCTGTCGGTAAGCCGCGGGATCATCCCGCCGCTGGACGCCTAGCGCCGGTCAGGCCTCACGGGTCTGGCGCCGCCACAGGGCCGCGTACTCCCCGGTCTTCGCCAGAAGCTCGGCGTGCGTCCCCTGCTCGGCGATGCGGCCCCGGCGCAGAACCAGGATCTGGTCGGCGTCGACGATGGTCGACAGGCGGTGGGCGATCACCAGGGTGGTGCGCCCGGCCTTCACCTTGCGCAGGGTCTCCTGGATCGCCGCCTCGGTCGGCCCGTCCAGCGCGCTGGTGGCTTCGTCGAGGATCAGCAGGCGCGGGTTGGCCAGCAGCGCACGCGCGATGCCCACCCGCTGCCGCTCGCCGCCCGACAGCTTCAGGCCCCGCTCCCCCACCCGGGTCTCCATCCCGCTGGGCAGCCCGTCGATGAACGGCCCCAGCTCGGCGGCGTCCGCGGCGGCGCGCACCTCTTCCGGCGTCGCGCCGGGGCGGGCGAAGGCGACATTGGCGTAGAGGGTGTCGTTGAACAGCGCCACGTCCTGCGGCACCAGCGCCACGGCGCGGCGCAGATCCGTCTGCCGCACCTCACGCAGGTCGACGCCGTCCAGGGTCACCCGGCCTTCCTGCGGGTCCAAGAGGCGCATGGCCAGCCGCACGGCGGTGGTCTTGCCCGATCCCGAGGGGCCGACCAGCGCGACGGTCTGGCCGGGTCGCGCCACAAAGGTCACGTCCAGCAGGCCCGAGGCGCGCGCGTCGTGGCGGTAGCTCACGTGTTCGAAGGCCAGCGCCGCCCCCTGCCCGCTGGCCGGCGGCAACGGCCGGGCGGCGGCGGCGTCGACGATGTCGGGCGTGATCTTCTGGAGCGCGACCATCTGCTCCATGTCGATCAGCCCCTGGCGGATCTCGCGGTACTGGAAGCCCAGCATGCCCAGAGGCGCATAGAGGCTGGAGAGCAGCAGCACCGCCATGGTGATGTCGCCCAGCTGCAGCCGCCCGCCCGCCACCTCGTAGCCGGCCATCACGGTCAGCGCCGCCAGGCCCACGTTCAGGATCAGCGACTGGGCGCCGTTCAGGGCGTTCAGCGATCCGTTGGCCCGGGCGCTGGCGTCCACATACCGGGCCATGGCGCGGCCATAGCTGTCGACCAGCCGGTCCTCGGCGCCGAAGGCCTTCAGGGTCTCGTAATTCATCAGGGCGTCCGAGGAGAGGCCCGCCGCGCGCGTCTCGGCGTCGTTCAGCTCGCGCCGGTGCGACAGCCGCCAGTCGGTGATCTTGAAGGTGACGACCGCATAGACCACCAGCGTGGCGAACGCCGTCAGGGCGAAACGCCAGTCCAGGCGCACCACCATCACCGCCATGGCCAGGATCAGCTCCACGAAGGTGGGGCCCAGGTTGAAGATCAGGCTGCGGATCAGGAAGTCGGTCGAGCGCGCGCCGCGGTCGATCACCCGCGAGAGCGCGCCGGTCTGCTTGGTCTGGTGGAAGTCCAGCGACAGCGACAGCGCGTGCCCGAAGCTCTCCACCGCCGCCCGCGCCATGGTCGACTGCGAAACTCGGGTGAAGATCGCGTCGCGGGCATAGGGCGCGCACGCGGCCAGCAGCCGCAACACCGCGAACGCCACCGCCAGGCCCACGAAGCTGGCCCCCACCACCAGCCCGCCCTGCTGGACCGGGCTCAGCGTGTTGATCGCGTCGCCCAGCATGACCGGGGCCAGCACGCCGCACAGCTTGCCCACCACCACCAGCACCAGCGCCGCCCCGATCCGCAACCGCAGCTGCGGCGCGCCCGAGCGCATGACCAGCGCCATCAGGTCGCCCATCGAGCCCCAGAAGTTGAACCTGGCGTCCTTGGCCTCGACGGACCCGGGGCCGCTGAAGCGGCCGGTGGCGACATGGGCGTGGACCAAAGCGGACTCAGGCTCCTGGGCGATTTCACGGGGTTTACTTGGCGCGACTTAGCGCTGAACCTAGCTACTTGGGCCTGTTCGCCGCCGACACAAGCGGTTCGTCAGTTTCCCCCTTTGGAGTATGCGTCATGAGGCGTCACCGCCAACGCCTGGAATCGGCCTGTGTGTTCTGCGGCTCCTCCGACGAGGCGGATCCGGAGTTCCTCAGCGCGGCGCGGGGCGTGGGCAAGGCGCTGGCCGACGCGGGCATCAAGCTGGTCTACGGCGGCGGCGGCGTGGGCCTGATGGGCGCCACGGCGCGCGCGGCGCACGAGGCCGGCGGCGACGTCCTGGGCATCATCCCGACCTTCCTGGTGGGCGCCGAGCGCGCCCTCGAGACGGTCGAGCACATCATCGTCGACAACATGCATGAGCGGAAAATGCTCATGTTCCAGCGCTCGGACAGCTTCATCATCCTGCCGGGCGGCATCGGCACGCTGGAAGAGGTGGTGGAGTTGCTGTCCTGGCGCCGCCTCGACCTGCACGCCAAGCCGGTGATCTTCTACAACCCCCGGGGCTTCTGGGAGCCGCTGTTCAAGCTCTTCCAGCACACGGTCGATGAGCGCCTGACGCCCCCGGAGTTCATGCAGGCCTGGGTGGCGGTCCCCACCGTCGACGAGATCGTTCCGGCGCTGCTGGCCCAGGGCGCAGAGCCCTATCCCTCCGAAGCCGCCGTCGGCCGCCGGGGCTAGCCCGGCGAGCCCAGTGCGCGCCGCAGGCGCTGTCATTCGGAACCACGAACCACACGAACCACACGAACGAGTTGGGCTGATCGCGGTCCGGACTTTCCTATTCGACCCGTTCGTGTGGTTCGTGTGGTTCGTGGTCAAATTGGTCGGCGCTGCCGCGCCATCGCCGCCTGGGGGCCAGCCGCTGAGCGCAAGCTTCACCACGCCAGGATTGTGACAAACTCGCCACACAGGCGAGTTTCTGCGTCAGCCTGCCGCATCCAGATGACGAAGATCAACGTAGAGGCGACAACGGGCCGCCATTCTGCAGGTCCGGATACAACCTGGACGGGCTTTCTCCCCATGAAGACCATTTTCCTCGCCGCGGCCGCCCTGTCGGCCCTCTCGTTCGCCTCCGCCGCCAGCGCGCAGTCCGCCGACTGGACCGGCCCCTACATCGGCGTGACCGCCGGCTACGCCGACCGTTCGGAAAGCAAGGGCGAGTCGATCGGCTTCGACACCAACCTCGACGGCAATTTCGGCGACACCGTGCGCACCGCCGCTGGCGCCGACGCCTTCTCGACGGGCTTCTGCCCCGGCTCGTTCAACACCAATGCGGCGCCCGGCGGCTGCCGTGGTGACGACAAGTCCGACGTCGAGCTCTCGGTTCGCGGCGGCTACGACTATCAGATCGGCCAGTTCGTGGTCGGCGGCGTCATCGAGTACAGCCGCCTCGAGCTGCAGGATGCGGTGACCGCGTTCTCGATCACCCCCGCGGCCTACAACTTCACCCGCAAACTCAACGACATGTGGGCGGTCCGCGCCCGCGGCGGCTACGCCTTCGGCGACAGCCTCGTCTACGCGACCGGCGGTTATGCGGTGGGCAACATGAAGCACAGCTTCACCACCACCAACACGGTCAACGCCTTCCCCAGAGTGGGCGGCGGCGACGCCAAGGGTTATCAGCTGGGCGTGGGCTTCGAACACAAACTGACCCAAAATGTCAGCATCGGCGCCGAATTCCTGCGCACCAGCCTGGATGACGACGACTTCGGCGTGCGTGCGGCCAATTCGGGCACGACGGCGGCCACGAACCCGTTCCTGCTCGTCAATACGGCGGGCACGGACTTCCGCCGCACCGACGACGACTTCGAGTTCACCAGTTTCAAGGTGACCGCCAGCTACCGGTTCTGATCCGGACTGGCGCGCCGGCGTCTCCCGATCGCGGGTGCAACTGAAGCCTCGGACTCCGGGGCGTAGGTCAGGAGACGTCGGACACGGCCCCGCGGCGCGCCAGTTCGTTGCGCGCCGCGGGGTCTGCCCGGATCTGGTCCAGCAGCCAGGTCCGAAAGGCGGCGATCTTGCGGCTGCGCCGGCGGTCGGCCGGATAGGCCAGCCAATAGCCGCTCTCCCCGAACACGATCGGAAACGGCTGCACCAGCCGCCCCGCCGCGATGTCGGCGGCGAACATCACCGGCGAGCCGATGGCCATCGTGCCGTTCGCCATGGCCGCGGCCACCTCCAGCACCTGTGAGTCGCCCGTGATCCGCAGACCGGCGGCGATGCTGTCCGGACAGTCGGCGACCCCGGCCGCGGCGAACCACAGCGCCCACTCCTCCTCCGAACCCACCCGCTCCAGGCTCATCAGGTCTCCCGGCCGCGGCGACGGGCCCAGGCCCGCCAGCGCCTGCGGCGTCGCCAGCACCGTCTGGGCCGCCGGGAACAGGTAGATCGACTCCAGGCCCGGCCACTGCCCATGGCGGCTGGACCGGATCCCCACGTCGGCGTCGCCGCGCATCAGGTCGATCATCCGGCTCTCGCTGGACAGCCGCACGGCCACGTCCGGGTTGGCCACCTGGAACGCCCCCAGCCGCGCCGCGAGCCACTGGGTGGCGAAGGTCTGCAGGGCGCTGATGGTCAGCACGCCCGCGCCCTGGTCGGTGATGTCGGCGATGGCGGTGCGCAGCGCGGTGACCGCTTCGCTGGCCGCCCGGTACAGCCGCTCGCCGGCGGCGGTCAGCGTCACCTCCCGCGGCAACCGGCGGAACAGCGCCTGGTCCAGCCGCCGCTCCAGCGCCTTCACCTGCCAGCTCACCGCCGCCTGGGTCATCCCCAGCTCGCCCGCCGCGCGCGTGAAGCTGCCCAGGCGGGCGGCGGCCTCGAAGACGCGGATCGCGCTGAGCGGCACGGTGGCGAGAGGATCATGCATAAGCTTGACTTATGAATACAGCAGGAGAACCGGTTTGAGGTTCGGCCTTCTCAAGACCATCTTCCCCTTACAAATTCAACCCCGAGACGGGAGAGGGTCATGGAAGACCTGCATCGCATCCATAAGGAAGTTCCCTTCGGCTACTGGACCGAACTGGTGGTCCCCGCCTACCGCGCCATCGTGCGACGCCTCCGTGGCCGCAAGGCGACGACGCTGCCGGCCGAGATCCGCCTGATCGGCCTGCGCTAGACCCTCTTCGCCTTCCGGGCTTCTACTGAACGCCTGGAGGGACGATGGACGCGGAGACGCCAAAGGCGCCCGGCGACGGGGCGCTGATCGAGGAGCTGATCCGCATCCCCGTGCCCAGCGGCCGCGTCCTGGCGGCACGGCTGTGGCGGCCCCGGAGCGCCACGCGCGTCCCCGCGATCCTCGATCTCTCGCCCTACCGCCCCTACGACATCTTCCGCCCGGTCATCGACCCGCTGCTGCCCTGGTGGGCGGGTCACGGCTACGCGGTGCTGGCGGTCGACACGGCGGGCGCGGGCAACTCGACCGGCCTGCTGCGGGACGAATATCTCCCGACCGAGATCGACGACGCCGCGGCCGCCGTGGCGTGGGCCGCCGCCCAGCCCTGGTGCGATGGCGCGGTCGGCCTCTCGGGTCTCTCCTGGGCCGCCTTCACCGCCCTGCGCGCCGCCGGGCGCAAGCCGCCCGCGCTCAAGGCCATGGTGCTGGGCGGCGTCTCGGACGACGGCTGGACCACCGACATCCAGAACCTGGGCGGCCAGTCCTACACCGCGCGCGTCGACTGGGCCGGCGTCATGCTGATGTTCAACGCTCTGCCGCCGGACCCGCAGGTGTTCGGCGACGGCTGGCGGGCCGAGTGGCTGAAGCGCCTGGACGCCGACCGCCCCTGGATCATCCCCTGGCTCAGCCACCCCGAGCGCGACAGCTACTGGCAGGGCAAGGCCGCGCCGATGGGCGAGACGCCGCTGCTGCTCTACTCGGGGTGGGCCGACAAGTACGCCACCTCGGTCCTGCGCATCGCCGCCGCCTGGAAGGGCCCGGTCCGCACCATCATCGGCCCCTGGGAGCACGTCACCCCCGCCACCGCCACGCGCGGCCCCCGCATCGGCTTCCTGCAGGAGGCCCTGCGCTGGTGGGACAAATGGCTGAAGGGCCGCGAGACCGGCGTGATGGACGAGCCCCCGCTGCGCTACTGGGTCGGCGAGCCCGACCGCCAGGGCGGGCTGGAGCGTGGCGCGTGGCGTGGCGCGAGCTGGCCGCTCGAACGCGCGCCCACCGCCCTGTTCCGCTTCGTGCGCGATCCGGTCGTGCTGCGGGCCGCTCCGGCGACGCCCGCCGCGCTTGCCGGCGATCTCTACGAGGATGCGCCCGGTCCCTGGCCTGCCACGCCCCTGTTTGGCGACCTGCCGATCCAGGACGACATGGACGTCGTCTCCGCGCCGGTCGTCGCCTGCCGCGTGACCTCGAACCGTCCCGGCGGCCTCATCGTGGCGCGCCTGCTGGACATCGCCCCCGACGGCCGGGCCGTCCGGATGACCACGGGCGCCAGCAACCTCGCCTTCCCGGACGGATCCGGGCGGATCGACCCGCCTCGCGCCGGAGAGCCGATCGACCTCGTCCTGCCGCTCCAGGCGACGGCGTGGCGCTTGAAGGCCGGCCATCGCCTCGGGCTCGAACTGTCGGCGCACGGCTGGCCCACCCTTTGGCCCGGCCGCGCGGGCGCCGACCTCACGGTCGAGAACGTCGAGGTGCGGCTGCCGTGGCAGCCTCCGGGCGGGCAGACGCCGACCTTCCCACCCGTCGTCACCCTGCCCGGCCCGGCCATGGGCCCGGCGAAGTGGCTCGACGAAACCCAGGAGGCCTTCCTGCCCACGGGCCTCACCGGCGCCGCCGCCCACGCCCCGCCCGCCTACGCCTACCACCTGCCCGCCACCGGCACCGACTACCGCCTGGCCTCGCGCTTCGAGGTCGCGCTCGCCGACGCTGGCCGGCAAGCCGCCGCGGCCAAGGTCTACCGCGTGGCGATGGAACGCCCCGGCTGGTCGATCCGCATCGACACCCGCCTCGTCGTCCGCTCCGAACCCAGGGCCTTCCGCATCGCCTGGACCGTCCGCGCGACCGAAAACGGCGCCCCGGTCTTCGACCGCACCGACGATACAAGAGTGCCTCGATCAGCGGTCTGAGTTCGTCATGCTTCTCCCCTTGCGGGAGAAGGTGTCAGCGAAGCTGACGGATGAGGGGTCGCGCTGGCCTGTCGGCCTCGTACGCGCCGCAGGCGATGTGTTGTTCGACCACGAACCACACGAACCCCACGAACGGGGCCCTCTGCTCCTAGCGCCCGGGAGGCGGAGCGCGTTCGTGTGGTTCGTGTGGTTCGTGGTCGAATAAATCGAACGGAGACGGCCGCACCGCGTCAGGCAGCTTGACTCCCCATCTCACCTATGTTCTTCTTTTGTTCATGTCGCCCACCGCCGACACCAAGGCCGAAGAAGCCCTGCTCCTGGAGCTCGCCCAGCTCGGCATGGGCATGGCCCGCAAGGTGCATGACGCCGCGCTGGCCACCGACGACACCGACACGCTCCTCGCGCTCACCACGGCCTACCACCACATGAGCCGCGGCGTCCGCCAGTCGCTCGCGCTCCGCGCCCGCTTCGCCGCCGGAACCGTCGCCGTCCAACGCGCCCAGCCGGCCGATCGCAGCCGACCCGACGCCGAGCGCCCGGAACGCCCCGAGCGCGACGACGCCTACGAACGCCCCGACTGGCACGTGCGCCTCGAAAAGCCCGAGTCCGAACGCCTCCACGCCGACGACGACGTCAACCGCGCGAGAATCCGCCGCAACCTGACCATCGTCTCCCGCACCCCGTCCCTGGCCGCCATCCCGGCCCTCCAGGCCCCCGCGGCCACCCTGGCCGCCCGCACCGCCTCCTCGGCGGCGCGTCCCTGCGGGTCGTCAACACGTCCTAGGCCACGCTATCCTAAGCCCCTCTCCCAGGCGCAGCAGCGCCGTGGGAGAGGCCGCGAGAGGGCGGCGCCGACATCGGCCCTGCCCCGCCGTTGAACCCGATCCCACCGCGCACACCCCACACCTCCGTCATCCCGCGACGTGTTCGCGGGACCCATCCCTCGGCCGCGTGGCCGTGGAAGCGGGCCGCCCCGAGCGGCCCGCCGCAAGGCGTTGCGCGAGCGGAACGATGGCTCCCGCGAACACGTCGCGGGATGACGGTCAGAAGGGCTGGAGGTCGACAGTCGACCCAGCCGGACGTCCGACTCCCCAGATTTGAACGTCATCCCCGGGCTTGCCCCGGGGGATCCATTCATCAGCGGCAAGGCCGTGGGCGCAGGCCGCCCGAGCGGCCTGCAGTTCGAAGCCTCGCTGCGGACCTATGGATCCCAGGGACAAGCCCGGGGATGACGTTCGCACTCGCCACCCATCGCTGACGTTCCGAGGACGCCGCTGAACGTCTGCTGTGCGGCGCTATGCCGAAGCCCGCTTTCGACCCTTAGCGGACATTGACCTGTGAAGCCCCATCCGTAAGGTTCTTGGGTTGCTGTAGGGCGCATCGGTTCCAACACCGGAAGGGCTAAGCCCGCCTACGACACCCCAATCGCAACGCGCCCATGCTGAATCTCGAAAATCTGCGCAAGCAGGCCAAGCTCCACCTTCGTTGGCATCGCGAACGGTATTTTCCCGTCGCGGGCCAGATCAGATCGCTGCTGCCACGTTACAGCGGCCTGACGGACCAGGAGATCCTGGCCTCGCCCTTCAAGCTGAGCGACGCTCAGGACCTCGTCGCGAGGAAGGCGGGATTCGAGAACTGGTTGGCGCTAACCAAGGGCCTTTCATCCATGCCAGTTGCAAACCCGTCGCCCTCCTCGGCCATCATCGCCGCCGAACCGCAGCTTTTCGTCTCTGACATGGCGGTTTCGCTTGCGTTTTATGAGGAGAAGCTAGGCTTTCGCCGTGTGTTCATCTCAGGCGAGCCAGCCTTCTACGCCCAGGTCGCACGCGATGGCGCGAAACTGAACCTGCGTCGCGTCGATGGGCCTGTGTTTTCCGAACACTTCCGCGCTCAGGAACCGGATGCCCTGTCAGCGACCCTGACGCTCGATGACGCCAAGCCGCTATTCCTTGAGTTGCAGGCCGCTGGCGTGACCTTTCACCAGACCTTGCGCAGCGAGCCTTGGGGTGCGCGCACCTTCATCGTCGGTGACCCGGATGGAAACTTGATCCTTTTCGCGGGCGCGAGTTAGGACCGCACCCCACCCTTCTCGGACTCTCTCAGCGTCCCCTCCGACGCCCCCCTACGGCACGTTCGCTTCCAGCTCGTCCAGCCACACCCGCGCATTCCCATCGCTCGGCGCGCGCCAGTCCCCCCGCGGCGACAGCGCGCCGCCCGAGATCACCTTCGGGCCGTTCGGGACGGCCGAGCGCTTGAACTGGCTGATCTCGAAGAAGCGGAACAGGAACAGCGACAGCCATTTCTTGATGGTCGCCAG
>NZ_SCTC01000032.1 GCF_004299445.1 Phenylobacterium sp. | reverse complement strand
CCCCGCAAGGGGGAGGGGAGACGTGGTTCCTGAGCCAGTTCTTGCAGAGGTCGCTCCGCCCAGACCCCCCGATCCCCCGCCACAGCCCTACATCCCACCCTGGGAAAAGCTCCGACCCGGGCAGCGCATGCCCGGCGGCTCCGGCTGGTAGACGCCAGCCGGCGCCCTCGCGCGCCTACAGCGCCAGCAGTTCGTTGCTCTTGGCTTCGATGCGCTCCTCCAGGATCCGCATGAACTCGGCGCGCTTCAGGCCGGGCGGGATGGGCTCGAGGTATTCGAACACGATGGTGCCGGGTATCCGGATGAAGCCGTGGGCGGGCCAGTGGACGCCGGCGTTGGTGGCCACCGGATACACCGGCACGTTCAGCTCGCGGTAGAGCGCCGCGATACCGGGCTTGTAGTCGGGGGCCTCGCCGGGGGCCTTGCGCGTGCCCTCCGGGAACGTCACCACCTGGCGGCCCTTCTTGAACAGTTCGGTCCCCTCGCGGATCACCTGGCGCATGGTCTTGGCGCCGCCGTCCCGGTCGATGACGATCGCGCCGGCCTTGCGGGCGTACCAGGCGAACCAGGGAATCCAGGCCAACTCCTTCTTCATCACGAAGGTCGAGGCCGGCAGCCACATGAACTGGGCGAAGACGTCCAGCATGCACTGGTGCTTGGGCGCCACCAGGGCGGCTCCGGTCGGCATGTACTGGCGCCCGCGCACCTCCACCTTGATGCCGCAGATCACCAGCATGCCGGTGACGCCCGCGCCCCACATGCGGAACATCGCGTAGGTCCAGCTGACCGGTCCCAGCAGGATCGGAGTGGCGACGACCGCGACCACGGCCGTCCAGAGGTAGAACAGCGCCACGTAGGTGAGGGATCGGATCGCCGTAATCACGGGTGTCTCGTCACTTGGGGAGCGCCTTCTGTTGCGCCGCCGGGGCTTCGCGGGGACCCAGCCCCAGCACAGCCTCGCGGCCCAGGATCGCCAGATACTTGCAATACTCGACCACCATCAACCGCGCCGCCCGCGGATTGCGCCACCAGGTCCTGGATTTCAGCGAGGGCGTGGCCACCGCATAGGTCTGGGCGACGATGCCGGTGTCGCGCAGCACGGCGTTCAACTCCAGCATCGCACGTGGCATGTGGTAGTCGGACGTGACCACGATCAGCCCGCGATAACGCATGGCGCGGGCCCAGTCGGCGGTCTCGCGCGCGTTGCCGACCGTGTCGGCGGCGGTGAAGCCCAGGTCGACGCAGCAGTCGTAAAGCCGGCGCACGGCGCGGCTGACGTGGCGGATGTCCTCGCGGCTGGCCATGCGGTTCACGCCCGAGACCAGGACCCGGCGGCCGTAGCCGTCTTCCAGCAGGCCCACCGCCGCCGAGAGCCGCTGGTTCGAGCCGGCGCCGGTCAGCGCGACGATCCCCTCGGCGGGCTTGGGGGCGCGGGCCGGGGTCTGGGACTGGACCCGGTCGGCGAAGGCGAGCAGACCCGAGAACCAGATCGCCGCGAGCACCATGAAGGCCGCGATCGACTTCATCAGAGCTGCCGGATGAGCCGGCGCGCGGTCAGGCGCGCGGCGACCGCGGCGACGATGGCCGCCAGCACCGGGCAGGGCAGCACGGCCAGGAGGTCGATCCAGGCGATGGGCAGCGCCGGCGTGATTCCGTCGCCGCCGCCGATCAGCCGCAGCACCACGCCCAGGCCGCCGGCCGCCAGCGCCCCGGCTGCGCCCGCGATGGCGGCCACGCGGGCGAAGCGCAGTTCGAACAGGTTGGCGATCTGGGCGTCCTCAGCCCCGGTGAGATGCAGCACCTCGACCACGTCGCGCCGGGCGGCCAGCCCGGCCCGGGTGGCGTAGGCCACCACAGCGCCCGCCGCGCCGGCGATCAGCAGGAAGATCACCACGCCGGTCCAGCGGACGACGCCGGCGGCGTGGCGGATGTCCTTCAGCCACACCGAGTGGTCGTCGACCACCGCGTCCAGGCCCTGGCCCTTCAGCGCCGCCGACAGCGTCGCGGCCGTGGCGGGCTTGCGCCGGTCCAGGCCCACGGCCACCAGCCGCGGCACCGGCAGGTCGTCGAGATCGGCGGCCACGTCGCCCAGCCAGGGCCGGATCAGCTCGTAGGCCTTCTCCTTCTCCAGCGCACGGGCTTCGCTGACCCCGGCTACGCCGGCCAGCACCTCGGCGGCGCGGGCCGCGGCGGCGTCGGGCGTCTCGCCGCCCTGGGCGCGGACGATCACGGTGGCCTCGCTGCGCAGCTGGCTGGACCAGCCGCTGGCGGCCCGGTCGGCGGCGATGACGCCCAGCGCGGTAAGGCAGGCCAGGAAGCAGAGCACGCCGATCACGAACAGCAGCGCCGGATCGCGCGCGTCCTCGTCCGGCAGAAACGACGCGGGCCGCCAGCGGGCGGGATCGAACGGAGCGTCGGTCATGCCGCCGGCCCCTGCGGGGGGAGCGGGCGCAGGCGGCCCTTGTCGAGGTGCAGCACCGGTCGCGCCGAGCGGGCGACCAGGTCCTGGTCGTGAGTGGCGATGATGACCGTCGTGCCCAGCCGGTTCAGCTCGACGAACAGGCGGTAGATGCGCAGCGCCATCTCGTGGTCGACATTGCCGGTCGGCTCGTCGGCCAGCAGGATCTCTGGCCGCGCCACCACCGCGCGGGCGATGGCGAGGCGCTGCTTCTCGCCCCCGGCCAGAGTGGGGGGCAGGGCGTTCATCCGCTGGCCCAGGCCCACCCAGGTGAGCAGCTCGGCCACGTCGTTGCGATACTCCGACGGCTTGTGGCCGGCGATGCGCAGCGGCAGCGCGGTGTTGTCGAAGGCCGACAGGTGGTCCAGCAGCAGCAGGTCCTGGAAGACCACGCCGATCCGCCGTCGGATGCGCGGCAGATCGCCGCCGCCCAGCGTGGTCACGTCCTCGCCGAACAGCCGCACCGCCCCGCTCGACGGCCGCGCCGCCAGGTAGATCAGCTTCAGCAGCGAGCTCTTTCCGGCCCCTGAGGGACCGGTCACGAAGTGGAACGAGCCCCGGGGCAGCGACAGCGACACGTCGCTCAGCACTTCGGGTCCGCGGCCATAACGCATGGAAACGCGTGAAAATCGGAGAATCTCGTCAGCCGACGGGTCGTCGGCGGCGTCATGAGCGTTTCTGGACATGAAGGCCGAAATCGGCGACCTCGGAGTGAGGGGTGCTGGAGCGTCCGATTCGACGTCATGATACTGTCCTGTCCAGAGTGCGCCACCAGCTATTTCGTGGACGATCTGCGCATTCCGCGCATGGGCCGGATGGTGAAGTGCACCAGCTGCGGCGCCCGCTGGCGCGCGTTCCAGGAACGGGGCGCCCCTGAGGAGGCTCCCAAGGACGATCTCGTCGTCGAGACGCCCGCGCCCGAGCCGGTCGAGACCGAGATCGACTTCGTGCCCGCGCCGGTCAAACCGGCGCCGAAGCCCGAGAAAAAGAAACAGCCGCTGGCGGTCGTGATCGCCGCCGGGGTGCTGGTGGCGCTGGCTCTGGGCGGGGGCGCGGCGGTCCTGCTGCGCCAGCAGATCGCCGGCATGTTCCCCGGAACGGCGCCCCTGTTCTCGGCCATCGGCCTGCCGGTGAACACCATCGGCCTGGTGATCGAGGGGGTGAAGTCCAAGCCCATGCTCCAGGGCGGACGCCCCGTGTGGTCGGTCACGGGCGCGATCCGCAACGTCCGCGATGAGCCCGTGTCCTCGCCGCCCATCCGCCTCAGCCTGTTCGACGCGGAGAACGCCGAGGTGGCGACCCTGGTGGCCGACGCCCTGAACGCCCGGGTGCCGCCGGGCGCCGTGCGCTATTTCGCCATCACGATGCCTGACCCTCCGGCCGGGGCGAAAGAGCTGCAGGTGCGTTTCGAGCTGCCGGCCAAGGGCGCCGAGGCCCACGCCGAGAAGGCCCACGCCGGGAAGGCGCAGGCCGAGCCCGCCGCCGGTGCGCCCGCGCCAGAACCCGCCGAAGCCCAGCCGCTCCCCGCCGACAGCCCTGACGCCCTCCACGCCCCGGAATAGAATGAGCAGCACTGAAGAGCCCACCGTCCTGATCTCGGAGGCCGAGGTCGCCGAACGCATCGAGACGTTGGCGCAGGCGATCGCGCCGCGGATCGACGACGAGACGGTGGTGGTGTGCCTGCTGACCGGCGGCATCTGGTTCGCCGCGGACATCACCCGCGCCCTGGCCCGGCGCGGCCGCGTGGTCCGCTTCGACGCCCTGTGGCTGGCCTCCTACAAGGACGAGCGTCAGTCCAGCGGCCGCTGCGAGGTGCGCGCCGACCTGCAGCGCCCGATCGCCGGCCGCAAGGCGCTGGTGGTCGACGATGTCTTCGACACCGGCCTGTCGCTCTCGGAGGCCGCGCGCCTTGTCAGGGATTCCGGGGCCAGCGAGGTGCTGACCGCCGTGTTCGCCCGCAAGCCCTGGCCCACCCCGCGGGCCATCGAGCCCGACTTCGTGGCCTGGGAGGCCCCGGGCCGGTTCCTGGTGGGCTACGGCCTGGACGTCGCCGGCAAGATGCGCGGGCTGCCCTACATCGGCGCGATGGACTGACGCCGCAGATTCTCGGCGCAAGAGAGTTCGTTTTGTTCTTGTATTGTTCTCAACTCTGAACTAGGGTGCGACGTGCCGTGGGCGCCTGTGCCCTATGGTTGCAAGTTGCGACGGTCAGAGAATTTTCTGCACGAACACCAGATCGAGCCATCGGCCGAACTTGCGGCCGACTTGGCGGAAGTGGGCGACGCGCTCGAAGCCCAGCGCGGCGTGCAGGCTGAGCGAGGCCTGGTTATCTGCGTCGATACCGCCGATCAACACGTGCTTGCCGCACGCCTTCGCCCGGTCGGGCAGGGTTGAAAGCAGCGCCCGTCCAACCCCGCGTCGCCGCGCGTCGGCCCGGACGTGGATCGAGTGTTCGACAGTGGCCGCATATCCCGACCCCGCGCGGAAGTCGCCGAACGAGGCGAAGCCCAGAACCTCTCCCGCCTCGCGCGCCACCAGCACCGGGTATCCGGCCGCCTGCCTTGTGGCGCGCCACGTCGCCCGGTCCGCGAGCGTGGACGGGATGTCCGAATAGATCGCCGTCGACGTCGCGACGACGTCGTTGTGGATCGCCAGGATCGCTGGCAGGTCAGCCTCGGTCGCCTCGTCGATCCGCATGTTCCGTTCCTCTTGCAAAGGGTCTATTCGTCTAACATAAAAGACATATGGACACTTTAGTAGACGACTCTTCGGCCAAGCTGGCCCGTCGGATCCGGCTGGAGCGGGAGGCGCGGGACTGGTCGCTGGCCGATCTGGCCGAGCGGTCGGGGGTCTCGAAGGCCACGATCAGCAAGATCGAGCGCGACGAGGTGAGCCCGACGGCTGTGATCCTGGTCCGCCTGGCCACCGCGTTCGATCTGACCCTGGCGGGGCTGCTGCTGCGGGCTGAGGGCGAGGCCGGACGGCTGACGCGCGCCGACGACCAGCCGCTGTGGCGTGATCCCGACACCGGCTACGTCCGCCGCCAGGTCTACAGTCGCCCCGACCACCCGCTGGAGCTGGTGCAGGTGGAGCTGCCGGCCGGGCGCCAGGTGGAATTCCCGGCGTCGTCCTACGCCCGCGTCCGCCAGGCCGTGTGGGTCACTCAGGGCGAGCTCACCATTCACGAAGGCGGCGAGCGGCACGTGCTCACGTCCGGCGACTGCCTCGGCTTCGGCCCACCGGGCCCCGTGGTGATCGCAAACGAGAGCCACCTGCCGTGTTCGTATGTCGTGGCCCTGGCGAGGAACTGACCGATGCTGACCATCCGCGAGGACGACCTCACCCACCCCCAGACCCAGAAGCTGGTGGAGATCCACTTGCGGGGCATGGCCGACACCTCGCCGCCCGAGCACTGCTTTGCGCTGGATCTCTCGGGCCTGCAGGCGCCCGACGTGACCCTGTGGTCCGCCTGGGACGGTGAAGCGATCGCCGGGATTGGCGCGCTCAAGGAGCTGGGCGGCGGCGAGGGCGAGCTCAAGTCGATGCGCACTCACCCCGATCACCTGCGCAAGGGCGTGGGCGCGGCTATCCTGGAGCACATCATCGGCCAGGCCCGCGCGCGCGGGATCCAGCGCCTGTGCCTGGAAACCGGCAGCGGCGAGGCGTTCGAGCCGGCGCTAGAACTCTATCGCCGCCGCGGCTTCGAAAGCTGCGGGGCGTTCTCGGACTATGTCGGCAGCGACTTCAACCAGTTCATGGCGCTGAGGCTCTAGACCTCCCCGCCCGGAACGGCGCGGCGCCGGCTCAGGTCAGCCAGGGGGCCGAATGTTCCTTGTCCAGCATGTCCTGATAGGTCGGGCGCGGGCGAACCACGGCGAACTGGTCGCCTTTCACCAGCACCTCGGGCACGAGGAGGCGGGAGTTGTACTCGCTGGACATCGACGCCCCGTAGGCGCCGGCGCTCATGAACGCCAGCAGGTCCCCGGCCTCCAGCACGGGCAGCACGCGGTCGCGGGTGAAAGTGTCCCCCGTCTCGCAGATCGGGCCGACGACATCGTAGGTGGCGGTCTCGTCACCGCGCGGCTTCACGGGCCGGATGTCGTGATAGGCGTCGTACATGGCCGGCCGCAGCAGGTCGTTCATGGCCGCGTCGAGGACGAGGAAGCGCCGGCCCTCGGGCCGCTCGTGCACGTGCTGGACCCTGGAGAGCAGGATGCCGGCGTTGGCCGCGATCATCCGGCCGGGCTCGAAGGCGAACTGGACGTCCAGGCCCCGGGTGGCCTCGGCGATCATGGCGGCGTAGTCGGCCGGCGAGGGCGGCTCGGGCTGGTTGAAGTAGGGCACGCCCAGGCCGCCGCCCAGGTCGAGGCGCTCGACGGTCAGACCCTCCGCCCGGATACGCTCGACCAGGCCGCGCATCTTGATGAAGGCGGCTTTCATCGGGGCCAGGTCGGTGATCTGGCTGCCGATGTGGCAGGCGACGCCCACGGGCCGCACGCCCGCCATGTTGGCGGCGTTGGCGTAGAGCCGCTCGGCCTCGGAGAAGCTGACGCCGAACTTGTTCTCGGCCTTGCCGGTCGAGATCTTGGCGTGGCCGCCGGCCTCGACGTCGGGGTTCACTCGGATGGCGACCGTGGCCCGCTTGCCCAACTGCTGGGCGACGCGGTTGACCGTGTGCAGCTCAGGTTCGGACTCGACGTTGATCTCGGCCACGCCGTGCTCGAGCGCAAAGGCGATCTCGTGCTCGGCCTTGCCGACCCCCGAGAAGACGATCCGCTCGCCGGGGATGCCTGCCGCCAGCGCGCGGCGGATCTCGCCTTCCGACACGGTGTCGGCGCCGGCGCCCAGGTTCCCCAGGGTGCGCAGAACCGCGACGTTGGAGTTGGCCTTAACGGCATAGGCGATCAGCGGCTGGCCCAGGCCGGCGTCTACGAACGCGTCGCGCAGCACGGTGTAGTGCCGCTCCAGGGTGGCCGACGAGTAGACGTACACCGGCGTTCCCACCGCCTCGGCGATGCGGGTGAGCGGGACGCCTTCGCAGTGGAGCTCGCCCCCCTGAACCTCGAAGTGATTCATCAGCGCGGGTTGGCGTAGGGGTCGGGTAGGGCGCTGGGCGGGGCGGTGGCGCCGGGGCCGGTGTTGGTGCCGGGGATCGGCAGGGTGCGCGGCGGCGCCGGATCGCTGGAGCGGTCGCGCGGGTCGACCGTGTCGACCGGCCGCGACGGGTCGCGCTTGCGCTGGGCGTCGTCGGCGTCCTTGGTCGTGTTGCGCTCGGCGCCGAACAGCGGGCCGGGGCGTTCCAACTGGCCCACCTTGCCGCAGCCGGCCAGGCCGGCCGCCAGGATCAGGGCTCCCGTGAGAGCGAGCACGCGACGGGTCATGCCAGAACTTCCTTCCAACGCTTGATCTGCGCACGGACCTGGTCCGGCGCGGTCCCACCGTAGCTGCGCCGGCTGGCGACGGAAGCCTCGGGGGTAAGGACATCGTAGATGGATGCGGTGATCCGCGCATCCAACGCCTGCAGATCCGAAAGCGGCACGCCTTCCAGCCCCACGCCCAGTTCTTCAGCCTTCTTCACCGCCGCGCCCGTCACATGGTGCGCGTCGCGGAAGGGCAGGTTCAACTCGCGCACCAGCCAGTCGGCCAAGTCGGTGGCGGTGGAGTAGCCGGCGCCGGCCGCGGCGGCCATCTTCTCGCGGTTGGGCTCCAGGTCGGCGACCATCCCCGCCATGGCCAGCAGGCTGAGCTCCAGCGCATCGAAGGCCTCGAACGTGGGGACCTTGTCTTCCTGCATGTCCTTCGAATAGGTCAGCGGCAGGCCCTTCATCACCACGGTGAGCTGGGTGAACGACCCCAACAGGCGGCCAACCTTGGCGCGCACCAACTCGGCGGCGTCGGGGTTCTTCTTCTGCGGCATGATCGAGCTGCCGGTCGTGAAGGCGTCGCTCAGCCTGATGAAGCCGAACTGCGGCGTCATCCAGATCACGATCTCCTCGGCCAGCCGCGACAGGTGCGTCGCGCAGATCGTGGCCGCGGCCAGGCTCTCCAGCGCGAAGTCGCGGTCGGCGACGCTGTCCAGCGAGTTGGCGGTCGGGCGGTCGAAGCCCAGGGCCTTGGCGGTCTGCGCCCGATCGATGGGGAAGGGCGATCCGGCCAACGCGGCGGCGCCCAGCGGGCTCTCGTTCATCCGCGCCCGGGCGTCCGCGAAGCGCGCGGCGTCGCGGCCGAACATCTCGACATAGGCCATCAGGTGGTGGCCGAACGTCACCGGCTGGGCCGGCTGCAGGTGGGTGAATCCCGGCATCACGGCGTCGGCGTGCGCCTCCGCCTTCGCGATCAGCGCCTTTTGCAGCGCCCGGATCTGGCCGTGGGTGCGGTCGCAGGCCTCGCGGACCCACATGCGGAAGTCGAGCGCTACCTGGTCGTTGCGCGAGCGAGCCGTGTGCAGCCGCCCGGCCGCCGGCCCGATCAGCTCACGCAGCCGGGCCTCCACATTCATGTGGATGTCTTCGAATTCGTCGCGGAACGGGAAGGTCCCATCGGCGATCTCTCCGGCGATCGTTTCGAGGCCGGCCTGGATCGCCGCTTCGTCCTCGCTTGAAATGACGCCCGTGGTGCGCAACATCGCGGCGTGCGCACGGGACCCCGCAAGGTCCTGGCTCGACAGCCGCTTGTCGAACCCGATGGAGACGTTGATCGCCTGCATCAGTTCGGCGGGTTTGCCGGAGAACCTGCCGCCCCACATGGCTTGGCCAGTTGGCGGCTTCGAGGAAGACGAAGTCATATGAGTGAAGGTCCAGAGGCGGGCGGTCAGACGGGAAAGCCCAAAGGCGGGTTCCTGACCTGGGCCCTCTGGGGCGCAGCCCTGGTGGGCGTCGCGGCGGTTGTCTACATCATCGCGCAGGCGTCTTCCAACCAGCCGACGCAGCCGCCGGCGAAGAGCCCGTCCGCGCAGGTCGCCGGCAAGACCTTCGCCCAGAAGTTCACCAAGCCCGCAGCGCCGATCGGCTCGCCGGACCACACCATCTATGACGAGCAGGGCCGGGCGATGAAGATCGCCGACCTGAAGGGCAAGGTGGTCGTCATGAACATCTGGGCCACCTGGTGTGCGCCCTGCAAACTCGAGATGCCCACACTGGCCAAGCTGCAGGCGGCCTACAAGGGCCAGCCCGTCGAGGTGGTGGCGGTCAGCATCGACAGCATCGACGACGGAGCGAAGGCCAAGCTGTTCATCGCCCAGAACGACCCGCTGAAGTTCTACCACGACCGCGAGATGAAGATGCCGTTCGTGCTGACCCCCGTGGCGCCCGGCGCGCCCACGACGGTGATCTACGGCAAGGACGGCATGGAGATCGGCCGTGTCGCGGGCGAGGCCGACTGGTCCAGCCCGGAGGTCCGCGCGGTCATCGACGAAGCTTTGGCCGCCAGCTGACCCCGTTCCCGCGGGGCATGGGACCAGTCACCGCGGGCGTGTGGTTCGCGCCTGCGCCATGAGCGATCATCCTCCCCTTATAGGGAGTTGCCGATGTCGTGGGTGGAAGACCGGCTTGAGATTCTGAACCTGATCGCCGGCTATTCGCATGCCGCCGACGGGACGGACGCCGAGGCCTATGCAGGCTGTTTCACTGACGATGGCGCGTTTCATGGCCGGGTCGGCATGCCGGACGAAAGCCGGATCGTCGGCCGCGAGGCGCTGCTGAAATTCCATCGCGCCGCGGTGGCCCGCAGGGGCGACATCCAGAACCGCCATATCCAGACGAACACCCATGTGGTCAGCCAGACCGCCGATTCGGCGCTGGTCCGCACCTACCTGCTGGTGATGGTCAGCCGTGGCGACCAGGCGCCGGAGCCCGGTCTGACGAGCGTCTACGAAGACGAGCTGGTGAAGACGGAGGCCGGGTGGCGGATCAAGGTCCGCCGCGCGATTCCCGACCGAAAAGGCGTGCTTCCCAGGCGCTCGGCCGAGGCGAAGCCGTCGTGAGCGTGGTGCGGTTCGCGGGCAAGATAGCGGTCGTCACCGGCGCCGCCAGCGGGATCGGTCGCGCCACGGCCCTGGCGCTGGCGGCCGAGGGCGCCGCCGTGGTGCTGGCCGACCTGAATGTCGACAGGCTGGCCGAGGTGGAGTCCGAGATTCGGACGGCCGGCGGCAGGGCCATCGCGCAGCGCTGCGACGTCGCCAGCGACGCCGACCTCGAGGCGCTGGCCGCGGCGACGACGGCCGCTTTCGGCGACGCCGACATCCTGATGAACAATGCGGGCGTCATGCTGCGCGGGCCGCTGGAGCGGATGCCGACGTCCGACTGGCAGTGGATCATGGACATCAACTTCCTGGGCGCCGTGCGGGGCGTCCGCGCATTCCTGCCGGCGATGCTGGCGCGAGGCTCCGGCCACATCGTCAATACCGCCTCAATCGGCGGCCTGGTGGGCGGGCGGGCCCATAGCGCTGGCTACAGCGCCTCGAAGTTCGCTCTGGTGGGCTATTCTGAGACGTTGGCGGTCCACGTGCGGTCGCGCGGGGTGGGCGTGTCGGTTCTCTGTCCGGGAGGCGTGCGCACCAACCTGCCCGAGCAGATCCGGTTGTCGGACGCGGCCGAGGGCCCGGAAGGCTACGGGTTGGACGAGGCGTTCGGCCCCGATGCGGTCGAGCCGGACGCCGCTGCGGCCCTTGTGCTGGACGCGATGGTGGATGGACGCTTCCTGGTCCTCACAGATCCCCGCCACCAGAAGATGCTGGAGCGTCGCGTGAGCGACATGGACGCCTGGGTGGCGACCCGGGCGGCCGCCGGCGCAGCCCGGGCCTGAAGCCTCAGGCCGGAACGACCTGCTTGGCGTCGCTCGTCTGCTGGGCGGTCAAGGTGCGAACCAGGTTCACCAACGAACTGCGAACATCCGGCGGCAGCCGTTCATAGGCCGACAGCAGTTCCAGCGCGCCCGGCGTACGCATGCGCGTCAGAAGGTCGAGGTCGTCGGCGGTTTCCTTGTCCGCGCCGTCGAAGACGTCCATCAGGTCGGTGACCCGGCAACGCAGCGCACGGGATATCTGCACCAGCCGCGAAAACGAAATCCGGTTCGCGCCGTTCTCGTACTTCTGGATCTGCTGGAAACTGACCCCACACTGCTCGGCAAGCGCTTCTTGCGACATGCCAATCGTCCGACGCCGAATGCGCACCGCGGCCCCGAGCGCGATGTCCATGGGGTCGGGCGCCTTGGTAGACACCTCGGCCATTATCTCTCGTCCTCCATTTTGCGAGTGTCCCCGTCCGACCTCGCAAGTCCTAGTTGCGACTAAAATCCTTTGTCGTGGAACTGCAAAGCTTTTTCAGCCCTCAGGCGACCACGGTTCAACCCAGGGGAACGCGCAAGAACGCCTTGCGGTTAAGGTCTTGGTCACCGAAGCACCCCGGAAGTGCGGGTGTTCAGAGTTGTGATCAACAAAGGCCATGCCCGTCATTCGCCTGCATCCCCCCTTCGACCACGGCGCCGCGTTGCGGGTGCCGCCGGCGCACGATCAGAAGAACTGGGCCGTGCTTTGGCACTGGCTGGGCGAGGATGCTCAGTCGGTCGCGGAAGCCGACGCCGCGGTGCAGGTTCGCACGCCGGAGGGACCGGTCGTGGCGCACTGTGGCGACTGGATCGTGCTGTCCCACTCCGGCTCGTTCCACGTGGCCCACACCCTGCGACCACTGGACTCCTGATCGCCGCCGGTTAGGGCGCGAGAGGCCTGGCGGCTAGGGCGCCCAGGATACGCGGAAGCCCAGCTTGTGGGGCGTCACCTTCACTGACGGGTCGGGCTGGTAGACGGCCGCGAGCGTCTCGCGCCGCCATGACAGCTGGTAGCGGACCAGATAGCCGTCGTGGTCCGACAGTCGCGCGCTGCCCCGATCGAAGAGGTAGCGGCTGGCCACCGGCTGCACGCGGACCACTCCGTCGCGGAAGCCCTGCAGGTCCTGCGTCCGCAGCCACGGCTTCGTCGTCGTGTCGGGCGCGCCGGCGCCGCAGCCCGATCCGGACCGGCTGCAGTACTCCTCGACCACAGCGAAGGGCCGCGTCTCGGCCTGGTAATCGTAGCGAGCCGCCGAGTTGCGGATGTTGAAGTCGCCGCCCACCACCAGCGGGTGTTTGGGATCGCGGTGCGCCGTCACGAACGCGGTCAGTTCGCGGGTCTGACCATGGTGGGCCGGGAGGGTCTGGGAGCGCGGCGCGCCTGACGCCTTGCGCGCGTTCATGTGGGTGTTGACGACGTCGATGGGGGTCGGGGACCAGTCGGGCTGCACCCGCACCATCATGGCGCCCTTGTTGGCGAGGCAGTCGAAGCCGGCGCAGGCGCCGAACGCCGCGCTGCGCACCTCAAGGATTGGCGCGTCGGAGAGGACGTGAAGCCCGCCGTTGGTGAGCTTGGCCAGGGGCCGGCCCGGACCACGGGCCCAGTAGGCGTAGCCGCTCTCGCGCACCAGGTCGGCGATCTCCTCGCGGAAGCCCTCCTGGATCAGCACGAGATCGGGCTGGCGCCCAGCCTGGCGCATGGCGGCCAACTCGCGGCCGATCTCCCGCAGGGCCTTCGCCCGGTTGAGGGCCAACGGCCAGGGCAGGCCCCGGACATTGTAGGTGAGAACGCTGAGTTCGCCCGCTTCGGCTTCAGGCGTCTGTCGGGTCACGCGGATCGAAGGCGCTTCGGATGAAATCTCGGCGGCAGGCGCCGTATAGGCGTAAGTCTGGGCAATATCATCCAAGTACATCTCTCGCCGCTCCAGGACATGCGACCGACCTCAGGGCGGGATGCCTGCGATCCCAAGGCGAGTGCGGCCAGCGTTGTTCAAGCGCAGCCCGATGTCTTTTCGACTGTTGTCCGGGCAGGGCCGGAGATGACCCGGTTCGTTTACCGGCGTATGACACCGGCGTTGTCGTTTCACGACAGCGGCGGCCTCTGGACTGCGGCCGCTAGGCTGACGCCAGGGCAGTCCGCCCATGCTCCAGCAGCAACGTGGAGGCGGATATGAGCAGCGAAATCCTGGTGGCCGAGGACCTGGGTGACGGCATCCAGCGCCTGACCATGAATCGCCCCGACCGGCTGAACGCCATGAACCATCCGGTGGCGGAGGGGATGCTGGCGCACTTCGAGGGGCTGCGGCGAAACACCGCCGTCCGGGTGGTCATCCTGCGCGGCGCCGGTCGCGCGTTCTCGTCGGGAGCCGACCTCAAGGCGGGCGGCACGCCCGACGCGCTGCGTGACGGACCCAACGGCGACTGGGTGCTGCGCGACCTCATGAAGGCCATGCGCGCGTGTCCGCAGCCGCTGATCGCCACCGTCCGTGGGCCGGCGGCCGGCGGCGGGTTCGCCGTGGCGCTGGCTTGCGACGTCATCCTCTGCAGCGAGAGCGCGGCGTTCCATTCGGCGTTCATCAACATCGGCCTGTCGGGCGCCGAGCTGGGCGTAAGCTGGCGGCTGCAGCGGATGATGGGGCTGTCGAAGGCCCGGGAGATCCTGTTGGCCGGGCGGCCTCTGCCGGCGGCCGCGGCGCTGGAGGCGGGGTTGATCTCGGAGGTCACCAGCGAGGCCGAGCTGGACGACAAGGGGCTGGCGTTGGCGAAGGACATGGCCCGCGCCGCGCCTGACGCGTTGCGCATCACAAAGCGCACGCTGGACGCCTCGCTTGAGGCGGCGACCTACGACGCGGCCATGGAAATCGAGGAGCGGGGGCAGATGCTGATGATCCGCGGGCGCACCGCGCCGGTGTCACGCCAGGCGGGCTGATTTGCGCCAGCCCAGCACACAGAGGGCCAGCATCACGAGGTTCGACACGAAGTCCAGCGCGAGCCAGGCGTTGAACATCGGGACCACGAACACGAACCAGTAGTTGAACCAGAAGAAGGGCAGCAGCGCGATCGCGTAGACCAGGAACGTCGTCTTCGTGAACCGGCTGAACGCGGCGAACAGTCCCGACAGCACCGCCTGGGCGCCGAAGCATCCGATCAGGAGAGAGGTGGTGGCGCTGTTGTGCTGATAGGCCGCTGTGAGGGTCAGTTGCTCGACCATCCCTGGGAAGAACAGGCACCAGCCGCCCAGCACAATGAAGGGCAATGCGATCAGGCGCTGAATGAGAAGCGGGCTCACTTGAGTCTCCTTGGAAGCGCGTCCGGGCCGAGTGTCCCTTGACTGCCGCAGCTGCGGCGCCTTCGCCAGATCTACGTCGACCAGCGAGCGTGGCCTCGTTGCGACCGCGCCGCCGGGGCCACGAAGACCTAAGGGACGCGTCCGATCCTGACTTCGTCGGTTCCGAGCGGGAGAGTATAGAGGCTGCCGTCCTCCGCGATGTCCCAACGGCCCTTGCGGACGTCGCGCAGGCCTCGACGGAAGGTCGCCTGCAGCAAGGGATTATCCGGCGCTGGCAACAGGTGGTAGAGCACCAGCAGCTTGGCGCCCGCCGTGTTGGCGGCCTCGGCCGCCTCGGTCGGCGATATATGGTAGCTCTGGATGTCGCGCATGATGTGGGCGACCCGTTCGCGCCCGGTGTCGCGAGCGGCGGACTCCAGCGTGCGGATCATCTCTCGGTTCAGGGCTTCCGACATGAAGATGTCGGCGCCGCGGGCGGCCGCGGTCAGGCGCGGGTCGGCCGTCGTGTCGCCGGTGATGACCAGCGAACGGCCCTTGTAGTCGAAGCGGTAGGCGTAGGCCGGTCGGACCGGGTCGTGGTTGGTCTCGATCGCGGTGATCCGAAGGCCGTCACGGTCAAGCACGACCGCGGTGGGCGCGGCGACGCCGACCGGCATGGCGACTGGGCGCGCCTGGAGCGGCCAGGTCTGGGGCGGCATCTGCTGCGCCGTGTGGTGCGCGGTGCGGTAGACTTGGTCCAGGGCATAGGCCTCGCTGAAGCCCGCGACGACGCGCTCCACGCCGGGACCGCCATAGACGGCCAGCGGGCCGGGCCGGCCCTGGGCCCAGGTCTGCAGGTTGAGTTCGCCCAGGTCGCCGATGTGATCGGAGTGGAAGTGGGTGAGCAGCACGCCGTCGACCCGGTCCAGCGGCAGCCCCCACAGCATGAGGTTCTCGACCGACTCCGGCCCCACGTCGACCATGTAGATGCGCCCGCCGGCGATGACCGCCGCGCAGGCCTTGGCGCGGCGCGTGCTGGGCAGCGGCGCGGAGGTGCCGCAGAGCGCCAGCCGCAGGGCGTCGTCCTTCATCAGCGGGGCGGTGTCCTTGGCCACGGCCTGATGCACGAAGGTGGCCAGGAGGCGGTCCTGGACGGCGGGGGTGTTCAGCGCCATCGCGCCTGCGACAACGACACCCGCCACAACCAGGACGGACACCGCCGCGGCGCGCCAGGGCCGCCGGGGCCCCGCGCCGTCGCCCACGGCGCGGGCGTGGAGCGCCAGCGACAGAGCGCCGACCAGTTCGATCGGCAGGTTTGGAACCAGGCCCGCCGGGTCGCCGGTGGCCGCCCAACTCAGCAGGCGGCCGGCCACGATCAGCCCCAGGAGAGCTGCCCCCAGGCCCAGCAGCACGCGGCTGCGCCGCCAGAGGCCGAACAGGCACAGGGCCGAGAGCAGCAGGAACGCGCCGCCGAAGTCGCCGCGCAGGGTCGAGACGCCCGCCACGTCGATGGCCGACACCCCCAACCGCGCGCCTAGCCGATCGGGCGCGAGCCAGAAGCCGAGGCCCATGACGCCGAACAAGACGCCGTAGACGGCGACCAGGATGCGAGTGATCACGATCATGCAAGCTTCCCCTGCGGCTTTGCGGCGGTATGTGCCTTGAAGACGCCCGATGCGGCCCGGGTCGCCACGGCGGGGGCGTCGGCGACGCCCAGGCCGCGCAGCAGGCCCAGCGCCAGGTCGGCAGCCAGCGCGTCGGTGTTCGTCGCTTCTCGCTCGATGGCGCGGGCGACGGCGATCTGCACGGCGCCCACCGCGAGCAGGATCGCCGCCTCGAGACCGATGCCCGAGAAGCGTCCCGCGGCCAGGCCTTCCTGGATGTCGGCCCTGACGCCCGCGTTCATGGGCGCATCGGGGACGGCGGCGCCGTGGAAGAGGCGGAGCATCAGGCGGGAGGACTCAGGGTGCTCGACGGCCTGGCGGACGAAGACGCAGAGGGCGCGCGCCACGCGCTCGGCCGGGTCGGCGACGCCGGCCCCGGCCACGGCGGCGGTGGTCTCGACTGAGGCGCGCGCCTGGTCGGCCAGGGCCTGCGCAAGGGCGTCCTTGTCGGGGAAGTGGTTGTAGAAGCTGCCCTTGGCGACCTGGGCGGCGGCGACGATGTCGTCGATGCTGACGCCGTCAACGGAGCGTTCGGAGAACAGCTGCTGGCCGGCGCGGAGGAGGGCGGCGCGGGTGCGGACGCGGCGGCGATCAATACGCTGGGGCTTGGGCTCGGTCATGTTGCACTGGCCACACGATCTTCATTGACCGGACCGTCATTATTAGACTAAAAAGTCAGAAACGCAAGCACCGCCGAAGGGAGTTCCGCTCATGACGCTCGAGGTCGAGGTCTTCTGGTCCTTCCGCAGTCCGTACTCGTACCTGGCCACGCCCAGGATCGCGGAGATGGCCGCCCGCTACGATCTCGACCTGAAAATCCGGCCCGTCTATCCGCTCGCCGTGCGGGTCGACGGCTTCTTTGAGCGGCAGGATCCGCGCTGGCCGATGTACGTGGTCCGCGACGTCTTCCGCGAGGCGCAGAGGCTGGGAATGACCTTCGGCCCGCCGCGGCCGGACCCGATCGTCATGAACATGGCCACCCGCGAGATCGCCAAGGAGCAGCCCTACATCCGGCGGCTGACCCACCTGGGCCAGCTGGCGGCCGAGCAGGGCCGGGGCATCCCCTTCATCTGCGAGGTCAGCCGCACGATCTGGGGCGGCGAGACCCCCGGCTGGGACCAGGGCGACCACCTGGCCAAGGCGGCGGAACGCGCCGGCCTGGACCTGGCCCCGCTGGACGCCCAGGCGCTGGCCGAGGCCGAGCGCATCGAGGCCGCGATCCAGGCCAGCCACGCGCGGATGGACCAGGTGGGCCACTGGGGGGTGCCCACCTTCGTGTTCGAGAACGAGCCGTTCTTCGGCCAGGACCGCATCGACACCCTGATCTGGCGGCTCGGGCAGCGCGGGCTGACCGAGCGCTGAGCTACCCCAGCATCGGCGTCCAGCCGGGCTCGGCCTTTTCCATGGCGCGGCGGTAGGCGGGGCGTTCGGCGATGCGGGCCAGGTAGGCGCGGATGTTGGGGAAGCCGTCCAGCGGCGTGCCGCGGAAGGCGCGGCTGGTGGTCAGGCAGTAGACCATCATGATGTCGGCGGTGGTCAGGTTGCGGCCGCCGAAGAAGGGCGCCTCGCCCAGGCGCTTTTCCACCATCTCCCAGCCGCGGCGGCTGCGGTCGTTCACGAACACCGCGGCGGGGTTGGCGTCGCCGCCTCCGCCGGCCAGCACCAGCTGCATCATCAGCGTCGCCATGAAGGTGCCGTTCGACCAGTGGAACCAGAACAGGTGGTCGGCGAAGTCGGGGTCGGCCGGGCCGGGCGACAGGCGGCCATCGCCGTACTTGCCGCATATGTAGTCGCAGATGGCGCCGCTCTCGCCGAGGACGAGGTCGCCGTCCGTGATGACCGGCGCGATGCCCATGGGATGCAGGGCCTTGTACTCGTCGGGCGCCAGGCGGTTGTCGGCGCGGCGGTCGTAGCGCTTGTACGCGTAGTCGATCCCCAGCTCCTCGCAGAGCCAGACGATCCGCTCGGACTGCGAAATCCCCAGGTGGTGAACGGTCAGCATGTGGGCGCCCCTGATTCCAAGGCCGCGACGCTAGGCCAAGCCCGGCGTCGCGGCCAGGGTCACGCCGAGGAAGCGACCGGTCGGACGGGCGTCAGGTGATCGCGTCGCTCCAAAAGATGACGAAACGGTCAACAATATTCTTGACTGCGAAGCCCTGTTTTGGGAAATGATGTGACCAAATAGTCAAATCGAGGCGGCAATGGACGTCGATGTCCTGATCGTGGGAATGGGGCCGGTCGGCGCGACGCTGGCGGCGTTGCTGGGCGACCAGGGGGTGCGCACGCTGGTCGTGGAGCGTGACCCACAGGTCTATCCGCTGCCGCGCGCGGCCCACTTCGATCACGAGATCATGCGGCTGTTCCAGCAACTGGGAATCGCCGAGGCGGTGATGGCGCACGCGCGCCCGGCGCCGGCCTACGAGTTCCGCGCCGCCAACGGCGATCTCCTGATGAAGTTCGACGGGCCGGCCCAGACCGCCGCGTCGGGCTGGCGGGCCAGCTACATGTTCCACCAGCCGGGCCTGGAGCTGGCGCTGCGCGCGCGGCTGGCGGCGCAGGCGTCGGTCGAGGTGCGGCTGGGTTCTCGGTTCGTCGAGCTGGCGCAGGATGCCGCCGGCGTCGAGGCGGTGATCGAGGGGCCGGGCGGCGCCGAACGCGTCCGGGCCCGCTATCTGGTGGGCTGCGACGGCGCCTCCAGCCCCGTGCGCGCGGCGCTGGACGGCCAGCTGTTCGACTATGGCTTCGACGAGCCCTGGCTGGTGGTGGACGCCCGCGTGAATGAGTTCGCCCGCACGCCCGACGTGAACCTGCAGATCTGCGATCCCGAGCGGCCGACCACCTGCGTGCTGATGGGCCCGGGCCGGCATCGCTGGGAGTTCATGCTGAAGCCCGGCGAGACGGCGGAAGAGGCGGTCAGCGACGCCTTCATCCAGCCGCTGATCGCCACGTGGGACTGCGGACCCGTCGAGCTGGAGCGGCGGGCGGTCTACCGTTTCCACGGTCTGGTGGCGAAGACCTGGCGCAGCGGCCGGGTGCTGCTGGCGGGCGACGCGGCCCACCAGATGCCGCCGTTCGCAGGGCAGGGCATGTGCTCGGGCCTGCGCGACGCGGCCAACCTGGCCTGGAAGCTGGCGGCGGTTCTCGGCGGCGCCGACGAGGCCCTGCTCGACACCTACCAGACCGAGCGCGAGCCGCATGTGCGGAGCTTCATCGAGCTGGCGATCCACATGGGCCGGGTGGTCTGCACCCTGGACCCGGCCGCGGCGGCGGCGCGCGACGCGGCGATGAAGGCCGGGGTCGGGGGACCTCCGCCCCTGGCCGCGCCGCCGATCGGACCCGGACACGTGCTGGCGGGGACGCCGGCGGCGGGCGAGCTGTTCCTCCAGACCTGGGCCGAGGGCCGCGGGCTGGACGACGTGCTGGGCCCCGGGCCCTGGCTGATCGCCCGCGACGGCGTTCCCGGCGCGGCGGGCGTCCCCCAAGCGCCCGGCGTCGAGGTGATCCCGCTGGCCGACCCGCGGCTGGACGGTCACCGCGAGGCGCTGGGCGCCTGGCTGGCCGCCCGCGGCGTCCCGGCCGTTTTGGTGCGGCCCGACCGCTATGTGTTCGGCTCAGGCGACCCGGCCGCCCTGATCGCAGCCTGGCGCGCGCCGTTCGAGCGCCGCGTCGTGGCCTGATCGCGCGGAGAGCGCAGATGCGCCGGCGCGCCGAAGCGGCTTAACTGGCGACGATGAACCCTCCCGAGCCCGCCAAGACCGGTCCAGCGAAAACGGGCCGCGCCCAGCGCACCCGCGAGGCGCTGATCCGCGCCGGGCGCGAGCTGTTCTCGGAGCGGGCGGTGGACGCCGTGGCGATCGACGACATCGTGCGGGCCGCCGACGTGGCCAAGGGCAGCTTCTACAACCACTTCACCGACCGCGACGACCTGGTCCGCGCCGTGGTGGGCCAGGTGCGCGCGCAGGTCGAGGCCCGGGTGGGCGAGGTGAATGCCGGCGTCGAGGACCCGGCGCGGCGGATGGCGCGGGCCATCTGCGTCTACCAGCGCTACGCCCTGGACGCGCCCCGGGACGCACGCGTGCTGATCCGGGTCCACTCGGGGCTGGCCAGCCCGAACTCGCCGCTGAACCAGGGGCCGTTCGACGACATCTCGGCCGGTCTGGCCACCGGGCGGTTCACGATCGCCACCACCGAGGCGGCGCTGGTGTTCGCGATGGGCGCCTCCCAGGCGGCTATGGCGCGCACATCCGCCGACCCGCAGCCGGCGGCGGCGGTCAGCCTGGCGCAGCAGGTGTGCACGCTGATCCTGCGCGGGCTAGGCGTGCCGTCGGCGGAGGCCGACGCGATCGCGGCGCAGGCGGCGGACGAGATCGTGCGCGGGGGGTGAGGGCGGTGGGCGGCGGCGCTCGGGTGGGAGGGTCCACGAACCACACGAACATGTTGGATCGATCCCTCACCTCCCGCCGCTTCGCGGGGGAGGTAAAGTTACGCTTCGGGCGCTGGGGTCGATGTCCGCGTTCGACCGGTTGCAGACCTTCAAGGTCACGCTACGGTGCAGCCAACATTGGGACCGGCACGGGCATGACTTCCGCTCAGATCGATGAACCTCCAAACGCAGCCAAGGATGCGCTCATCGTGCGCTTCATGGCTGCGAGTGGCATCCAAGCGCGGATCGAGGGCGGCAGCTTCTTGGAGCGCTACGCCCTCGGTGGTTCGCCCCTTCTCACTGCCGCCGGAGCGAGCATCAGCGAGACCTTAGACGCGCTGCGGGTCGCCTACGAACCTCATCGGCTCACATGGCAGGAGGAGTACGAAAGCCACATCAATTGGGAGTTCACCGAGGCCGAACTCGAGGAAATCGTGCCGTTTCTGGAAGGCCCGAGCGGACAGCACTTTTTAGAGGCTCGTTGGCGCATGGACGCCTACATCGGCACCAACACCGAACATCTCGTGGAGCAGATTATCTCGGCCGCCGCCGCCGCTCTCACCAAATGAGCCAAGGTCAGCAACCCACCCGTCTCTGACGTTCGTGGCGTCCGCTTCCGGCGCCAAGGCAATGGCGGGTCTTAGCGGACATGCAAATTGGCTCCTGAGCCAGCCGCCATGGCCATGCAGAACAGCGTCGGTCGCTACGTGCCGAAGCTAGCCTTGAGTCTCTGCTGCGGGCCGTCTGCTGGCTCTTGATTTGAGTCGGTGCATGACGATGCGGACGGGCAGTCCGATCGCGAGGAGTACGAGGCACCAGAGTCCGGCTTCAAGACCGATCCCGTACGTTGCGAAGACCATGAACAGGAGGCCCATTGCGATGACTGCGCGGGGCATGAGCTTCGGGCTGAGCTTCCAGGCCGCCAATGCGCTCGTGAAGTAGACGACCATGACCGCGGCGGTCGACAGCAGGACGACGAACGTGAACAGATTGGCGGTGGCGCGACTGCTGTTGGCGAGCAGCAGCAGGATCGTCAGGCCGGACCCGACGACTTGCGCCACGACCGGAGTGTTGACGCCGCGCGTCTTGGCCATGACAGCCGGCAGGTCGCCGCGCAGCGCCATGGCGTAGCCGAGTTCGCCGGTCGCGAGGATCAATCCGTTGAGGCAACCGATCGCTGCGACTGCGATCGTCAGCGCGGCGAAGGTCGCGGCGCCGCTTCCCCATCGGGAGACCAGGGCATCTGCGAACGGGGCCGGCGAAGCCGCGACAACGTCGGCAGGCAAGAGCATCTGAATGCCGACCCCCGCGACGAGGTAGAGGACGACAACGAAGGCCGTACCGCCGAGGAGGGCGCGCGGGATCGTGCGTCCTGGATCACGGACCTTGCCGACCGGCGTCGTGGCGCATTCGAAGCCGGTGAACGCGAAGAAGGTCAAGGCCGTGGCCGCCGCGACATTGGCGATGGTGATCGGCGTCGTCGGGAACGGTTCGTACTCGGCGCCGCTGGCGCCGCGCTCCAGGAACAGCCAGACGACCGCCAGTAGCGGCAACAGCTTGATCGCCACTGTCACGACGGAGAACCCGCCGGCCGCACGCACGCCGATCGCGTTTAGGCCGGTGAGGAGGACGACCAGGCCGATGGCGACGGGAACGATGAGATCCGGTCCGACGAGCTGCGGTCCGGCGAAGGACAGCGCCGCAGCGGCCCCGACTGCGACCGACGCCTGCGCGACCCAGTTGGACACCCAGAACGCCCAGGCCACGAGGAAGGCGACCGTCGGACCGAACTCGCGCCCGATATTGGCTTGGATGCCGTCTCCGCCAAGCTTTGAGAGTTGCGCCAGTGCAAAGACGACGCACAGCACGCCGAAACCACTGAGTGGCCAGCCAATCAGGACGTTGCGGCCCAGCGGAGCAAGGCTGACCGGGAGCATGAAGATCCCGGCCCCGATAATCGTCCCGACCACCAGCGCGGTGGTCATCCAGACTCCGATTGTCTGTGGCTTGTTGGCTTGGTCGTCCATCTGCCCCCACGGCCTCGGAAAACCCTGCCGCGCCAGGCCTGGTCGCCCCCCTTTAAGTTCATAGCTTAACTGTGGCCGTGACGCGCGGATCCATTTTTTGCCGGCGCAGCCCGACCGGCGGCACGGCGTCCACCCCATCACCCATCTCTGACGTTCGGCGGGTCGGCGGCGGCGCCAGCCGCTTCGTGGGAGGCAAGGGCTCGCGAGGCTGGCGGGGAGGGATGGACGGGCGCCCTCGCTGCAAGGCGCCGGTTCTAACGCCTCAGACGTAGCGTGACGCCGACGAGCCGGGGATCGCCGGTCTGGCCCAGGATCAGCCCCGAGTTGCCGGTCTGGATCGTGAGCGCGGTCACGTGGTTTTCGTCGAACAGGTTCCGGGCGAAGACGGCGACCTCCCACGCGTAGCCGACGCGATAGCCGACGCTGGCGTTGACGACGCCGTAGCCGCCGATCCGGGTGAAGCGCGAGTTGGTGGTGTCGGCGTTGTAGTGGGAGCGGAAGTTCCAGTCGCCGCGCAGGACGACCTCGCCCGGGCCAAGCGGGGCGACGTAGTCGAAGCCGACGGCGCCGGCCCACCTCGAGAGCCCCGCGAGCGACAGCCCGGTGAGCACATAGGCCCCTGGAATCGTCGGATTGCCCCGCGGGTTCGACGTCTGGCTGGCCAGGCTCGCGGGCGGCGTCAGCGGCTGGCACCCTCCGGCGGCGTTCGGGTTCTGCCATTCCAGCGGACACGGCCCGGCGGGGTAGTCGGTGTATTCGCCGTCGGCGTAGGCGGCGGAGGCCCGGACGGAGAAGCCCTGGAACAGCTGTGCCGCAATGTCGGCCTCGAGGCCCTTGACCTGCACTTCGGGGATGTTGGCCGGAAAGGTCCGCAAGGGCGCGGCATTGTTGGCGGTGACCGGCGCGGCGATGTTCGCCTGGAAGTTCTTCACGACGGTCCTGTAGGCCGCCAGGTTCAACGTTGCCCGGCCGCGGAACAGGGTGGATTTCAGGCCGGCTTCAAAGGTGGTGTTCTTCTCGTCGCCGATGACCGCCGTATCGAGCGCCGGCTGGTTGGCGCCCGGGCCGCTGCCGCCGGTCAGCTGCAGGCCCGACATGTTGAGCCCGCCGCCCTTGTAGCCGCGGGCGTAGGAGGCATAGATCAGCATCCCCTCAGCGGCCTGCCAGGCCAGGTTGCCGCGTCCCGACAGACTGCCGCCGCTATCCTTGGCCGTGTAGCACTGCGGTCGGAACAGCGAGAGCTTGGCGTTGTCGCGACCGTTGAGCACCGCGCCGGTCAGCGCCGTGCAGGTGACGGGGTCGCGCAGCGTGGAGAACGGCGCGCCGCCGCTGACGGTGGTCGCGTAGTCGCCCTTCTTGTCCTCGTAGGTGTAGCGCAGCCCGACGGTCGCGGTGAGCTGCGGGAGGATGCGGGCGTTGACCTCTCCAAAGGCCGCGTAGCTGTCGGCCTTGAAATAGGAACGGCCGAACTGGCCATAACCGTCGGTCAGGTTGTCCGGCCGGTCGGCGGCGACGAAGTTGGTGGTGCTGATGAGCCAATAGGCGGACGCCGGTCCATAGACGCTCGTCGGTCGGCCATTGATCGTCTGGCTGTAGACATAGAGCCCGGCCACGTAGCTCAGCCGATCGTCGCCGTTGGAGGCGACGCGCAGCTCCTGGCTGAACTGGTCCTGGCGCGACGGAATGCGCTGCACCCGCTGGATCGGCACGCCGATGTAGTCGCGGTCGTTGGCGACATCCCAGTCCCAGTATCGCCAGGCGCTGATCGAGGTCAGCGTGACGGGACCGAGGTTCCAGTCGATGTTCAGGGAGATCCCACCGTCCTGGGTGTCCACGTGCAGCGGCGCATCGATGTCGCTGAGGCGATCGTAGACGTTGGTGCTGGGCGGGACATACGCGGGCAGGCCGTGCGCCGGCAGACCGGCCGCCAGGCCTGCGAACTGCCGCGCCGCGCTGCGCAGGCTGGTTCCGACGCGCAGATAGGTCTGCGTGCAGCAGTCCGCCTCGAAGTTTGAGACGTCGCCGATCAGGCGAAAGGTCAGGCTCTCGTCGGGCTGGAACAACAGTTGGGCGCGCAGGGCGATATTGTTCTGATCGTTGAGCTTGCGGCCGGTGACCACGTTGGTGACGAAGCCGTCGCGCCTGGTCACCTGCGCCGACAGACGGCCGGCGACCTTGTCCAGGATCCGGCCGGATAGGGTCGTCCTGGCCTGGAAGAATTCGTAGTCGCCGTATGAGACCTCGGCGCTGGCCTCGGGCTCGAACGTCGGCGCGCGGCTGATGATGTTGATGGCCCCGCCGGTCGTGTTCTTGCCGAACAGCGTGCCCTGCGGTCCCCGCAGGACCTCGATGCGCGCGATGTCGGTGAAGTCGAACGCCGCCGTGGCCGGCCGGCCATGGTAGACGCCGTCGACATAGAAGCCCACGCCGGCTTCGATCCCGTCGTTCGCCGCGCTGACCGAGAGCGTGTTCGAGCCCAGGCCGCGGATCGTGTAGGCCGTGTTTCGCGGGTTCGCCGAGTTGAAATAGAGACTCGGAACCAGCTGCGCGAGCGACTGGGTGTTCACCGTATAGGTCCTGTCGAGCGTCTCACCCGAGACGACGGACAGCGCCATCGGGACCTTCTGCAGGCTTTCCTCGCGTTGGCGGGCGGTGACGAGCACCTCCGCGACGTCGGCTGCGCCCGGCGCCCCGGAGGCGTCCTCAGCGGCGGACGCCGCCCCGCCGGCCAGGGCCGATCCGAGCACGGACGCCAGCAAGAGGTATCGCATGTGGCGTCCCCGATATGCAGTGAGAGTACATATCGAGTCCCGTTATGTGGTCAAACTACATAACGGGCCATGGCGCCGTCCTACCGCGCCGCCTGCGGGCGCTCCTCGGTCTCGGGGATGACGTCGACCTCGACCTTCAGGGTCTGGCCGCCGGAGGCCAGGATGATGCCGTCGATGGGGGCGACGTCGGAGTAGTCGCGGCCGACGGCCAGGATGATGTGGTCGTCCTCGGCCAGGATGGCGTTGGTGGGGTCGAAGCCGATCCAGCCGTCGCGGGCGCCGCACCAGACGGTGATCCAGGCGTGGGTGGCGTCGGCGCCTTCCAGGCGCGGCTGGCCGGGCGGGGGCACGGTGCGCAGGTAGCCCGAGACATAGGCCGCCGACAGGCCCAAGCCGCGCAGGCCGGTGATCATGATGTGGGCGAAGTCCTGGCAGACGCCGTGGCGGGCGTTGAACGCCTCCAGCACCGGGGTCGAGACCTCGGTCGCGCCGGGGTCGTAGCGGAAGTCGGCGTGGATGCGGCGGTTCAGTTCCGAGCAGGCCTCGATGATCGGGCGGCCGGGGGCGAAGCTTTCGCGGGCGTAGTCGGTGATCGAGGCGGTGATGGGCGTCCGCTCGGTGGGATAGACGTAGACCGCCGGGCCGTCGGCCTCGAGCGAGGGGGCGGCCATGACGGCGGCGCGCACCTCTTCCCAGGGCTGGCTGTCGGCGGCGCTGGGCGGGCGGGGCGAGTGGACGTTCACCCGCGACGTCGCGTCGATCACGAGCGTGTTGTGCGGCTTGTCGACGATGACGGTGAGGATGCGCTCGCCGAATGGGCCGATGCGCTCCACCGAGACCGACGGCCGGGGCGTGACCTTCAGGTCGGCGTCGATCACGCTCTGGTGGCTGTTGGACACCGGCGTCAGGCGCAGCACGCAGCGGGCGTAGCTGACCGCGGAGTCGCCGTAGCTGTAGGTGGTGCGGTGGCGCAGGTCGTAGATCACGCCAGCCCCATCAGCTTGACGGTGGGCACGGCGCTGGCGCCCTGCAGGAAGTAGCGGTCGGCCACGGCGTTGGAGAAGCGCATCAGGGCGCGCTCGAAGCGGTGGGCCTTGTCCTCGGTCAGCTTCCTGGCCTCCTCGGTGTCGACGTCGGCCGACAGCGACAGGAGGATGCGGCTGGGCTCTTCCATCATACCGTCCTCGTGCAGCGTCGGCAGGACGGCCAGGTGTTCGCGCAGGGTGTTGAGCTGGAAGGCCAGCGAGCGGGTGTTGAAGGGGTCGAGCATCACCAGGTCGCGCACCGCGGTCAGCGCCAGGCCGATCAGGTAGCGGGCGCGGTAGGTGATCTGGCTGTCGTTGAGGTCGAGCAGGAGGTCGAGGTCGTCGGTGGTGGCCTCGTCGTGGGCCAGCATGCGGGTGAGGCGGCAGGTGGTGATGCCGCGCTCGATGCGCCGGCCGATGTCGAGGAAGCGCCAGCCGGCGACGCGGTTCATGTTCTCCTGCGCCAGGCCCGAGAGCGAGGCCATGGTCTGCAGCGCGCGGTTCACCAGGCGCAGGACCTCGGCCTCGGAGGTCAGGGTCTCGGCGGTGGCCAGGCCGTTCTCGATGCCGGCCAGGAGCGCCCAGAAGTCGGCCGACAGCCGCTCGCGCATGGACGAGGCGGTGCGCATGGCGGCGCGGACGTTGCAGATCACCGAGCCCCAGGCGGCGGTGTCGAGCAGGGCGGCGCTGGCGGTGGCGACGGCGTCGTCGGCCGCCACGCCGTCTCCGATCGCGCCCCATTCCTGCAGCAGGGTGCGCAGGTTGTCGAAGCTCTCGCCCGAGCCCCGGGCGGCGGCCTCGGCGGCGATGCTGCTGGTGCACAGGCTGCGGACCACGCGCAGGGTCATTTCGGAGCGTTCGAGGTAGCGGCCCAGCCAGCAGAGGTTGTCGGCGGCGCGGCTGGGCAGGTGGCCCATGATGCGGCGGACCTGCACGTCCTCGGCGCTGGCGATCAGGGTCATCCGCTCGACGGGCTTGTTGCCGATCACCCAGACGTCGGCGGTGCGGGCGCCCTCGCCGATGGACAGCGCCCGGACGTCGGCGCGGTCGGAGGTGCGGCAGAAGCCGCCGGGCATGACGCGGATGCCGTCGGGGGTGGCGGCGGCGAAGACCCGCAGGACGAAGGGCGCGGGCTCCAGCCGGTCATTGCGCAGCACCGGCATGGTCGACAGGCGCACGACCTCCTGGCCCACGAAGTCGGCGGGGCGGTCGCGCATGCGCTCGACGAGGGCCTGGCGCTCGTCGGGCGACATCTCGGAAACCAGCCGCGAGGCCGAGAGGATGCCGTCGCCGCCGGGTGTATTGAACGCGGGCGCGATGGCCAGCTCGTCCAGGCGGCTCTGGACCAGCGCCTGCTCGGTGGGCTGGCCGCACCACCAGGTGGCGACGTGGGGCATCCGCAGCTCCTCGCCCAGCACCTGGCGGCAGAGGCGTGGCAGGAAGCCCATCAGGGCCCGGCTCTCCAGCACGCCCGAGCCCGGCATGTTCAGGACGGTGACCCCGCCGGCGCGGATGGCCTCCAGCATGCCCGGCGTGCCCAGGCGCGAGGCGTTGTTGAGCTCCAGTGGGTCGATGAAGTCGGCGTCGACGCGGCGCAGGATGACGTCGGCGCGCTTCAGGCCGGCGATGGTGCGGACGTAGACCTTGCCGTCGCGGGCCACCAGGTCGTCGCCCTCGACCAGCAGGAAGCCCAGGTAGCGGGCGAGGTGGGCCTGTTCGAAGTAGGTCTCGCTGAACTTGCCGGGGGTGAGCAGGCAGATGCGCGGGTCTGACCGGTCGGCGGCGGCGGCGAGGCCGCGCCGGTGGGCGTCGAAGAAGGGCGCCAGCCGGTGGACGTTCATGGTGTTGTAGAGGTTGGGGAAGGCGCGGCTGACGATGAGCCGGTTCTCCAGCGCATAGCCCGCGCCCGAGGGGGCCTGGGTGCGGTCGCCCAGCACCCACCAACGCCCGTCGGGGCCGCGGCCCAGGTCGGCGGCGTAGAGGTGGGTGAAGCGGCCGCCGGGCGGGGCGACGCCGCGCATGGCGCGCAGGTAGTCGCGGCTGCCGGTGAGCGCGGCGGCGGGCAGGTGGCCGTCGGCGACCAGGCGGCCCTCGCCATAGACGTCCTGGAGGATGCCCTCCATCAGCCGCGCGCGCTGCTCGACGCCGGCCGAGATCTCGTCCCACTCGGACTGGGCCAGGATCAGCGGCAGCGGGTTGAGCGGCCAGGTGCGCTCGGCGGTCTCGCCGCCGGCGCGGTACGAGGCGCCCGAGTCGCGCAGGTGGCGGGCCGAGAGGCCGAAGCGGTTGCCGGGGTCGCCGGCCGGGAAGGCGGCGAAGTGGCCCAGGAAGTCCAGCCAGTGGTCGCGGGGCCGGCCCTTGGGATCGAACAGCTCGTCGGGCGTGCCGGGCAGGGACTCGTAGCCGCGCAGCCATTCGCGCAGGCGTGCTGCCGCGCCCGGTTCGGCGCCGGCCTTGTTGCGCGCGGCCGCTGCGGTGTCGGCTGCCAACGGCGTTCCCTCTCCTGGCGTCGGTTCGACTCGACGTCCGACGCGCCCCTTGCGTGACCGTAGCATAGCGGTCGATCCACGGTAGTATGGCGGCTCCGGGCCGGCGCGTCGGCTCAGCAGGGGATGTGGATGCCGCGGCTGTTCCTGTCGGTCGACATAACGGGCTCGACCGAGTTCAAGGCCCGCTTCACCGGCCAGGGCTCGGAGGCGTGGCTCGCCACCTTCAAGGCCTTCTTCACGAACTTCCCGCTCATGGTCGCCGGCCAGATCGGGTTCGAGTTCCTGGACGACGACCACACGCCCGACATCAGCGTCTGGAAGGTGTCGGGCGACGAGGTGCTGTTCCAGGTCGACCCCAAGAGCCCCGAGGAGGTGACCTCGATCCTGCTGGCGCTGCTGCGCACCATGCGGATGTACGAGGACAAGCACTTCCAGGAGCTGCCCCTGCGGCTGAAGGGCACCGCGTGGCTGGCCGACGTGGGCGGGCCGAACATCGAGATCGAGATCCCTGAGCTGTCCAGCGGGCAGGGCGCGCACCTGGACTACATCGGCCCCGACATCGACCTGGGCTTCCGCATCGCCAAGTTCGCCCGGCCCGGCACGATCGTGATCTCGCTGGACGTGCTGGAAGCGATCATGGGGGCGGAGAACGCCGCGTCAGTGGCGTTCCACCTGGCCGGTCGCGAGCCGCTGAAGGGCGTGCTGTTCGGCTATCCCTATCCGATCGTGTGGATCCTGGGCGCCGAGGACCGGTTCGACTTCCTGCCCTGGGAGGCGGAGGCTGATCCGCGGATGGCGGCGGCGATGGCGGCAAGCGGCCCGACCCCGCCGGCCGAGCTGAAGCAGGTCATCGACAACATGCGCCTGTTCCTGAAGAAGATGCACGGCCGCGACCGGCCGCCGGTGACGCTGGGCTAGCGATGCCGGCCGGGAAGACGATCATGCTGCGGCTGCGCATTTCCGATCCCGTGCCCGGGGTGGCCTACAGCCTGCAGGACAAGAAAAGCCGACCGGTCGATGCGATGATCGCGGGCGACGGCCCGGTCACGTTCGACGTGCCGGCGCGCGTGGCCGATGGACCCAGGTTCCTGGGCGAGTTCGTGCGCAGCGAGGGGCCGGAGCGGCGGTTCGTTTACATCGCCATAGGCGGCCAGGCGGGGCAGGCCGGCATGCACTGGAGCCGGCGGGTGAAGGTCGACATCCACCTGTTGCCCACGGAGCTGATCGCTGCGGCGCTGGCGGGCAAGGTGCTGGAAGCCAACCTGCCCGGGCGGGACAAGGACGGCGGTCCGGCGTGCGCGACACTGCAGCCCATCGGGGGCTGGCGGGCGGTGGGGGGCTAGGGGACCGAGCCGGAAGCGGCCCCTCCACCGCTTAGTGGTCCCCCTCCCCGCAAGCGGTAGAGGGGGCGTTGGCTAGGCCGCGTGAAGAGGCCGGAGTCGGCGCAGGCCAGCGCCGGCCATCCCGAAGCCCAGGATGAGCAGCGCCCAGGTCGTGGGCTCGGGCACCGCGCCGGATGTGACCGTCAGCTTCTCAACCAGGAACCTACCCTGCGCCCGGTACTCGAAAATGCCCGCCCAGGGATCAATGGTACGGCGATCATGGAAGCCCGCGAACGTGAAGTCGTTGGGGCCGTAGATGTGGCTCGGCGGCGCTGTTTCGAGATCGCCGTCAGCGAGGTCGTTCGTCTTGCTCGCGGCCGCGTGATAGACGCCGAGATCGTAGATGAGGCAGTCTTCGCCGACACCACCGCAGATTTCTTCCTGGGAGTAGGCAAGCGCTGCCTGGCTGTCGTCGCCGAAGCCCGTCACGACCCCGTCCATATCGGTGGCCTGGCCGCTGAAGCTGCCGTAGCTGCGGGTGATCGCGTTGATCGTCAGCGTCGCGAAGACCGGGCTGGCCGCGCCCTCGCCATAGATATTTGCGAACCCGGGGAAGCTGGTGACCGACGCGCCCGGCGTAGCCGTATCGACCGTGAAGACGGCGGTGTAGCGGTAGCCCGCCAAGTCACCGATCACGCCGAACGTACCGGTATCCATGCCCGACGTGACAAGCCCTTCGTAGGTGAGGGTGTAGGTGGCGGCGGCAGCCTGCGTCGCAGCCGCCAACAAGGCCATCGCCGCGGTGGCGGCGAGCATGTTCGTACGCTTCATGATGGTCCCCCGACTCGAAATCGAGCCGCAATCTATGCGATCCGAAATTGGCCACAACACGATTCGCGTGTGGCGGGAGCTGCTCCCGCAGTGTGCGCCTCAGCCCTCGTAGCGCACCACCAGGATCGCGAGGTCGTCGGACTGGGGGGCTTCGCCCACGAAGACGCGGACGTCGTCGGCCAGGCCTTCGGCGAGGCCGCGGGCCGAGGCGCCGCGGCTGACGGAGGCGAGCGCGGTCTCGATGCGGGCGATGGTAAAGAGATCGTCGTCGGCGTTGGCCGCCTCGGACACGCCGTCGGTGAACAGGATCAGGGCCTCGCCCGGGGCCAGTTGGCGGTGGGCCAGCTGGAACTCGGCGTCTTCGAACACGCCCAGCGCCATGCCGCGGGTCTTTTCCAGGCGAGTGACCGTCCCGTCCGCGGTGCGGACGAACGGGGCCTCATGGCCGCCGTTGGCGAAGGCGACGGCGCCGGTGGTGAGGTCGATGATCCCGCAGAAGGCGGTGACGAACATCTGGCCGGCGTTGTCGCGGCTGAGCTCGGCGTTGACGCGGGCCATGATCTCGTCGGGCCCGGCCTCTGAGGCGAGCGCCGTGGCTTTGAACAGGGTCATGGTCATGGCCATGAACAGGGCCGCCGGCACGCCCTTGCCCGAGACGTCGCCCACCACGAAGAACAGCCGGTCGCGGTCGAGCAAGACGTAGTCGTAGAGGTCGCCGCCCACCTGCTTGGCCGACTGCAGCATGGCGTAGACGTCGACGTCGTGGCGCTCGGGGAAGGGTGGGAAGGTGCGCGGCAACATGCCTTCCTGGATGTCGCGCGCGGCCGACAGCTCGCCCTCGACCCGTTCGCGCGCCGCGGTGGCCGCCGCCATCTCCACGAGATAGCGCTGGAGGCGGGCGATCATGGCGGTCATCGCCTCGGCCAGGCTGCCCACCTCGTCGCCGCGCCGGTGGCTGATGGCGTTCATCGCCGCGATCTCGCGCGGGTCGGGCTCGAAGTTGCGCTGGCCCATGTTGCGGGTGAAGTCGGTGAGCCGCATCAGCGGCTGGACGATCCGGTCGACCAGCAGCCAGCCCATGGCCATCGACAGCGCGAAGATGCCGATGCCGACGTTGATCGCGGTGCGCAGCGCTCCGGCGAGGCGCTCGCGCACGATGCGCAGGTCGATGTCGGCGCCGATCACGTACCGCCGTGAATCCACCCCGGTGACCGGCATGTAGAGCGACCGGAAGCGGCCGAACTCGTCCTGGTACTCGTCGAACCTCATCTGACCGTCCTCGAAGCTCTTTTCGAGCTCGACGGGGGCGGTGTCGTAGAGGGCGAAGAACGGCACCTCCTGGCGCGTCTCGATCTCGCGGCGCGTGGCGCTGGTCGAGACCGTGCGGATCTCGTCGCCGAAGCGCATGTAGGTGTAGACATAGGCCAGCCCCGCGCCGTCGGCGAACCGCGACATGCGGTACTGCAGGCGGCGGTATTCCTCCTTCGGGATCGAGTCCGGGCCGATGATGCGGGCATGGTACTCGTCGGAGGCCATCTCGTTGACGGCCAGAACGGCGGTCCGCAGCCGCCCGTCGATGCCGGCCATGATCGCGGCGCGGTCGACTTCGTACAGCACGAACGAATAGGCCGCCGCCGCGACGAGATTCAGCACGCCCAGCAGCAGCAAGAGTTGCGTCTTGAGACGGAATCGCCGCCGTCGCTTGGGCGCGTCTGCAGCGGGATCTGTCATCGCGGCTGGGGCCCGTGGCGTTCGTTCGGAATTTGGAAGCTAGTCTATAGAGAAATACCCACCGGTCGTTAACGCGGCCCATCGGGCGCGGGGAAGATTTTGCGGGACCTGGTCAACCGTCTGTTCAAGGTCGAACCGGGGGAGTGGCCGAAGCTCCTGCAGTTCGGGCTGTTTGGACTGATGCTGCAGACCGGGATGGGTATCGGCTTCGCGGCGGGCGATGCGGCGTTCCTGACGCACGTGGGCGCGGGCAAGCTGCCGGTGATCTTCCTCCTGACGCCCGCGGTGATGCTGGTCTACACCGCCCTCTTCTCTTACCTGCTGGTGCGCTTCTCGATCGACCGGGTGGTCGAGGTGACGCTGGGCCTGCTGATCGCGGGCGGGGCGATCCTGTGGGGCCTGATCGAGGTGGGCCTGCCGAAGCCCTTCGACACCTGGCTCTACTACGCGCTGAAGTTGTACCTCGCGATGTGGTACATCGGCCTCTACACGCTGTTCTGGAACTTCACCGACACCTACTTCGACATCCAGGACGCCAAGCGCCTCTTCCCGCTGTTCGCCGCCTTCTGCGCCCTGGGGACCACCCTGGGGGCGCTGATCGTCAGCCTGCTGGCGGCGGTGGTGCCGATGCACGCGTTCATGCTGGTGTGGGCCGGCGTGGCGCTGGCGACGGCGCCGGTGGCGGCGATGCTGCGCCGGCGCTGGACGCGGATCGCCGACAGCGACGCCGACCTCGACGGCGAGACCGGCGACGTGCGCACCCAGTTCCTGCGCGTGGCCCAGACGTTCAAGAGCTCGCCCTATGCGGTGACGCTGGTGCTGACCCTGTTCGTCACGCTCCTGATGACCAATCTGGCCGAGTACCAGTACTCGACGGTGCTGCAGAAGGGCCGGGGCGAGGCCGAGCTGGCGGCGCTGTTCGGCCAGCTCTATGCGGCCACCAACATCTTCAACCTCGTCATCTGCCTGTTCGTGTTCAACCGGCTGGTGACGCGGGCGGGGGTGCGCAACGTGGCGCTGATCCTGCCGCTGAGCTACTTCGCGGTGTTCGCCTACTTCTTCGTGGCGGGGGGCGAGTGGGCGGCGTTCGCAGCCTTCTTCGCCTATCACGGCGTGCTGACGTCGATCGAGTACAACAACCAGAACCTGCTGTTCAACGCGACGCCGTCGGCGGTGAAGCGGCCGTTCCGCACCATGGTCGAGGGCCTGGCCGAACCACTGGCCAGCCTGCTGGCGGGCGGTTTCCTGCTGATGGCGGCCAAGACCGCCGACATGCGCGAGCTGTCGGGGATCGGCGTGGTGCTGGGCGCGGTGCTGGTGGGCGTGGTGATGGCGCTGCGTCACTTCTACCCCGGGGCCATGGAGGCCAATATGCGCCGCGGCTGGCTGAACTTCGGCGACCCGGATCTGGCCCGTCCGGTGTTCGATCCGGCCGCCGCCGAGGCGCTGAAGGCCAAGGCCGCCGAGCCCGACTCGGGCGCCGCGGCGGCCGCCCGCTGGCTGCTGCACGCCCACGCCGCGCGTCCCCCCGAGCGCTCGGACGGGGATGAGGAGGAGTCGGGGGCCACCAAGGCCTTCGCCGCCAAGCTCAGCGACCCGTCGCCCTCTGTGCGGAAGTACGCGCTCACGGCGCTGGTGAGCGTGGTGGGTCCTGGCGACATCGGGCTGGTGGGCCCGCTCGTGGCCAACCTGCCGACCATGGACCGCGCCAGCCGGCGCACGATCCTGGAGATCCTGGCTGCGATCGGCGACGTCGAGGCGATCCCGCCGCTGCTGAACGCCGCCGCGCGCCTCAGTCCGCGTGAGCTGCGCGCCGTCGAGGCGATGTTGGCCGGGCTGGGCGAGGCGGCGATCCCGCGGCTGATGCAGGCGCTGGGCCAGTACCTGACGCCCTATCGCGCCCGCGCCGTGGCCGCCCGGGCACTGTCGACCCTGAGCCATGCGCAGTTCCTGTCGCAGCTGGACCGGCTGGTCAGCGAGGAGCTGGGCGAGACGGGCCCCCGGCTGGCCGTCGCCGAACGCCTGGAGGCCGAGGCCCACCGCTCGCCGGCCATCTCGCTGCTGGCGCATGCCTATCGCCAGCGGATCGCCGAGTCGGTGGACTTCACGCTGGAGCTTCTGGCCCTGGGCGGCCGGCTGCCGGATTTCGACCTGCTGATCGTGTCGCTGCACTCGGCCAACCCGAAGGTGCGGGGCAACGCCATCGAGGCCGTCGCCGCGGGTGTCGACCACGCCACCTGGAGGAAGCTGGAGCCGCTGATCACCCGCCACGGCGTCGCGGCCGGCGGAGCGGACGGCGACCTGTTGTCCCTGCTCAAGACGGCGGTGGACACGGCCCACGGATTCGAGGCCGCGGCGGCGGCGCAGGCCCTGCGCGATCTGGTCCCGGCGGCCGAGCTGGCGGGATATCTGCGCGGCGGGATCGAGCCCGGCATGCCGGCCATCTTCCGCGACAGCTTCATGACCCTGCTGGGCCTCGACCCGGACAACCACCCGACGGTGGTCGACCTGGTGGCGGCGATCCGCGCGCGGCCGGAACTGGCGCAGGCCTCCATCGAGGCCCAGGTGGCGCTGGCCGAGCGCGTGACGGCGACGCCGGCGGCGCGCAAGCCGGTCGAACTGACCCTGGCGGGCGGCTCATGGTGGCTGTCGCGCGCCGACATCGACGAGGTGGCGGCCCGCTATCCCGACCTGGCCCTGGCCATGCTGAAATCCCAGGACACGCGCGCCTATGCGGCCTGACGGGATTCCCATCCAGGCGCTGCTCTGGCGCACCTTCACCCCGGCCATCGTCGTACTGGCGATCGGACTGGGCGCGCTGACCTATACGCGGCTCTACGACACGATCCTGGACGGCTTCTCGCGCAAGCTGGTGACCACCAGCGCGCTGACGGGCGCGCTGCTCGACCCGAACGACCACGACTTCCTGATCCGGGCGGCCCAGGTGCGCGCGCCGGCCGAGGCGGTCGAGGAGATGGCCCAGTACCGACGAAACGTGCTGCCGATGCGCCGTATCCGCAGCGAGCTGGGGCTGACCTACCTGTACTCCCAGGTGCTGGGCGGCACGCAGGACGTGATCTACGTGCTGGATGCCACCGTCGGCGACGAGCATTCGACGATCGGCTCGGAAGACGAGCTGACGCCCGAGACCCGCGCCGGCCTGCGCAGGACCCAGACCGACGGCAGCCTCTACATCTCGCCCATCGAGTTCCAGGAGCAGTGGGGCCTGCTCAAGACCGCCGCAGCGCCGGTGCGCGACAAGCAGGGCCGGATCGTCGCCACGGCGGGGGCCGACGTGAACATCTCGGTGATCGAGGTGGCGACCCAGAACGCGCTGCTGGTCAGCGCCCTGATCGGGGTGGCCTCGCTGCTGGCCTCGGCGCTGGTGACCCTGCTGATCCTGCGCTGGGTGGCGCGCCCCATCGAAGCGCTGAAATCCGAGGCCCTGCGGATCGCCGCCGGCGACCGGGCGCCGCCCGCCGAGACCGCCGCTCCGAGGGAAGTTCGCCGCCTGCGGACCTCGCTGGGCGACTTGGCCAGCGACCTGGTGGCGATGATGCGCACCGCCTGGACTGACACTCTGGCCAAGGACCGCGACCGCAACGCCCGGCTTCTGGTTGACGCGCTGGGGCCCGCCGATCCCGTGGTGCTGCTGCGCGACAAGGCCCGGCAGGTGGTCTGGCGGGCGGCCGACGACGGGCTGGACGCGCGGCTGGAGCGCCGGGCGATGGCCGAGCTGGCGGCGCGCTTCGCCAGGGACCGCAAGCTGGCCGCCCGCTGGGCCGCGCTGGCCGTGGCGCGGCATGGCGTGGTGGCCGAGGAGGCCCAGGCATGATCGGGCCGGAGGTGGTCCACCGCCTGTTCGCGCTGCGCGAGATCGGGCCGTTCCAGCGGCTGGAGGACACCGAGCTGCTGCTGATCGCGCGGCATGCGCGGTCGCGGCGGTTCGAGGCCGGCAAGCTGGTGCTGCCCGCTGGACTGGTGGCCGAGGCGCTGTTCGTGGTGATCGCGGGCGGCGCGCAGGTCGAGGGCGTCGCCGCGCCGGTCGTGTTCGACGCGCCCGGCCTCCTGTTCGGCCTGGCGACGACGGCGGACTACACGGCGGGGCCCGAGGGACTGGAGGCCCTGGTCATCGCCAAGCCGCACGTCTTCACCATCGCCCGCGAGTGCCCCGAGTTCGTGGTGGGCCTGCGCGACCTGGCCGAGCGGGCCGCGCGATGAGCATCCGGGGCGCCTTCCTCCTCCTGGTCGTGCCGCTGTTCCTGCTGTTGGCCGGCGTCAACGCGGGCCTGGTCTATTTCTGGGAGCGCGCCGAGGCCGAGCGGGGGCTGGAACGCCAGGCGATCGCCGCGGCTGTCACCGTCGCCGCCTTCGCCGACACCCAGGACCTGGGCGCGGCCCTGGCCGACCCGGTCCGCGACGCCGGGATCAAGGACGCGGCGCGCCATGTCACCGGGCTGACCAGCCTCTACCTGGTCGAACCAGACGGGCGGCTCTGGCAGCTGGCGGGCAATCCGCCGCCCGGCGGGCGCACCCCGTTCGCGCGGCCGACCCGGCCCACAGCGCTGCCCATCGAGATCGACACCCACGGCCATCACCGGGTGACCGGACTGGCGCCGGCGGCGGAGGGGCGGTTCGTGGTGGCGCGGATCGACGCCCAGCCGGTTTTCGAGCGGATGGCGGGGCTGCTGCGGCTGCTGGTCGTTCTGGTGGCGGGCGCGGGCCTGGTGGGCCTGGTGCTGGCGCTGGTGATCGCGCGCAGCATCGTGCGCGAGCTGGCCGGCTCCAGCGCGATGATCGAGGCGATCCGCACCGACGCGCCGGCGGCCGACATCGAGGGTTTCCGGATCCGCGAGACCCGCGACCTGGCGCTGGCGGTGCGGCTGATGCGCACCAGCGTGCAGGGCCGTCTGGCGCGGGGCCGCCACGAACTGGCCCGCCGCGACCGCGAACGCGACGAGGCCGCCAGCGCGGCGGCCTTCCACGAGACGGCCTTCCCGGCCCTGACGGTCGACGCGGGCGGGGCGACGGTGGCGATCCGCCGGCTGGGCCGTCCGCCGGCGGGGGGCTTCTACGCTGTGGCCAGTCAGGGCGACCGCGCCGGGCTGGTGATGGGCGTCTGCGCGGGTGAGACCCCGGCCGCGGCGCTGGCCCAGGCGCTGGCGGCGCAACGCTACTTCGAGACGCACCTGCTGGAGGGCGAGGCCGAGGACCGCATCGCCGAAGCGAAGGCGGCGTTCGGGGCTGTGCGGCTGGCGTGGCGGACATGGTCGATGGCGGAACCCGTGGCCGCTGCGGCGGTCAGCCTGCTGGACCCTGGGGATGCCGCGCGGGCGGAGGCCTATGTGGCCCGCGCCCAAGGCGTGGCGGCGGCCGACATCGTCGAGGATCTCGGCGCCCTGCTGAGCGGGCCGGGATTCGTGGGGGCGGTCGGGTAGCCCAGGCGCGGCGGCGCCCGGGAGAGGCGCTAGCCCAGCGCGGCGATCGCCCCGTCCACGTCCGGCGCGATGGTGAACAGGCTGGTGAAGCCCGAGATGTCGAAGACTTCGCGGACCGACTCCGACAGGCCGGCCAGGGCCAGCTTCTTGCCGCCGGCGCGGGCCGCCTTGGCGCCGATCAGCAGCACGCGCAGGCCCGCGGAGGAGACATAGGCCACGTCGGTCAGGTTCAGCACCACCTTATCATGGGTCTGGATGCGCGCGGGCAGGACGGCCTCGAGGGCGCCTGCCGAGCTGGAGTCGAGCCGCCCGGAGGCCTGGATCACCAGCGCGCCGTCACGGGTCTGTTCACTGATCTGCATCGGCTCGTCTCATGATCCTGCGATGGCCAGTATCGGGCAGTTTGCGATAATTGGCCACGTGACTAGAGTGGGGCAGGTGAGTCCCCGCAAGGGCGATATGGACGCTGATTTCTCCCATACGCTCTCCAGCGGCAGGGCAGGCCTTCCCGACCTGATGGACGCGCTCGAGGTCTGGCTCGACGGGGCCGGCGTGCCCATGGCCGCGGCCAGCGCCGTGATGATCGCCGCCGACGAGGTGCTGAGCAACGTGCTGGACTACAGCGGCGCGGCCCGCGTGGACGTGGCGGCGACGGCGCAGGACGGCCGCGTGGCGGTCGAGGTGGCGGACGACGGCGCGCCGTTCGACCCCACCGCCGCGGCGGCGCCCGACACCAGCCTGGACGTCGACGACCGCGCGGTGGGCGGGCTGGGGGTGCTGCTGGTGCGCAAGCTGATGGACGAGGTCGGCTATGCCCGTGACGGCGGGCGCAACAGGCTTCGCTTTTCGAGGTCTTACGACCTCGTGTCACCTTCTCGTCCCATGGGCGAATAGGGCATCCTGGGCTTGTGATGTCGACGCAACGCGAATCCTGGGCCCTTCAGGACGAAGCCCTCGAGGTGCTGGACACCTCGTCCGAGCACGGGCTGGGCGTGAAGACCCTGGTCGCGCGCCAGGCGGGCGACGTGGTGCATCACTTCACCGGCCTGATCACGCCCGAGCTGCGGCTGCACAGCCTGCAGGTGACCGACACGCTGCACATCGCCGACACCAAATACATCGGCTTCCTGTCGCACGCCTGCGACCCGAACTGCCGGCTCGACATGTCGAGGTTCGAGCTCCAGGCGTTGAGGGACATCGATGCGGGCGGGCTGCTGACCATCGACTACGCGGCCACCGAGGACGTGCTCTACCGGCAGTTCGCCTGCCAGTGCGGCGCGTCCAGCTGCCGCCGCTGGATCACCGGCCGGGCCGAGGGGGCCAACGCCGAGGGCCGCGCCTACCTCGCCACGCTGGACGCGTCGTGAGCGGGCGGCCGGCCGCACGGGCCGAGCCCGGGTTCTGGTGGTCGCGCGACGACCTGGACTATGTGGACGGGCGGCTGATGTTCGCCGGGCGCGACGTGGCGGCGATGGCCGACGAGGCCGAGGGGCCGCTGTTCCTCTACAGCGCCGAGCGGGTGGCGGCGAACCTGGCGCGGCTGCAGGCGGCGCTGGCGACCGTGAGCCGGCCGACGCGGGTGTACTACGCGATGAAGGCCAACCGCTTCGTCCCCTTGCTGGAGGCGATGGCGCAGTGGGGCAGGAGCGGCGTCGACGTCTGTTCGCCCGAGGAGGTGGATCGCGCCCTGGCGGCGGGGTTCGCCGCGCGGGACATCAGCTTCACGGGCACGGCGGTATCGAACCGCGACCTGGACCGGCTGCTGAAGCATCCGGACCTGACCATCAACTGCGACAGCGTCGGCCAGATCCGGCGGATCGGCGAGCGGGCGCCGGGCCGCGCCATCGGCGTGCGGGTGAACCCCGAGCGGGGAACGGGTTACGGGAGCAGCGAGCGGCTGACCTACGCCGGCGCCGAGGCGACCAAGTTCGGTATCTATCGCCAGCAATGGCCCGACGCGTTGGCGATGGCGCGGGCGCATGGGCTGAGCATCACCTCGCTGCACTTCCATGTGGGCTGCGGCTACCTGACCGCCGAGCTCGACGCCTGGGACGCCGCGGTGGGCGCGGGGCTGGCGTTTCTGGACGACGCGCCGGACGTGCGGACCGTGAACGTGGGCGGCGGGCTGGGCCTGCCGCACCGCGAGGGCGACCGGCCGCTGGACCTGAGCCGGTGGGCGGCGATCCTGCAGAGGCGCTTCGCGGGCCGCGACGTGACCGTGGCGGTGGAGCCCGGCGACTATCTGGTGAAGGACGCGGGCGTCCTGGTGCTGGGGGTCGTGGACGTGGAGCCCAAGCGCGACGTGACGTTCGTGGCGGTGGACGGCGGCTTCAACCTGGCGCCCGAGCCGGCCTACTACGACCTGCCGTGCGAGCCGGCGGCCTGCGCACTGCGGGACGGACCCTGGCGGCCGGTCACCATCGCCGGCAACATCAACGAGGCGCTCGACACCTGGGCCACGGGCAAGTCGATGCCGCCGCTGGCCGAGGGCGACCGGATCGCGCTGTTGAACGCCGGCGGCTACGCGGCCTCGATGAGCTCGAACCACTGCATGCGCGGGGAATTCGGCGAGGTGCTGCTGGACGGGTGACGGCTGCGGCCGGATCTGTTTGCCGGAGGCCGCCAAGCTTCCGTTAAGTGTGTTGCGTGCTGAGTGTGTCCCTCGCTTCCGCAGGATTCGGCATGAGCCTCCGCAAGACCCTTCTCCTCGCCGCCGCCGCGGCCGCCCTGTCCGCCGGCCCCGCGCTGGCTCAGGACGACGGCCTGTCGGTCGACTTCAATGTCGGCGCGGCCACCGACTACGTGTTCCGGGGCGTCAGCAACACCGACGAGAACCCGCAGGTGTTCGGCGGCGTCGATGTGAGCTCGGGCCTGTTCTATGCCGGGGTCTGGGTGTCGAACGTCGACTACAACGACTCCACCGACGCCGAGTTCGACCTCTACGCCGGCGTCGCGCCGACCCTGGGCGCGGTCTCGCTGGACCTGGGCGTGCTGTACTATGGCTATGTGGACGCCCCGTCGGGCGCGGACGCCGACTACATCGAGCTGCAGGCCAAGGCCACGATCCCGCTGGGACCGGTGACCCTGGGGACCGGGCTGTACTACGTGCCCGACAGCTACGCCCACGTCGACACGTCGATGTACTACGAGATCAACGGCGAGTTTTCGGCCACCGACAAGCTGTCGTTCAGCGGGGCGCTGGGCCGCCAGACGTTCGACGGCGCGGGCGACTACACCACCTGGAACGTCGGCATGGGCTATGCGCTGACCGACAACCTGGGCCTGGACCTTCGCTATCACGACACTGACAAGCATAGCCTGGGCAAGACCTACGACAGCCGGGTGGTTCTCAGCGCGAAGGTGACGTTCTAGCCTTCGGCATGACCGAAGCTCCGAACCCCGCGCCCAACCTGCAAGAGACCGTCGCCGCCGTCGGGCGCGAGATGGACGCCCATCGGGGCGAGGGGAAGGTCGCCGACTACATCCCGGCCCTGGCCCGCGTGGACGGCAATCGTTTCGGCATGGCGGTGATCACGACGAGCGGCGAGACGGCCGAGTATGGCGACGCCTGGATGCCGTTCTCGATCCAGAGCATCTCGAAGGTCTTTACACTGACCATGGCGCTCAGCCGGATCGGCGAGAGCCTGTGGGGGCGGGTGGGGCGCGAGCCGTCGGGGTCGCGGTTCAACTCGATCGTGCAGCTGGAGGCCGAGAAGGGCGTGCCGCGGAACCCCTTCATCAACGCCGGCGCCATCGTGGTGACCGACGCGGTGCTGGCGGGCCGGACCTCGGCCGAGGCGATCGCCGACATCCGCGACACCCTGCGCAAGCTGGCCGACAACGAGACCATCGACGTCGATCGCGAGGTGGCCAGCTCCGAGGCGGCCACGGGCTTCCGCAACTACGCGCTGGCGAACTTCATGCGCGGCTTCGACAACATGCACAGCCCGGTGGAGGAGGTGCTGCAGACCTACTTCCACCAGTGCTCGCTGCGGATCACCTGCCGCCAGCTGGCGCGGGCGGGGCTGTTCCTGGCCAAGGAGGGGCAGGACCCGCTGACCGGCGAACGCATCCTGTCGCCCGAGCATGCGCGGCGCGTCAACGCGATCATGATGACCTGCGGCCACTACGACGCCTCAGGCGAGTTCGCCTTCCAGGTAGGCCTACCCGGCAAGAGCGGCGTGGGCGGAGGCATCCTCACCGTGGTGCCCGACAAGGCGGCGGTGGCCGTCTGGTCGCCCGGGCTGAACGAGGTGGGCAACTCCCAGGTGGGCACGCTGGCGCTGGAGCGGCTGGCGGCGCGCATGGGGTGGAGCGTATTCTAGCCCCACCCGGCCACGACGTTCAGAAGGGCGTTACCGCCCCAGGAATACCGGATCGCGCTTTTCCACGAAGGCCTTGGCGGCTTCCTGGTGGTCGTGGGTCTGGCTGCAGTGGACCTGGTGGGTGGTCTCGATATCGAGGTACTCGTCCACGTCGGCGCCCATGAGCGCGCGGTTCAGGTTTTCCTTCATGTAGCGGAAGGCGACCGAGGGCCCTGAGGCCAGCTTCTGGGCGATCTCCTTGGTCTTGGCTTCAAGCTCCTCGGGCTCGACCACCCAGTTCACAAGGCCCAGCGCCAGGGCCTCGTCGGCGCTCACGCGGTCGGAGAAGTAGAAGAGCTCGCGGGCCTTGGCGGCGCCGACCATCTTGGAGAGGAAGAAGCCCGCGCCGTAGTCGCCCGGGAAGCCCACCTTGGCGAAGGCGGTGGTGAGCACGGCCGAGCGGGCCATGATCCGCAGGTCGCAGGCGAGCGCGATGCCAAGGCCCGCGCCGGCCGCGGCGCCGGGCAGGGCGGCGATGGTGGGCTTGGCCATCTTGAACAGCTTGCCCGAGGTGGCGCGCTGGCTGACGCGCTGGCCCTGCAGGCGGTCGTCCAGGCTCTGGGGCTCGCCGCCCGAGTTGCGGCTGGCCATGCCCTTCACGTCGCCGCCGGCGCAGAAGCCCTTGCCAGCGCCCGTGACCACGATGCAGCGAACCGACGGCTCGAGCTCGGCCCAGGCCAGTTGCTGGGACAGGGCCGCCAGCATGTCTCCGGACAGCGCGTTGCGCGCTTCGGGGCGGTTGAGCGTCAGCGTCAGCACGCCGCCGTCCTGGCGGGCGAGCAGGTCGGTGGTCCCGGTGTCGATGTCGGCCATGGTGTTCGTTCCCTTCCTCTTGGCCAGGACGATAGGCTTGCGGCCGCGCAGGCGGAAGGCGCCGCCCCGTAAGGCTCGACGCCGAGGCCCGCGGCTCGGTAGTCTGCTCCCAACGACGAAGGTGGGAGGAAGAGCATGCGCATCCGTCAGATCGCCCTGGTGGGCGAGGATCTCGCCGCGGCCAAGGCCGACATCGTCGACGTGCTGGGGCTGGGCGGCGACTACGCCGATCCCGGTGTGAGGAAGTACGGCCTGCACAACGCCGTCTGGCCGATCGGCGACACCTTCCTGGAGGTGGTCTCGCCCACCCAGGCCGGGACGACGGCGGGACGGCTGCTGGAGAAGCGCGGCGGTGACGGCGGCTACATGGTCATTCTGCAGGTGGACGACATCAAGGCGTCACGCGAGCTGGCGACGGCCAAGGGCGTGCGCTTCGCCGATGTGTTCGACGGCGACGGCGTCCACTTCACCCACCTGCACCCGAAGGACGTTGGCGGGGCGATCCTGTCGCTGGACGAGATGGTCCCCTACGACCGCTGGGAGTGGGGCGGTCCGAAATGGAAGGACAATGTAAAGACCGACGTCTCGACGAAGATCGTCGCCGCCGAGGTGCAGGCCAACGACCCCGATGCGATGTCGAAGCGCTGGGCCGAGGTGCTGGGCCGCGAGCGGACCGGCGGCGGCGAGACCTGGTCGATCCCCCTGAAGGACGGCGAGATCCGGTTCACCCGCGCGACCGACGGACGGGGCGAGGGCGTGGCCGCCTTCGACGTCGCGGTGCGCGACCCTGACGCCGTGCGCGCTCGAGCCGAGGCGCGCGGTCGCCTGGGCGCCGACGGCGAGGTCGTGCTGTGCGGCACGCGCATCGGTCTCACGCAAGCTTGAAGGCTGCGGACCCGGGTCAGGCTGAGCGCGACCACATGTCCGGATCGAAAACTTGCGCCGCCCAGGCGATGTTAACCTTGACCGTGGAGGCGTAGGCTGTCGGGCGTCGGGCTCCCGACACATCTGGAGCTCCCCGCATGCGGGTCTTGTTCGTCGAGGATAATGAGATCAACCGCCGCGTCGTGAAGGAGATGCTGACCGCCGGCGGGATCGAGATGACCGAGGCCGAGGACGGTCCGGCGGGCCTCGCGATGATCGAGGCCAACGAGTACGACCTGGTCCTGATGGACCTGCGCATGCCGGGGATGGATGGCATGACCGCCATCCGCCACATCCGCGCCCGCGACGACGGCAAGGCGAACCTGCCGGTGATCGTGGTGACCGCGGACTCCGGCGCGACCATCGACGCCGACTGCCGGGAAGCCGGCGCCGACGAGGTGATCCAGAAGCCGGTCTCGATGACCAGCCTCTATGGCACGATCGATCAGCTGATGGCGCGTCGCGGCGGCGAAGGGTTGCTGATCGCCTGAGCCCAGGCGCGTGCGGCGGGACCAAGGCGCCGGCGCACCCCTCGCGACGGAACGCCGCGCCTGCCCATGGCGGCTCCCCGCTCTCCCAGACAGCCGCCCTGCCGATCACCGCCTTCTGATCCAGGGATTAGAAAAGTTTACCCTTGGGCAGCAGGCCCAACTATCGACAAGGCACGATCTTGCCGCTTAAAGGCGCGGTGAGGTGCGCGCGCGACCCCTCGTTCGAGACGTGGGGCCGTGCTTGCGCGTGGTTGATTGGAAGACGACGACGATGGCTCTGCCTGAACGGCAAGGACTCTACGATCCCCGGAACGAGCACGACGCGTGCGGCGTGGGCTTTGTGGCCAACATTAAAGGCCGCAAATCGCACGAGGTGATCCAGGCCGGCCTGCAGATCCTGGTCAACATCGACCATCGCGGCGCCGTGGGCGCCGACCCTCTGGTGGGCGACGGCGCCGGGATTCTGATTCAGATTCCGGACGGTCTCTACCGCGCGTGGGCGCAGGAGGAGGGCGTCGAGCTGCCGCCGCTGGGCGAGTACGCGGTGGCGATGTGCTTCCTGCCGCAGGACGCCCTGGCCCGCGCGGCGGCGCTGGAGCAGTTCGAGCATTTCCTGAAGGTGGAAAAGCAGCCGCTGCTGGGCTGGCGCGACGTGCCCGTGGACACCACGGGCCTGGGCGACGCCGTCCTGGCGTCGATGCCGGTAATCCGCCAGGCGTTCGTCGGCCGCGGCCCGAACGTGAAGGACCAGGACGCCCACGAGCGGAAGATCCTGGCCGTCCGCAAACAGTTCCAGAACCCGCTGGCCGACGTGGCCGCCAAGCGCGGCCTGCCTGACCTGGTCAACGTCTACCTGCCGTCGTTCTCGACCCGGACGGTGGTCTACAAGGGCCTGCTGCTCGCGGGGCAGGTGGGCAGCTTCTACAAGGACCTGAGGGACGAGCGCTGCGAGAGCGCGCTGGCCCTGGTCCACCAGCGGTTCTCGACCAACACTTTCCCGTCCTGGAAGCTGGCGCACCCCTACCGGTTCATCGCCCACAACGGCGAGATCAACACCGTCCGCGGCAACGTGAACTGGATGAACGCGCGCCGGCGCACGCTGGAGAGCGATCTCCTCGGTCCCGACCTCAACAAGATGTGGCCGCTGATCCCGCATGGGCAGTCGGACACCGCGTGCCTGGACAACGCGCTCGAGCTGCTGGTCGCCGGGGGTATCCCGCTGGCCCAGGCGGTGATGATGCTGATCCCCGAGGCCTGGGCCGGCAATCCCCTGATGGATGCCAAGCGCAAGGCCTTCTACGAGTATCACGCCGCCCTCATGGAGCCGTGGGACGGCCCGGCCGCCGTGGCGTTCACCGACGGCCGGCAGATCGGCGCCACGCTGGACCGCAACGGCCTGCGTCCCGCGCGCTTCGTCATCACCGACCAGGACCATGTGATCATGGCCTCGGAGGTGGGCGTCCTGGACGTTCCCGAGGAGCGCATCGTGCGCAAGTGGCGCCTCCAGCCCGGCAAGATGCTGCTCATCGACATGGAAGAAGGGCGCATTATCGAGGACGAGGAGATCAAGCGGACCCTCGCCGAGGCCGAGCCCTATGAGGAGTGGCTGGCCGACACCCAGTTCAAGCTGGAGGAGCTGAAGCTGGAGGGCGTCGCCGCCGAGGCCCAGCCCAACGATTCCGACACTCTGCTCGATCGCCAGCAGGCGTTCGGCTACACGCAGGAAGACCTGCAGTTCTTCCTCGAGCCGATGGGCCGCGACGGGGACGACCCGATCGGCTCGATGGGGCACGACACGCCCATCGCCGTGCTCTCGGGCCGCGCCAAGCTGCTCTACGAGTACTTCAAGCAGAACTTCGCCCAGGTCACGAACCCGCCCATCGACCCGATCCGGGAAGAGCTGGTGATGAGCCTGGTCTCGATGATCGGGCCGCGGCCGAACCTGCTGGGCCGCCAGGCCGGCACCCACAAGCGGCTGGAAGTGGCCCAGCCGATCCTGACCGACGAGGATCTGGCCAAGATCCGGGCGGTGAGCGAGCTGCTGGACGGCGCGTTCCGCACCGCGACGATCGACATCACCTGGCCGGCGGAGGAAGGCGCGGCGGGCCTGGAGGCCGCGCTGGACCGCGTGTGCCGCGAGGCCACCGACAACGTGCTGGCCGACATGAACATCCTGATCCTGTCGGATCGGGAGGTGTCGGCGGGGCGGATCCCGATCCCGGCGGCGCTGGCCACGGCGGCGGTTCACCACCACCTGATCCGCCAGGGTCTGCGCATGCAGACGGGCCTGGTCATCGAGACCGGCGAGGCGCGCGAGGTGCACCACTTCTGCGTCCTGGCGGGCTACGGCGCCGAGGCGGTGAACCCGTACCTCGCGTTCCAGACGCTGGAGCAGCTGCGGGTCAAGAACGGCCTGTCACTGTCGGCCTACGACGTGCGCAAGAACTACATCAAGGCCGTCGGCAAGGGCATCATGAAGGTGATGTCCAAGATGGGCATCTCGACCTACCAGTCGTACTGCGGCGCCCAGATCTTCGACGCCGTCGGGCTCTCGTCGGCGCTGATCGACAAGTACTTCACGGGGACCGCCACGACCATCGAGGGCGTGGGCCTGGCCGAGGTGGCCGAGGAGACGGTGCGCCGTCACCGCGACGCGTTCGGCGACAACCCGATCTACAAGACCATGCTGGACGTCGGCGGCCAGTACGCCTGGCGCCTGCGCGGCGAGGCGCATGCCTGGACCCCGGAATCGATCTCGGGCCTGCAGCATGCGGTGCGCGGCAACATCCCGGCCGAGTACGAGAAGTTCGCCAAGGCCATCAACGACGAGTCCGAGCGCGTGCTCGCGCTTCGCGGCCTGATGCGCTTCAAGCTCGCCGAGACACCGATCGCGCTGGACGAGGTGGAGCCCGCGTCCGAGATCGTGAAGCGCTTCTCCACGGGCGCGATGAGCTTCGGCTCGATCAGCCGCGAGGCGCACACGACGCTGGCCATCGCCATGAACCGCATCGGCGGCCGGTCGAACACGGGCGAGGGGGGCGAGGAGCCCGACCGCTTCGTGCGCCTGCCCAATGGCGATTCCATGCGCTCGGCCATCAAGCAGGTGGCGTCGGGCCGCTTCGGGGTGACCGCCGAGTACCTGGTCAACGCCGACGACATCCAGATCAAGATGGCCCAGGGCGCCAAGCCCGGCGAGGGCGGCCAGCTGCCCGGGCACAAGGTGGACAAGAACATCGCCAAGGTCCGGCACTCGACGCCGGGCGTGGGCCTGATCAGCCCGCCGCCGCACCACGACATCTATTCGATCGAGGATCTGGCCCAGCTGATCCACGACCTGAAGAACGTCAATTCGGGCGCCCGCATCTCGGTGAAGCTGGTCTCGGAAGTGGGCGTGGGCACCGTGGCCGCCGGCGTCGCCAAGGCGCGCGCGGACCATGTGACCATCTCGGGCTTCGAGGGCGGGACGGGCGCCAGCCCGCTGACCTCGCTGACCCATGCCGGTTCGCCCTGGGAGATCGGCCTGGCCGAAACCCAGCAGACGCTGCTGCTGAACGGCCTGCGCACCCGCATCGCGGTGCAGGTGGACGGCGGTCTGCGCACGGGCCGTGACGTCGCCATCGGCGCGCTGCTGGGCGCCGACGAGTTCGGCTTCGCCACCGCGCCGCTGATCGCGGCCGGCTGCATCATGATGCGCAAGTGCCACCTCAACACCTGTCCGGTGGGGGTGGCCACGCAGGACCCGGTGTTGCGCGCGCGCTTCACCGGCCAGCCCGAGCACGTGATCAACTACTTCTTCTTCGTGGCCGAGGAGCTGCGGGCGATCATGGCCCAGATGGGCTTCCGCACGCTCAACGAGATGGTCGGCCGCGTCGACCGGCTCGACATGGCCCACGCGGTCGACCACTGGAAGGCCCACGGCGTCGACCTGTCGCGCCTGCTGTACGCCAAGCCGGCCGAGGGCCAGGCGTGCCTCTGGAACAAGGACCGTCAGGACCACGGCCTGGACAAGGCTCTGGACCACCAGTTCATCGCCGACGCCAAGGCGGCGCTGGAGAAGGGCGAACCGGTCCGGGCCGAGTACACGATCCGCAACGTCAACCGCACCGCCGGCGCTATGCTGTCGGGCGAAGTGGCCAAGCGCTACGGCCATGCCGGCCTGCCCGAGGACACCATCGCGCTCACCCTGCGCGGCACCGCCGGCCAGAGCTTCGGCGCCTTCCTGGCCCGCGGCGTCAGCCTGACCCTGATCGGCGACGGCAACGACTATGTGGGCAAGGGGCTGTCGGGCGGCCGCGTCGTGGTGCGCCAGCCGGCCGAAAGCCGTCGCGATCCCACCCGCAACATCATCGTCGGCAACACGGTGCTGTACGGCGCCATAGCGGGCGAGGCCTACTTCGAGGGCGTGGCGGGCGAGCGGTTCGCGGTGCGCAACTCGGGCGCCGTGGCGGTGGTCGAGGGCGTGGGCGACCACGGCTGCGAGTACATGACCGGCGGCGTGGTGGTGGTGCTGGGCGACACCGGCCGCAACTTCGCGGCGGGCATGAGCGGCGGCGTCGCCTATGTCTACGATCCGCGCAAGCGCTTCGAGCCGCTGTGCAACAAGGCCATGGTCGACCTTGACCCCGTCGAGTTCAACTCGCTGGGCGATGAGGCCCTGAGGCCCAGCCAGCGCTCGGTGTCGGTGGAGAACGCCGGCATGGGCGACCTGCTGGGACACGACGTCGAGCGACTGCGCATCCTGATCGAACGCCACCATCTGCACACCGGCAGCGCCCGCGCCGCCGAGATCCTGGAGAACTGGGACGCCGTGCTGCCGTCGTTCGTGAAGGTGATGCCGCGCGACTACCGCCGTGCGCTGACCGATATGGCGGCCGAGCGCCGCGCCGCGGCCGCCGTCGCGGCCGAATAGCTTCAGACTGCTGGGGACCAAAGATGGGTAAGCCGACCGGCTTTCTGGAGATCGAGCGCCACGACCGGGGCTATGCGCCCGTCGCCGAGCGCCTGAAGCACTGGAACGAGTTCGTCGTTCCGCTGCCGAAGTCCGAGCTGCAGGCTCAGGCGTCGCGCTGCATGAGCTGTGGGATTCCGTTCTGTCACCAGGGCTGCCCGGTGAACAACCAGATCCCCGACTTCAACGAGCTGGTCTATCGCGACCAGTGGCGCGAAGCGCTGGACAACCTGCTGTCCACCAACAACTTCCCGGAGTTCACCGGCCGCATCTGCCCCGCGCCCTGCGAGGCCAGCTGCACGCTGAACATCCCGGACACGCCGGTCACCATCAAGTCGATCGAGTGCCAGATCATCGATCGCGGCTGGGAAGAGGGCTGGATCAAGCCTGAGCCGTCCGAGCGCGGCACCGGCAAGCGGGTCGCGATCGTGGGGTCCGGCCCGGCGGGCCTCGCCTGCGCCCAGCAGCTGGCCCGCGCCGGCCACGCCACGACGGTGTTCGAGAAGAGCGACCGGGTCGGCGGCCTGCTGCGCTACGGCATCCCCGACTTCAAGATGGAGAAGCACCTCATCGACCGGCGCGTCCGGCAGATGGAGGCCGAGGGCGTGATCTTCCGCACCAACTTCGAGGTGGGGTCGATGGTGAGCGTCCAGCGCCTGCTGGACGACTACGACGTGCTGGTCATGGCCAACGGCGCCGAGGATCCGCGCGACCTGGAAGTGCCCGGCCGCGAGCTCAAGGGCGTGCACTACGCCATGGAGTTCCTCACCCAGCAGAACAAGCGCAACGCCGGCGACGACGAGGCCCAGGCCGCGCCCACCGGCACGATCAACGCCAAGGGCAAGCACGTGGTCGTCATCGGCGGCGGCGACACGGGCTCGGACTGCATCGGCACCTCCAACCGCCAGGGCGCGGCCTCGGTGACCCAGCTGGAGATCATGCCGCAGCCGCCCGTTCACGAGAACAAGGCGCTGACCTGGCCCGACTGGCCGCTCAAGCTGCGCACCTCGTCCTCGCACCAGGAAGGCGTCGAGCGCGACTTCGCGGTGGTGACCAAGCGCGCCATCGGCAAGGACGGCCAGGTGACCGCGCTGGAGTGCGCCCGCGTCGAGTGGGTCGCCGGCGACGACGGCCGCCTGCAGATGCGCGAGATCGAGGGCTCGACCTTCGAGCTGAAGGCCGACCTGGTGTTCCTGGCGATGGGCTTCGTGGGTCCGACGAAGGCCGGGGTGGTGGAGCAGAGCGGCGTGGCGCTGGATCCGCGCGGCAATGTGAAGGCCACGGTGGCCAACTACCAGACCTCGCAGCCCAGCATCTTCGCCTGCGGCGACGCCCGACGCGGCCAGTCGCTGGTGGTCTGGGCCATCCGCGAAGGCCGCCAGTGCGCCCGCGCGGTGGACGAGTTCCTGATGGGGTCGTCGAAGCTGCCGCGGTAGCGCCGTGGCGGCTCGCTGGTTGCGAGCCTGTCATATTCAGGTGATAGTTGTGCCGACGCGCGATCTTCGCGCGAGGAGGGGACTCCGTGTCGGACACAGTCGTGCCGTTGCGCCCTGGGCGGCGCGGCCGTGAGTGATCTGAATCGCCTGCGCGAGGCGCGTCGCATCATCCAGACCGGCGCCATTGCGCGATGGCAGGCCCGCGAGGAGGTCCGATCCGAAACCCGCCGCGTGGTCGCCCAACAGGGACCCGGCGCGGCGGACTCGCCCGAGCGGCAGGCGCTCTACAAGGCTCGGGTGCGCGACGTCTCCTACCTGCACAACGTGGCTGCCGGCTCGGTGCGGCTGCCGTTGGGGCTGGAGCGGCGGATGGGCGCGACGCTCGACTTCATCGGCCTGCCGCCGAGCGAGCAGGCGCGGGCCGCGGGCCGCCCCGTCGCGCGCATCATCGAGAACGCAAGTCCTGGCCTGGTGCCTCAGGGGTTCGGAACCGGGTTCCTCATCGCGCCCGACTTGCTGATGACCAACTGGCACGTCTTTCCGACGCGCTCGGACGCCGTCGGACGCGGCGCGAACTTCCTGCACGAGCAGGGAGAACGCGGCATCGCCCAGGGGATCGTGTTCGAGCTCGAGCCGGAGCGGTTCTTCGTGAGCGACGACACACTGGACTTCGCCATTGTTGCGGTCGCACCCCTGGCGGTCACCGGCGAGACGCTGTCCGACCTCGGTCAGATCACGCTCATTGAGGCGCGCCCGAAGATCCTCAAGGGCCACCCGGTCAACATCATCCAGCATCCGGAGGGCGGGCCCAAACAGTACGCCGTCGCCCAGAACCGGCTGATCGACATCCTCGAGGAGACCGGCTTCCTTCACTACGAGACGGACACCCTGGAGGGATCGTCCGGCTCGCCCGCCTTCAGCGAACTGTGGGAGCTGGTGGCGCTGCATCATGCGTCGATCCCGCAGATGCGGGGGGCGGACGTCATCGCCCGCGACGGCTCGGTCTGGAACGAGACGATGGGCGACGATGCGGTGCGCTGGGTGGCCAACGAGGGCGTGCGGATCAGCGCGATCGTGGCGAAGCTGGCCGCGATGCAGCTGGCCAATCCCAGCGAACAGGAGATCGTCCGCCGTCTCGCGGCGTCGTCCATCGATCCCGTGGCCGAGGGCATCGCGCTGGTCGGCGCAGCCCCTCAGGCGCGGGAGCGTATCCCCGGCGTCGCATCGCCCCCCACGACCATCGCAGTGAGCCCCGGAATGTCGAACGTACAGATGACCTTTACCGGCCCGGTGACGATCAACATCGGCAGCGCGGCGGACCCGACGGCGGTCGAGGCGGCATCGCCGCCTCGGACGATCGCGGTCGAGAAATCGATCCGCTTCGACCCCGACTACGATGCCCGCGAGGGCTATGACCCGGCGTTCCTGGACCCGATGGGGAACCTCCGCGTCCCGACGCCGACGGTGGCGGCCGGGCGGGTCGGCGAGTTGGTGAAGGGCGACGATGGCGCGCCGCTGGTGCTCAAGTATCACCACTTCGAGCTGGTCATGAACCGGACGCGCAGGCTGCAGATGTGGTCGGCGGCGAACATCGACTATGCGCCCTCGCGCAAGACGAAGGGCGACCGGAAGTCCTGGGGCGACGACCGCTGGATCCCGGATCCCAGGCTGAAGGCGGTGGACCAGATCTTCGATGCCGATTTCTACAAGCCGGCCGGCAACATCGATCGTGGACACATCGTGCGGCGCGAGGACAACGAGTGGGGCGACAGCGAGCTGGAGATCGAATTCGCCAATTCCGACACCTTCCACTGGACGAACTGCACGCCCCAGCACGAGGCGTTCAACCAGTCGGACCCGGCCCGCAACGATCCCACCTATCGCGGCATCAAGGGGATCTGGGGCTCTCTGGAGAACCACATCCAGCGCAGCCGCAAAGACGGCGACACCCGCGCCTGCCTGCTCGCGGGCCCGATCCTGGCGGCCGACGATCCCGAGGCGGATTTCGGCAAGGGGCCGATCAAGTATCCGCTGCGCTTCTTCAAAGTGGTCTGCGTCGCCGAGGGCGCGGTCGGCGCGAAGGTGCTGAAGGTCTACGCCTTCATCCTGAATCAGAAGGACGTGGTCGACCGCTTCGGGATCGAACGGTTCGAGCCGGGACGGTTTTCGCGCTACCAGGTCGCGCTGAAGGACGTCGAGACGGCGGCGGGTGTGCTGTTTGACGCCAGCCTGCACGCCGCGGACACGTTCGTGGCCTCAGCCTAGGCCTGTCGGCCGCGCTGGGGTGAGGGACGGGCGGCGGTTGAGGGCCTCGGGGTCGAAGCCGGCCAGGCGCTTGTAGTTGGACGCGACCTCTTCCAGCTCGGCGGGGCTCATCACGTCGTGGACGTGGGCGAAACCGTCGGGTGCGCGGGTCTCGGCCAGCTGCATCACCTGCTCGGGCCCGTTGCCGCGGTTGGCCAGGACCAGCGCGCTGGTGGGCGGCCGCCGCGCCGCTTCGTAGCGCGCGAGCGCCGCGTCGGCGTCGGGGGCGGCAGCCAGCTCGAACGCCAGGGTGCGGGCATCGAGGATGGCCTGCGACGCGCCGTTCGAGCCGATCGGATACATGGGGTGGGCCGCGTCGCCCAGCAGGGTCACCCGACCGTAGGTCCAGCGCGCGATGGGGTCGCGGTCGACCAGCGGGTACTCGTAGATCGCCTCGGCGCCGCGGATCACCGCCGGCACGTCCAGCCAGGGGAACCGCCAGGTTTCGAAGCGGGGCAGAAAGTCCTCCACGCGGCCCGGCCGGTTCCAGTCTTCGCGCCGCCAGGTCGCTTCGTCGGGGAAGCGGAGCTCGGCGATCCAGTTGATCACCGCCTCGCCCTCGGCCTCCGCCGCCGGGTCGATGGGGTAGCAGACGAACTTCACGTCCTGATGGCCCGCCATCACCATGGTGCGGCCGTCAAGGTAGGGGGCCGTCCGCGTCGTGGCCCGCCAGAGCACGCGCCGGTTCCAGATCGGCGGGCCTTCGTCGGGATAGAACTGCGCCCGGATCGCCGAGTGGATGCCGTCGCAGGCGACCACCAAGTCCCCGCGCTGGTCGGGCAGGGGCTCTCCGGTCGTGCGGCTGCGGAAGTTGACCGTGGCGCCAGTGGCGTCGCTCTCGACAGCGACAGCCTCGTGATCGGCGAGGATGGCGTCGGCGCCCAACCGCTCGCGGGCCGCCTCCAGCAGCAGGCCCTGCAGCACGCCGCGGTGGATCGAGTACTGTGGCCAGGCGTAGCCGGCGGCGCGGCCTCGCGGCTCGCGCCAGATCTCCTGGCCGAACTTGTTGGCGTACATGAGCGCGCCGGTGGGGATGGCGTTCGCCGCCAACTCCGCGTCCAGGCCCAGTTCGGTGAGCTCGCGCACGGCGTGCGGCAACAGGTTGATGCCGACGCCGAGGGGGCGGATCTGGGGCGTCGCCTCGCAGACGACGGCCTCGATGCCGGCGGCGTGCAGGCTGAGCGCCAGCGACAGGCCGCCGATTCCCGCGCCGACCACTACGACCCGCATGCCGCCTCCCGCGAAGTTCGGATATGGGCTTGCCGCGCCGGCGGCACGAAGTCCAGCGCAGCGGCGAAGTCGTGTATGTCAGCGGACGAACACCAGACGGAGGACCGGGATGACGGACGAGGCGGGCATGCTGCGGATGCCGGGCGGCGTCTTCCGCATGGGCTCGGATCGCCACTATCCCGAGGAGGGTCCGTCGCGGCTGGTGCAGGTCGATCCGTTCTGGATCGACGAGACGCCGGTGACCAACGCCGCCTTCGCCCGCTTCGTGGCCGACACGGGGCACGTGACGACGGCCGAGATCGCGCCGCGGGCCGAGGACTATCCGGACGCCGACCCCGCCATGCTGAAGGCGGGTTCGGCGGTGTTCACGATGACCCGCGGGCCCGTGCCGCTGAACGAGCCGGGCCGCTGGTGGGACTATTGCTTCGGGGCCAGCTGGCGCAGGCCCTGGGGCGACGCGACCACGCACGAAGACCTGCCCGACCATCCGGTGACCCACGTGACCTGGGATGACGCAGCCGCCTACGCGGCCTGGGCCGGCAAGCGGCTGCCCACCGAGGCAGAGTGGGAGTTCGCCGCCTGGGGCGGGCTGGAGGGCGCTGAGTTCGCCTGGGGCGACGAACTGGAACCGGGCGGCCGTCCGCAGGCCAACTACTGGCAGGGCCGGTTTCCGTTCGAGAACCTGCAGACGGACGGATGGCTGCGCACGTCGCCGGTGCGCGCCTTCCCGCCGAACGGCTACGGCCTCTACGACATGATCGGCAACGTCTGGGAGCTGACCGCGGACTGGTACGCCTCGCGCACGGCGCCGCAGAGCCCTTGCTGCACGACGGTCAATCCCCGCGGGCCGGCCCAGAGCGAGGACGTGCTGCGGCAGGGGCCGCGCCGAGTGATGAAGGGCGGCTCGCACCTCTGCGCCGAGAGCTACTGCCGCCGCTACCGGCCAGCCGCGCGGCACCCCCAGGTGACCGACACCTCGACCTCGCACACGGGCTTCCGCTGCGCGAAGGACGTCTGAAGCGGGGGCTCACCCCACGTGAAATTTGCCGGTCTGCGACGCTGTGCTATGCGCGCCTGCTGGATTGGAGCGCCTGATGTTCACGACCCTCGCCCACCCGAAGCCGACCTCTGCCGAAGCGCGCGCGGCGCTGCTGGAGGATCCGGGGTTCGGCCGGGTGTTCACCGACCACATGGTGACGGTGAAGTGGACGCCCGAGGCCGGGTGGCACGAGGCGCAGGTCCGCGCGCGTGAGCCGTTCCAGCTGGATCCCGCCGCGGCGGTGCTGCACTACGCCCAGGAGATATTCGAAGGCCTGAAGGCCTATCGGACCGGCAACGCCGGCGTGGCCCTGTTCCGCCCGGAAGAGAACGCGCGACGCTTCGCCCGCTCGGCCGAGCGGATGGCGATGCCGGTGGTCCCGGAGGCGCTGTTCCTGGAAGCGGTCGAGGCGCTGGTCCGCATCGACAAGGACTGGATCCCCGACGGCGAGGGCAGCCTCTACCTGCGGCCTTTCATGTTCGCCAACGAGCCCTTCCTGGGGGTGCGTCCGGCGGGCGAATACATCTTCTGCGTCATCGCCTGCCCGGTGGGGGCCTACTTCAAGGGCGGGGCCAAGCCGGTGACGGTCTGGGCCACCGACCAGTACAGCCGCGCGGCCCCCGGCGGGACCGGCGCGGCCAAGTGCGGCGGCAACTATGCGGCCAGCCTGCTGGCCCAGGCCGAGGCGACCAGGAACGGCTGCGACCAGGTGGTCTTCCTGGACGCGGCCCAGCACCGCTGGGTCGAGGAACTGGGCGGGATGAACGTGTTCTTCGTCTTCGACGACGGTTCGATCCAGACCCCGCCGCTCAGCGGCACGATCCTGGCGGGCGTGACGCGCGAGTCGATCATCGCGCTGGCCCGGGCTCAGGGCCGCAAGGTCACGGAAGCGCCGTACGACTTCGACACCTGGAAGGCGGACGCGGCGTCGGGCCGGCTGCGCGAGACCTTCGCCTGCGGCACCGCCGCGGTGATCGCCGCGATCGGCGAGATCCGCTTCCCCGGCGGGTCGTTCAAGATCGCCGACGGCCAGGACGGCCCGGCCACCCTGGCGTTGCGCCAGGAACTGACCGCCATCCAGCGCGGCAATGCGCCCGACCCTTACGGCTGGCGCCGCGCGGTCGAGGGCGTCTAGGGCTAGCGGATCGTTTCCTTTTCCCGGGGCGCAGAAACCTTCCGGGTCTTCGCCTGGGCCTTGGGCTTGGGCAGCAGGCGGAAGCGCGTCTGGCACCAGGCGAAATCGATGCCCACGTCGATCAGGGCGTCGGAACGGCCGCAGGGGCAGCCGAATTCCATGACCCCGTACACGCGGTAGGTCTCTCCGGCCTGAAGGGGCGTGGGGCGCCCCGTCGCGTGGTTCGGGGCGGCGTTCACGCAGAGAACCAGGTCGCCGGGGCCGACAGCGTCGCTCATGGCCTTCATCCTCTTGCTCGGGGACAGATTAAACCCTCGGCCGAGCGGGGCAAAGGCGCCTAGAGCGCGTTTGGCGAAAGCAGAGGCCGGTTTCGCCCCGAAACGCACTCTGAATCAAAGAGATCGAGCCTGTTCATCCGGTTCAGACGATCCCATCTGAAGCGGACAGTCTCTAGGCGAAGTAGCGGGCCAGGTTGCGGCGGACACGGTCCAGCACCGGCTCGTCCGCGGGAGGCTCGAAGGGCAGGCCGGTGATGGCCTCGAACGCCCGGATGTAGACCTTCGACGTCTCCTCGATCATCGCGGCCGGGATCTCGGGGATCGGATCGACGTAGGGATCGCACCGCGCCGCCACCCAGCTGCGCACGAAGTCCTTGTCGAAGGAGTCGGGGCGCTCGCCGGCCGCGAACTTCGCCTCGTAGGTCTCGGCGATCCAGTAGCGGCTGGAGTCGGGCGTATGAATCTCGTCCGCCAGCACGATCCGGCCGTCGGTATCGGTCCCGAACTCGTATTTCGTGTCGACCAGGATCAGGCCGCGCTCGGCGGCCATGCGCTGGCCACGGTCGAACAGCGCCAGCGCGTAGGCCGACACGGTCTCCCACTGCGCCGCCGTCAGCAGCCCCTGGTCCAGGATCTCGTCGGGCGTCATCGGCTCATCATGGCCGGCGTCGAAGGCCTTGCTGGACGGCGTGATGATCGGCTGCGCGAGACGCTGGTTGTCGCGCAGGCCGTCCGGGAAGGTGTGGCCGTACATGTCGCGCTGTCCCTGCTTGTAGAGGGTCAGGATCGAGGTGCCGGTCGTGCCGGCCAGGTAGTTCCGCACCACGATCTCGACCGGCAGGATGGTCAGGCGCCGGCCCACCACGACGTTGGGGTCAGGGTACTCCAGCACGTGGTTCGGACAGATGTCGGCGGTGTGGTCGAACCAGTAGCGCGCCATCTGGGTCAGCACCTGGCCCTTGTGGGGGATGACCGCCAGCACGCGGTCGAAGGCGCTCAACCGGTCCGAGGCGATCATGATCCGCCGCCCGTCGGGCAGGTCGTAGCTGTCCCGCACCTTGCCCCGATAGTGGTTCGGCAGCTCGGGCAGGGTGGCGTCGGCCAGGGCGTTTGCAGCGGTGAACGGCATGGGCCCGGTATTGGAGCCGCGCCGGGCCGCGTCAAGAAGAACGCGCCGAGCCCTCGAAGTTGCGGCAAGCTGTGCTCCGGACGGCAGGGGGAGGGGTGACGTGTCGAAGCCGCAGGAAGAGGGCGCAGGCAGGTTGGGCGGTATGCTGAGGCGCCTTCGCCGGAGTTTGGGCGTCGCCGCCCTGGTGTCGGTTTTGTCGGTGGGGGCGGCGGTCGCCGCGCCCAAGCCACGCAACGTGATCTTCGTGCTGGTCGACGACCTGCGCTTCGACGCCATGGGCTTCCTGACCCCCGGCCTGCAGACGCCCAACATCGACCGGCTGGCCCGCGAGGGGGTCTACTTCCCGAATGCGGTGGTGACGTCTGCGCTGTGCTCGCCCAGCCGCGCGACCCTGCTCACTGGCCTGTCCAGCCGCAACCACGGCATCGTCGACAACAACAACGCCTCGGAGACGGGCCTGACCTTCTTCCCCAGCTACCTGCAGAAGGCCGGCTACCAGACCGCGTTCCTGGGCAAGTGGCACATGGGCCAGGCCAGCGCCGCGCCGCGGCCGGGCTTCGACCACTGGGTCAGCTTCCCGGGGCAGGGGACTTATTGGCCGACGCCCACGGGGCGGCTGAACGTCGATGGCCGCGAGGTGGCGCAGAAGGGCTACATCACCGACGAGCTGACCGACTACGCCATGGATTGGCTGGAGCACGGCCGGGACGCCAAGAAGCCGTTCTTCCTCTACCTGTCGCACAAGGCGGTGCACTCTGATGCCCAGCCCGCGCCGCGCCACCGCGACCAGTACAAGGACCTTGATATCCGCCTGCCGGCCAGCGCCGCCGATACGCCCGAGAACTACGCCGGCAAGCCCATGTGGGTGCGCAATCAGCGCAACAGCTGGCACGGGGTCGATTTCCCGTACCACAGCACCCGGGCGATCACGGAGAACACCCGGCAGGTCTATCGGACCCTGTCGGCCGTCGACGAAAGCCTGGGCCGGGTCCTGGCGTGGGTGGACCGCGCCGGGCTCGCGAAGGAGACGGCGGTCATCTTCTATTCCGACAACGGCTTCCTGACCGGCGACCACGGCCTGATCGACAAGCGCAACGCCTATGAAGGTTCGATCCGCGTGCCGATGGTGGTCTGGGCGCCGGGCCTGCTGCCGGCAGGCAAGGTCGAGCCCGGCATGGTCCGCAACCTGGACATGGCCCCGGCGATCCTGGACCTGGCCGGGGTGCGCGCGCCCGCGCACTTCGAGGGGCGCAGCTTCCTGCCGCTGGCGACGGGCGCGATCGCGACCGCGGCGTGGCCGCAGGAGCTGATCTACGAGTACTACTGGGAATGGAACTTCCCGATGACGCCAACGACGTTCGCGATCCGCGACGGGCGCTACAAGTACATCCAGTATCACGGCGTCTGGGATCTGGAGGAGCTGTACGACCTCCAAGCGGACCCCGGCGAGATGACCAACCTCATCGATGACCCGGCCCAGTTCGACCGCAAGCTCGACCTGCGCAAGCGGCTCTACCTTGGCCTCGCCGCCGCGGGCGGGCGCCACGCGATCCCGTTCGGAGAGCGCGCCGGTCCGGGCGTGGTTTTCCGCCGCACGGATGGGGCGCCGGCCGCCGACTTCCCGGCCGAGTGGATGCGCCGCCCGGGCGATCCCGACCTGCTGGACGGCATCTTTCCCGACAGCCGGGCGAAGTTCGAGGCTCAGCAGGCGCGGCGGGCCAAGACGGACGGGGCTCCGCGCAAGTGACCAACCTCGCCCCCGCCGTCGGCGCGGCGCGGACGTGACGATCCCGCACTCGCGGGTCGTTTTCCAAACGTGCGAAGCAGCTCAGGAACACAGGCATGGCAGGTCCGCTCACCCAGACCGTCGCGGCGCGGGTCCGCGAAATGTGCGACGGCTGGCCGGCAGGCGCCGAGATCCAGCACCTGGACGAGGTCCTGCGCACCCTGGCGAAGTGGCGTTCGCACCTGCTGGAGCGGACGTACCTGCGGTATCACGGCTCGACGATCCGGGCCGGGATCTTCGCCGGCATGAGCTACGTGGAGGCTGCGACGGAGGGCGCCCTCATCGCGCGCCTCCTGGGCGTCTACGAAGCCGAGCTTCACCCGCATCTGGAGGCGCTGATCGGCGATGGCGTCGACTGTGTCGTCGATGTCGGATGCGCGGAAGGCTACTACGCCGTGGGGCTCGCGCGCCGGTTTCCCGCGCTACAGGTCTACGCGCACGACATCAGCGAGACCGCCCGCGCCGCGTGCGCGGAGCTGGCGGCGCGCAACCAGGTATCGGACCGCGTCATCATCGGGGGCGAGTTCGGGCCGCGTGACTTCGAGGCGTTCGCCGGGCGCAACACGCTGGTGCTCGTGGACGCCGAGGGCGCCGAGGTGGATATCCTCGATCCGGCCCTCGGCCCCGCGCTGGCGGGCATGAAGATCGTGGTGGAGACTCACGATCTCTTCCGGGCTTCGGCGCGCGCGACGATGCTGAAGCGGTTCGAGCCGACCCACGAGATCGTGGAGGTCCGCACGCGCCCGAAGGCGTTCGACCCGCCGCCCTGGCTGGACGATCTGAGCGAGCTCGACATCCTGCTGGCGACCTGGGAGTGGCGCGAACGGCTCACGCCCTGGCTGGTGATGACGCCGCGCAAGACGGCCTGACGGACGGTTCGGAGGTTGCGCTGGCGGCCTCGGAGGGACTCGAACCCCCGACCTTGGCTTTAGGAAAGCCCTGCTCTATCCGGCTGAGCTACGAGGCCCGCGCCGGCGGTTGGTAGCGCAGGGCCGCGCTAAACCTCAAACGAAAACGCCCGGCGGTGAGGCCGGGCGTCTTGCGATTGGTTTTGTCGGGACGATCAGGCCGCGACGGCGGCGGTCTTCACCAGCGACTTGTTCAGCATGGCGATCGCCGCTTCGCGGTCGATGCGCTCGATGGCGGCGACTTCGCGGGCCATGCGGTCGAGGGCCGACTCATAGAGCTGGCGCTCGGAATAGGATTGCTCGGGCTGGTTCTCGGCGCGGTGCAGGTCGCGCACCACCTCGGCGATCGAGATCAGGTCGCCCGAGTTGATCTTGGCTTCGTACTCCTGAGCGCGGCGCGACCACATGGTGCGCTTCACGCGGGCGCGGCCCTTCAGGGTGGTCAGCGCCTTGGACACCACGCCGGTCTCGGCCAGCGAGCGCAGGCCCGCAGTCTTGGCCTTGGCGGTGGGAACACGCAGCGTCATTTTCTCGTGGTCGAAGGTGATGACGTAGACTTCAAGCTTCAGACCGGCGACTTCCTGGGTTTCGATCCCTTGCACCTGGCCGACCCCGTGGGCCGGGTAGACGACGTGATCGCCAACCGAGAATTCGTGACCGCTCTTGCTCATCCGAGATACCTCTCATATGCGTCCGCGCTGGGCGCGGAACTCCTGGTCGCGGCTTCCGGGAATGCACAAAACCACCCCTCCCGCGGAACAGTTCGCGGCGGCGTCGTTACTGTGAAACGGAAGCTGACCTCTTAAGACGACCCTTCGCCCGTGCCGGCTTAGGACGCCGGTCGGCTGTTCTAGTTACAGACCGACCCGGGCGAAGCCTTCGTGTCGTGTCGTCGGAGACATTAACACAAAAACGTGCGGAATGAAAGGGTTGGACCGACCCCGGACGCGGCCGGCCGGAGGCGCGCTCAGGAGCCGCGGCCCGGCTTCTCGGAGAAGTATTTCTCGAACTTGCCCGTTTCGCGCTCGAAAGCTTCTGCGTCGGCAGGCGGTTCGCCCTTGACGGTGATGTTCGGCCACACGCGCGAGTATTCGCTGTTCACCCGCAGCCACTTGCCGTCGGGATCATCTTCCGTATCGGGTTTGATGGCGTCGACAGGACACTCAGGTTCGCAGACGCCGCAGTCGATGCACTCGTCCGGATTGATCGCCAGAAAGTTCTCGCCCTCGTAGAAGCAGTCGACGGGGCATACCTCCACGCAGTCCATGAACTTACATTTGATGCAGGGATCCATCACGATGTAGGTCATGGCGTGGGCTTGAAGCTCCGGCAGCGGTCCCCGGTTCGGGGCGCCGGTTTTTCACGGTGCGACCGTCTCTTGTCAATGCGACGGGTGCGCAGGAATTCTCTCAGCGTGGATAGGCCGCGCGGTCCGACGCGGGCGGGCGGCGCTTCCGCGACTCAGCTCTCCTCCAACGTCGAGTAGAGCGCGCGGGCCTCGGCTGCGGGGCCGCGGCGATCACCCATGGCCTCCACGCGCACGGCGATCAGGCGGCCGCCCAGGGCGAAGACCAGCTGGTCGCCGACCTTGATGGGCCGGGCGGGCTTGTCGATTCGGTGCGCGTCGAGGCCTGGCCGGGTCAGGCGCACGCGGCCGCCCTCGAGGAACTTGGCGGCCAGCGCGCGGGTCTTGAAGAAGCGGGCGCGCCAGAGCCAGACGTCGGCGCGGCAGGCCCCAACCTCCTTGAACGGACCCTCGCTCATCCTGCTTCGCGCCTCGCGGAGCTTTGCAGGACGGGCGCGAACCCTCCGTAGCCTCGGCGAAGGAGGGTCACTTGGAGGCGGCTCTGCGGCGACGCCTCCGCGTGGGCGGCGGGGCGGGCGCGTCCTTCAGCGCGGCCAGGGCGGCGAACGGCGAATGGGGCGCGACCGGGCGACGCTCGACGGCGAACTCGCGCTCGCCCCGCCGGCGCCAGGCGACCGGTTCGCCGGGCCTGCGGATCGCCGCGAAGCCCAGGCCCTTGAGGATGGCCGCCGTGTCCTCGACGCTCCACCCAAGGGCCTCACGCGCGGCGTCGGGCAACACGACGCCGCCGCCCGCCTTCGTCGCGCCGCGCAGGATCTCGTCCAGCTGTTCCAACTGCTCCACCGGCACGGCCAGCGCGCCCACGGCCCGCAGGCCGAAGGCGGCCAGCGCGCGCGGCGCAGGGGCGGGCCGGGGCAGGTGGCCCGGTCTGTCGGCGGCGGGGCGCCACCCGGCGGCCTCGCGGCGCGCCAGGGCCTCGGTCAGCGCGCGCGCCTCGGGCCGCAGCAGGCCGGGTAGGTAGAGCGAGAAGGCGCCGATCTTCACGCCCAGGCCCCGCAGCACGCGCCGCTCGACCTGGCTCAGGGCCCGCACCTCGGCGCGCACGGCGGCGCGGTCGAGCACGCCGCCCGCCTCGGCGAGCTGGAACGCCAGCCCCCGGGCCAGGCCCTTGATGCGCCCTTCCGCCACAGCCGCCTCCAGCTTGCGCAGGGCCCCCAGACGTCGGCCCGCCTCGCCGGCCACGAAGGCTTCCAGCCGCTGGCCCGCGCGCTGGCGGGCGGGCTCGGGCCCCAGCTCGCCCAGCAGCCGCACGCGCGGCCGGAACGGCTCGCCGCCGGCCAGGACGCCCGCGATCTCGCCCCGCCACAGGACCGCGCCGTCGGGACTGAGCGAGAACGCCTCGTCGGGCTCGGCGGCGAGCTGGCCCAGCCGCCGGGCGATCTCGGGGCCCACGGCATGCTGGGCGGCGGCGCGCAGCGCCTTTTCCTCCAGCAGGTTTGAGCCCTTCGCCGGCTCGAAGCTCACGCCGGACAGGCGGCCGACGTAGTGCCCCTCGACCGTCACCGCCCCGTCCGCGCCGACACCCGCCAGCATCTCCTCGCGCACCCGCAGGCCCCGCATCAGGGCGCTGGTCCGCCGGTCGACGAACCGGGCCATCAGCTTCTCGTGCAGGGTGTCTGAGAGGCGGTCTTCCAGCCCGCGCGTCTGGGTCTGCCACGCGCCGGGATCGACCAGCCAGTCGGGCCGGTTCGCGACATAGGCCAGGGTCCGCACGCTGGCGAGGCGGCTGGCCAGGGTGTCGATCTCGCCGTCGGTGCGGTTCAGCTGCTCATATTGGCGCGCGATCCAGTCGTCGCCGATCCGCCGGCGCTTCTCGGTGAGCTGCAGGAAGAAGGCCCGCACCAAGGCCCGGTGCTCGTCGGGCGCCACCTTGCGGAAGTCGGGCGTCTGGCAGACGTCCCACAGCCTGGCCAGGTTGGTGCGGTCGCGTACCCGCGTCTGGATCACCTCGTCCTCGGCCAGCGCCTTGAGGGTGATCTCATCGAGCGCCTCGGCCGACAGCGTCAGGCCGGGCCGATCGGGACGCATTTCGAGGCTCTTCAGCAGCGCCGGGAGCGAGCCGAAGTCGAGCCTGGAGTTGCGCCACTCGGCCCCCGGAACCGGCTCGAAGCTGTGATTCTCGACGGACTCGACCAGGTCGGGGTCCATCTCGTCGGCCTCGCCGGTGACGCCGAATGTGCCGTCCTTCTGGTAGCGGCCGGCTCGGCCCGCGATCTGGCCCACCTCCTGGGGATGCAGGAAGCGCGTGCGGCGGCCGTCGAACTTGCGCAGGCCGGCGAAGGCCACGTGGTCGACGTCCATGTTCAGGCCCATGCCGATGGCGTCGGTGGCCACCAGGAAGTCGACCTCCCCCGACTGGTAGAGGGCGACCTGGGCGTTGCGCGTGCGGGGGCTGAGCGAGCCCATGACCACGGCCGCGCCGCCGCGCTGGCGGCGGATGAGTTCGGCGATCGCGTAGACCTGGTCGGCGCTGAACGCGACCACGGCCGAGCGGCGGGGCAGGCGGGTGAGCTTCTTCGGGCCCGCGTAGATGAGCTTGCTGAACCGGTCGCGGGTCTGGATCTCGGCGTGCGGCAGCAGGCGGCGGACCAGCGGCGCCATCGTGCCCGCGCCCAGCAGCATCGTCTCGTACTTGCCGCGCGCGTGCAGCAGGCGGTGGGTGAAGACGTGGCCGCGCTCGGGATCGGCGCACAGCTGGATTTCGTCGACGGCCAGGAATTCCACCTCGACCGACAGAGGCATCGCCTCGACGGTGCAGACGTAATACTGCGCCCGCGGCGGGACGATCTTTTCCTCGCCGGTGATGAGCGCGACGCAGCGCGCGCCCCGGACCTTGACGATGCGATCATAGATCTCGCGCGCCAGCAGCCGCAGCGGCAGGCCGATCATGCCCGACGAATGGCCCAGCATGCGCTCCACCGCGAGGTGGGTCTTGCCGGTGTTGGTGGGCCCCAGCACCGCCACGAGCCGTGACGGAGCTGCGCCCGACGGGCGATCGCTCATGGGACTAAGGTGGGTGGCGCAAGAGAGTCGGGCAAGCGGGCTGCGGCGGAATGCGGGCCTGTCACGGCAAGCGCCTCATGAGCGGGCAACGTCGCCTCCGGGGTTCATTCTACGGACCTGACGCGCTCCACGCCCACTGGTTCCTTCGAAGCTGCACGAAAAGCGCATAGCCCCTATGCGATCTCGCTGATTGAGGGGCGCCGGCGTGTCGCATATCCAACCTCTCGAACGTCCTAGGGGCGTGATGAGACCGAAACACCCCCCGGAGCCCCCCATGTCCGCTTCCGCCGCCGCCCCCGAGATCATCGAAGGCGCCTTCCGCGTCGTCGCCACGCGGGACGTCCAGCCCGCGCGCAAGTCGCCGAATCGCCAGCGCCAGGTGGCGCGGATGGTGTTCTGGAACTCGGCGATGCTGGTCGCCCTGGTCGTCGCGCCCATGGTGTTCTGAGCCACGCCGCCAAAGGGGCGGTCGCCTCGCCGCGACGCCCGTCTGCCGCAAGGCCGTTGCGTGATCCGAGCGTCCCGCTAGGGTTCCCGCCTTCAGTTTCGGGAAAGCGCGCAATGATCGACCGTCGCCGGCTTCTGGCCACCTCTCTCGCCGCCGGCGCCGCCGCCTCCCCCATCGGCGCGCTCGCCGCGGCCGGCGAGGGGGTCTCGGATCCCCGCCTCGCCACGCTGCTGGACGCCTTCGTGGAGGAGATCCTCGCCGACGCGCCGCAGACGGCCACCGGCATCGGCAAGGACAACGGGCCGCGGGCCGCGTTGCGCCGCCGCCTGGACGATGTCTCCTCGGGCGGCCGCACCAGGCAGCTCGCGGGTTATGCCGACCGCGCGCGGCGCCTTCGCGCCATCCCCCGCGCCAGCCTGACCGGGCGCGACATCACCCGCTACGACAGCGTGCTCTACGCTCAGGACGTGGGGGCCGAGGGGGGCCGCTTCGCCTATGGCCGCGACTACGCGAACCCCTACGTCGTCAGCCAGCAGGACGGCACGGTGGTCAACACCGGCGAGTTCCTGAACAGCCAGCACCCCATCGAGACCCGCGACGACGCCGAGGCCTACCTGGCGCGGCTGGAACAGTACGGCGCGGCCCTCGACCAGGAGAGTGACCGCATCAAGGACGCGGCCGGCAAGGGGGTCATCCTGCCCGACTTCCTGCTGGCCACCGCACTGGGCACCGGGACCGAGCTCCGGGCCCAGGACGCGGCGGCCACGCGACTGGCCACCTCGCTGACCCAGCGCGCGAAGGCCAAGGGCATCGACGGCGACTGGCAGGCCCGCGCCACGGCCATCGTGGCCCAGAAGGTGTTCCCGGCGCTGGAGCGGCAGATCGCGGTGCTGAAGTCGCAGCAGCCCCGCGCCACCCACGACGCCGGTGTGTGGAAGTTCCGGGACGGGGCCGACTACTACCGCTGGAGCCTCAAGTACAACACCACCACCGACCGCACCCCGGCCGAGATCCACAAGACCGGCCTGGACCAGGGCGCGCAGATCGACGCGCTGATGGACGGCATTCTCAGGGGGCAGGGCTACACCCAGGGGACCGTGGGGGAGCGCATGAGCGCGCTGACCCGTGATCCCAAGCTGGTGTATCCCAATACCGACGCGGGCCGACGCGAGTTGATCGCCTATATCGAGGGCACGATCGCCGCCATCCGGCCGTTCATCCCCAAGTTCTCGAAGCTGGGCCTGAAAGCGCCGGTCGAGGTGCGCCGCGTTCCGCCCGAGATCCAGGACGGGGCGGGGCTGGGCTACATGAACTTCGCCGCCCTCGATGGCTCGCGCCCGGCGATCTACTACGTGAACCTCAAGGACACCGCCTCCTGGCCCCGATACACCCTGGCCAGCCTGTCGATGCACGAGGCGCTGCCGGGTCATGCCTGGCAGGGCGCCTACCTCGCCGAGCGGTCGGGCGAGGTGCACACCATCGCGTCGCTGATGAACTTCGGCGCCTTTACCGAGGGCTGGGCGCTGTACGCGGAGCAGTTGGCCGACGAGGTTGGCCTCTACGCCGACGATCCCATGGGGCGGCTGGGTTATCTGCAGGCGCTGCGATTCCGCGCCGCGCGCCTGGTGGTCGACACCGGCCTGCACGACCTGCGTTGGAGCCGCGAGAAGGCGATCGAGGTGCTGGCCGCGGCCACCGGACGTTCGGTCGGCGCCTGCACCAGCGAGGTGGACCGCTACTGCGCGAGCCCGGGCCAGGCCTGCGCCTACAAGACCGGCCACAACGAGATCGTCCGCCTGCGCGAGAAGGCGAAGGCCGCGTTGGGGCCGCGCTTCGACCTTCGCGACTACAACGACGCCGTGGTGACGACAGGCGGCACGCCGCTGTCGGTGCTGGAGAGCGTGATCGATCGCTACGTGGCGGCGACGAAGGCCTAGCCGCGGGGTCGGTTCGCCGGCTGGAAGCGCACCTGCGGGCCGAATGCGTCGCGGCAGGCGGCTTCGAGGGCGTGGGCGAAGGTGAGGACGGCGCGCGCCGGCACGTTGTGGCCGGCGCCGGGCGCCTCGATCACGGTCACCTTCGGGTGGGCCTCCAGCAACGCGCGGCAGGCCGGCGAGACGAGGCTGGGCATGATGTCGAAATCGCGCCGCGGCGGGCCCATCTCACCGCCCACCAGGATGCGGGTGGGCAGCTCCAGGTTGGCGAGCAAGGCGCTGTAATCGCGCGGCTCAAGCCGGTCAGGCGCGATGCCCAGCACCTGCCAGAGGAAGTCGTCGTGCCCGGGTGGGGCCTGCTCGCGTACGATGCGCAGAGGCCAGACACCCTCGGTCAGCAGCGGCGGCTCGACGACCACGAGCCCTCGGATGTTGGCCGCCCGCAGGCCCAGGGCGACAAGCCCGCCCACCGACAGCCCTGCCACCACCACGTCGCGGCCGGCCAGCGCGTCGCGGATCGCATGCCCGTAGGCCGCGGCGAACAGGCCCACGGTGTTCACCGCCAGCGGCGGGCAGTGGTTGCCGGGCAGATGGGCGCGCCAGACGTCGACGCCCACCAGGGTCTCGTCCAACTGGTCCAGAACATTGGCGTTGGCGAAGGTCCCGGTGATCAAGAGCAGCACCGGCTGTCCGGTATCGCGACGCCAGAACCAGATCGGTCCGAATGGCGTCTCCCACTCGAGCTTCGTTTCGGGCGGCATCAGCGCTGGGGGTCGAGCCGGAAGCCCAGTGGCAGCAGCGCCTCGATCGTGTGGATCTCACAGGCGCCGCCCTCGGCGACGCTCACGATCTCGCAACCCGGCGCGGCGAACTCCCAGATCTTCTGACGGCATCCGCCGCAGGGCCAGATGTGGCCGGGCAGCGAGGAGGCGACCCAGACACGTTTCACCAATGTCTCGCCTCGGGTTACCGCGCCGGCGATCGCGCTGGCCTCGGCGCAGAGACCCTGCGGATAGGCGGCGTTCTCGACGTTGACGCCGTAGTGGATGTCGCCGCTCCCGCACTCCACCGCCGCGGCGACGCGCACGCCGGAATAGGGGGCGTGGCTGTGGGCCAGCAGTCGGGAAAGCTCAGCGGCGATCGCCGGGGGCGCGGAGGCGGGCATGAAGGATGAATGCGTCCCGAGTCTTCAGAGGGACAGGGAAGTCTAGTCCTCCGACGAGGTTTGTCGAATCCACTCCTACCCACCTGCGCGCAGCGCCGGGGCGCGACGCTTCAGCGTGATGGGCGCAGCGGCCTCATAGGCGGCGGCGAGCTTGAGGCACGCCAACTCCTGGTGCTGGGGACCTATGATCTGGATGCCCATCGGCAGCCCCTCGGCGCTGAACCCCGCCGGCGCCGCCAAGGCCGGGCAGCCCGCCATGGTGACCAGGCACACCGCCTGCATCCACTCGTGGTAGGTCCGCATGCTCCGCCCGCTCACCGTCTTTGGCCAGTGCTGTTCGGCCGGGAAGGGGAACACCTGGGCGGTCGGCAGCAACAGGTAGTCGAACCGCTCGAACAGCCTGGCGACCGCCCGCGTCCACTCACTGCGCACCAGCGAGGCGGCCGTGGCCTCGTAGGCCGACAGCTTCGCGCCCGTCTCGACCTCGAACACCGCCTCGGGCTTCAGCAGGTCGCGGCGCGCGGGATCGTTGTAGATCTCGAGCAGGTTGCCGCCCGACTGCCAGCCGCGCAGTCGGATGAACGCCTGCCAGACCGGCTCGACGGGATAGTCCGGGAAGGCCTCTTCGACGTGGCAGCCGATCGCCTCGAACGTCCTGAGCGCGCCGCGGCACAGCTCCAGAACGCCGGGATCGTTGGGAATCGCCCCGCCGAAGTCGCCCAGCCAGGCGATCCGTTTGCCCTTGAGGTCGCCGGCCAGCGAGGCGCGGAAGACGTCGCCGGCGCCGTCAATCGACAGCGGCGCCCTAGGGTCGAACCCGGCCTGAACGGACAGCAGCAGCGCCAGGTCGCCGACATTGCGCGCCATCGGCCCGTTCACGCCCATCGACGGCAGCCAGACCTCGCGGCCCGCCACCGGCACCCGGCCGATGGTGGTCCGAAAGCCGTAGACGTTGTTCCAGCCCGCGGGGTTTCGCAGGCTGCCGCCATAGTCGCTGCCATCGGCCACCGGCAGCATGTCGAGCGCCAGCCCG